>NZ_JBGGKU010000006.1:0-354048 GCF_041287085.1 Mycobacterium sp. pW045 | reverse complement strand
TCGACACCCGCTGACGGTGCGGCCTGAACCTATTCCGATGTCCTGAGACACGCCATTCCTATGTCCTGGAACCACACACTGCCGGGGGCACCAGCGTTTTCGCAGCTCAACGCATGTTATTCGGCCGTCGCCTGCCTGCTCGTGAGCAACCTGGCTGACTCATCGTCGGCGACCTTTCGGTCGAGTTCACTGAAACGCCAATGCTTTCCTGGATACACGCCCGGCTCGCTGTGTGCGTGGTGAAGGTTGTTCATCTCCGCCGCCACCGCCGTCGGGGTCCGGCCCAGCCGGTTTGCGAGAGCTTGAACCTCAGGGTGCCTGGCGCTGAGCCTGCCGTGCTCGCGGTAGAGATCATCGACGGCGATCACATCGGCCTCGGTCCAGGGCAGTCGGGGCAGGACATCGCTCTCGAAACTCCACCGCAGCGCGCGAGCCAAGCTGGACACGTACTGGCGTTCGTAAGGCTCGCACTCTTCCTTTGGCAGCTGATTGCGTCGCCGTAGCGCTGCAGCCGGATGCAGGGCCAGCAGCAGGGCAGGATGATGCTTCTCGATCTGCTTATCCGGCGGGCTGAACGGCCATGGTAGTTCTGGCGCTTCGGGATACAGAGTCTGCAAAGCAGTCCCGGCGATCTTCCCGAGACAGATCGCGAGTTTGGGGCGGATGATGTCAAGTTCGTGCTCGAGCCGCGGGATTTCCGCATTGATGTCCTGCTGGGTCAGCCGATAGCCGCTGGGCGGGTGCCAGTCGACGACGTTGGTGGTGAACACCTCGTCCTTCGTTCGGCCGGCTTCCTTCAGGGCGCGGTCCAGTAACCGTCCACTTCCGCCGTCGAACGGGATCCCGGACTTCTGACGGCCGAGGCTCTCTCCAACGATTACCACGGGCGATGTTGGTGAACCCTTGATATCGGCCACGCTTCGGCTAATCACCGCTCGTTCTCCTTGTCTGCCAGATCGGCGGGCAGCGGCTGTGGATCAGTACAGTCCGCGGTCTCGTAGTTCTCTCGCGATTGCGGCATTTCGCTCGTGGAACGAATCCTGGTCATCTTCACAGACCCACCATGTCCACCACACCCGCGAAAGTACGTTTCGCCGCTGATCCGGCCGATCCGCACGCCGCGGCCGCTGACGCTCACGCCCTTTGCGCTGCATCGATCGATGTCTATCTCGATTGACTAGAAATCGTCTATGACGTTAGACTAATCTCGTGATTGCACCGGCACCCACGCGGGAAATCGTCCAACAACTCAAGCAGGCACGTTTCACGCCGCGCGACGGCAAAGGCAGTCACGCGACGTGGACCTGTCCGCATGGCAGCTACAGCATCCCGGTGCCCGACGGCCATCGGACCATCAGCCCGGACGTCCGTCGTCAACTCGACAACGCGATCAAGACCTGTTCCATCAACTGCAAGGAGGAATGACATGCACACCTACCAGGTCCATGTCACCCGCGACGACAGGTGGTGGATGATCGATGTTCCCGAACTCGACGGGTACGTCGGCGCTGACGGTGCGATCAACCTCGGCAGCACTACCCAGGCTCGCCGGCTCTCCGACGTGCCCCGCGAAGCGGTCGACTTCATCTGCACAGTGACAGACTCGGCGCCCTCCTCAGTGGGCGTGAAGATCACGATCAGAGTCGATGACATCGACGTCACAGCTGTAGCCGAGAAGGTGTCCCATGACCGGAAGCTAGCGGAGCAGCACGCCGCTGCCGCCCAGGCCCAAGCGCGGGCCCTTGCGCGCAATCTGGCGGCGCATGGTGTTGCCGTCCGCGACGTGGGCGAGGCGCTCGGCGTGTCGTTTCAGCGCGCCCAGCAATTGATCTCCACGTAGGTCCCGGGCACGCGAAGGGGTCCGCTCGGAGCCAGCGAGAGTACGGCGCCTGTCGGGTTACGACGACGGCGTTGTGGTGTGCCGCCGAGCTGAGTTCCAAGCCATGGACAAGCGCGGCCTCGATGTGTCGCCGCAAGATGTGGGCCGCGCGTGGATTCTTGTCAGTTGGTCCACCAGCTGTGGCATCGCGACAAATCTTGCCCTCCGGTGCACTCTGATCTGCATGGGCAAACTCATCTATGGCTTCAACGTGTCGGTGGACGGGTACATCGCCGACGCAGCAGGCAATATCGACTGGTCTGAGCCGAGCGAAGAACTCCACCAGTACTGGAATGACTTCGAGCGGGAGACCGCCCTGTCGTTCTACGGTCGGCGGCTCTACGAACTAATGTCCGCGTATTGGCCGACCGCCGACAAGGCCCCCGATGCCACCCCGTTGATCGTTGACTTCGCCCGCATCTGGCGTGACATGCCCAAGGTCGTGTTCTCACGCACCCTGGAATCCGTCGGCTGGAACGCACGCCTGGAACGCGGCGAACCGGTCGAGGTGGTGAGGAAGTTGAAAGCCGAAACCGACGGCATTCTGGAAGTGGCCGGCGCGACGCTGGCCGCACCCATCGTGCAGGCCGGACTGGTGGACGAATACCGGATCGTGATCGCGCCCACCGCCGTGGGCGGCGGCACCCCGTTCTTCCCGACGCTACCGTCATGGGTCTCGCTGCGACTGGTGGAGAACCGCTCCTTCCCGGGCGGGACGGTCCTGCTGCGCTACGAGGCCAAACGCGACTGACGGGCCCTGGCAATAGCGGCTTGCCGCTGCAGCCGGCGACCAACGCCGCTTGGAAATTCCCACTTCGCGCCCAGCGAAAACTTCCCCGGAGAAGCCCCCGCGCCCCCTAGGGTCGAACGAATGACGATTCGCCTTGGCTTCCAGATCCCCGATTTCTCTTACGGCACCGACGTTTCAAAGCTGTTCCCCACCGTCGTCGCCCAGGCCCAGGAGGCCGAGGCCGCCGGGTTCGACGCGGTGTTCGTGATGGATCACTTCTACCAACTGCCCATGCTGGGCTCCCCCGACCAGCCGATGCTCGAGGCCTACACCACCCTGGGTGCGCTGGCGACCGCGACCGAACGGGTCCAGCTGGGCACGCTGGTAACCGGCAACACCTACCGCAACCCGGCACTGTTGGCCAAGATCATCACCACCCTGGACGTCATCAGCTCCGGGCGGGCGGTGCTGGGTATCGGCACCGGATGGTTCGAGCTCGAACACGACCAGCTGGGTTTCGAGTTCGGCACCTTCACCGACCGGTTCAACCGGCTCGACGAGGCACTGGAGATCATCTTGCCGATGCTCAAGGGCGAACGGCCGACCTTCGAGGGCAAGTGGTACCGCGCCCGCGAGGCGATGGCCGAACCCCGCTTCCGCGACCACATTCCGCTGCTGATCGGTGGCAGCGGCGAGAAGAAGACCATCCCGCTGGCAGCACGGCACTTCGACCACCTCAACATCATCGCCGGCTTCGACGAGCTGCCCGCGAAAATGGCTGCGGTGCAGCGCAGCTGCGAGGCGATCGGCCGCGACCCGGCCACGCTGGAGACCACCATGTTGCTCACCGCGCTGGCCGGCCAGAACGTCAAGGCCGACCAGATTCCCGACGCGATGAGCCAGCGGATGGTGGCCGGCAGCCCCGAGTCGATCGCCGAGCAGGTCAAGACCAAGGTGCTCGACGCCGGTGTGGGCGGGGTGACGATGAACATCCCCGGTTACACCCCCGGCGTGATCGCTGACGTCGGCGCCGCGTTGCGCTCGGTGTTCGATGGCTGAGCGGGCCGCCGGGTCCGCCCGGCCAGTGAACACCCGGATCAGTGCGGCGCTCATCTGCCACACAGGCTTTTTTGCAGGCTGATTTTTAAACCCGGGGCGGTGTGCAACAGGGATGCCGCCCGCGCGGGGCGTGCCCGGAATTCAGCGCATCCTTGCAGGTAGCAGGGTGCTAGACCGCTTGACACCGCGCCTCGGCGATAAAGCCGCGCAGGCCGTTGCGGCCGTCTTGTCGTCGCAGGCGCCAAAGTCCCAAGGCGGGATTTCGCGCAGCCCGCGTCTAACGTCGTGGCTAACCAGAAAGCACTATCGAAAAGCGAGCATCCGATTCCCATGACAACACCGTTGGAATGCGAATTCCGGGCCGCCGGCGGAACCAGGCGATGTCGCCCGGTGCGTGACCGCCACGAATCAATTCGGTAGGCCCTAGCCCTTTTC
The DNA here is from genome assembly GCF_041287085.1 of Mycobacterium sp. pW045. Lineage (NCBI taxonomy): Bacteria > Bacillati > Actinomycetota > Actinomycetes > Mycobacteriales > Mycobacteriaceae > Mycobacterium > Mycobacterium sp. pW045. The sequence continues at coordinate 349,945 of NZ_JBGGKU010000006.1, read as the reverse complement.
GGCTGATCCTTCACACCTCGCCTGCCGATCTCACCGGCTGCGCATCACCCGATGCGATCGAGGAAGGCTTTGCTGATGCTGGATTTCGGGATTCTGCCGCCCGAGGTCATCTCGACCCAGATGTATACCGGACCCGGTTCGGGGCCGCTGCTGGCCTCGGCGGCGGCCTGGGATGCGTTGAGCGGACAACTGAATGCGTTCGCGCTGGGCTACTCGACCACGCTCACCGGGCTGCAGGATGAGGGCTGGACCGGCACCTCTTCCCAGGCGATGCTCGCCGCCGCAGCGCCCTACATCACCTGGGCGAGCCAGACCGCAACGCAAGCCGAGCAGGCCGCCACCCAGTCACGCGCCGCCGCAGCCGCCTACGAATCTGCCCGTGCGGCAACGGTTCCGCCGGCCGTCGTCACCACCAACCGCACACAGCTGGCAAATCTGGTGGCCACCAACATCTTCGGGCAGAACACCGCGTTGATCTCCGCCCTGGAAACCGCCTACGCCCAGATGTGGGCGCAAGACGCCGCGGCCATGCACGGCTACGCCACCGCGGCCTACACCGCAACCCAGCTGGCACCGTTCCAGGAACCGCCGCAGACCACCAACTCCGCCGCGGCCACCAGCCAGGCGCTGGCACCGGCCGCGGCACTCGGCACCGCTGCGGCCTCCCAGGGCAGCCAGTCGGCCGCCGACAGCGTGATCGACGGCGCGAGCACCTTCAACACGCTCAGCGGCCCGGTCGGTTTCGCCACCGCCATGAGCCGCACCGTGACCAACGCGGGCAGCTTCTTCACCGCCCTGGCCAAGGCAGTCGGCGGCTCGGCGCCCAAGGCCGCGGCCGCCGCGGTACCGGCGGCCCTTCCCGCCGCCGGCATGGCCTCGGCGGTACAGGCGGGGCCGGCGCTGGTGCGCAGCACCGCCAGTATGGGCACGGCCTCGCCGATCGGTCAGCTGTCGGTACCGAAGGCCTGGGCCGACACCGCGCCGATCGCCACCGCCAGCGAGGAGCCGCTGTTCCTGTCCGAAGCTGAGCTGGCCGCAACCGGCTCCTGGGAGGAGGCTCCGGCAAGCGGGATGATGGCCGCGCCGGCCGCGGCGATGGGAGCGGCGGCCGGTGGTGCCGGGCGCTCCACCGTCAGCAGCATCCTGCGGGTCGGGCCGAAGCGCTTCGCCATGCCGCGCCCCTCGGTCGGCGGATAACCGACAAGGACTCTCCATGGTGGATTTCGGGATGCTTCCTCCCGAGGTCAATTCGACCTTGATGTATTCGGGCCCCGGTTCGGGTCCGATGCTGGCCGCCGCGGCGAGCTGGGACGCCGTGGCCTGGCAGCTGGAATCGTTTGCGACCGGCTACTCCTCGACGCTGTCCGAACTGCACGGCCACGCCTGGTCCGGCGGCTCCGCCGAGGCGATGATCGCCGCCGCGATGCCCTATGTCACCTGGGCGTCGGCCACCGCGACGCTGGCCGAGCAAACCGCCAATCAGGCCCGTGCCGCCGCAGCCGCCTACGAAACCGCTTTCGCCGCAACGGTGCCACCACCCGTCGTCGCCGCCAACCGGGTCCAGCTGGCCACCCTGGTCGCCACCAACTTCTTCGGGCAGAACACCCCGGCGATCGCCGCCACCGAGGCCGCCTACGCCGCGATGTGGGCCCAGGACGCCACCGCGATGTACGCCTACGCGGCCGGCTCGTCGGCCGCGGCCACGCTGACACCGTTTCAGCGGCCTCAACAAACCACCAGCCCGGCAGCGCAATCCGTTCAGGCCGCGGCCGCCGCGCAAGCCACTGCCGCCGCCACGGCGACACCGTCGGACCCGATGGCCGCGCTGGTGTCCTCGACGGTCAGCACCACCGGCGCTTTCAACACCGTGGTCAACCCGGCGCGATTCACCGCCGACTCCATCCGCACGGCGGGTCAGATGGGCAACTGGATCATGGCGCTGCTACCGGCCGCCGCGTCGGCGGCCGCCAAGGCCCCGGCGGCCGCGGTTGCGGCAGGCCAATTCAGCGCCGGCGCACCGGCGTTGGTGCTGGCCAGGGTCGGCGGGGCCGCGCCGGTGGGCGGTTTGTCGGTGCCCTCGAGCTGGCCGGCGGCACCGGCGAACGTCGCGGCGGTGCAGCAGGTGCAACTGGCCGCAGCCACCCAGCCGTTGGCGTCATCGGAGGAACCGGGGCGTCCCGCGTCGTCGTCACGGCATCTGGCGCCCGCCGCCCCGGTGCGGGCCCTGGGCGCCGGCCGTAAGGGGTATCCGGTGCTGCGCATGCGCGACCGGCGCTACCGGATGCCGCGACCGGCGGTGGGCGGCTGAGGCAGGCGGGCTCAGCCCAGCACGGTGCGCATCAGCATCACGTCGTAGGCGTTCCACAGCGACAACGTGAAGTACACCTCTTTGCCGGTCGACCACGGGTGCACGTAGGGCGCGTAGATGCCGCCGGGGATCTGACCGGTCGGGATCAGCGTCTGCTCGGCGCTCCACGGGCCCTGCGGCGTCGGGGCGGTGCGGGCGACGACATCGTTGCCGCCGTTGCCGTATAGCGCCAGGTACTGCCGCAGGTAGGTGTTGTACTGCACCGACATCTCACCCACCGGGCCGGGAATCACCGGCGTCGCCGCAGCCGGGTTGTTCGGCACCCACGACCCGCTGTCGCCGTTCCAGTACTGGTACTTCGTGAGGTCGGGAATGGTGCGCTCGGGCACCCGCGACAGGTACGCCGAGCCGCCGCGGCCCGGGGGCGTCCCGTAGGCGTACAGGTAGCCGTCGCCCCCGCGCAGGAACGCACCCATCTGGAAGTTCTCGTTACCGGGGACGAAGCGCGCCCGGGGCACGTTCTCCGGCGACGTCGAACGCACCGTTCCCGGATAGACACCCCATGTCTCGCCGTTGTCGTTGGAGACCGCGATAGCCGAGTAGTTGGTGGACCATTCGCCGTCACGCCCCCACTGCTTGATGGACATGAAACTCATGTACTGGTTCCCGGCGATCCCGACGGCGGCGGTGGGGATCATGCCCTCCTGGTGCGGCGCCAGGTGGACCGCCGGCAGGATTTGCTTGGAGAAATTCGCTTGGCGCAGTGGCGAGCCCGAATACTTGTTGCCGATGCCGCCGGGCCCGACTGTGATGCCGTCGGCCAAATTGTTGTCCGGACTGCGCAACAGCACGTTCTGCCGCCACTGCTTTCCTTGGATGCGGCAATAGCCGAAGGTGTCGCCGAACGCGTAGAGAACTTGGCGGTTCGCGGGATCACCGTTATCCCAAGGGATTCCGAGGTCGGTGCCGGAGATGCCGAAGCGCTGCAGGGTTTGGTTGGGGCTGTTGGGCCCGGTCATCCACTCCACCAGCGAAGTCTGGGCGCCGGCAATGGCGCCCGCGGCGTCGGCGGTCGACAGCCCCGGATCTGCGCCGGCGTTCGGAACCGGCTGGACCGGTTGGGCGGCGTTCGGTGCGACCTGACCGTCTGGGGACGGCGCCGGCGGCACCACCGCGGCCTGCTGCCGTATGGCGCCGTTGGGGTTGATCAGTGCGGCGATCAGCGGGCCCAGCTTGGGCAGCGGCGCGCTGTCGTTGGTGCCGCGGGGCCGCCGCCCGCTCGGCAGCTGACCCGCGCCGGTCGTCGGCGAGCCCGGCGGCGGTTCGATGTTGGCCTCGGGCGCATTGCAGGTTGCCGCGTACGCCGGTGGGGCGAACTCGGCGGCGAGCACCATGCCGAGCACGACCGCCGGGATCATCGCGACCGAGACGATCGCACGCGTCGCCGACATGTCACACCTTTCCGGGACCGCTCCGGGCCTCGCCTGCTGCGACGATAGTTGCTGGTGAGACGGATGTGACTAGTGAGATATCGATAGAGACGCTTCCGTGACCGTGTCGCAACGGGTTTGCCCGCGGCGCCCCGGCAACCTCAGCGGTTGAACTCGGTCACCACTTCGGCCGCGCGCCGCAGCTGGTCAGCGTCGGAACTGGTGGGAATCAGGTGGATCTCGTCAGCACCCACCGATTCGAAGTTGCGCAGCACGGCGAGCAGCTCGTCCTCGCTGCCCGCCCAGCCGGTGGTCGGTGCCATGGCCTCGACGTACTCGGCGGGAATCCAGTTCATGTAGCGCACCAGGTGCTCGCGCACCTGGTGGCGCGCGGCGTCGGGTTCGCCCAGCGCGAACCAGAACGAGGTCGCCAGATACGGCTGAGCCTTGCCGGCCTCCCGCCAGGCCTGGCGGGCGACGTCGAACAACTCGTTCTGCTTGGCCACGTCGAGGTCCATGGTGATGCCGGCCAACCCTTCGGCCCAACTGGCCGCGCTGCGCAACGTCTTCGGGCCGATGGTGCCGACCACCAGCGGCGGCCCGCCGGGCTGCGCCGGCGCCGGCCCGACCGGCAGCACCGACTCGGTGGTCTTCTCCCCCGCCCAGACCCGTTTCATGATCGCGACCCGCTCGGCCATCTCCCGCATCGTCTGCGTCGCCGGGTCGGCACCGGCCGCGCGGTAGTCCTCGTGCCGGCCGCCCACACCGATGCCGACGGTGAGCCGCCCACCGCTGAGCAGATCCGCGGTGGCCAGTGCCTTGGCCAGCATGACCGGATCGTGCAGTTGCGGGACGATCACCGTCGTCACCAGCCGCACCCGGTCGGTCCAGGCCGCCAGCGCCCCCAGCAGGGTCAGGCTGTCCGGGTTGGTGAAAGCGATCCGCTCGCCCCAGGCCAGCGACGAGAACGGTCCCTCGTCGACGGCGCACGCCCAGTCCCGCAGCAGCGTCGCATCCAGATCGGGCTCCATCACCGGCATGGTCATTCCCACCTGCATGCCCGCGATTGTGGCATGCGCGCCGGCGGCGGCCGACACTTGAACCATGAGCATTTCCTTCAACCACACCATCGTCGCCGCCCACGACAAGCAGGCGTCGGCGGCCTTTCTGGCGGAGTTGTTCGGCCTGCCCGATCCCCAGCCGTTCGGCCACTTCATGGTCGTCGGGCTCGATCACGAGGCCAGCCTCGATTACGCCGAGGTGCCCGCCGACGAGGAGATCCGGCCGCAGCACTATGCGTTCCTGGTCTCCGAGGACGACTTCGACGCCATTTACGGCAAGATCACCTCGCGGGGGCTGGCGCACTGGGCCGACCCGCGCGGTGCGCGCCCCGGTGAGATCAATCGTCGCGACGGTGGGCGCGGGGTGTATTTCCGCGATCCCAGCGGTCATGCGATGGAAATCCTCACCCGCCCGTACGGCTCGGGGTCCTAGCCGGGCTGTCGGGCTGTCGGGCGAGCGTGCGTTGTTCCGGCCCCGGCACGGAGTGTCGGGCCGGGAACACGCACGCTCGCGCCGGGAAGGTCAGCTGCCGTGGCCGCGCTGGCGTTCCTGGGCGCGGTAGTCGGCGGCGAATTCCGCAACGTGGGCGGGCAGTTGCCCGGTGGCGACGTCGGACAGGCTGGTCTGCTCGAGCACCGACCGCATGCTGGCCCGCAACGCCCGCCACACATCGGTCAACGCGGCGGTGGGGCCGGCGTAGGGCAGATCGCCCAGGCCGATGTCGCGCACACTGGCCAGCGGGCCGTCGATACAGCGCAGCACGTCGGCGACGCTGATCTCGGATGCCGCGCGTGCCAGCTCGTAGCCGCCGTCACGGCCGCGCTGGCTGCGGACCAGCCGGTCGGTGCGCAGGTCGGACAGGATGTCGACGAGGAACTGGGGCGGAATGCCCTGGGCGGCGGCGATGTCGTCGGTTTTGACCAGGGTGCCGGCGTCGGCGGTGGCGAGCTGCACCATCGCCCGCACCGCGTACTCCGCCTTGGCCGACATCCGCATCCTGGCGATTCTGCCATCTGCGCTCGTCTCGGCGACGTCAGCCGATCGCGGCAAGCACCGCCTCGGCATATTCGGGCCGGCACACCACCAGATCGGGCAGCAGCGGGTCGGGCCGGTTGTAGACCAGCGGGGAGCCGTCGATGCGCGAGGTGTGCAGGCCAGCGACCCGGGCGACGGCCACCGGGGCCGCCGAGTCCCATTCGTACTGGCCGCCGGCGTGCACGTAGACGTCGGCGATGCCCTGGATGACCGCGGCGACCTTCGCCCCGGCCGATCCCATGGCCACGAGCTCGCCGTCGAGGTGAGCTCGCACCGCCTCGGCGACCGCCGGCGGGCGGCTGCGCGAGACCGCGATGCGCACCGGGCCGGGGTGCTCCGGTGGTGCGGCGACGGCCGGGGTGGCCAGCGTGATGCCGCGGGCCGGCAGCGCGACCGCGCCGGCGGTCAGCTCCCCGCCCTGCCACAGCGCGACGTGCACGGCCCAGTCGTCGCGGTCGAGTTCGGAGAATTCCCGCGTGCCGTCGAGCGGATCGACGATCCACACCCGGTCGGCCTGCAGCCGCGCCGGGTTGTCGGCACCCTCCTCGGACAGCACCGCATCCGCCGGGCGTTCGGTGGCCAGCGCGGTCATCAGGTAGTCGTGCGAGCGCTTGTCGCCAGCCGCTTTACGCTCGGCTTGCGGCGCGTCGGCCAGTTCGTCGCGGACGGTCAGCAGCAATCGTCCGGCGTCGGTGGCGAGCTGGGTGGCCAGCTGGTGATCGTTCATGTTCGGGCGTCGATCGCCGCAATGACCTGGCGGGCCTGTTCGTCGACGTCATCGTCGGGTGTCAGCCGCACATCGGGATTCCGCGGCCGCTGATACGGGCTGTCGATGCCGGTGAAGTGGGTGATGAGGCCCGCGCGCGCTTTTGCGTACAGCCCCTTGGGGTCTCGTTGCTCGCAGTCTTCCAGCGGGGTGTCGCAGAACACTTCGATGAATTCGAAACCGGCGTCGGTGTGGACCTGCCGGGCCAGCTGGCGGTGCTCGATCAGCGGGCTGATCGCCGGCACCAGCACGATCTGGCCGGAATCGGCCAGCAGTGTTGCCACGTGCGCGAGCCGACGCAGGTTCTCGGCGCGGTCGGCCATCGAGAAGCCGAGATCGGCGTTGAGGCCGTGCCGCAGGTTATCGCCGTCGAGAACGTAGGCGGGCGTTCCCCTTTCGAGCAGCAGCTGCTCGACGCGCATGGCCACCGAGGACTTGCCCGCGCCGGACAGTCCGGTCAACCACACCGTGCGCCCCTTCGACAACCGGTCGGCCGCGGTGACCAGCGACTCGTGACGCACCGTGTTCGGACTGGGCGTGCGCCCCGAGACGTCGCGCAGCACCATGCCGGCCGCGACCGTTCCGTTGGTGGACTGGTCGATGAGGATGAACGACCCGGTGGCGTCGTTGTGGCTGAACTCGTCGAGCATCAGCGGGACCTGGGCGCGCAGCGAGACCCGGCCGAGTTCGTTGAGCTGCAGCGCGTTCGCCTCCTTGTCCCGGTGCAGGGTGTTGACGTCGAGGCGGTAGTCCAGTGCCATCACCTTCACCCGGGTGGTGCGGGTGGTGTGCTTGATGATGTAGTCGTTGCCGGGCTGCAGCGTCGCCCCGTCGGCCATCCAGCACACGGTGGCGTCGAAATCCTGCACGATCCGCGGCTGGTTGTTGGTGCGGGCGATCATGTCGCCACGGGAGATGTCGATGTCGTCTTCGAGACTGACCGAGACCGCCATCGGCGGAAATGCTTCGCCCACTGGGCCGTTGGGGCCCTCGATCGCCGCGACCCGGCTCGGTTTCCCGGACGGCAGCACCACCACGTCGTCGCCGGGACGCAGTACGCCGCTGGCGACCGTGCCGGCGTAGCTGCGGTGATCGGCGTGCTCGTGGGTCTGCGGGCGGATCACGTACTGCACCGGGAAGCGCACGTCGACCAGGTTGCGATCACCGGCGATGTAGACGTCTTCCAGATGCGACAACAGCGACGGGCCCTCGTAGTAGGGCGTCTTGTCGGACTTGGTCACCACGTTGTCGCCGAGCAGCGCCGAGATCGGGATGGTCGTCACATCGTGCACGTCCAGCCGGGTGGCAAACGAATGGAAGTCATCGCGGATCGCCTCGAATTTGCCCGCGTCCCAGTCGATCAGATCCATTTTGTTGACGGCCAGCACGATGTGGCGGATGCCCAGCAGCGACGCCAGGAAGGTGTGCCGGCGCGACTGCTCCTGCAGTCCGTGGCGCGCGTCGACGAGCACGATCGCCAGCTGAGCGGTCGAGGCACCGGTCACCATGTTGCGGGTGTACTGGATGTGACCCGGAGTGTCGGCGATGATGAATTTCCGCTTGGGCGTGGCGAAGTAACGGTAGGCCACGTCGATGGTGATGCCCTGCTCGCGCTCGGCGCGCAGCCCGTCGGTGACCAGGGCCAGATCGGTGTAGTCGTGGCCGCGCTCCCGGGAGGTGCGCTCCACCGAGGCCAACTGGTCCTCCATGACGGCCTTGGAGTCAAACAGCAACCGCCCGATCAGGGTGGACTTGCCGTCGTCGACCGATCCGGCCGTCGCGATACGAAGCAGCGTGGTGGCCGCGCTCATCAGAAATACCCCTGCCGCTTGCGGTCTTCCATGCCTGCCTCGGAGATCCGGTCGTCCGCGCGGGTGGCGCCGCGCTCGGTCAACCGCGATACCGCCGTCTCGGCGATGACGTCCTCGACGGTCGCCGCAGTGGACTCCACACAGCCGGTGCAGGTGACGTCGCCGACGGTGCGGAAGCGCACCATGGCCTCGAACACGTCCTCGCCGTTGGCGGGGCGCAGGAACTCGTGGTCGGCCAGCAGCATGCCGTCGCGGCGGAAGACTTTGCGCTGATGGGCGAAATAGATTGAGGGCAAGAGGATCTCCTCGGCGCCGATGTAGGACCAGATGTCGAATTCGGTCCAGTTCGACAGCGGGAACACCCGGATGTGCTCGCCGGGCCGATGCCGCCCGTTGTAGAGGTTCCACAACTCGGGTCGCTGCGCCTTGGGGTCCCACTGGCCGAACTCGTCGCGGAAGCTGAACACCCGCTCCTTGGCGCGGGCCTTCTCCTCGTCGCGGCGGGCGCCGCCGAACGCGGCGTCGAACTTGTTCTCCCGGATGGCGCGCAGCAGGGTGACGGTCTGCAGTGGGTTGCGCGACGGCCCGTCGTCGACCACCCGTCCGGCGTCGATGTCGTCTTGGACGCTGGCCACCACCAGTCGCACGCCGGTGCGGGCGACCAGCTCATCACGCGCGGCGATGACCTCGTCGAAGTTGTGGCCGGTGTCGACGTGCATCACCGGGAACGGCAGCCTGCCCGGCGCGAACGCCTTGACCGCCAGGTGCAGCATCACGATGGAGTCCTTGCCGCCGGAGAACAGCAGCACCGGCCGCTCGAACTCCGCGGCGACCTCCCGGATGATGTGGATGGCCTCGGCCTCCAGGGTGCGCAGATGCGTCAGCTGATACCGCCCGGGCGTGGACGGCTCCGAGGGCGCGGTGATGTTGCTGGTCATGGGCTCCTCGCCGGAGATATCCGATAATCTTGGTGAGACTTACCAAGATTAGTTGGTTATAGTGGGGTATGTAACCAGGCCGGCGGGCACGCTGTCAATGTGATCCGCGCACCCGCGCCCGTTTTCGGCGCGAGCGTGCGTGTTTGTCCGCCGACACGCCTATAACGGCGTACATCTGCGCACCCTGGCCGGCAGCGGTGACCCTGGCGGCCGCGGCGAAAGGCGGCGCGACCGGGCTACAGCGTGACTTCGCCGAGCTTGCCGGTGGCGACGTCGAAGACGAAGCCGCGCAGCGAGGTCGTCTGGGTGATGAACGGGCTGGCTTTGACCCGGCGTAGCGACTGCTTGACGTCCTCGGCCGGATCCGGGAACGCCTCGGGCGCCCAGCCCGGCCGGATACCGGTCTCCTCCAGGATCGAACGCTTGAACTCGTCGTCGGTGAAGGTGAGCATCCCGCAGTCGGTGTGGTGGATCAGGATGATCTCCCGGGTGCCCAGCAGTTTCTGGCTGATGGCCAGCGACCTGATGGTGTCCTCGGTGATGACGCCGCCGGCGTTGCGGATCGCATGCGCTTCACCTTCGTTGATCCCCAGCACCCGGTAGACATCCAGCCGGGCGTCCATACAGGCGACGATCGCCACGTGCTTACTCGGCGGCATGGGCAGCGGACCTTTGAAGGTCTTCGCGTACTCCGCGTTGTTGGCCAGGTAGTCGTCGGTGACGGTCACGGGGTTCTCCCTCTGTTGCGGTCTGATGACTGAGACTAATCAATGGGTGCTTTCCGGAAGCGCCTTTCTTTCCGGCCGCGGCCCCGAGGCCTCAGTACCTTGGGGTCATGAGAATCCATGCTGTCCCCCAGTTCCAAGGTGCGATGACTCCGCGCGCACCGGGGCTGCCGGACGGCTGCCGAGCGTTGGCCGAGCTGGCCGGACGCGTCCTCGACGTGCCCGTGATCACGGTCGAGCAGTCCGCCGAGACCTCCCCACGCGAAGACGGTGTGAGCAACCGGGCGATTCTCACCGGCCCGAACTTGGCTGCCCAGCGCGCGGCGATCGCCGGTGTCGACGGGGCGCTCCTGACGATCGGCGGCGACTGCGGCGTCGAGTTCGAGCCGATCCGGGTGATGCGCGAGCGCTTCGGTGCCGGCCTGGGCGTCGCCTGGTTCGACGCTCATCCGGACTTGAAGACCCCAGAGGCCGCCCACGACGGTGCCTACCATGCAATGGTGCTGGCCGGTCTGCTCGGCGAGAGCGATCCGGCGTTGACCGCTGCGCCGCCGGTCGACCGCGACAAGGTCGCACTGGTCGGGGCACGGGCCGCGATCCCGGCGGAAAAGGACATGATCGCCCGAGGCATGGGCACCGAGACCGAGGATCCGGCCGCGGTGCTGGCCGACGCCACGCACGTCTACGTACACGTCGACGTCGACGTGCTCGACCCGAGCCAGTTCCAGGGCCACAACATGCCCGAGCCCGACGGGCTGACCATCGACCGCCTAGTCGAGATGCTGAGCTCCTTGCGCGGACTCAACGTGGTCGGCGCCGGGATCACCGAATGCGTCGGTAGCCCCGCCGAGGTCGAAGTCCTCACTCCGGTGATCGCTGCCCTCGGCGCCCTGCTGCGCCCACAGGCGGGCAGCCCGGACTCCTCGACGCCCGCCCCGGCTGGCCGTTGAGCGGGATGAAGCGGTCCGGCTGCGGCCAAACCCACAGAAAAGCCGGAGGCGCCAATCAACGAGCGCCGAGATTCCACGGGTAAAAATCATTCGAATCGATGATCCGACAGCGCCTCTCACGTCGCGAGCGAGCGTAAACCCGACGATTCCCACGGCGCGTCGGCCGGGGACACGCACGTTGGCGGGAATGAGGCGTCCGGCGCGCTCGCCCCAGAGGGCTCTACCCTTTTGGCCATGATGCGGTTTCTGGCCGGCCGGGCGCTGAACTACCTGGTGCTGCTGGGCCTCGCGTCATTTCTGACGTTCTGCCTGACCTCGCTGGCGTTCGCCCCGCTGGACAGCCTGATGCAGCGCAACCCGCGCCCGCCGCAGGCGGTCATCGACGCCAAGGCCGCCGAACTGGGCCTGGACAAGCCGATTCCGCTGCGCTACGCGCACTGGGCCTCGCATGCCGTTCGCGGCGATTTCGGTGTCACCGTCACCGGCCAACCGGTCTCCGACGAGCTGGGCCGGCGCATCGGGGTGAGCCTGCGATTGCTGGTGGTCGGTTCGCTGGCGGGCACGGTGATCGGGGTGGTGGCCGGCGCCTGGGGGGCGGTGCGCCAGTATCGGCTCTCTGACCGGGTCATCACAATGGCGGCGCTGCTGGTGCTGTCGGTGCCCACGTTCGTGCTGGCCAACCTGGTGATCCTGGGCGCGCTACGGGTGAACTGGGCGCTGGGTGCGCAACTGTTCGACTACACCGGCGAGACGTCCCCCGGGCTGGTCACCGGCTTCTGGCCCGGACTGGTCGATCGCTTGCAGCACCTGGTGTTGCCGTCGCTGACGCTGGCGCTGGGGGCGGCGGCGAGCTTCAGCCGCTATCAGCGCAACGCGATGCTCGACGTGCTCGGCCAGGACTTCATCCGCACCGCGCGCGCCAAGGGGCTGACCCGGCGCCGCGCGTTGTTCAAACATGGGCTGCGCACCGCGCTGATCCCGATGGCCACCCTGTTCGCCTACGGGGTGGCCGGCCTGGTCACCGGCGCGGTGTTCGTGGAGAAGATCTTCGGCTGGCACGGCATGGGCGAATGGGTGGTGCAAGGCGTCGCCACCCAGGACACCAATATCGTCGCGGCGATCACGGTGTTCTCCGGTGCGGTGGTGCTGCTGGCCGGGCTGCTCTCCGATGTCATCTATGCGCTGCTGGATCCGCGGGTGCGGGTGTCATGAGCCGCGCCGCCGACGATGCAGAGCGCAGCGATGGGGAGGAGCGGCGCCAATGAGCACCGAGATCACGTTCGCCTCCCGGCGCACCCTGGTGCTGCGTCGATTCCTGCGCAGCCGCACCGCCGTCGCCGCGCTGGCGCTGCTGGCGGTGATGTTCGTCGGCTGCTACACACTGCCGGGACTGCTGCCCTACTCCTACACCGATCTGGACTACGACGCGCTGCTGGTGCCGCCGGGCGCCGAGCACTGGCTGGGCACCAACGCTCTGGGCCAGGACCTGCTGGCCCAGATCCTGCGCGGCATGCAGAAGTCGATGCTGATCGGAGTATGCGTGGCGCTGATCTCCACGGTGATCGCCGCGACGGTCGGGGCGATCTCGGGATATTTCGGCGGCTGGCGCGACCGGGTGCTGATGTGGCTGGTGGACCTGCTGCTGGTGGTGCCGGCGTTCATCCTGATCGCGATCATCACCCCGCGCACCAAGAACAGCGGCAACATCGCGCTGCTGGTGCTGCTGCTGGCCGGGTTCAGCTGGATGATCAGCGCCCGCATGGTGCGCGGGCTCACGATGAGCCTGCGGGAACGTGAATTCATCCGCGCCGCACGATATATGGGTGTTTCCAGCCGGCGCATCATCATCGACCACATCGTGCCCAACGTGGCGTCCATCCTGATCATCGACACCGCGCTCAACGTCGCGGTGGCGATCCTGGCCGAAACCGGCTTGAGCTACCTGGGTTTCGGCATCCAGCCGCCCGACGTGTCGTTGGGAACCCTGATCGCCGACGGCACCGCCTCGGCCATCACCTTCCCGTGGGTGTTCCTGTTCCCGGCCGGGGTGCTGATCACGATCCTGGTCTGCGCCAACCTCGCCGGCGACGGCCTGCGTGACGCGCTCGACCCCGACGCCGCCAGCTTGCGGGGCCGCCGATGAGCGCCCTGCTAGAGGTCTCCGACCTGGCCGTGACGTTCGGCGCCGGCCGCGACGCGGTACATGCGGTGCGCGGCATCAGCTATCGGGTGGATCCCGGCGAAGTCGTGGCGATGGTCGGCGAATCGGGTTCGGGCAAGTCCGCGGCGGCGATGGCGGTGATGGGGTTGCTGCCCGAACACGCGCAGGTGTCCGGTTCGGTGCGGCTGGCCGGTACGCAGCTGCTCGGGTTGGGCGACACCGCGATGTCGAAGATCCGCGGCGCCTCGATCGGCATGGTGTTCCAGGATCCGATGTCGGCGCTGACGCCGGTCTACACCGTGGGTGATCAGATCGCCGAGGCCATCGAGGTGCATCAGCCTCGGATCGGGCGGGCCGCGGCGCGCCGGCGCGCGGTGGAGCTGCTGGAGTTGGTGGGTATCTCACGGCCTGAGCAGCGGGCGCGGGCCTTCCCGCACGAGCTCTCCGGCGGGGAGCGCCAGCGGGTGGTGATCGCGATCGCGATCTGCTGTGACCCGGACCTGTTGATCTGCGACGAGCCCACCACCGCACTGGATGTCACGGTGCAGGCCCAGATCCTCGAGGTGCTCAAGACCGCCCGTGATGTGACCGGCGCCGGGGTGCTGATCATCACCCACGACCTGGGGGTGGTGGCCGAGTTCGCCGACCGGGCGCTGGTGATGTACGCCGGGCGGGTGGTGGAAGCCGCACCGGTGGCAGCGTTGTACGCCGACCGGCGGATGCCCTACACGGTGGGGCTGTTGGGCTCAGTGCCGCGCCTGGATGCGCCGCAGGGCACCCGGCTGGTGCCGATCCCGGGTGCGCCGCCGTCGCTGGCCGACATCGAGCCGGGCTGTCCGTTCGCGCCGCGCTGCCCGCTGGTGACCGACGAATGCCGGGCGCAGGAACCGGAGCTGTTGACCGTCGGGGCATCTCATAGCGCCGCCTGCATCCACACCGATCAGGTGACCGGGCGCAGTGCTGCCGACATCTATCGCGTACCCACCGCGGTCGCCTCACCCGCTGTCACGGATTCGGCGACGGTGCTGCGGGTGCGCGACCTGGTCAAGACCTACCCGCTGACCAAGGGGGTGTTGCGCCGCCGGGTCGGTGAGGTCCGGGCCGTCTCTCGTGTCAGCTTCGCCTTGCAGCAGGGCCGCACCCTGGGGATCGTCGGCGAATCCGGCTCGGGCAAATCCACCACGTTGCATCAGGTGCTGGAACTGGCCGCCCCCCAGGCGGGTTCGATCGAGGTGCTCGGCAGTGATGTCGCGGCGTTGACACGCGACGGCCGCCGCGCGCTGCGCCGCGATCTGCAGGTGGTGTTCCAGGATCCGGTGGCCTCGCTGGATCCGCGGCTGCCGGTCTTCGAGGTGCTGGCCGAGCCGTTGCGCGCCAACGGGTTCGACAAGGCCGCGACCCATGCCCGGGTGGCCGAGCTGCTGGAACTGGTGGGGCTGCGCCGTGGCGATGCGCTGCGGTACCCGGCGGAGTTCTCCGGCGGTCAGAAACAGCGGATCGGGATCGCCCGGGCGCTGGCGTTGCAGCCGAAGATCCTGGCGCTCGATGAGCCGGTGTCGGCGCTGGACGTGTCGATTCAGGCCGGGATCATCAACCTGCTGCTGGATCTGCAGCAGCAGTTCGGGCTGTCGTATCTGTTCGTCTCGCATGATCTGTCGGTGGTCAAACACCTGGCGCACCAGGTGGCGGTGATGTTCGCCGGGACGATCGTCGAGCAGGGTGATGCCGAGCAGGTATTCGCCCGGCCCGAACACGACTACACCCGCCGGCTGCTGGCCGCGGTCCCCCAGCCGGTGGTGCGCTCATGACTCCGGCGTTGAGGCTGCGCTCATGGCGAGGTTTTGCGAGAAGGGCACGCCCTGGACGCAGTGTCAACGTGGCAGTAACGCTGACGCTCGCCTTGAGCGGGTGCGCCGCGGTGGATATCACCGCCCCCGAGGGCGTCTCGGCAGTGGGCAGCGCCAGCGACATCAACCCGCAGGACCCGGCCACCCTGCGCGACGGCGGCAGCCTGCGGCTGTCGATGAGCCAGTTCCCGCCGAACTTCAACCCGTTGCACATCGACGGCAACCTCGCCGAGAACGCCGCCATGCTCAAGGCCACCATGCCGCGGGCGTTCATTATCGGCCCGGATGGCTCGGCGACGGTGGACACCGACTACTTCACCAGTGTGGAACTGACCGGCACCAACCCGCAGGTGGTCACCTACACCATCAACCCGAAAGCCACGTGGAGCGACGGGACACCGCTGTCCTGGAATGACATCGCCAGCCAGATCCACGCCACCAGCGGCGCCGATCCCGGCTATGCGATCGCCACCACCAACGGCGCCGAACGGGTCGCCTCGGTCACCCGCGGCGTCGACGACCGCCAAGCCGTGGTGCGGTTCGCCAAGCCGTACGCGGAGTGGCGCGGCATGTTCGCCGGCAACTCGATGCTGCTGCCGGCGGGCATGACCGCCGACCCGGAGACCTTCAACAAGGCGCAGCTGCAAAGCCCCGGGCCGTCTGCCGGGCCGTTCAAGCTGGCCACCCTGGACCGCACCAGCCAGCGGATCACCTTGGTGCGCAACCCCGATTGGTGGGGCCGCACGCCGAAGCTGGACACCATCAACTACCTGGTGCTCGACGAGTCCGCGCGGATGCCGGCGCTGCAGAACCACACCATCGACGCCGCCGGGGTGGCCACCCTGGACCAGTTGACGATCGCCCGGCGCACCGAGGGCATCGCGATCCGCCGCGCGCCGACCCCGGCGTGGAACCACTTCACCTTCAACGGTGCGCCGGGGGCGATCCTGTCCGACAAGGCGTTGCGGCTGGCGGTGATGCGCGGTATCGATCGGACCACGATCGCCAAGGTGACCCAGCGCGGCCTGACGTCGGACCCGGTGCCGCTGAACAATCACATCTACGTCGCCGGCCAGGAGGGCTACCAGGACAACTCCGGCGTGGTGGCCTACGACCCGCAGCGTGCCGCGCGAGAACTCGATGAGCTGGGCTGGAAGCTAAATGGGAAGTTCCGGGAGAAGGACGGTCGCCCGCTGGTGATCCGGCACCTGTTCTACGACGCGTCGAGTACCCGGCAGTTCGCCCAGGTGGCACAACACAATCTGGCCCAAATCGGAGTGAAGCTGCAGCTGGACGCCAAAGCCGGCGGCGGGTTCTTCACCGACTACGTCAATGTCGGCGACTTCGACATCGCCCAGTTCAGTTGGGTCGGTGACGCTTTCCCGCTGGCGGGGCTGAACCAGATCTCGGCCTCCTACGGGGAGGCCAACTTCGGCAAGATCGGCAGCCCGCAGATCGACGCCAAGATCGAGGAGACGCTGCAGGCATTGGATCCGGCGGCGGCCCGCGCCCGTGCCAATGAGGTCGACGAGCTGCTGTGGGCCGAGGGTTTCAGCCTGCCGTTGATTCAAACGACCGGCAATGTGGCGGTGCGCAGTTCGCTGGCGAACTTCGGGGCGCCGGGGCTGGCGGATCTGGATTACACGGCGATCGGGTTCATGAAGGACTGATGTGCCGGGCCGTCGCCCGGCTCACCGAACGGCGAACATCGGCACCGCGGCCACATCGTGGCGAAATAGTTAGGCACTCAAGTCGATCCGGTGCGCATCCTTGACGCTGCGGTAGCGGTCCGGGCTGCAGGTCAACACGATCACCTGGCCCTGCGCGCCCACGGCGTCGAACACCGCGCCCATCTTCTCCAGCCGGTCGGGGTCGGTAAAGCCCAGTGCGTCGTCGATCACCACCGGGACACTGTCCTCCTTGGCGACCAGCGCCGCGCCCGCGAGCCGGGTCAGGATGCCGAGCTGTTCCTTGGCCCCACCCGACAGCGACTCGTAGGGCACGGTGCGCCCGTCGAGGGTGCGGGCGCAGATCTTCAGGTCGGTGTCGACCTCGACTTCGAAGTCGGCGCCGAAGACGTGTACGCCCAGCCGCTGGATCTCGGCGCGGAACGGTTCGACGTAGCGCAGCCGGGTGTCGTCACGATGCCGGATCATGGTCGACCGCAACAGGGCTGCCGCCCGGGCCCGCCGACCGATCCGATCGTGTTCGGCCGCAGCGTGTTCCCGCGCGCTCTGGGCGGCATCGAGTTGGCCCTTGCGGCCCTCGGTGCCGAACACCGCCAGTTCGACCTCGACCTGGTGCAGTTCGCGGGCGGTCTCGGCGTGCCGGTCCTCCAGTGCCTGCACTTGCTGCGCCGCGTCGGCAAGTTCGGCCTCGACCAACTCGGGGGCGGCGGCGGCCAGTCGCTCGCAGACCTCGGCGAGGCGCTGCTGCGCGTCGTGCAGCGCCTGGCCGCTGGATTCGGCGGCGGCCGCCAGATCCTCATCACTGACCGACGCCCGCTCTTCGGTGAGGCGTTGGGTGACAGCCTCCAGCTCGGCGCGTTGGGTGGCGCCCTGGCTCTGGAGCAGCGTCACGCGGGTGGCGGCCTCGGTGCGTCGGGCCGCCGACTCCATGGCGGCCCGACGCCGGGTTTCGCAGTCGGCGTGGGCCTGGGTGCGCTGCGTCTCGGCGGCATCGCGTTCGGCGCGCGCGGCTTCGAGTGTGATGGCGGCGCCCAGCTCGGCGTGTTCGCCGCGCAGCTGCACCAGTCGGGTGCGCAGCTCCTCGACCGCGTCGTCGCCGCGCAACACCACCAGGGTGGCGGCCAGCTGATCACGGCTGCCCTGCAGCTCGCGGCGCCGCTGGTCGCCACGCCGGGCAGCAGCCAGATCCGCGACGCCGCCCGCTGCCAGGGCGGCAGCCAGTTCCTCTTGCGCCGCAGCGTGTTTGGTGGTGGCTTCCTGGGCGCTGTCGCCGGGCCTGACCCGCACGCTCAACAGCCCGGGCAACTCCACTTCGGCGCCCGCGGTGACCGGCGCCGACCAGCTCTGGCCGGCGGCCAACGGGGTGTACTCGCCACCGATCAGCAGTTCGACGTCGGCGGCCGCGGTGACTTCCAGGGTCGCCGAGATCGCGGCCAAGGCGGCCTGGGCGCGGTCGAGGGCGGCCGCGGCGTCCTCGATTCGGCGCAGCACCGGCTCGGTCACGGTGGTCGTGGCCAACTGCGCCACCACCTGCTCGAGGTCGTGTTCGGTGGCATCGATACGGCCCAACCGGGCTTCCAGCCGGGCGGCCTCGTCGCGGGCGGCGAGTTGGTCGACGACCCGGCGGGCGGTGTCGACGCGTTCGGTGGCGGCGGCCAGCAGCTGCACGGCTTCGGTCGCGGCGCCTTCCGCGGCGGTGGCTTCGGCCTCGGCGGTGTTGTGGGCTTGGGTGGCCTCGGCAAGCTCGCTGTCCAGCAGGGCGATCGCGGCCGCCCGGGATTGCAGTTCATCGCAGCGCCGTTGCCGTTCGGCGTGGGCGGTGCGGGCTGCGGCGCCGGTTGCTTCGGCCGCGGTGGCCACCAGTTGCGCGTCGCGCCGTTGGTCACGCAGCGCGGCGATGGCCTCCCCCGCGGCCTTCGCGGCACCGTGGCGGGCTTCAGCCGCCGCCCGGTCTTCGGTCACCCGGGCCAGCTGCTCGCAGAGTTCGGTGTGGCGAAGCACCCGGTCGTCGACCTCGGCGAGCCGGGCAGTGCAGTGCGCCACCTCGGCGTCGGCGGTCGCCAGCGCGGCAACCGCAGCGGCCCACTCGCCCGTCGGGCGTCCGGTGGGGGTGAAGTAGCGCGCGTATTCGGCGTCGATGCGTTCGATGAGAACGGGTTCGGTACCGCTGGGAGTGGCGGTGTCACCGGCGGCGACATCCAGCGCGCGAGACAGCGCGTCGCAGCCGGACAAATCCACCGCGGCCGTCGAGGCGGCCTGCAGCACCCGTTGTGCCTGCCACAGCCCGGTGTCCATGGTCTCGTCCAGCATGGCCCGGACCCGCTCGTGGGCCTCGTCACCGGTGAGCTGCTCCCGGCGGGGTTCCAACACCGTCAGCTGCGTGCGGGGCGCCTTATGGAAGCGTTTGTGGTAGACGAACCGGTAAGGGCCGGTGCTGATTTCGGCGGTGACTTCCGCGCCGACGTCGGCGTGGGTCGGCTTGACCTGTTTGACATCCTTCTTGGCAGAGCGATCCTTGGACTCCAGCAGCAGGTCCAGCGCCTCGATCATCGAGGACTTGCCGATCTCATTGGCGCCGGCAACCACCACCACACCGTGATCAGGAAAGTCGATCTCGCGGTGCGCCACGCCGCGATAGTTGGTCAGGGTCAGCCGGTGCAGTCTCATGCCGCACCCCGGTCGACGAGCCGCAGCAACAGTGCCAGCGCGGCGTGGGCGTCATCGGCGCCGTCGGTGTCACCGGCGCGGGCGGCGGCCACCAGTTCCTCGACCGCGTCGGCGGCGAACCCACCGAGCCCGAGGTCGGTGAACTCCCCGTCGGCGGGCACCACCGCCAGGTCGGTGTGGCGGTTCCAGGTGCCCGCCCAGGCGAACAGCCGCGCATACCGGTCCAGGCACGCGTCGAGGGCGGCCCGGTCGGTGACGCTGAGCGAGCCCGTCAGCGCCAACTGCACCACGGTGCGGTCCTTGTCGGGCAGCTGGTCGAGGTTGATGTCCAGGTCGGCGACGTCGCGGCCGGTGTCCAGTTGGCGGTGCAGCGTGATGAACCGCCACCTGCCCAGCCGGTGGGACTCGACGCTGACCGCGCCGCTGGTCTCGTCGATGTCGACGGCCAGCACGTGGCCGGGGTCGGGTTCGATGTCGTCGTAGTTGGTGACTTCCGGTGAGCCGGAGTACCAGATCCGGCCGGTGGCACCGACCCGGGTACGGGAGTGCTTGTCCCCCAAGGCGACGTAGCGAATCACGCCGCGGTCCAGCGCGTCCTCCAGCACGGCGAGCCGGATTAGCGCCGGGTTGGTCGGGTCGGGGTCGAGCACGTCGACGCCGCCGTGGGCCAGCAGGATCCGGGTGGTGCCGTCGGCGGGCAGGCCCTCTAGCGCCGCGGCCGCCAAGTCGCAGGTGGGCCGTTTGGCGGGCCACGGTGCGGCGACGATCTCGACCCCGGGGCGCACCTGATGCGCCCCGGCGGTGTCGAGGACGACGACGTTGTCGGGGCGTTCGGCGGTGAACAACGCACTGGTGTAGACCGATGCGGCGTTGAGCGGGTCGTGGTTTCCGGGCAGCAGGTACACCGGAATCCCGATGGTGCGCATGGCTTCCAGTGATTGACTGACGACCTCGGGGGCGAGCTGATTGTCATCGAACACATCCCCGGCGACAACGACGAACTCTGCACCCGTCTGCGCGGCGAGCGCGCCGAGGCCGGCCACCGCGTCGCGCCGGGCCGCCGAATAGCGCGGCTGAGCGTCACCGGCCAGAAAGTGCCGGGTCATGCCGAGCTGCCAGTCGGCGGTGTGCAGGAATCGCATGTCTGTCGTCCTTTCACCTGGCTGGGGCCGGGCACCGCGAGTGTATGGCCGTCCACCGACAAGTCCGCGGACCCTGATCGGCAGGTCTCGGCGTGCGGGGACGACGCCGGTCCCGCACGTCACACCCGACACATCCGTCACGCCGCGGGCGCAGGTGGGCCGTCCGCAACGGCCGGCGCCGGCGACGTCGCGCCGCTCACCTCACCGGCCGCGCTGGCCTAACCTTGGGCGGATGAACGCCGCACCGCGCACGCTGATCCTGCTTCGCCACGCCAAGTCGGACTATCCGCCCGGGGTCGCCGACCATGACCGGCCGCTAGCCAAACGCGGGATACGCGAGGCCGGACTGGCCGGGGACTGGTTGCGCGCCAACGCGCCGACCATCGACCGGGTGCTCTGCTCGACGGCCACCCGTACCCGAAACACCCTGGAGCGCACCGGCATCGACGCTGCCGTCAGCTATCTCGACGAGCTCTATGACGCCATGCCCGGAACCGTCATCGCCGCGATCAACACCGTCGGTGACGACGTCGGCACCCTGCTGGTGATCGGCCACGAGCCGACGATGTCAAGCGTCGCGCTGGGGCTCGCGGGTGCAGCGGGCACCGACGCCGCTGTTGCCCAACAGATCTCGGAGAAGTTCCCGACGTCGGGCATAGCGGTGTTACGCGTCAGCGGTAGCTGGTCCGACGTGGAGCCACGGTCGGCGGCACTGGTCGGGTTTCACGTGCCGCGGTAGAGCCGTCAGGATCCCCATCGGGCCGCCCGGATTCACGGCTTGGGTTCGCAGGCCAAGCCGTCGCCGTCGCGATCCAGCTTGGACCGGTAGGCCTCGTCACCTTTCGGGATGTTGTAACGGCCGTCGGCATGGGCCTCGGAGCAGTTCTGGTACGGCGGGCCAGCCGAGACCGCCGGTGCGAGGACGGCGCCCATGGCCGCTGTGATCGCAGCTACCGCGGCGAGAAAAAGGTGACGCTTCATAGCAGCTGACTGTAGCGGTCCCGCACCGCCCCGACGCGGGATTCGGCTAGGGCACAGCGAATCCCAACGAACTGGTGCGCGCGACGAGGAGACGGACTTCGCCGGCTTGACCGCTGAGCGGATCCAGACGCGTCAAGACCGTCCCGACCGGGAGTTGTCGCTCGAAGCCGGGCACACATCCTGTCGGCCTGCGGCGCGACAAGCGATACGGCGACAGACCGCGACAGGACCGCGTCTACGAATTCGTCTGTAGCGTCAGTTCCATCAGCTTGATCGCCTGCTCGCACGCGTCGATGCCGGGCGCCTGCGGGTTCACCCACCAGCCGACCACACCGGCGGCGTCACTGGCCACCCCGCACGCACCGTTGGGATCAGCCGGACGCATCACGATCGACGGCACGCCCACGATCGACTTGTTCTCGATCTGATATTGCAAGAACTCGGCGACCTTGCGTTCGTTGTCCAGGCTGCCCTGCTCGAACCAGAACCGGGTGATGTCGATCAGCCCGGCCGGGTTGGCCGCCTGCCAGCGGCAGATCGCGCCGACGAAGGTGCTCTGGATGTCCAGCGGATCCGCCCCGACCGTCTTGGCCAAGATGTCGGTGGTCAGCACCTCGCACTCCTTGAGCAGGTTGGGGTACTGGCGTTCGGAGTTGTTGTTGCGCTGGGTGTCACCGGCACCGGCCTTGACCGCGGTGCCGCCCACCTCACGGGAGCAGCCCGTCAAGCTGATCATCACCGCCAACACGCAGGCGGCACTGGCGAGAATCCGGCGGCTCATTTGGCGTTCGCAATCGACTGGCGGGTCAGTTCCTTGGCGACGTCGCACGGGTCCGGGAACGGTTTCTGGGCGAAACTGACCGACCACTCGATGAAGTCGTCCTTGAACTGGATCCCGATCTCACACAGGTTGTCACCCATCGTCGGCGCGGTGCCGATCGCGATGAAGCCGCTGTGGCCGTCGATGTTGATGTCCTCCACCGACGTGCGCGACACCTCTTCGGTCTTGCGTTCCCGCCCGATCGGGCTGCCCCGATACCAGGAGAAGGAGAAGTGCGGGCCCATGATGCCGCCGCGGGCCAGCCACTGGCAGCCCGCCGAGTTCTGTGCGGTGTTCACCAGCCCGGACACCCGGGTCAGGTTGGTGACGGTCTCGTCGCTCACGCCCCCGCACTGCGGGAACAACGGCCCGTGGGTGCTCTGATCGGACTTCGACGCCGGTGACTCGCCGGACTGGGCTTCGGTCGAGCCGGAGTCAGAACACCCGGCGACCATCGGAATCACGGCAGCGACCGCCAAGGCCGGGACCGTCAGTTTGAGCCGCACACGATGCACTGTAGCGGCACCACCGACCACCAACCACGACACAGCGGGTGACCAGTGGCTTTGTGTCGCGCCGCGACCGTCGCTACCGCGGCCGGTGCACCCCGGTGTGCGACAGTAACCCCATGCTTCTGGCGCTGCTGCGCTGCTACATCAAGCCGTACCGGTGGCCGGTCGCGGCGCTGATGACGCTGCAGCTGATCAGCACGCTGGCCTCGCTGTACCTGCCGACCCTCAACGCCTCGATCATCGACGACGGGGTGGTGCGCGGCGACACCGCCGTCATCACCCGGCTGGGCGCGGTGATGCTGGCGGTCACCGGCCTGCAGGTGATGTGCGCAGTGGCGGCGGTCTACTTCGGGGCGCGTACCGGCACCGGTTTCGGCCGCGATCTACGCCGGGCGGTGTTCACCCGGGTCATCGGGTTCTCCGAGCGCGAGACCACCCGGTTCGGCACGCCGACGCTGCTGACCCGCACCACCAACGACGTCCGCCAGATCCAGCTGGTGGTGCAGTTGGGCGCGACCGTGCTGGTCGCCGCGCCGATCATGAGCATCGGCGGACTGCTGATGGCGCTGCACCAGGACGCCGGGCTGGCCTGGCTGCTGGCGGTGGCCGTGCCGGCACTGGCCGGGGCCAACTACGCGATCGTGGTGCGGATGCTGCCGCTGTTTCGCCGCATGCAGATGCTGATCGACAACATCAACCGGGTGCTGCGCGACCAGCTCACCGGGATCCGGGTGATTCGGGCGTTCGCTCGCGAGGCCCACGAGCAAGACCGGTTCGCCCGCGCCAACCACGCCCTGTCGGACACCTCGCTGGCCGTCGGGAACCTACAGGCGCTGATGCTGCCGGCCACCACGCTGATCATCAACGCCTCCAGCGTCGCGCTGATCTGGTTCGGCGGACTGCGCATCGACGCCGGACACATGCAAGTCGGCTCACTCATCGCCTTCCTGTCCTATTTCATGCAGATCCTGATGGCGGTGCTGATGGCCACCATGGTGGTGGCGATCCTGCCGCGCGCCTCGGTATGCGCCGAGCGGATCACCGAGGTGCTGTCCACCGAGCCGACGATCGGCACGCCGGCGCACCCGGTGACACCGGCTGTCGCCACCGGCGAGGTCCGGCTGGCCGGAGTGGGTTTCCGCTATCCCGGCGCCGACCGGGCAGTGCTGCGCGACGTGTCCGTTGTTGCGTCGCCCGGGACGACCACCGCGATCGTCGGCTCCACCGGGTCGGGGAAATCCACGCTGGTGTCGCTGATCTGCCGGCTGCGCGACGTCACCGAGGGCGCGGTGCTCATCGACGGCGTGGACGTGCGCGACCGCGACCCCGAACAATTGTGGTCGGGCATCGGGCTGGTGCCGCAACGCGGCTACCTGTTCTCCGGCACCGTCGCCGACAACCTGCGCTACGGCGCCCCGGCCGGCACATCGGTCAGCGATGAGCAGCTGTGGAAGGCGTTGCGGGTGGCCGCCGCCGACGATTTCGTGGCCGCACACCGTGACGGGCTGGCGATGCCGGTGGCCCAGGGCGGCATCAACCTGTCCGGCGGGCAGCGGCAACGGCTGGCGATCGCCCGGGCGGTGATCCGCCGGCCGTCGATCTATCTGTTCGACGACGCGTTTTCCGCGCTGGACACCCGCACCGATGCCGCGGTGCGCGCCGCCCTGGCAGAGGTCGCCACCGCGGCGACGGTGATCATCGTGGCGCAACGGATCTCGACGGTCACCCGGGCCGATCAGGTGATCGTCGTCGACGACGGGCGGGTGGTCGGCGCCGGCACCCACCAGCAACTGCTGGCTGGGTGCCCCGCCTACGCCGAGCTCGCCGAATCCCAGTCCTTGGCAGGTGAGCCGGCGTGACGGGCCCGGCGATGGATCCGGCCGCGCAGGCCGCCGATTTCTCGGTGACCGCGATGCGGCTGGTGCGCCGGATGGCCCCGCAGCGCCGGCTGATCGCCGCGGTGATCGGTTTGTCGCTGGCCGGTATTGCGATCGGGGTGGCCGGGCCGCGGATCCTCGGGCACGCCACCGATCTGATCTTCAACGGGGTGATCGGCCGCGGCCTGCCCGCGGGCATAACTAAGCAGCAGGCGATCGAGGCTGCCCGCGCCGCCGGCAACGGCACCTACGCCGACATGCTGTCCGGGATGGACGTGGTGCCCGGCGCCGGCGTCGACTTCGCCGCGGTGGCACGCACCTTGGCGCTGGCGATGGGACTGTATCTGCTCGGCGCGGTGATGATCGGTACCCAGGCCCGGCTGCTCAACGCGATCCTGCAGCGCACGCTGCGCACGTTGCGCCGCGACGTCGAGGACAAGGTGCACCGGTTGCCGTTGCGCTACTTCGACACCCAGCGCCGCGGTGAGCTGCTCAGCCGGGTCACCAACGACGTCGACAACACCGCCACGTCGGTGTCGATGACGGTCAGTCAACTGTTCAGCTCGGTGCTGACCGTGCTGGTGGTGCTGGCGATGATGCTGTCCATCTCGCCGCTGCTGGCCGCGGTCACGCTGCTGGGGGTGCCGGTGTCGCTGCTGGCGGTGCGGTGGATCACCCGGCGTTCGCAACGACTGTTCGCCGCGCAGTGGGCTGCCACCGGGCGGCTCAACGCCCACCTGGAGGAGACCTACAGCGGCTTCACACTGGTGCGCACGTTCGGCCACCGCGACTGGGCGCAGCAGCGCTTCGATGAGCACAACGACGAGCTGTACCGGGCCGGGTTCGGCGCCCAGTTCTTCTCCGGTCTGGTGGCGCCGGCTACCGGGCTGGTCGGCAACCTCGGCTACGTGGCGGTCGCGGTGATCGGCGGCTTTCAGGTGGCGACCGGCCAGATCACCCTGGGCAGCATCCAGGCGTTCATCGCCTACGTGCGGCAGTTCAACCAGCCACTGGGCAACCTGGCGGGCATGTACAACACCCTGCTGTCGGGGGCGGCCAGCGCCGAGCGGGTGTTCGCGTTCCTCGATGAGCCCGAGGAGCCGGCGGCACCGCCGTCGGTCAAGTCGCTCAACGGTTCCGGCGGCCGTGTCGAGTTTCGTGATGTCAGCTTCGGCTATCGGCCCGGCGTCCCGGTGATCGAAGACCTGTCACTGAGCATCGAGCCGGGCAGCACGGTGGCGATCGTCGGGCCGACCGGGGCCGGCAAGACCACCCTGGTCAACCTGCTGATGCGCTTCTACGAGGTGGATCGCGGGCAGATCCTGATCGACGGGGTGGACATCGCAGCCGTGGACCGCGCCGCGCTGCGGTCGTCGATCGGCATGGTGCTGCAGGACACCTGGCTGTTCACCGGGACCATCGCCGACAACATCGGCTACGGCCGCCCCGACGCCACCGAGGACGAGGTGCTCGCGGCCGCGCGCGCCGCCCACGTCGACGCCTTCGTCCGCACCCTGCCGAAGGGCTATGCCACCCGGGTCAGCGACGACGGCGCCGGCATCAGCGCCGGGGAGAAACAGCTGATCACCATCGCGCGGGCCTTCCTGGCCCGCCCGCAACTGCTGATCCTCGATGAGGCGACCAGCTCGGTGGACACCCGCACCGAACTGCTGATCCAGCGGGCGATGCGCGAATTGCGCCGGGACCGAACGAGTTTCATCATCGCCCACCGACTGTCCACGATCCGCGACGCCGATGTGATCCTGGTGATGCAGGCCGGCCGCATCATCGAACAGGGCACTCACGCCGAGCTGCTGGCCCGCCGCGGGGCGTACTGGGCGATGGCCGAAGACAGTTGAGAATTCGGGTCAGATCCCCCATTGCTGACCAGTGGTCACCGGCGTAGATTCGTGCCCGAAGCAGGCCCGGTCGTGACCGATCCGAAGAGCTGGTCCAGTGGGTGGAAGCCAGCCGCGCAGGAAGTGTGAGACGCCCCCCACGTCCTTCCGGGCCTGCCCCATGTCTCGCCGATCAGCCCTTGACGTGCAGCACCTCGGCGAGCGCACGTCGCGGTGTCGGCTCCGGCGCCTTCTCCAGCGCCGGTGTGCCGCCGATCCGGATCAGGACCTGCGGTAGGTCATCGCGACCGGCCACCCCGGCCAGCATGGCCCGCCCGGCCGGCACCTCGGTCACATGCGTCACCGGGCAGGTGGCCAAGCCCGCCATCGTGCATTCCAGCAGCACCGCCGAGAGCGCCTCACCGCAGGCCAGCGTGTCGGACGGATTGTCAGTGGCCGTCGATAGCAGCACGATCGTTGCGTGGTCGTCGCCGACCTCGACACGACGCTCCCGATTCCGGGTGACCGGGAAGGCGCGCCCGATGTCGACCCGGTCGCTTTCGGCGGCCGACACCAGCGCGCTCTGCGGAATCCCATCCCGGACCTCGAACGGTGCCGTCCACCAGTTGATTTCGGCGTGATATGCCGCGTCGTAGAGTCGCAGCGCCTCGGAGAGCTGGGACACCTCGGCCAGCTTGGAGCGCACCTCGTCGCCGAGCACGCACAGCCGCACCGGATCGTCGACGCTGCCACGCAGCACCGCCTCGAACGGCTCCCAGTTGCTCGGCGCCATAAACGGCAGCCGATCAGTGTGCCGCAGCAGGATCGCGTTGGCCCGATAGCGCTGCACATCGCTGACGCGCCCGCCGGGGGTGAAGCCGATCGAGGCCAGGTGGTCCGGCCGCTGCGCATCCGGGAACCGCTCCACCTCGGCTGTCCAGCCGGCGGCGGCCATCGCCACCCGCAGGTGATCGAGCACCGCGCCGCAACTGATCAACGCCTCGCGCGCCGACTGATCGCCGTGCACCGCTCGAGTCGGTTCCAAGAACAATTCCAGTCGGCCGCGCTCGGCAACCCATCGCCACGGCTGGCTGTTGTGCAGCGACGGCGCCCGGCATGCCAGCCGCACCGCTTCGGTGAGAACCTCGAGATCGACCATCGTGTCCGGCATCAGCCACCTCCAGCAGCCCCGTTGCCCCTAGGCTCCCAGTCCGGGCGCAGCCGCGACAGGGGCCGTTGGTCACCGGCCGGTCGGCGTTGGTCCGCAGCCCGCGTCCGTCGTCGCCGATTGCCGACCATGTCGTCAGCTGCCCGCTTCACAGCGACAAATTGACGCGTTGTCGCTACGGGGCGGGCAAAAATCATGCGCCCGGGAGCCGGGACGGACAGCGCTCAGGCCGGTGCAGCACGCCGAACCCGGAACACGCTGACCTCGCCCTTGATGCCTTTGAGGTGTCGCGCCCCGGCGAACGACCAGCGGAAGGCGTCGTCATCGGCGAGTGCCGCCTGCACCGGCCCGGCGACCAGCACCGACCCGGGACGCGCCGCCCCGGTCACCCGGCTGGCCAGGTTCACCGGGCTGCCGAACCAGTCCCCGACCCGGCTCACCGCCTCCCCCGCCGCGACGCCGGCGCGCAGCCGCGGCAGGCTCTCATCGGCCGCGGCCGCCTCGACCAGCCGCAGCACCGCATCGACCAGGGGCGCCGGCTCCGGGCAGACGAACATCACCGCGTCGCCGATGGTCTTGATGAACCGCACCGGCGGAACGGCGATCTCCCGCGCCAGCCCGGTCAGGCGCTCGGCGAGCTGGACCAGTTCCTCGGGCGGGACCAGCTCGCCGAGCCGGGTGAAGCCGACCAGGTCGGCGAACGCGACGGTGATGTGCCGCGCACCAGGCAAGGGTGCGCCCGCGGCCCGCTCCCCGGCGTTGACGGCGTCGGTGTCGAACTGATGACGCAGCTGCATCAGCAACATGTCCTGCACGAACGGGCCCAGCAGCGGCGCCAGCCGGCCCACCAGCTCCTGGGAGCGTTGCGCGATCTGCAGCTCGGTGGCGCCCGGCTCCACGATGGCCGCCAGCATCGCCACACGCATCGGGTCGACGGCGTGCGCCAACCCGTCGGCCAGCACCCGCAGCGTCTGCAGGGCGTGCTCGACATCGATGCCCGCCTCGATGAATCGACGGGCATGCACCGCGATGTTGCCGTCGGCGCGCATCTGCACCGCCGCATCGGGATCGTCCACCCAGGGCAGCCCGACCGCGCGCTGCAGGCGCTGCAGCAGCTCGAGGTCCACTCCGGCGGATTCGCTGATCTCACGCGCCGAGACGTAGCTGCCGTCGTCACCGATCAGCCGCCGCGACGCCAACAGCATCGGGGACGCGGAGACGCGGATCTCCTCGGCGCTGATGCCCTGCCTCAGCAGCCATTCGATCAGTTCGGCGCGTTCGGCCCGCGCGTCGCCGTCTAGCCCGTCGAGCAGGTCGTCGATCTGGGGATCAGCCACGCCCGCAAACGTATCTCCCGGCAGACTGTCGGTGTGGCTGAAGTCTTCGACTCCCTGACCGACGAAAGGTTGCGGGCCCGCAACACCATCAAGTGGAACCACTACGACCCCGACGTGCTGCCGCTGTGGATCGCCGAGATGGACTTCCCCACCGCGCCGGCGGTGCTCGACGGGGTGCGGGCCTGGGCATCCGACGAGGAGTTCGGTTATCCGGCGCTGGGCTCGCCCGACCTTCCGGTGGCGACCGCGCGCTGGTGCGAGCAGCGTTACGGCTGGGCCGTGCGGCCCGAATGGGTGCGCACCGTGCCCGACGTGCTCAAGGGCATGGAAGTGGTCATCGCGTTTCTCACCCGCCCGGAGAGCCCGGTGGTGCTGCCGGTGCCGGCCTACATGCCGTTCTTCGACCTACTGCAGGTCGCCGGGCGGCAGCGGGTGGAGATCCCGATGTTGCAGCAGGATTCCGGACGCTACGTGATCGATCTGGATGCGCTGGACGCCGCGTTCGCCGCCGGCGCCGGGTCGCTCATCCTGTGCAATCCGAATAATCCGCTGGGCACCGCGTTCACCGCCGCCGAGATCAGCGCGATCGTCGAGATCGCCGCGCGTCACGGGGCCAGGGTGATCGCCGACGAGATCCACGCACCGCTGGTCTACGACGGCCGCCACGTGCCCGCCGCCTCGGTCTCCGAGGCCGCCGCCGACACCGTCGTCACGCTGATGTCGGCCTCCAAGGGCTGGAACCTGCCCGGTCTGATGTGCGCCCAGGTGATCCTGACCAACCAGCGCGACGTCGACGCGTGGCGCCGCATCAACATGCTGCACGTCATGGGCGCTGCCACCGTCGGCATCCGCGCCAACATCGCCGCCTACCGCCACGGCGCCGACTGGCTCGACGGCTTGCTGACCTACCTGCGGGCCAACCGCGACCACCTGAGCAAGGTGCTGCCCGCGGCGGTGCCGGGGCTGCGGGTCAACCGGCCCGAGGCCACCTACCTGGCCTGGGTTGACTTCCGGGAATTGACGCTGCCCGCCGAGCCGGCCGACTACCTGCTGACCAACGCACGCGTGGCATTGAGTCCCGGCATCCCGTTCGGGGCCGGGCCCGGCTTTGCGCGGCTGAACTTCGGCACCACCCGAGCGATCCTGGACCGGGCCATCGACGCGATGGCCGGCGCGCTCAACGGCTAGGCGCCGTAGCGGGCGGCATATTCACCCGGGGTGCAGCCCAGCATCAAACGGAAATCGTTGACGAAGTGCGGCTGGTCATACCAGCCGAGCCGCACCGCCAGATCGGCGAAATCCGTCGCGGGATGGGTCTCGATCTCCAGCGCCGCCTGCTGAAGCCGGTAGCGGCACAGCACCCACTTCACCGGCACCCCGACGTAGCGTCGGAACACCCGCTGCGTGGTGCGGGTACTCCAGGGCGAGACGTCCATCACCTGTTCGACGCGGCGCAGACCGTCATCTTCGCGAATCCGGTCCACCAGGGTGCGCAATGCCCGGTAGGTGCGGTCCGGCTCGGGCGCCGCGGCGGCGATCAGCCCTTCGAGGGCGGCCGAGACCGTGGCAACATCCTCGTCGAGAACCCATGACTCGCCGGCCAATTCGGTGTGCGCCGCCACCACCGTGTCGGTGAGCGCGCCGGCATCGCGCCCGAACCGCGCGGCGTAGCCGCCGGGCCGGAACCGGGCGCCGACCACCGCGCCGCACCCGCTGATCCGGGTCTGGAACACCCGCGTGACGACGCCGTGCACCAGCGTCGCCGGCAGCCGGTGGCCGTGCCGCAGCTGATCGGTCCCCCACTCGTGGGTCAGGTGCACCGCCGGGAAGGTGATCACCGTGTTGTCGTGCGGATCGCGGCCGCGCAGATCCCAGCGGACCGACCAGAAATGCTCGACGAATTCGTCGTTCGGCGGTGTCGGAGCCCAACGGGTCAGATCGAAAGCCGACGTCGAACCGGCACGGCCCACCACGCCAAGCTGCGCCTGCGTTGTCGTGTTTTTACAAGATCGCACCCCGCCGAGGGTACGAAACTCGGGACCATGACCGTCAATCCGATTCCCCCGGGCTACACCAGCCTGACCCCGTTCCTGTGCGTCGGCCGCGCCGCCGACGCGATCGACTTCTACACCGCGGTGTTCGGCGCCACCGTTATCGACCGCATGGACGGACCGGACGGCACCGTTGCGCACGCCGAACTCGACTTCGGCAACGGCCGGCTGCAGCTGTCGGATCCGCAGCCGGACTACCGACTGACCGCGCCCGGCGAGGACGGTGACGTCGTCACCCACTCAATGGCGCTGTACTGCCCCGATGTGGACGCCGTCGTCGCCCGCGCCGCGCAGGCCGGTGCCGTCATCCGCGAACCCGCACAGACCTTCGTCACCGGGGACCGGTTCGCCTCGATCCGCGACCCGTTCGGGCAACGCTGGACCGTGATGACCCGCGTCGAGGACATCTCACCCGCCGAGCGGGACCGGCGACTGTCGCAGTGGGCCGAGCAGGGCCGCTGAGCGCAGCCGCTACGGTGGCGACATGTCCTGCGTGTTCTGCGCCGTGGTGGCCGGCGACGCCCCGGCCGTGCGGATCTTCGAAGACGACGACTACCTGGCGTTCCTCGACATCCGGCCGTTCACCCGCGGCCACACCCTGGTGATCCCCAAACAGCATTTCGTCGACCTGACCGACACCCCGGCGCAAACCCTGGCCGGCATGGTCGCGGTCGGCCAGCGGGTTGCCCGGGCGGCTCGGGCGTCCGGGCTGCACGCCGACGGCAACAACCTGGCGATCAATGACGGCACGGCGGCGTTTCAGAGCGTGTTCCACATCCACCTGCACGTGGTGCCGCGTCGCGGTGTCGGTCTG
This sequence comes from Mycobacterium sp. pW045, assembly GCF_041287085.1. Taxonomy (NCBI): domain Bacteria; kingdom Bacillati; phylum Actinomycetota; class Actinomycetes; order Mycobacteriales; family Mycobacteriaceae; genus Mycobacterium; species Mycobacterium sp. pW045. Next base: position 318,017 of record NZ_JBGGKU010000006.1, on the reverse strand, counting down.
GGCGCCAAGCTGTCCTTCGCCAAGGGCATGCTGGTGCGCCGCGACCCCGACCGCGAGCACACCGGGGAGCTGCTGCGCGCGGCGGTGGCACGGTTGGACGCTGCTGCGCCAGACTGAGTCATGGACATTTCCAGCTGGGTCGAGGATCAACTCGGGGTGCGACTGCTGCGCCTGCACAACAAGCTGTATCAGGGCACCAACGGACGGATCGGGCACCGGTTTCCCGGCCTCCCTCCCAGCCTGCTGTTGCACACCGTCGGCGCCAAGACCGGCCAGGCCCGCACCAATTCACTGACCTACGCCCGAGACGGGGACACCTACCTGATTGTCGCGTCGATGGGCGGGGCGCCGCGCTCTCCCGGCTGGTACCACAATCTCAAGGCGCACCCGGACGTCGAGATCAATGTCGGGCCGCGACGCTTGGCCGTCACGGCGCGGCCGGTGCTGCCCGACGACTCCGACTATGCCCGGCTGTGGCAGATCGTCAACGCCAACAACGCCCACCGTTATGAGGCCTACCAGCGGCGCACCTCCCGGCCGATCCCGGTGGTGGTCTTGGCACCCAGGGTCGCGTCCACTTAACCGTCCGTGTTTCTGCCTGCGGATTCCACTTGTCCGTTGTTCAGTGCTTGCTTAGGTAGTACTTTGGCTGGACCACGCTGTCGCGCGTGGGCCTACGGGCAGGCTTCGCCCTCGATCTAGGCAAGGTGGGCGATGCGCCGACGTAATTCAAAGCCAAGTCACCGGCGCCGGACCCGCACCGCGATCGGCGCCGTGCTGGCCGCCGGCGCCATCGGCGGGACGTTCGGGCTCGGCCCCGTCGCTCCCGCACCGTCGGCGCACGCCGATGCGGACCTGGACTGGCTCATCGACCTGTTCACGCCGGGGGTGGCCGCCGACTCCGACCCATTCGACGCCGCGGCACTGTTCGACCAGTTCATCTACGACCCGCTGCACGCCCAACTCCAGGCCTGGATCACCAGCCCCTTCGGCGAACAGATCAACGACGGCATCAACCAGCTGCTCGGGTCCTACGTGATCGGCAACGGTCTCGACGGGACGGCGGAGAACCCCAACGGCGGCGCCGGCGGCCTGTGGTTCGGCGACGGCGGCAACGGCTACGACCAGAGCGCGGCCGGGGTGGCCGGCGGCAACGGCGGGGCAGCCGGCATGTTCGGCGACGGTGGAGCCGGCGGTGACGGCGGCGCCGGTGCCGCCGGAGGTATCGGTGGCGCCGGCGGATCGATCATGGGCAACGGCGGCGCCGGCGGCGACGGCGGGATCGGTGTCAACGGCGGTGTCGGCGGGGCCGGTGGAGCCGGTGGTGACGCGATCGCCTGGTGGTTCGGCAACGGCGGCGCCGGCGGCAACGGCGGGATCGGCGCCACCGGGGTGGCCGGGACAGCCGGCTTCGCCGGCGGCGCCGGCGGCGTGGGCGGTGTCGGCGGCGCGGGCGGCTCCAGCCTGTCGGCCCAATACGGCGACGGCGGCCGCGGCGGAACCGGTGGCGCCGGCGGCACCGGCGGGGCAGGCGGCTCGGGATCGAACGGGGCCGACGCGGCCGTCGCCGGCGGCAACGGCGGCAACGGCGGCAACGGCATGCAGGGCGGCACCGGCGGCACGGGCGGCAACGGCGGCGCGGGCGGCGAGGGCGCCGAGGGCGCTGCGGCCGGTCTGGCGGGCATCGGCGGCGTCGGCACGGACGGCGTCGGAGCGGACGGCAACGACGGCGCGGCCGGCGTCGGCGGTGATGGCGGTGCCGGTGGAAACGGTGGCGCCGGTGAGGGCGTGATCGCCGGCACCGACATCGGCCAGGCCGGCGGCACCGGCGGCCAAGGCGGTAACGCCGCGCTGACCGGCAACGGCGGCGCCGGCGGTGACGGCGGTGCGGGTGCGGCAGGCGAGGCCGGGATCACCGACCTCGACGGCAACGGCACCAACGGCACCCACGGCGGCGCCGGCGGCTGGGGCGGCCTGGGCGGCGCGGGAGGCACGATCTCCGGTGACGGTGGCGCGGGCGGTAACGGCGGCGTCGGCGGGGCCGGTGGCAACGCGGGCCACGGTGCCGCGGGCGTCGACGGCGCCGTGGTCACCTCCGGCAGCGGCGCGTCCGGGGCCGACGGCACCGACGGCGGCAACGGCGGGATCGGCGGTAACGGCGGGGTCGGCGGTAGCGGTGGCGCCGGTGGTACCAGCACCGGCGGCAACGCCGGTGCGGACGGTGCCGGTGGCGCCGGCGGTGATGCCGGCAACGCCGGCAATGCCGGCAACGGTGGCCGCGGGGCCGATGGCGCCGGCGGCGGCACCGGTGCTGTCGCGGGCTCCGGCGGTAACGGCGGCGCCGGTGGCGACCGCGGTACGGCGGGCACGGCCGGTGAAGGCGGCTGGAACGCCGGGAACACCACCCAGGCGAGCAGCGGCAATGCCGGTGCCGGGGCCGTGGGCGGCAACGGCGGCGCCGGCGGCAAGGGCGGCACCGGTGTGCTGCTGGCCGACGGCACGGCGCAGCAGGGCGGTGCCGGCGGTCACGGTGGTGACGCCGGAACGATCGGCAACGGTGGTGCCGGCGGTAACGGTGGCGCCGGTGCCCAAGGCGCAACCGGATCGACCGCTACCGCCAACGGCGGAACCGGTGGCGACGGTGCGGCCGGCGGTAGCGCGGGCAACGGCGGCAAGGGCGGCTCGATCTCCGGCAACGGCGGTCTGGGCGGCGTCGGCGGCGCCGGCGGCAACGGCGGCACCGGCGGCGCGGGTATCGCGGGCATTGCGGGCAGCGATGCTGCCGCAGGCAGCGGCGGCAACGGCGGCGACGGCACCAACGGTGGTAACGGCGGCGCCGGTGGTAATGGCGGTGCCGGCGGCAGCGGCGGCAAGGGCGGTAGCGCAACCAACGGCACCGCCGGCCTCAACGGTTCCGGTGGCATTGGCGGCAACGGTGGCAACGCCGGAGCCGCGGGCGACGGCGGCAGGGGCGGCCACGGTGCGGGCGGTGGCGCGAACGACACCGCCGGCCACGGCGGCAACGGCGGTGTCGGTGGCGACCGCAGCACCGGCGGCGCTGCCGGCAAGGGCGGCCTGAACGGTGACGGCGTCACCTACCGGGCCGGCGGTACGGCCGGCGGCGACGGCGGCGGAGGCCATGGTGGCGCCGGTGGTAACGGTGGTACCGGCGGGCTTCTCGCCGACGGCGTGACCGGCCAGGCCGGCGGCTACGGCGGTAACGGTGGCGCGGCCGGCGCGATCGGCACCGGCGGCGTCGGCGGCGCCGGCGGTGCCGGCGGTAACGGTGTGGCCGGCGGGACCGACGTCGACGGCAACGGCACCACCGGCGGTAACGGCGGTGTCGGCGGCCACGGCGGTAACGGTGGCGCAGGTGGCACCACATCGGGTGCGGCGGGCGCCGGTGGTGCGGGCGGCACCGGTGGCAGTGGCGGTAACGGCGGCGACGGCGTGTTGGGTGTCGCCGGCGGCACCGGTGGGAACGGCGGTCTGGGCGGCAACGCCGCTGCCGGTGGCGCCGGCGGTCTGGGCGGCGATGCAACCAACGGTGCCGGTGGCGTCGGCGGTGCCGGCGGTAACGCCGGTGCGGCCGGTAACGGTGGTGCAGGCGGCCACGGCGGTGACGGCGGCATTGACGCCACCGCCGGAAACGGCGGCCACGGCGGCGACGGCGGCAACCGCGACCTCGGTGGTGCCGGTGGTGCCGGTGGCACCGGTGTGGGCGGCCAGGCAGCTGCCGGCCAGGACGGCACCAACGGTTCCGGCGGTGACGGCGGTGCCGGCGGCAACGGCGGTCAGGGCCAGACCTTGCCGGACAGCACCGCTCAGGACGGTGGCGCCGGCGGTAAGGGCGGCAACGCGGGCACGATCGGCACCGGTGGCGCCGGTGGTAACGGTGGCGCCGGCTCTGCCGGCATCGACGGAATCACCGACGGAGCCGGCGACGGCACCCACGGCACGGCCGGCGGCAACGGCGGTAGCGGCGGCCAGGGTGGTCTCGGCGGAAGCATCCTCGGTGACGGCGGTGCCGGTGGTCTCGGTGGCGGCGGCGGTGCCGGCGGCAACGGCGGTGCCGGTGACAATGCCGCTGCGGGCGCGGATGCAGCGGCCGGCAGCGGCGACAACGGCGGTGACGGCGGTGACGCCACCAGCACCAACGGCAACGGCGGTAACGGCGGTAACGGCGGTGCCGGCGGTGCCGGCGGTGCGGCGACCAACGGCAGCGCGGGTGTTGACGGCGCCGGTGGCGTGGGCGGCGCCGGTGGTAACACCGGCGACGGTGCCAACGGCGGCAACGGCGGTGCGGGCGCCGGCGGCGGCGCCAACGACATTGCCGGAAGCGGCGGTAACGGCGGCCACGGCGGTATCGCGGGCACGGCCGGCCAGGGCGGTGCCGGTGGCACCGGTGGTGACGGCACCGCGGCCGAGAGTGGTTCGGACGGCGCCGTGCTCGGCGGTAACGGCGGTGACGGCGGTGCCGGTGGCGATGGCCAGATCGTGGGCAACGTCAGCCAGGCCGGTGGTCACGGCGGTTCCGGTGGCGCGGCGGGCACGGTCGGCCAGGGCGGTAACGGTGGCGACGGCGGTGCCGGTGCGGCCGGCCTGGCCGGGGTGACCGAGGCGTCCGGCGACGGCACCGACGGCACAGCTGGTGCGGCCGGCGGTAACGGCGGCGTCGGTGGTGCCGGTGGCACCAACGGTGGCGACGGCGGCGCGGGCGGCCAGGGTGGTGCCGGTGGTGTCGGTGGTGTCGGTGGCAACGCCGCCGACGGCACCGCGGGAGCCAATGCTGCGGCAGGAAGCGGCGCCAACGGCGGCACCGGCGGTGACGCCACTGGAGCGGCCGGTAACGGCGGTGCCGGTGGTGCCGGTGGTACCGGTGGTGTCGGTGGTGTCGCTAACGTCGGCAACAACGGTGCCGACGGGGACGGCGGCATCGGCGGCGACGGCGGTGCGGGCGGCAACGCCGGCGTGGGCGGTCGCGGTGGCGACGGTGCAGGCGGCGGGACCAATGCCATTGCCGGCTCCGGCGGCGCGGGCGGCAACAGCAGCAGCACCGCCGGTGCGGGCGGCGAGGCCGGGGCCGGCGGGTTTGCCGGCGACGGCGTCACTCAAGCCGATGACGGCGCGGTGGGCGACGGTGGTGCGGTTGCCGTCGGTGGCACCGGCGGTAACGGCGGCAACGGTGTGACGCTCGGCAGTGGCCTCCCGCAGGCCGGCGGCCACGGCGGTGTCGGCGGCAATGCCATCGGTGAGTACGGCAACGGCGGTACCGGCGGTAACGGCGGAACCGGCGCCAACGGCACCTCGGGAACCAATGCCACCAACGGGGCCGGCGCGGCCGGCGGCAACGGCGGTAACGGCGGTGCGGCCGCCCAACACGGCATCGGTGGCACCGGCGGTAACGCCGGTGACGGCGGCAACGCCGGCAACAACACCTCGGTGGGCGCGAACGGCGGCACCGGCGCGGTGACCAAGGACCCGAACGGCAACTCCATGCCTGGTGGGCCCGGCGGCCAGGGGGCCAAGGGCGCCACCGGGTTCGCCGGTGGTGCGGGCGGCACCGGCGGTGTCGGTGGTGCCGGTGGCACCGTCTCCGGTGACGGCGGCGAGGGCGGCCTCGGCGGCAACGGCGGCATCGGCGGCAAGGGCGGTACCGGTGGTAACGGCGGCACCGGCGGTGCCGGTGGTGCCGGCGGTCTCGGCTTGCCCGGGCGTACCGGCGGTACCGGCGGCGAGGGCGGCCAGGGCGGCGACGGCGGCGTCGGCGGCAACGCCGGCCAGGGCGGTGCCGGTGGTGTGGCGCTCGGTGACGGCCAGTCCGGTGCGCACGGAGCCGGCGGTGTCGGCGGCAAGGGCGGCACGGGCGGCGCGGCGGGCGTCGGCGGTAACGGTGGCGCCGGTGGCGCCGGCTACAACGGCCTGGCTGGTCAGGGCACCGGCGGTGGCGGCACCGGCGGCAGCGGTGGCAGCGGTGGCACCGGTGGCACCGGCGGTCAGGGCGGTCTGAACGCCGACGGCACCACCGCGCAGGGCGGGTCCGGCGGCCAGGGCGGCAAGGGCGGCAACGGCGTCAACGGTGCCTCCAAGCCCAGCAAGTCCAACTGGGCCGGCAGCGGCGGCGACGGCGGCCGCGGTGGTGCCGGTGGCACCAACGGCGACGGCGTTGCCGGTTCGTCGGGTCAGGCGGGTGTCGCCGGCAGCAAGGCCGTCAGCGGTAGCAGCACCGTCGGTAAGGGCGGCACCGGCGGCGCCGGCGGTGTGGGCGCACCGTAAGCTCCCGCGCCGGAGGGGATTTCCCGTAACGACCGAGTGCCCGGTCCGACTGCTGTCGGACCGGGCACTCGGTCGGTTGTAGCGGGCGCGGATCTGGTCCGTTGCGTTGCCGGCGGCACCGACAACAAAGGCGGTGACGGATGGAAGATCCGTCACCGCCCTCGTTTACGGCGGCTGGCGTGCTACAGCGTCTCGCGATGGCCCGGGATGTCGTCGGGGGTTCGCGGCCACGCGAACACCGCGATCCGCTGATCCCATTTGGCCATGTAGTGCTCGCCGAGGAACGCCCCCTGACGCCGCTCCCAGGCGCGGCGCCCGTAGGAATTCGGGTCGGCGTTGGTGTCTCCGATGATCCGCCGGCACTGCGGTTCGACGTCGAACACGCCTTCGACGAGCGCTTTGAACAGGATTATCCCGTGCCCGCGTTTGAGCATGTCGAACTCGCCGAAGGCGATATGCAACCCCACATCGTAGGGATCGGCGGCGTAGACGGTGGCGAGGTCATCCTGTGCGGCCCGGAACAACTCCATGTATGCCATTGGCCGGCCGTCGATGCTGATGACGTACGGGCGCGAATAGTTGGCGCCGTATTGGACTTCCATGTGCTGGCGCCACTGATCGGCCGGGTAGGCGTAGTTCCAGGTCTCCGCCAGATGCGGCCGGTTCATCCAGTCGGAGATCAACTCGGCGTCGCCGGCCGGGTCGGCGTAACGCACGCTGTACGGGTCGGGGAACACCGGCAGCGGCGGCGGCGGAACCATCAGAATCTCGTCCGGTAGATCAACCCGCTGCCGCGGCATACGTGTACTCATCGCGCACCCGAATCCGTTGTAGCCGACGTGGTTTCGGTCGCCATGACACTTGCCTCCTGAAAGTCCGTTGACGGCAGCGCCGTCGCCAATCGGTTCACCGATGATGCTACGTCCACGCGCGAGCGTGCGGGTCTGTACGCCGACACGCCGCACAAACTGACATTCGACGCACGCTCGCCGCTTTAGACCGTCAACACGGCAACCGCGCGCCGATCACCGGCTTGATGCGGCCATCGGCCGGCATCGGCCACACTTCTCGGTCCGCGGTGCGACGACGGCGGCCCTGCCGCGCGGGCCCACCACCGGCCGACCGCGCAGCGCGGTGCCGATCGCCTCGGCGCCCAGCTCGCGGCAGATCGGCCTCACCACAGTGGAACTCGTGGTGCATGGCCGTGCCGGTTCGCGCCGCTAGACGGTCAGCACGACCTTCCCGGTCACCTCACCCGATGCCAGCAGCCGATGTGCGTCGGCGGCCTGCTCGATCGGCAACCGCGCGCCGATCACCGGCTTGATGCGACCGTCGGCCAGCATCGGCCACACCTTGTCGGTCACCGCTGCGACGACGGCGCCCTTGCCGCGAGGGCCCTCCACCGGCCGGCCGCGCAGCGCGGTGCCGATCACCCCGGCGCGCTTGCCAATCAGCTTGCCGATGTTGAGCTCGCCCTTGACCCCACCCTGCATACCGATGATGACCAGCCGCCCGTCGTTGGCCAGCGCATCGATATTGCGGTCCAGATACGCCGCGCCCATGATGTCCAGGATCACGTCGGCGCCGCCGGCCTCGCGGATCCGCGCGACGAAGTCCTCGTCGTGATAGTTGATGGTGACCTCGGCGCCCAGCTCGCGGCAGAGCGCCAGCTTGGCTTCCGAGCCGGCGGTCACGGCCACCCACGCCCCGAGCTGGCGGGCCACCTGAATGGCGTGACTGCCGACCCCGCTCGCCCCGCCGTGCACCAGCAACTGCTGGCCCTCGGACAGGCCCGCCGTCTGCACCAGGTTCGACCAGACCGTGCAGGCCACCTCCGGCAGGCCGGCGGCGTCCAGCAGATCCACGCCCGCGGGAATCGGCAGTACCTGTGGTGCCGGCACCGCGACGTACTCGGCGTAGCCGCCGCCGGATAGCAACGCGCAAACATCTTGTCCGACAGCCCAATCGGCGACGTCATCACCCAGCGTCGCAACCACCCCGGAGACCTCCAGCCCGATGGTGTCGCTGGCTCCCGGGGGCGGCGGGTACTTGCCGGCGGCCTGCAGCAGGTCGGCGCGGTTCACCCCGGCCGCGGCGACGCGGATCAGCACCTCACCGGGGCCGGGCTGGAGATCGGGAACCTCCCGCCAGGACAACACATCAGCGGACTCGGCGACGATGGCATGCATGGTGGCCAGGGTACGATTTCCCGCGGTGGCGTGGCAGAGCGGCCTAATGCACTCGCCTTGAAAGCGAGAGACGGCTAAAACCGTCCGGGGGTTCAAATCCCTCCGCCACCGCCGGTCGAGGATGGTTTCCGGGCCAGTAGTCGAGGCTCGGAAGCCGCCTCAAGACTCTGACCCAGGATGCGGCCCGGACCGCGGCGCGGATCAGCTGTGCGGGTCGCGGAGATCCCGCGGCTTCGGGACGTAGCTCTCGAAAGCCGCGGCGAACTCGTCCTGGTGCGCGATGATCCAGGCGACGGTGCGGGGCGGTGTCATACCTTTGGATATAGCTGCCAGGCCACGTCAGCGGTGCTGATCAGCCGCGCCGTCCTGCCCGCTCGGCGAATGCGTCGAGTGCTTTGAGGACCTCCGGTGCCCGCCAGATCCGGTTGCGTGTCCGCCCCGAGGATTCGATGACAATCCCAGCCTCAGCCAGGGGATCGAGATAACGCCGTGGGTGATCGGTTCTCAGCCCGAGTTCGTCGCGTAGCAACACACTGTTGACGACCGGGCGTCGAGTCAGAAGGTCGGCGACTTTCCACACGGCCGAGTCCGATCGTGCGGTGAGCCGGTCATTCCAGCTGGACCGTATATCGCGCAGTTCGGTGATCAGTTGTCTTCCGTTGACGACGGCTCGGATGCTCGCCTGGGCGAACTTCTCGACGATCGGAACGGCATCGCCCTGGCGGTACGCGGTAAGCGCGTCGATGTAGCCCGCCGTGTCAGCGAGCAAGCCAGCCGAAACTGGAACGGTGACTTGGCGGGTTAAGCCCTTGTTACGCAACATCGCCTGGACCAGTGCGCGCCCGGTGCGTCCGTTGCCGTCAGTAAACGGGTGAATCGTTTCGAACTGGGCGTGCGTGATCGCAATCTGTGCCAGCAGCGGAGCGTCACCGCGCTGCGCGTAAGCGATCAGGTCATCGATCGCCGCTGGGACACGGGTGTGCTCAGGAGGGACGAACTCAGCTGCGATCGGACTATTGCCTCCCCCTATCCACACCGGTTCGGTTCGCCACTGTCCGGGCGTGTGCCGCGTCTGCCCTTTCAACAAGGCCGCGTGCATCGCCAGGATGGCCCCAGGTGTGATGGTGGCCGACAGTTCGATCGCGGCCTGCATCGCGGCAGTGTTGGCCACGATGAGTTCGGCGGTCGGCTTGCCCCTCCCGTTCGACAATTCGGCTTCGGCAATGGATCGAGCCGAGGCGGTGAGATTCTCGATTCGGGAACTGGCCGCAGACTCCGAACGCAACAGTACCGAGGCGAACGGCACGATTTCACCGCCAAGCTCGGCGTCGAAGCGAGCGATCTCGTGACTGGCATCCTCCATCTCGGCGTCAGCGGACGGCGGCAACGAAATATCCAGATCAGCGATGGTGACCGGGACCGCAGCCGAGTAGGGAGCTGCGCGACGGGAGCTTCGGGCGTACCCGAGATCGAGACTCGGCTGCCATTGCAGTGTCTCGTATGTCAGCGGAGCAAGTGTCGCCACGACGACATGATAGCGACACTTATCGGCTAAGTGTCGCTATCTCCGCGCGCAACCGCCACTTGGCCGACGGATCCCCCCGGGTGCACCCCATGGAGAACTATCTCGCGTCATCGCTCACAGATCACCCCGGCCGTGGGCCGGGGTGATCTGCTCGGGTCGGGTGCCGACCACCGCGTCGCGCGAAACGCGACAGCGAGCTGGCCGGCGGTGCCTGGCTCAGCCCACCAGACCGGGCTCCGCCTCACCGCTGCGCCGCCGCTGCAGCAGCACCGCCGACCAGCCCTGGTCTATCCGGAGGTGGCGCACCGCTTCGACGCCGTACTGGCGCAACGCGGCGAGAAACCACTCCCAGCGCAGATCGGTGCCCGGCTGGCCGGGTTCGCTGTAGACCACCCACGCGATGCGGCCGGAGCCGGCCGCGTGGTAGGCCGCACGCAGAAACGCCAGGTCCACCCGCCGGGTGGCGAACGCGATGACCACGTCGGCGTGGCCGGGATTCGCGCGACTGTTCGGCAGCAGCCGCAGCACGGAGTCGGCGGGGGCGTTGATCACCGCCACGCGGTGGTGGCGGTCGATGTCCAATGTCTGCTCGAGTTGGGCCAACCCCGGCGCGCTGGCGGGGTCGTCGTAGAGGGTGCTCGTCAGCAAGTGGTCACCCTGCCTTTCTCGTCCTCGACGTTTCCAGCTGTTTGAAAGCCGTTTACTCAGCCGACATTCAGCATGGGAGGCGGTCACCGTGCTGTCCAATACGCAGACCCACGCGGAGCTATTGGTCAGATCAATAGCTGCCGGTCGGGCCCTGTCGTGCGGCCACCACCGTGTCGAGCGTCTCGGTGAACGCTCGTGTCGCCGCGGACCGGTAGACGCCGGCCCGCTGCAGCAGTTGCACGGTGCGCGCCGGCAGCGGTGGCTGCAGCGGCACCGGGTGCAGATCAGCGCGTTCGCGGGCGATTGCATCGGGCAACACGGTGGCCACGACATTGCGGCGCACCAGCTCCAGCAACGCGCTGATCGAGTTCGATTCGATCGCGATGTGCTGCTGTACCTGGTGTTCGGCGAAATACTCGTCCACGTGCTTGCGCGTGGCGAAGTCCGAACTGAGCAGGCCGAGCGGCTCGTCGGCCAGTGCCGAGATCGGCACCGCCGTGGTCGCCGTCCCCAACGGATGATCCGTGCCGACGACCAGGCACAGCGTTTCGGTGAACAGTGTGCGGGTCTCGATCCCGGCAGCATGCTGGCCGTCGAAGCCGATTCCGAGGTCGAGCCGGTCCGCCAGTAGATCGGCCTCGACCCGATCCTGGTTGGTCTCCAGGACGGTCACCCTGATGCCGGGGTGGGCCACCCGGAAACTGTGGGTGAGCACGCCGACCAGGTACGCGGTGAACGTCGGCGTGACCGCGATCCGCAGGTGGCCGCGGGACAGATCCCGGACGTCGTGCACGGCCCGCGCGCCGGCCTGCAGATCCCGCATCGCCAGCCGGGCATGGTGCACATAGGCCGCTCCGGCGTCGGTGAGGCGGACGGTGCGCCCCGACCGGTCGAACAACTCCACGCCCAGAGTGCGCTCGAGCTGCTTGATCTGCTGCGACAGCGTCGGCTGGGAGACGTGCAGCGCCTCGGCGGCCCGGGTGAAGTTCTGGTGGTCGGCGACCGCCAGCAGGTATGTGAGGTGCCGCAGCTCCATCGACCAACTATAGGAATTATCGATAATCGGCGTCGGCGCTACCCGAATTCCGGCCGCGCCACGCCCCGGGCGCATCCCACTCGCCGTTGACACTGCGCCCACGGCGCGGCCTACCCGCACTTGCTCGCCCTGGGCGCAGCGTCAACGAAGCTCTGGACGCAGCGTCAGCGAAGCCGCGGGATCTCGCCGGTGATCCGGTCCATCAGTGCGCGGTAGCGCTTGACCTCCGGGTCCTGGCCCGGCTTGCCGCTGGAGATCAACCCGGCCGAGAGCCCCCGCTCCGGGTCGGTCCAGATGGCGCAGTTGACCAGCCCGAGATGCCCGAACGCGGCAGGTGCGCCGCGGCCGAACGGCCCGAACCGCTTCGACCCCAGCATGAAACCGGTGCCCCAGCGCAACGGCGCCAGCCCGGTCGCCACATCCGGCCGCAGCCGGCGGCACTGCGCGGTGGCCGCGGCCATGGTCTCCGGCGAGAGCACCCGCACCCCGTCGAGTTCCCCGCCCCGGCGCCAGATCTCGGCGAACCGCGACAACTCGTCCGCGGTGGAGATGGTGTTGGATGACGGCACCACCGTGGTCAGAAAGAACGGACTGTTGGTGACCGGGATGATCTCGTACACCGATCCGCCGATCGCCTTGCGGAACACCGCTACCGCCGCACCGGTCGGCTGCTTTCCGGTGGCGTGGCTGGGTGCCACCAGCGTGATATCCTGCGGTGCAACACCGTAATTGGTCCACCGGAATCCCAGTGGTTCGAGGATCTCGGTCGCCAGCACCTCCCGGATGTCCTTGCCGGTGGCGGCGCGCACGATCTCGCGGGTCAACGGCCCCCAGGTCAGGGCGTGATACATGTGCATGAACCCCGGCGGGTAGATCAGCCGCAGGTTGGCCAGCTGTGCCTGGGCGTACTCGGGATCGTCGGCGCGGTTGAGGTCGGGTTTGGGTCCGGTGGCGAACGGCACACCGGCGCTGTGCGTCATCACGTGCCGGATGGTGGTGCGGGACTTGCCGTGTCGGCCGTAGTCGGGCAGGTAGTCGCTGACACGGTCATCCAGGCTGAACACGCCGCGCTCGGCGAGCATGTGCAGCACCGTGCTGGTGATCGCCTTGGCGGTCGAGTACACACAGAACGGGGTGTCCACACCCACCGGGATCAGTTCGGCATCGGCGGGATCGGACGGGCCGTTGCCCCACGCGTGCCCGATCGCGCGGTTGAGCACCACGCGGCCGTTGTGGCGCAGGCACAACTGGATGGCCGGATGCAGTCCGGCTTGATACCAGTGCCGGGCGCTCTGCCAGATCCGGTCCACGGCCGCCGGGTCGATACCCGAGTGATCCTCGTCGCCGATCGCGGTGACGGCATCGAGATCGTCGGGAACACGGATGGTGCCTTCGGGTGTCATGCCCGTCAGATTACGTGCGCCGGCCGCAATCGCTGCTCAGCGTCGCGGCCCCCTGCCGAAGTACAGTTCCTGCGTGGCAACGCAGACCAGCTGTCCCGCCCGGTTATACATCGTGGAGGTCGCCAGCCCGCGCCCGGCGACGCCGCTGGGTGAGAACTGGTCCGACAGCACCCAATCGGACAGCTCCACGGGCCGCTGAAACCACAGTGCATGATCGATCAGCGCATTGAACGCGCTGGCTACCGTGGCTCGCCGCATGGTCACCGCGGTCTCGACCATCTTGGTGCCCGACAAGTAGGTCAGCAGTGCACTGTGCAGTGCGGGGTCGGCCGGAACCGGCTCGGAAGGCTTCCACCACAACCTGATTCGCGGTGACGGCTCGGGAGTTTCCAGGGCCAGCCGGGGTGGTGGGTCGATATAGCGCTGGTCGAACGGGTGCGGCTGGACCCAGTAGCCGCCCAGCTCGCCGGCGTAGTCCGCCAGTTGCTGCTGCAATGTCGGCAGCGATTCCGGGTCGGGTACATCCGGCATCGACTGCTGATACGACGGCGCGTCGACGTCGGCGCTGAATGAGGACAGCACCTCCAGCAGGATCTGGCCGTCCTGGCGGGCGGTGACCTGCCGGGTGGACAGCGTGCCGCCGTCGCGCGCCACCTCGACGTGCAGGTCGACCGGGCGGCGGGCGTCCCCGGCCCGCACGTAGTAGGCGTGCATGCTGTGCGGCACGCGCCCCGGCGCGGTGCGGGCCGCCGCCATCAGCGCCTGGCCGGCGATGTGCCCGCCGACGATGTGATGCTGCGGGTTGTCGAGTTGGGTGGCCAGGAAGTGCTCGTCGTCGATGCGGTCGACGTCGAGCGTGGCGACGACGTCGGCCAGCGCGGGCTGGCGGTGAGTCAGCTCGGAGGTCATGCGTGCGCCCCGTATTCCAGCAAGAACACCCCGGCCCCGATCAGCACCACCCCGCCGGCCATCACCGCCGTGAACGGGTCATCGAACAGAAATCTCGCCAGCACCGCCGTCAGCGCCACCCCGACCCCCGACCACACCCCGTAGGCCACCCCGACCGGGATGCCCCGCTTCAGCACGACCGCCAGCAACGCAAACGACAGCAGGTAGCCGACCACCACCGGGACCGCCCAGCCGAGCCGGCTGAACCCGTCGGAGGCCCGCAACGACAGCGTCCCGGCGACCTCGAATCCGATGGCCCCCAGCAGCAGCACCCAGGCCATCACTCGCCGGTGAACTCGGGCTTGCGTTTGCCCATGATGGCGCCGATGCCCTCCATCAGGTCCTTGGACGCCAAGAAGGCCGAGTTCCACGCCGCGACGTAGCGCAGGCTGGCCGCCACCCGGTCGGTGCGCTGCTGGTCGAGCACGTCTTTGACCCCGGCGACGGTCAGCGGCGGGTTGGCGGCGATCTCGGCCGCGGTGGCGTGCGCGGCCGCCAGGCACGCCTCGGCATCCGCATAGACGTCGTTGACCAGGCCGATCTTCTCCGCCCGGGCCGCGTCGATGTCCTTGCCGGTCAGCGCCAGCTCCCGCAGGTGCCCGTCGGACAGGATCAGCGGCAGCCGGGCCAGGCTGCCGACGTCGGCGACGATGGCCAGCTTGACCTCGCGCACGCTGAACTTGGCGTCGGCCGAGGCGTAGCGGATGTCGACCGCGGAGATCAGGTCGACCCCACCGCCGATGCACCAGCCCTGCACCGCGGCGATCGTCGGGGTGCGGCAGTCGGCGACGGCGCTGATCGCGGCCTGCATGCTTTGCAGTTCGCGGTGGAAGTCCGCCCGCGGCCGGGCCAGTGCCCCTTCGGCCAGCATCGGGGTCATGGTGCCGCCCATCGCGGCCAGGTCCAGCCCGTAGCTGAAGTTCTTGCCGGACCCGGTCAGCACGATCGCCCGCACGTCACGGTCGGCGTCCAGCTCGGTGAACACCACCGGCAGCTCCGACCAGAACGCCGGACCCATCGCGTTGCCCTTGCCCGGCCCGATCAGCGTGACCTGGGCGACGTGCTCGGAGATCTCGACGGTGACGGATTCATAGGTCTCGGCCATACCCCAGACGGTAGCGTGCGAGCGGCGCCGCCGGTTGAGCGCATTCACCGGCCGGCAACCTGTGCGCCAGCCCGGTGTCGCCGAACGTGGCTACCGTGGTCAGGACATGCACACTTCGGGGTGGTTATGGGGGCTGACGATCGTCGGCCTGGTCGGATTGCTCACGTTCGACTACGTGTTCCACGTCCGCAGGGCCCATATCCCGACGCTGCGAGAAGCTGCCGGCTGGTCCGCCGGCTACGTCGGCGTGGCGGTGCTGTTCGGGTTCGGAATGCTGATCTTCGGCGGCGTGGACGCGGGTTCGGAGTACTTCGCCGGCTACATGACCGAGAAGGCGCTGTCCGTCGACAACCTGTTCGTGTTCCTGGTCATCATGGCCAGCTTCCGGGTGCCTCGAGCCGACCAGCAGAAGGTGCTGCTGTTCGGGATCGTCATGGCTTTGGCCGCGCGGACCGCTTTCATCTTGCTCGGTGCCGCGCTGATCAACCGTTTCGCCTGGGTGTTCTACTTCTTCGGCCTGTTCCTCCTGTTGGCGGCGGGCAACATGCTCAGGTCGGGCCGCAAAGAGGAGGCCCACCGAACCCCCGATGTCATCGTCGGGCTGGCGAAGAAGGTGGTGCCCACCACCGCGCGTTATGACGGCGACCGGTTGTTCACCCGGATCGGCGGGCGCTGGGTAATCACCCCGATGCTGCTGGTCATGCTGGCGATCGCCGGCACCGATGTGCTGTTCGCGCTGGACTCGATCCCGGCGATCTTCGGCCTGACGCAGAACCCGTACATCGTGTTCACCGCTACGGCGTTTTCGCTGCTGGGTCTGCGGCAGCTCTACTTCCTGATCGACGGCCTGCTCGACCGGCTGGTGTACCTGTCGCACGGCCTGTCGGTGATCCTCGGCTTCATCGGCATCAAGCTGATCATGCACGCGATGCACGAACAGGGCGTTGGCGGCATCGAGATCGGCACCGGGACCTCGCTGCTGGTGATCGTCGGCGTGCTCGCCGCCACGATCATCGCCTCACTGCGGCACCGCCGACACGCAGCAGTTAGCGAGCCCGAGCCCGAGCTCGCGCTGCACCGCTGATCGCGGTCAGCCCGCCGGTGGCCTAAGAGCGGTCGCCTTCGGTGCTGTCGAAAAACCGCCACTGGCCGTCGAGGTCGACCTCCATCCGCCAACCCAGTTCGGTGTTGTCGGCCTTGACGTCGACGAACCAGGCGTGCGCGTCGTCGGCGCTGGCGATGTCCTTGGTGCCCACGACCTCGCCGTGCGGGTTCAGTACTCGGTAGGTAGACATGCCTCGGAGGGTTCCCGCCCGCCGGGGCGACCAATCGTGGCTTTAGACCCGCTCGAGGTAGAAGTAGAAGTAGCGGCCGTCATCGAGCACGCCCTTGCCGTTCATGATGCCGAACACGGTGTCGTCGTCGACCCGCTTGAAGTGGTCGTGGGTGGGCTGGCCGTCGTAGACCATGGTGGCCACCACCTCGCCGCGGAACTCCTCGGCCCACAGGCTGGCCTCGCCCTTGCCGAGCTTGGTGTTGGAGAACTTGTTGCCGTCCTCATCCAGGCAGACCAGCGGCTGCACGTCGGTGATCGAATTGAACGTCTTGCCGAACCAGCGGGCCTTCTCCAACAACCCGTTCATCTTGTGGCCGGTGACGAACTCGCCGCCGCGCCACTCGCCGATCAGCTGATCGAGGGTGGCCGGGGGCAGCGCCGCCCAGAACTCGTCCAGTTCGGCATCCGCGATGGTGTCGGTGCGCTCCTTGAACGCGGTGAACGTCTTGCGGGCCAGGTCCTCATTCATGCGTCTAACTCCTCATCCAGCCTTCTTGACGGCCCGCTTGAGCCCGAACAGCAACACGTTGGCCAATACCGAGGCCACCCCGGGCAGGCCGTTGTCGGCGCTGACGGTGTAGCTGATCTGGGTGCCGGAACCCTCGGGGCGCAGCACCACGTCGCCGACGTAGTTGCGGAACGGGATGCCCGACACCCCCCGGTAGGTCAGCCGGTGGTCGGGATCGAACACGGTGATCTCCTCCACCAGGGGTGCCATCCCCGGCACCGCCTGGATGCGCCGCTGGGCGCCGACGCCGTTGGGCTCGGGGGCCCCGGGCCGGACCACGGTGATCTTCAGACCGGGAGCCCAGGAGGACATGCCCTCGTAGTCGGAGAGCACCTCCCACACCCGGGATGCGGGCGCGGCGACAGTGGCGGTTGCGGTGGCGTGCATAGATCTCCTCGTCAGATCCAGTCCTGAGCGAACCGTAACAGCGCGTCGTTCTCCTCCGGCGCGCCGATGGTCACCCGGACCCCGTCTTGGCCGTAGGGGCGTACCACGATGCGGGCGTCCGCGGCGGCGGCCACGAAGTCCGCGGTGCGCGCCGCCAGCGGCAGCCACACGAAGTTGGCCTGCGAATCCGGCAGCTCGAACCCGGCGTCACGCAGCGCCGCGGCGACCCGGGCCCGCTCGGCGACCACCGCGTCGGTGCGGGCCAGCAGTTCGTCACCGGCGTCCATCGAGGCGATCCCGGCGACCTGCGCCACGCTGGACACGGTGAACGGCACGTAGACCTTGCCCAGTGCGGTGATGATCTCCGGATCACCGACCGCATAGCCCAGCCGCAGGCCCGCCAGCCCGTAGGCCTTGGAAAAGGTTCGCAGCACAACCACATTGGGGTGGTCGCGGGCCAGGCCCAGGCTGTCGGGCGCCAGGCCGTCACGGATGTACTCCACGTACGCCTCGTCGATGGCGACCAGGATGTGCGGCGGCACCGCCGCCACGAACCGCGCCAGCGCGTCGGGGTGCACGACGGTGGAGGTGGGGTTGTTCGGATTGCAGATGAAGATCAGCCGGGTGCGCTCGGTGATGGCGGCCAGCATCGCGTCCAGGTCATAGGTGTGATCACGCAGCGGCACCTGTACGGGGACGGCGCCGGCGGTGCGCACCTGCAACGGGTAGATCTCGAAGCTGCGCCAGCCGAACACCACCTCGTCGCCGGCGCCGGAGCTGATCTGGATGAGTTGCTGGCACAGGCTCACCGACCCGCAGCCGGCCGCCACCTGCTCGGGGGCGAAGCCGACGTGGCTGGCCAGCCGGGCGCGCAGCGTCGCGTAGCCGTTGTCCGGGTAGCGGTTGATGCCGGCCAGGGCGGCCTCGACGGCCTTGACCACGCTGGGCAGCGGCTCCAGCACCGTCTCGTTGCTGGCCAGCTTGATCGATCCGGGTACCGTCTTGCCCTCGACGTAGGCCGGCAGTGCGGCGATCTCGGGGCGCAGGCGGACGGTCACGGACCACAGCATATGTGGGCCGTATGAACCGCGGTTTAGAAGCTCGGGCATCGATCCGGTACCCTCGACAAGTTCGAGGAGGCGTGCCAGAGCGGCCGAATGGGACTCACTGCTAATGAGTTGTCCCCTTAACGGGGGACCGGAGGTTCAAATCCTCTCGCCTCCGCCACGGCCGGGCTTGCTCGACCGAACAATTGAAGACAGGCGCCCGTAGCTCAACGGATAGAGCATCTGACTACGGATCAGAAGGTTGGGGGTTCGAATCCCTTCGGGCGCACTCATTTTCCTCCGTTGACGCTGCGGCTACGGCGAGAAAGCGCCGGTAGCCACCGCCCTGAGTGCAGCGTCAACCCGACGAGCGCCCCCCGATCATCTCGGCGCGGAGGCGCCCGGCGAGAACCAGGCCTGCTTGGCCTGCCAGGATCGCGCCAGCCCGTAGGCGAAGATCATCACCGATAGGCAGATGCAGCCCCAGATCGCCGGCCCGGCATAGCCGCCGGCCCAGATCGAGACGATCGCGATCAGGCATGCCACCACCGTCAACGACATCGACGCCAGGTACAGGTTGACCGTGGTCCTTGCGCGGGGATCGTGGCGTAGCGCCAGCATCAGCCGGCCGACGTAGGCGCTCAAGTAGAGCACGATCCAGCACGCGGCCACCTCGTAGGCGGTCAGCCACCAGCCGTTGCCGGCCAGGTTGGCGAACATGTCGGGCTCATGGCCCCGCTCGAGCTTGATGAAGGTGACCAGCAGCACCGCGATGCCCACCCCCAGCGGCAGCTGGAGGTGTTTACGCATGAGCGGCCGCACCTGGTCGGGATCGGCGAGTCGCACCATCATGTGGTAGATGTTCGCGATCACCGCCATGATCAGGACGAGGCTGCCGAGCAGGTGCTGGACGTTCCACAGCCCCAGCCAGTGGTACAGCCGCGGCCCCAGTTCGGCGCCGGCCCACGGCGACAGCAACACCAGTGCGCATCCCTCCGTCGCGATGGCGAAGGTGGCGGCGGCCTCCCACCGGGACCACCAGGTGTCGCGACGAACCCACAGGCTGTACAGGATCACCGCCAGTGTGGCGGTGATGAACGCCGACGTCATTGCGCGCCGATCGCCGTGCCGCCCCCCGAGGTGAACCATGCGCTTTTGGCCTGCCACGATCGCGCCGACCCGAACGCGAAGGTTCCCACCGACAAGCAGATGCAGGCCCAGATCGCCGGACCGGCATCGGCACGGCCGCCCCATGCCGCACCGACCACGATCAGACAGGCCGCGGTGGCGAATGTCATCGACACCAGGTAGAGGTCGATGGTGGACTTGGCCCGCGGATCCTTCCGCAGCATCAGCATCAGCCGGCTGACGTAGCCGCTGAGGTAGATCACCAGGGCGGAGCCCACCAGTTTGTAGACGGTCAGCCAGGGATCATTGCTTGCGGCGGCGAACATGTCCGGGTGGTACTCCTGGTCGGCGAGCAGATACGAGGGTGCCATCAGCCCGATGCCGAGCAGCACCGGCGGCATCAGGTGGCGGCGCATGATCGAGCGCACCTGATCGGGATCGGCGAGTCGCACCAGCATGTGATACACGTTCGCACTGACAGCCACGATCAGGCAGAAGTGGCCGAGCATCTGCTGAACATTCCACGTCCCCAGAACGCGGTACAGCACCGGCCCGAAGACGGGGGCGCCCCACGGCGACATCAACAGCAGCGCAGCGCCTTCCAGCACCAGTGCGAGCGAGGCGGCGATCTCCCACCGCGACCACCAGGTATCGCGACGTATCCAAGAGCTGTAAGCGATGAGCGCCAACGTGGCGGCGATGAATCCCGACGTCATCACACGCTCTCACGAAAGCGCCGGCGGCGGGTTGGGCTCCTTGACCGGTCGAGTGCGGGCAGCGAACCACGCCGCCTTCGCCTGCCATGAGCGGGCAGAGCCGTAGGCGAAGATGACCACCGAGATGCATGCGCACGGCCAGACCAGTGGGCTGGCATCGGCGTTGGTCCACGTGGTGCTCAGCTGGGCGACCAGGCCGGCCACTGCAAACGCCGCCGAGGCGGTGTAGAGCTCCACGGTCTCCCGGGCCCGGGGATCGGATCGCACCATCAGCAGCAGCCGTGTCGCGTAGCCGGAGAGGTAGATCAGCATTCCGCAGAACAGCAGCCAGTAGATCTCGGACCAGGCGCCGGTGTCGTTGCCGGTCGACAGACCGTCCGGGCGGTAATCGGCGTCGGCGACCACGAAGGCCGCCACCAACGCCACCAGACCGAACCGCACGGGCCGTGCCACGTGTCGGCGGAACAACGGCCGGACCCGGCCGAAGTCCGCCAGCCGGGGCAGCACGTGATAGATGTTGGCCGCGATCGCCACGATGAAGCAGATGTGGCCGACCAACTGCTGGACGTTCCATATCCGGGTGACGCTGTGCATCGTCGGGCCGAGCACTGCCGATGCCCACGGTGACATCAGCACCACTGCGCAGACCTCCAGCGCGATCGCCAGAGTGATGCCGATCTCCCAGCGCGACCACCAGGTTTCGCGGCGCACCCATAGGCTGTAGAACCCCACCAGCACGGTGGCACCGATGAAGGCCGACGTCATGCGTCGACGGTACTTCCTGTGGTTCCGCTTAGACCGGCGGTTTGTCCAGATCCGCCTTGAGATCACCGAGGCGCAGCGGCCGCGACGACGAGTCCAGATATTCGGTGACGGCATCATGCTCGATCAATCCGAACCGGACTTGCAGGTCAACGGGGTTCAACCCGAAGTACCTGGCAACCCGAATCAGATTGTCGGCACTGATGAGCCGGCCCTCATGCGCCGCCTTGTAGTAGGCCGACTTGCGGTAACCGAATGCCTCGTAGACCTCGGTCGCGCCAAGCGGCCTGCCGACAAGGTAGGGCAGCACCACGGTTGGGTCTTTGTGACGATCGTCCACAGCAATAAACCTTAGCTCGTATTCGTAGACTGCACAACCACTCGATCATAACGGAAGTACGGAAACTGTCGCAGAACCTAACCCGTCGCCAGTAGCTCGAGCATCGCCCGGCTCGCGATCCGGGCGCCCACCGGGATCGCGGCGAGGTCGACGACATAATCGGGCGAGTGCGGGGTGTAGGGGAACAGCTGACCGCGCGCGGCCGCCTCGGCGTACACCTGCGGATCGGCGACACCCACCATCAAGTAGGCCAGCGGCACGTCGCGGTGCGGCCCCTTGAGCAGGTGGCAGTCTTCCGATGCCGAGACCGCGGGCAGCTCGGTGATGATGTTGTGCTCTCCGAGCGCACCGCGCAGGGCGGCGGCCAGCCGGCCGGTCAGATCCGCGTCGTTGACCAGCGGGGTGGAACCGCCGCCCATGGTGATGACGGGCAGCAGCGCGTCGGGCAAGCCGAAGCTGTGCGCGAGGCCCTCGCTGATCGCCCGGATCCCGCTGAGCAGTTGCTCGCGAACCTCCGGGTTGTACCAGCGCAGGTTGACCAACAGCCGCGCCTGGTCCGGGATGACGTTATAGGTGGTGCCGGCCTGCACCGAGCCGACGGTGAGCACGGCGCCCTCGCTCGGGGCGATGCTGCGGCTGATGATGCCCTGGAACTGCACGACGGCCTGGGCGGCCATCAACACGGGGTCCTTGGCCAGTTGCGGCAGCGACCCGTGTCCGCCGACGCCGTGGAACACGATCTCGAGCTGGTCGGTGCCGGCCATCCGCTCACCGCCCGCGGCGGCCACCATGCCCACCGGGACCGGCGCCGTGTGCAGGGCGATGAACGAGTCCGGAGGCGGGGCCACGTCGTAGAGGCCGTCGTCGACCATGGCCGCCGCGCCGGCGATCAACTCCTCGGCCGGCTGACCGATCAGCACCGCGGTTCCCGACCAGGAGCCGGTGGTCTCGGCCAGCACCTTGGCCATCCCCAGCATCCAGGTCACGTGCGCGTCGTGGCCGCACATGTGCCCCAGCGAGGGGTCGCTGCTGGCGTAGTCCAGGCCGGTGGCCTCCGGCACCCGCAGCGCGTCCATGTCGGCGCGGTACATCACCACCGGCCCCGGGCCGGGGCCGTTGGCCAGCACGGCCACCACGCCGGTCCGGCCGATGCCGGTGGTCACCGTGAATCCGAGGTTGCCCAGCGCCTGCGCGACGATCCGCGCGGTGCGCACCTCTTCGAAGCCCAACTCGGGGTTGCGGTGCAGGTCCTTGAAGATGTCGACCAGCCGGCGGGTGTCGGCCTGAACAATCCTGTCGATCTCGTCGATCGCGTCGCTCCCGTCGAGGTGATCCGTCATGTCTTGCTCGCTATCAGGGCCTGCGCCCGCTCGAACAGCCACACCGCGGCCTCGTGCAATTGGTCGCCGACCTCCTGCTGCGCCTTGCCCGCCGACGCCCGCGCCAGCGTTCCCTCGATCACGATGGCCAACTTGAAACTGGCCATCACCTCATACCAGCCGATGTGCGACAGGTCGCGGGAGCTGCCCTTGGCGTACCGCTGCACCAGATCGTCGGTGGAGGCCAGGCCGTCCATCCCGGTCAGGGTGTGGCTGAACACGCTGGATCCGTCGTCCTGGCGCCAGGTGGCCAGCAGCCAGCCCAGGTCCAGCAGCGGATCCCCGATCGTCGACATCTCCCAGTCCACGATCGCCGCGACCTCCGGCCCGGTGGGGGAGAACAGCACGTTGGCCGCGTGGTAGTCGCCGTGCAGGATGCCGGGCTGCCACGACGCCGGCACATTGCGCTGCAGCCAGTCGGCGACCTCGTCGAGGCCGGGCAGCTCGGGCCCGGGGTAGTTCTCGAACTGCCGGTAGGAGTCCAGCTCGGAAAGCCACCGCGGCACTTGGCGTTCCAGGAAGCCGTCCGGCTTTCCGTAGTCGGCCAGCCCCACCGCGACATGGTCGACCGCGCCGAGCTTGGCCAGCGCGTCGGCCATCGACAGCCCCATCTCGTAGCGCACCGCGGGGTCGTTGGCGTGCAACTCGGGCAGCTCGCCGCTGGCGTTGAACCCGTCGATCGGCTCCATCAGGTAGAACACCGCGTCACCGAGCACCGCGGGGTCGTCGCAGACCGCGATCAACCCCGGGTGGGGCACGTCGGTGTCGGCCAGCGCGGCCAGCACCCGGGTCTCCCGCAGCATTACGTCATTGCTGCGCGGTCGCAGGTGCAGCGGCCCGCGTCGCAGCACATAGCTTCGGCCCGAGCGGGTGAAACGCAACATCACGTTCTGGGTGCCGCCGGACAGTTCCGTGACGTCGGACAGCGGGCCTTCGCCGAGCTGCCGGTCGGACATCCACTGCGCTACCGGTGCCAGATCCATGCGGTGTTCAGCCCTTGGGGCGTGCCAGCTGGGAGATGGTCTGCACCCGGATC
Organism: Mycobacterium sp. pW045; assembly: GCF_041287085.1. Taxonomy (NCBI): domain Bacteria; kingdom Bacillati; phylum Actinomycetota; class Actinomycetes; order Mycobacteriales; family Mycobacteriaceae; genus Mycobacterium; species Mycobacterium sp. pW045. The sequence goes on along the minus strand of NZ_JBGGKU010000006.1, from coordinate 294,249 downwards.
GAGTCGTCGCCGAACACGAAAGTGTCCACGCCGTCGACCTGGAACCCCGGCGAATCCAGCGTCCACTCCAGCAGCAGGATCTCGTCGTGGTAGGTCTTCGACTTGATGTCGAACACCGCGGAGGCCAGCGCGTCCGAGAGCTGGCTGAACGCCGCCCTGATGCCGTCGAGGCCCGTTGCGACGCCGGCGGCGGTGATCAGCACCGAGTCGTCGGTGTAGTCGATCAGCAAGTCGTCGACGTCGCGGGTGAGTAGTGCGTGGAGGTGGTGGTCGAAGATCTCCTGCGGGGTGCGGGCCATGCACCGACGATATCGGTTCACAGCGCCGCCATAGTGTCGATACAGGCAAGACCCATCGCCGGCGACATACTGGAACGCGATGACTGCGCCACGGGGATCGGTGGAACGTGTCGTGATGGCGCGCGCCGACGGTAAGCCCATCACCGTGCTGGTGGTGGACGACGAGACGGTGCTCGCGGAGATGGTGTCGATGGCACTGCGCTACGAGGGCTGGACCACCGCGACCGCGGGCGACGGCACCTCGGCGATCGCCGCGGCCAAAGCCGAACGCCCCGACGTGGTGGTGCTCGACGTGATGCTGCCGGACATGAGCGGGCTGGACGTCCTGCGCAAACTGCGGGAGATCAACCCGCGGTTGCCCGTACTGTTCCTGACCGCCAAGGACGCGCTGGAGGACCGCATCGCCGGGCTGACCGCCGGCGGCGACGACTACGTCACCAAGCCGTTCAGCATCGAAGAGGTGGTGTTGCGGTTGCGGGCGCTGCTGCGGCGCACCGGGGTCAGCACCGCCGAGGCCGGGGCGCAGATCGTGGTCGGCGACCTGGTGCTCGACGAGGACTCCCACGAGGTGACGCGCGGCGGGGACCCGATCACCCTGACCTCCACCGAATTCGAGCTGCTGCGCTACCTGATGCACAACGCCAGGCGGGTGCTGTCCAAGGCGCAGATCCTGGATCGGGTATGGGATTACGACTTCGGCGGCCGGGCCAACATCGTCGAGCTCTATATCTCCTATCTGCGCAAGAAGATCGACAACGGTCGAGAGCCGATGATCCACACGCTGCGCGGCGCCGGGTATGTCCTCAAGCCGGCCGGCTGAATCGCTGCGCGCCGATACCCGCCGCAGCTGGTCGCTGCGGGCGCGACTGCTCGCGGGCCAGGTCGCGCTGCTCACCGTGGCCTGCCTCGGTATCGGCGCCGTGACCGAGTTGGCGCTCTATCAGTACCTGGTCAGCCAACTCGACCATCAACTGTCTGACGCCGCGCGCCGTTCGGCGCGGCTGCACGGCCAGCCGCCGGCACCGCCCGGGCACCGACCCCGCCATCGACCGCGGCCGGGGCCGGGGCCGGACTTCCTCGACGCTCCCGGCCAGCCGGTCGGCATGGTCGGCGCGGTGGCGGACTCGGCGGACGGTGAGGACCGGATCACCGACGCCGGCTGTCTGAGCACCTCCGGTTCGCGTGAGGAGCTGAGTGTTTCGGCGACAACGCAATTGGCCGGTATCGTCGCTGAGCCGGCGCCGGTCACCCGGCGGCTCGACGGTGTCGGCCGCTACCGGTTGGTGGCGACGAACGCCCGCCACGGTGGGGAGACGATCATCATCGGGCTGCCGCTGGCGGCCGTGGACGCCACCATGGTGCGGGTGCTGCTGATCTTCGGGTTGGTCACCCTGGTGGCGGTGGCCGCCGCGGCCACGGCCGGCAGTGTCGTCACCCGGCGGGCGCTGGCCCCGCTGCGTCGCGTCGCGCAGACCGCCGGCGAAGTCGCCGACCTGCCGTTGGACCGCGGGGAGGCGACGCTGCCGGTGCGGGTCGCCGAGTCCGACACCAACCCGCGCACCGAGGTCGGCCAACTGGGCGCCGCGGTCAACCGGATGCTCGACCACATCGCCGCGGCGTTGGCGAACCGGCAGGCCAGCGAGACCAGGGTGCGCCAGTTCGTCGCGGACGCCAGCCATGAGCTGCGCACCCCGCTGACCGCGATCCGCGGTTACACCGAGTTGGCGCAACGGATCCCGGTGGCCGACGGCGTCGACTCCGAATCGTTGGCGCACGCCCTGAGCCGGGTGCAGTCCGAGACCCAGCGGATGACCCAGCTGGTCGAGGATCTGCTGCTGCTGGCCCGGCTCGATTCCGGGCGGCCGCTCGAACATGAGCCGGTGGACCTGTCGCGGCTGGCGGTCGACGCGGTCAGCGACGCTCATGTCGGCGGCCCGGATCACCAGTGGGAACTCGACCTGCCCGAGGAGCCGGTGACGGTGCCCGGCGATCCGGCCCGGCTGCATCAGGTGCTGACCAACCTGCTCGCCAACGCCCGGGTGCACACCGCCGCCGGAACCGTGGTGACCACCCGACTCGGTGTCGACGGCGCCGAGGCGGTGCTCAGCGTGACCGACGACGGTCCGGGCATCCCGGCGGAATTTCAGCCGGAGATCTTCGAACGGTTCGCCCGGGGTGACACCTCCCGGTCCCGCAAGGGCGGCAGCACCGGGCTCGGGCTGGCGATCGCCTCGGCGGTGGTCCGCGCGCACCGTGGGACCATCGCGGTGACCAGCAGACCCGGCCACACCGAGTTCACCGTCCGCCTCCCGCTGTAGTCAGTGCGCCCCCTCCACCCCCTCCACCCCCTCCACCCCATCCACCCCCTCCACCCCCTCCACCCCCTCCACCCCCCGCGAGCGTGCGTGTTTGCCCGGCAACACGCCGCGGTTTGACGTACAACTGCGCACCCTCGCCCCGCGGGTTTGCCCCCGCCGCCCGCCGGGTAGGCGACGCAGATGAATCCCGAGCTGCCCCCCGAACCGGGGACGCCGAAAGAGCCGCCGCCTCGGCGGGTGCCCGAGGACCCGCCCGAACGGCTGGTCCCCGCGGACCCGCCCGAACGGCTGGCCCCCGAAGAGACACCGGAGCGGCTGGTGCCCGAAGACCCACCGGAGGAGTGAGACCCGTGCGTGCGGAAGAAGGCGACGAATCCATTCAGGATTACGCCCAGGAGGCGCAGCAGACGCAGGACAGGGTGGCTCCTCGCTCTTGGCCGACCCGGCTGCTCGACGCGCTGGGCGCGCTGAACCCGTTCAAGCGGCGCAGCTAGACACCGCTAGCGCCCTCGCGACGCCGCCGCCTCGTGACCGGCGCCACCTAGGATGGCAGCGTGCAATTGCTGCTTATCCGTCACGCGCTCCCGCTGCGCAGCGAATACGGCCAGGGGTCGGACCCCGAGCTGTCCGAGATCGGACTCGAGCAGGCGCTGCGCCTGCCCGATGCGCTGCAGCGCTACCCGATCACCAGGCTGGTCAGCAGCCCGCAGCGCAGGGCCGTGCAGACCGCTGAACCGCTGGCCCGTCGGCGCGCCATGGCCATCGACATCGATGAGCGGTTCGCCGAGTACGACCGGGACATGGCCGGCTATCTGCCCATCGAGCAGTTGCGCACCGAGCGCCCGCAGGACTGGGCCCGGATGTCGCAGGGTCACCTACCCGGCGACGTCGACGAGAGCGCGTTCTGTGCCCGGGTGGCCGCCGCTGTCACCGACGTGGTGGCCGCCGCCGACGCCGACGACACCGTGGCGGTGTTCAGCCACGGCGGCGTGATCAACGTGGTGCTGCACCAGATCCTGGGCACCGCGCGGCTGCTGTCGTTCCCGATCGACTACGTGTCGGTGACCCGGCTGTTGTATTCGCGGTCCGGGCAGGCCGCGGTGGCATCCACCAACGGCACCGAACATGTTTGGGACCTGCTGCCACGCAACCAATCCCGGCTGCCCGGCAACGACGCCGCCGAAGCAACGGGTTAGTTGCCGGCTACCGCCGGGCGGCGAGCGACTTCTTGGCGGCGCGCCGCAACTGGAAGATGCGTGCCGTGCCGGCCAGCGCGGTGACCAGTCCGCCGCAGACGGCCGCCAGCAGGATCGCCACCCCCAGCGGCAGACTCCACTGCCACGCCAGGAATCGCAGGTCGACCGGATCGGTGTTCTGGGTGACGAACACCAACAGCACGATCAGCACCAGGAAACCGGCGATCAGGGCGCTCCACAGTGCCCCGGCGCGGGTGAACGGCATCGCAGCACCTGGCGGAGGTGCACCGGGTTCACCCGGAGATGGGTCGACTGGCACGGTGTGGTCGCTGCTCATGGTTTCCATCTTGCCGGTTCTGAAACGGTTATGACCGTGTTCTGGGCAGTTTCCGAATAGGGGGTGTGAGGCTGCGGATCGCCGACCGGTCGCTTACGGTAGTCCGGTGAGCGCAGCCCCGTCCGGCTCGTGGCCGGCGATCCTGACCTGGCGGGCGCCCGACGCCCCGCGTATGGAATCGGTGCGGGTGCAGCTGTCCGGTAACCGCATCAAGGCCAACGGCCGGATCGTGGCGGGTGCCACCGACGCCCATCCGGCCTTCAGCGCCTACTACGACCTGGCGACCGACGAGTCCGGAGCCACCAAACGGCTGGGAGTCACCGTCACAGTGGCCGAACGTGACCGCCAGCTGGTGATCGCCCGCGATGAAGAGAACATGTGGCTGATCACCGACTCCCGCGGGCAGTCACGCGCCGCCTACGACGGGGCGTTGGACATCGACGTGGTGTTCAGCCCGTTCTTCAACACCTTGCCGATCCGGCGGGCCCGGCTGCACGAGCGGGCGGCCGCCGTGGCGCTCCCGACGGTCTATCTGTGGCTTCCGGAGATGTCGGTGGTCGCGGCCGAGGCCAGCTACCGCAGCACCGAGGCCGGTATCACGATCCTGACCCCGGGCACCGACCGCGACGGCACCACCATCACCGTCGACGAGGACGGGTTCGTCATCGACTATCCAGGGTTGGCAACGCGGATCTGATCACCCCGCCGGCCCGGCCCGCCGCGGCCAGCTCCCGGCGCCAGTCATTCGCCCCGACCACGACGGTGACGATCTCGTGGCGCGGGAAGTTGTCGTAGCGGGTCCGGGCGGCATGGCCATGGTTGACCAGCTCGGCCACCGAGTCCGCGGCGGACAGCGAATCCCGCGCGTCACCCAGCAGTTCGATGACCCGGTCCAGCGCCGGCAGCAGGTGCAGCCAGTTCGCCTCACACATCGCCCGCACCAGCTCCGGGGCCGTCCCGGCGACCCGGGTGCCGTCCCGGAACGATCCCGCCGCCAGCGCGAACGCCAGCGGCACGTCGGCGGCGGTGACCGCCAGCGCCTCGGCCAGCAGGTGCGGCAGGTGTGAGATCGCTGCCGCCGCCGCGTCGTGCTCTTCGGAGCGGGCCGGCACCGCGATCGAGCCGCAGTCCAGGATCAGGTCGAGCACTTCTGCGAACACCGCCGGGTCGACGTGGTCATCGACACTGATCACCCACGGCGCGCCCTCGAACAACCCGGCGTGCCCGGCCGGCCAGCCCGAGTGGGCGGTGCCGGCCATCGGGTGTCCGCCGACGAAGCGGTGCTGCAGCCCGGCGGCGGTGACGGCGTCGAGCACCGACGCCTTGACGCTGGTGACGTCGGTCAGCGGGCACTCGGGGGCGAGCCGACGGATGTGGTCGAGCAACGCCGGCAGCGCCGGCACCGGGACGGCGAGCACGATCAGCGCGCCGGATTCCGCCGCCCGGGTCAGCGCCGTCTCCAGCTCGGTGGTGGCGTCGAAGCCGTCGGCGATCGCGGCGTTCATCCCATCGGCCGACCGGTTGTAACCGAACGCCTCCCGGCCGGCGGCCGCGGCGGCGCGCAGCACCGAGCCGCCGATCAGGCCCAGCCCCAATACACACACCGGAGTTTTCACTGCACTTGCCACCACCTCTCCAGGTTGGCACACGCTGGTCAAGGGCGTGAACGGCGACTACCGTTGGCGGCCATGGGAGCACAGGGCGCGTCCACACAGGGCCGGCCGGCGGACACGCTGGACGGCTTCGGTGTCGCTGTTGTGCGCGAAGACGGCAAGTGGCGTTGCACGTCGATGCGTGCGGTGGCGTTGACCAGCCTTACCAAGGCGGAGACGGAGCTGCGTGAACTACGCAGCGCCGGAGCGGTTTTCGGACTTCTCAACGTCGACGACGAATTCTTCGTGATCATCCGGCCCGGCCCGGCGGGCACCCGGTTGCTGCTGTCGGATGCCACGGCCGCACTCGACTATGACATCGCCGACGAGGTGCTCGAGGAGCTCGACGCCGACATCGACGCCGACGACCTGGAGGATGCCGACCCGTTCGAAGAGGGCGATCTGGGCCTGCTGTCCGACATCGGGCTGCCCGCCGCGGTGCTCGGCGTCATCCTCGACGAATCCGATCTGGCCGTCGATGAGCAACTGCACCGGATCGCCAGCGAGATGGGCTTCGACGAGCAGCTCACCGCGGCGCTGCCGCGACGCGGTCGGTGACCGGCCCGGCCGCAGATGAGGACCTGATCCGCGCGGCATTGGCGGCTGCCGGACAGGCCGGTCCCCGCGACGTCCCGGTGGGCGCGGTGGTGGTCGGTCCCGACGGCACCGTGCTGGCCCGAGCGGCCAACGCCCGCGAAGCCCTCGGGGACCCGACCGCCCACGCCGAACTGCTGGCGATCCGGGAGGCCGCCGCGGTGCTGGGCGACGGCTGGCGGCTGACCGGCGCCACGCTGGCCGTCACCCTGGAGCCGTGCACCATGTGCGCGGGAGCGCTGGTGGCCGCCCGGGTGGCGCGACTGGTGTTCGGGGCCTTCGAACCCAAGACCGGGGCGGTCGGCTCACTGTGGGACGTGGTGCGCGACCGCCGCCTCAACCACCGCCCGGAAGTGCGCGGCGGCGTGCTGGCGGCCGAGTGCGCCGCACCACTGGAGGCGTTCTTCGCCCGGCAGCGATTGGGCTGACGGGACCGTCGTTCGGTAGGCTGTCCCGCGGTGGCGTGTCCGAGCGGCCTAAGGAGCACGCCTCGAAAGCGTGTGAGGGGTAACCCCCCTCCGAGGGTTCAAATCCCTCCGCCACCGCCAAACCAACCCGCCAGCGGGCGTGGCTGTCCGCGACATGCCGGGGGCCGGGCATACCAGCGCGCACGCTCGGGTGCGCGCTGTCGTGATGACAATGGCGGCTCTTGAGGCGAGGATTGAGGCCAGGTCGTGCGGATAGCGGGGTGGCGACCGTCGAACTCTCCTCGCCGGTTTCCGTCACGACGGGATTCCGATGTCTTCATTCCAGACATCTGGATGCGTGCCGATAAATTCACGCATCAGTTCAATACATTCGACGTCGTCGAGTATATTTACCTCGACGCCATTCGCGCGTAGCAGGTCGATTTCTCCGGGAAATGTCTTGGATTCCCCGACCACTACTCTCGGTATTTTGTACAGCAACAGGGCGCCGGTGCACATGATGCATGGTGCGAGTGTCGTGTACATGGTCAAACTCTGGTAGTCGCGACGCCGTCCCGCGTTACGCAGGCATGACATCTCACCGTGTGCGATGGGGTCGCCCGTCTGGACGCGCAGATTGTGGCCACGGCCGACGATCGTGCCGGCTGAATTAACCAGAACGGCCCCAATCGGGATACCGGAATTGGCGAACGACTCTCGCGCCTCTTTGATCGCAGCTGAAAGCAACAGGGCATGGTTGGCGTGGTGGGACACGTAGCGATGGTAGTTCGGATGAATGCCTGACATGGACAACTTGTGCGCTCGTCGCTCGAATAAACTGCCGAATGTCCGGTCGAGCCCCGGAGGCTCGGTAGTCACCGCTCCGGGTCAGCCCTCACCGCGGCCGATCGACCTCGTAGGTCCCCGCGTCGTCGGCGAACTCCGCCAGCACCTGGCGCTGGACGCCGTCGACGATGACCGTGCAGGTGAAACTTCCGCCCTTGCGCACCCTGGGGTTGACGCCGTTGTTGCAGCGGACGTCGGTCACGTCGTCGCGCCCGTAGCCGTTGACCGGATCGGTGAGCACCCGCCAGACACCGTCTTGGGCGTGGCCGACATCGAGTTCGACCGGCCCGGAGTCGGCGACACCGCGCAGCACCAATGTCACCAGCATGGCCAGCACGAGTGTTCCGGCGACGGCCGCCGCGGCCAACAGCATCCGATTCGACGGCTGTTGCGGCCCAGCCTTTTTCGCCGAAGACCGCGGCGAATACGGCGGCGATGCCGATGTGGGCGGAATCGGCGGGCGCGGGCCGGGGGCGGGCTGCCGCGGCGGAACCCGCGGCGGCTGCGCCGGGGGACGGCGCAACTCCAGATACCAGGGCTGCTGCGGGGGCGGCGGCGCCGGCCGGCGCGGGGGTGGCGACGCTGGACGCTGCGGCTGCGCGGGTGGGCGCTGCGGCTGGCGCGGCACCGGCCTGGTCCGCCGTTCTGCCGGATCGCGTGGGTCCTCTCGACGGTTCATCGCGCCACCATCACCGGAACCGCTCGAAACAGCCGTCGATGTCGCCGTGCAGCCCGGAGCGAAACGCCAGGATCCGGGTGAATCCGGCCGGCACGGTGTTGTCGTCGGCGTCGCTGGCAACCACACCGTTCATCAGCAGACCGGTGATCGCCTCATCGAGGTCGCCGCCGGCCAGCGTCAGACCCGGGCCCGACGGCAAGCTCATCGGCTCGGCCATCCGGCGCTGGGCCACCCCGGTCAGGCACGCTGTCCGCAGCGCCGCGGCCGCCGACTCCAGACCGACCTCGCGTTCGCGTTGCACCGCAAGCGCATACCGCGACGTGACAGCCGACAACCCGGTGTTGTCGCCCTGCGGCAGACTCAGTGTCGACTGGTCGGTGGGTGCGCTCATCTCCTGCAATCCGGCCAGATTTACGACGACGGTGTTGGACTCCGGGCAGTAGGCCACCGGATCGGGCTGATGCCCGCTGGGACATTTACCGGTCGTCGCCAGCGCGGGCGGGCGGGACAACGCGAAGATCTGGCCCAATTGCTCCATCAGGGTCGACAGCACGTGTTCGTCGATGGTCAGATCGCTCTGCGGGTTCTCCGAATCGAACAGCGCGTGCGGCAGATTCCCGCGGCGCTTGCGGATCTCATCCATGTCGATCGCGGCGCACATCTCGGCGCCGCCGTCGAAGCCGGTCTGGAAGGCGCCGACGCGGTCCAGCGCGGTGCCGTGCTCGTCGGAGATCGACACCGGATTTTCCGGCGTCGAAACCGGATCGCGGATCACGATCAGCCCGGCCAGCACGTGATTGAGGCCGTCGCCGGTGCTCAACGTCGCGCGCGACGACTTGCCGGCGGCCACCCACTGCAGGTACACCCCGGCGAAGCAGTCGGCCTGCTGTTCGCGCACCAGGGTTCGGGTCAGCGGGTTCACGATGTCGGCCATGGCCTGCAGGGCGTGACCGTATTCGTGGGCGAGCGTCCCGTTGATGGCCATGTCGCCGAAGTACTTTCGGGCGGTCGGCATGAACTTGGCCCGATCCCAGGCCATGGTGTCGGCCCGTCGGCAGTACATCGCGTTCGGCAGGTGGTAGACGTCGCCGCCGCACACCGGCGGGCTCTTCGGGTCGGTCGAGTCATACGACATCAACGTCGACACCGGCTCGAAGCGTCCGCGAAGGGAGTCGGTGTAGTGCTGCGTCCAGAACTCCTCGATGTCGTCGATCGCAAACAGTGACAGTCGGTCGATCTCGCCGCCGTCGCTGTTGCCCACCCTGGCGGTGACCGGCGGGACGTCGCCACGCGGGCCACTGGGCCCCTCGGCGGTCGGTAACCCGCCGACCCGCCCGGGGTTGTAGAGCATCGACACTGCGCGACCGGTCACCACCGTGGGCGTGGTGTCCGCGCAGCCGGTCAATGCCAGCATCACGCAGGCCACGCCGAAAAGCGTTCTGGCCAAACGGCCGGGGCGCTGACTCGACATCATCACCCGCTGAGGAAGGCGACGATCCCGTTGGTGACGGCAGCGGCGTACCGCGCCCGCCCGTCGGGGCTGCCCAGCAGGGCCGCGTCATCGGCGTTGCGCATGTTGCCCAGTTCGACCAGCACCGCCGGATACTCGGCCAGGTTCAGCCCGGCCAGATCCGCCCGACCGTAGAGTCCGTCGGCGCCCAGGTAGCTGGAGGTGGCGATGCCGGCGGACGACAGCGAGTCGCGGATGTCACCGGCCAACCGCACCGCCGGACCTGACTGGGCGTCGTTGAGCGGCGGGCTGGAGTAGTTGACGTGGAACCCGCGGCCCGAGGCCGGCCCGCCGTCGGCATGGATGGACACGATGGCGTCCGGGCGTGCGGCGTTGGCCGCGGCGGCCCGCGCGTCGATACAGGGGGCGGGCGAGGTGTCGTCGGCACGCGAGAGTTCGGTGTGCACGCCCATCCCGTCGAGGGTGGCGCGGATCCGGTTGGTCACGTCCCAGTTCAGGCTGTGCTCGGGATAGCCGTCGTCGGCGGCCGTCCCGCTGGTCTGGCACGGCTTGCTGCCGCCGCGTCCGTTGGGGACCTGCCGGGCGATCGACGAGTCGTTCGCGCCGGCGTGCCCGGGATCCAGAAACACCGTCTTACCGGCGACATCGAGGTTCGCGGGAGCAGCGGGCGCACCGATGCCGGCCGCCACTAAGCACGCGGTGAAGCCGACGCAGACGATGGTCCGGCGACGCACCCGAAAAGACTAGCAAGCAAGCGGCCGCCGGCCGGTCGCGGTGTAATGGGTCGATGCAGTTGATGTCACCGACCGATTCGGTCTTCCTGCTGGCCGAAAGCCGCGAGCATCCGATGCATGTCGGTGGCCTGATGCTGTTCGAGCCGCCGGAGGGTGCCGGGCCGGAATTCGTCGGCGAGATCTATCAGGGACTGCTGGGCGCCCGCGATCTCCAGCCGGCCTTCCGTAAACGACCGGCGACCCTGCTCGGGGGGATCGCGAACGTCGGGTGGGCCTTCGATGACGAGGTCGACATCGAGTACCACGTGCGTCGGTCGGCGCTGCCGGTTCCCGGCCGGGTGCGTGACCTGCTGGAGTTGACGTCGCTGCTGCACGGCAGCCTGCTCGACCGGCACCGGCCGCTGTGGGAGGCGCACCTGGTGGAGGGTCTCAACGACGGCCGATTCGCGGTGTACGTCAAGATCCACCACAGCTTGATCGACGGGGTGTCGCTGCTGCGGTTGCTGCGCCGCACGCTGTCGGCCGATCCGCGAGAGCCCGAGCTGCGCGCCCCGTGGTCGATGCGGCCGCCGTCGCGGCCGCGCTCCGATGCCCCGTCCCGGCTTCGTGAGCTGACCGGGCTGGTCAAAGGCGTTGCGGCGCTGGGTCCCTCGACGGTGAAGCTGGCGCGCGCGGCATTGTTCGAGCAGCAGCTCACGCTCCCGTTCGAAGCGCCGCGCACCATGTTCAATGTCAAGATCGGCGGCGCCCGCCGGTGTGCGGCACAGTCCTGGCCGGCGGAGCGCGTCGTTGCGATCAAACGGGCCGCCGGGGTGACCGTCAACGATGTCGTGCTGGCGATGTGCGCCGGGGCGCTGCGGGCCTACCTCGACGAACGGCAGGCACTGCCGGAGCATCCGTTGGTGGCGATGGTTCCGGTGAGTCTTCGCACCGAAGCCGACGCCGATTCCGGCGGCAACATGGTCGGCACTATTTTGTGCAATCTCGCCACCGATCTGGCCGACCCCGCAGAACGACTCGCCACCATCAGCGAATCGATGCGCCGCAACAAGCAGGTGTTCAGCGAACTGCCGCGCACGCAGGCGCTGGCACTGTCGGCGGCCAACATGGCGCCGCTGGCGTTGACGGCCATCCCCGGCTTCGTCTCGACGGCGCCGCCGCCGTTCAACATCGTCATCTCCAACGTTCCCGGTCCGGCCGAACCGATGTACTGGCGGGGCGCCCGCCTGGACGGCAACTATCCGCTGTCGATCGCCCTGGACGGCCAGGCGCTGAACATGACCGTGGTCAGCAACGCCGGCAACCTCGACTTCGGCCTGGTCGGCTGCCGCCGCTCGGTGCCGCGGCTGCAGCGGCTGCTCGGCCACCTCGACAGCTCGCTGGAAGACCTGGAACGCGCCGTGGGTGTGTGAGGCGTGGCCAGACGCAGCGCCGGACTGCTGCTCTACCGGTGGGGCGCCGATGGAATCGAGGTGCTGATCGCCCATCCGGGCGGGCCGTTCTGGGCACGCAAGGACGACGGCGCGTGGTCGATCCCCAAAGGCGAGCATCCCGACGGTGCAGACCCGTGGGACACCGCGCGCCGGGAATTCACCGAGGAGATCGGCCTGGACCCGCCCGACGGCGAGCGACTGGACCTCGGCGTGGTGCGGCAGGCCGGCGGGAAAGTGGTCACGGTGTTCGCCGTGCACGGCGACCTCGACGTCACCGACGCGCGCAGCAACACCTTCGAGATGGAGTGGCCGCCGCGGTCGGGACAGCTGCGGGAGTTCCCCGAAGTCGACCGGGTCGGCTGGTTCACCATTGCCCGAGCGCGCGCCAAACTGCTGGCCGGTCAGCGGCCCATCCTGGACCGGTTGGTGGCCGGTGCGGGAAGCGGGCCCTAACCGCCGGCGCGAGGCGGTATTCCGCGCTGTTGCTGTTGCTTCTGGCGCTGCGCCAGACTGTTGGAGATCAGCCGGGCCAGCCCGCCCGCTGCGCCGGCGTTCGGGGTCCGTTCGGCCAGCGGCGCCGGGGCATGCCATTCGGCCAGCGCCGCCAGTTCGCCGTCGAGGAACTGCCGCCGGCATTCTGCGCGCCTGATCTTGCCGCTCGAGGTGGTGGGCAACCGCATCGCCGGCACCAGCAGCACATCGTGCGCCTCGAGGCCGTGCTGCGCACGCACCGCCGCCCGGATGGCGTCGATGATGCCGGGGAACTCGTCCGCGGCGACCTGCTGCTGGTGGTCCACCTCCTGCAAGACGACCAGGTGGTTGTCGGCGCCCTGGTTGCCTTGCACCGCAACGACCGCACCGCGGTCGGCGAGCAATGCCGGATGGCAGGCATGCACGGTCGGCTCGATGTTGTTCGGGTAGTAGTTGCCGTCTCGAATGGTGATCAGGTCGTTCCAGCGTCCGGTGACGAAAACCTCGCCCTTACAAAGGAAGCCGAGGTCGCCGGTGCGCAGGAACGGGCCTTCACCGGTGTCGGCCAGGAAACCGGCGAAGGTGTGCGCGGTCTCCTCCGGTCGGCCCCAGTAACCCTGCGCGACGCTGCGACCCGATACCCAGATCTCGCCGACCTCGTCGGGTCCGCATTGCAGCCGGGTCTCCGGATCGACGATCATGACCCGCTGGCCGTACACCGGCGGACCGCAGCTGACCACCGGGACGGCCGCGGTGTCGGCAGTGACGTCCACGGCCCGGTTCTCACTCAGTGCCGCGGCGTCGACGTAACGGACGCCGGCGACGCCGTGGCTGGGGCCGGCGGCGACCAGCAAGGTGGCCTCGGCCAGGCCATAGCACGGTAGAAACGCCTCAAGCCGGAAGCCGGCCGGGGCGAACGCGTCGGAGAACTCCTGAATGGTCGACGCGTGGATCGGCTCGGAACTGCTCGCGGCGGTGGTCCAGTGCGACAGATCCAGTGCCGCGCGCTGCGCGGGGGTGCTGCTTTTGACACACAACCGGTAGGCACTGTTGGGTGCCGCGGTCGTGTTGGCGCGAAACCGAGACATGGCTTCCAGCCACGCCATCGGCCGCTGGAAGAAGACGATCGGCGACATCAATACGGTGGTGCAGCCGACGTAGATCATCTCCAGCACCCCGCCGATCAGCCCCATGTCGTGCTGCTGCGGCAGGAAGTAGACGCTCGTCTGGTGCTCGTCGCCGTGGTAGGCCCGCCGAATGGCCTCCAGATTGTCCATGAGGTTGCCGTGCGTCACGACCACGCCCTTGGGCGATCTTGTCGAACCGGAGGTGTATTGGATCAAGGCCGTGGTGCTCGAGTCGACGTCGGGGGTCTCCCAGTCTTCGGGGTCGGCGGTGTACTCATCGATGGCGCACCACCGCACCGTCGACAGGCCCGGCACGTCGGCGGCCACTGCCTGCAATTGGTTCCGGGTGCCGGCCGTCGCGACCGCGAAGGCGGCTTGCGTATCGGGCGCGACCAGTTTCAGGCGCGGGAGCGGGGTGTCCACCGGCACCGGGACCGCGCCGGCGTACAAGCAGCCGAAAATGCTGACGATGCTGTCCAGGCCGGGCCGGCAGATCACCAGTGCACGCTCACCGGCGGCGCCGTCATGTTGCAGGGTGGTCCCGATTGCCCGCGCCCGGATGTCGAGCTCCCGGTACGTCAGCCGGGCGGTGATTTGCTTCCCATCGGGGGCGAAGCTGAACGCGACCTTGTCCGCGTACCGCTCGGCCTGCAACCGCAGCAACTCCACCAGGGTAGGCACGGTCGGCGGTGTCTGCGCTGGCATCCCGACACCATAGTCGCTGGGCTCAGCGTCGCCACCAGGAACGCTGTCGGGTCTGCTGTTCGCGATGCCCCTCGCACCACTGCTCGGGTGGCACCTGCATGCGGACGTCGGCGATGTGCTCGCCGCAGCCGTCCCAGGTGGTCTTGCCGCAGACCCGGCACGGTACGGGGTAGCACATCAGCGGTTCCTCTCAGGCGGTGCGCAATGCATCAGCCAGGGTATCGATGACGGCACGGATTTTCTCGGTCACTTCGTCGGCGATCGGCGCCAGCGCCGGATTGTCGACGACTTGGGCCATCAGCTGCGGGTTCATCGCCTCGACGTGCACCGTCTCCGGCTGTTGCGGGTCCTCGCGAACCACGACGTTGCACGGCAGCAGCACCCCGATGCGTTTCTCGGCGGTCACCGCGCGATGCGCCAACGGCGGGTTGCAGGCGCCCAGGATCAGGTAGCGCTCCATGTCCTCGCCGAGCTTGGCTTTGAGCGTCGCCTGCATGTCGATCTCGGTCAGTACGCCGAAACCGTTGTCCTTCAGCAGCTCCCGGGTCTTGGCGGCAACAGTGCCGAAATCGGCGCCGGTCACCGTGGTGCTCATTGCGACGGACATGAGGCCTCCTTGGTCGTCTCCTTGATCGTGGTGATCACGCTCCAGTATACCCCCGTGGGTATATACCCTCACGGTATCGTCGGCTCATGCAGACCCTGCGCACCCCCGATGACAGGTTCGTCGACCTCCCCGATTTCGGATATTCGCCCCAGTTCTGCGACCTGGATGACGATGACGGCGGCACACTGCGGGTGGCCTGGGTGGCCGACGGCCCCGAGGAAGCCGACCCGATCCTGATGCTGCACGGCGAGCCGTCGTGGTCGTATCTGTACCGCAAGATGATGCCGATTCTGGCCGAGGCGGGGCACCGGGTCATCTGTCCGGATCTGGTCGGGTTCGGGCGCTCGGACAAGCCGACCCAAGCCTCAGACCACACCTACGCCCGCCACGTCGAGTGGATGCGGGCGCTGGCGTTCGACCACCTCGACCTGCAGAACGTGACGCTGGTCGGCCAGGACTGGGGCGGACTGATCGGGCTGCGGCTGGTCGCGGAGAACCCGGATCGGTTCAGCGGCGTCGTGGTGGCCAACACCGGCCTGCCCACCGGTGATATCCCGATGCCGGAGATCTGGTGGCGCTTCCGGGAGAGCATCCAGACCGCACCGAAAATCGACGTCGGCTGGTTCGTGCAGTCCGGATGCCGTAAGCCGATGACCGACTCCGCCCGGGCCGGCTACGACGCGCCGTTCCCCGACGACAGCTACTGCGTCGGGCCCCGGGCCATGCCGTCACTGGTCCCGACCAGCCCCGAGGACCCGGCCGCGGCGGCCAACCGGGCGGCGTGGGCGACGCTGTGCGCCTCGGAGACCCCGATGCTGGTGGCTTTCAGTGACGGTGACCCGATCACCGGGGCGATGGGGCCGATCTTCCAGCGCGAGATGCGCGGCGCACGCGGACGCGCCCACCCGGTGATCCACGACGCCGGCCACTTCCTGCAGGAGGACGCCGGCGAGGAGTTGGCCCGCCACATCGTGGAGTTCCTGCGGCGCTGACCGTGTGCGCCCGCCGGAGAGGGACCCGCCGGAGAGGGACCCGCCGGAGAGGGACCCGCCGGAGAGGAACCCGCCGGAGAGGGATAGGGATGTTTGCCCGCCTTTCAGCGACAACGTTGGTGGGTTGTCGCCGGATGGTCGCCAGCTGGCCTGGGCGAGCCCCGGTTGTCGCTCGAAGGCGGGCAACAGACACACCACCTCCCGGCGGTGGCTTCTGTGACAGATGAGGCCGCAGCATCCATCATGGACAGCATGGACCTGCCCCTGGCCCCGCCGGTGGATCCCATGCTCGCCAAGGCGGCGGCCAAGGTTCCCGACGAGCCAGGCCGGTGGTCCTACGAACCCAAGTGGGACGGCTTTCGCGCCATCGCGTTCCGTGACGGCGACGAGGTGTTGCTGCAATCGCGCAACGGCAAACCGCTGAGCCGCTACTTCCCGGAACTGCTGGAGGCGCTGCGCGCCGAGGTGGCCCCGCGCTGCGTGCTCGACGGGGAGGTGGTGGTGCCCCGGCAGATCGACGGCCGGACCCGGCTGGATTGGGAGTCGCTGAGCCAGCGGATTCATCCCGCCCAGAGCCGGGTGCGGCTGCTGGCCGAGCAGACTCCGGCGCAATTCATCGGCTTTGACGCGCTGGCCACCGGCTCGGCGTCGCTGCTCGGCGAACCGTTCCGGGTGCGACGGCAGGCGCTGGCGGACTCGATCCACGGGGGCCGTAGCTGTCATGTCACCCGTGCGACCGACGATCCCGAACAGGCCATGGTCTGGCTCACCACGTTCGAAGGCGCCGGACTGGACGGGGTGATCGCCAAGCGGAGCGACGGGCCGTATCTGCCCGGCAAGCGCGAGATGGTCAAGGTCAAACACCGCCGAGACGCCGACTGCGTGGTGATGGGATACCGAATCCACAAGAGCGGCAACGGCATCGGTTCGCTGCTGCTGGGGCTGTACCGCCCCGACGGCGAGCTGGCGATGGTCGGGGGCGCGGCGTCGTTCACCGATGCCGACCGCCTCAAGCTCCTGGCCGAGCTGGAGCCGCTGCGCATCGGCGACGTCCGCGAGGGCGAGCCCAGCCGCTGGAACTCCGCGGCCGACAAGCAGTGGGTGCCGATCCGGCCGGAGCGCGTCGCCGAGGTCGCCTACGACCAGATGGAGGGGGATCGCTTCCGGCACACCGTGAAACTGCTGCGGTGGCGCCCGGATCGCGACCCGGCCAGCTGCACCTTCGACCAACTCGACGTCCCGTTGACCTACGATCTCGCCGACGTGCTGGAGACCTGACATGCCTGAAGCCGAGGAGTTGGACGTCGACGGCACCGCCGTCCGGTTCACCAGCGGCGACAAGGTGTACTTTCCCCGGCTCGGCGCCGGCGGCACCAAGCGGGCGCTGGCCGACTACTACCTGGCGGTGGCCAATGGCCCGCTGCTGGCGGCGTTGCGGGACCGGCCCACCCACCTGCAGCGGTTCCCGGACGGCAGCGGTGGTGACGAGGTCTACCAGAAGCGGCTGCCGCGCGGGCATCCCGACTATCTGCAGTCCTGCCGGGTGACGTTCCCGTCGGGCCGCACCGCCGACGCGCTCAAGGTCACCCGGCCGGCGGACATCATGTGGGCGGTGCAGATGAGCACCGTCACCTTTCACCCGTGGCCGGTGCGCTGCGGTGACACCGACCATCCCGATGAGCTGCGCATCGACCTGGACCCCCAGCCAGGCACCGGCTTCGCCGAGGCACGCGCGGTCGCGCTGGAGGTGCTGCGCCCGCTGCTCGATGAGCTCGGCCTGGTCGGCCACCTCAAGACCTCCGGTGGCCGCGGCTTGCACGTCTTCCTGCGGATCAAGACCGACTGGGACTTCATCGAGGTTCGGCGGGCCGGGATCGCGCTGGCTCGCGAGCTCGAGCGGCGCGCACCGAAGGCGGTCACCTCGTCGTGGTGGAAGGAAGAACGCGGTAAGCGGATCTTCATCGACTTCAACCAGAACGCCCGCGACCGCACCATGGCGTCGGCCTACTCGGTGCGTGCCACCCCGATCGCCACCGTCTCCATGCCGTTGACCTGGGACGAGTTGGCCGAGGGTGCCGACCCCGACGACTACACCATCGCCACCGTGCCCGAGCTGATCGCGCGGCGCGGCGACGCGTGGGACACCATCGACGGCCTCGAGCAGTCCCTGCAGCCACTGCTGGAGATGGTGGCCGCCGACGAAGCCCGCGGGCTGGGCGACCTGCCGTACCCGCCGAACTATCCGAAAATGCCCGGCGAGCCCAAGCGGGTGCAGCCCAGCCGGGACACCGACTTGACCCGATAAAACGTGGCGCTGCGGTTCCGCGACCGCAACGGCAGTCACACCGCATCGGGATGTGGGCGAGGTGTCGGGCGTCAGGATGCCTGCTCCAGCAGCCCCACGCAGGTGGCGGTGAGCAGCCGGGTCAAGGCGGTGGTGAAGTCCAGGTTCCAGTCCGGCAACAGCTCCGGTTCGTCGGAGTAGGCGTTGGTCAGCGTCTCCGGCGGGTGTGCCCGCTGCCACAGCACCGAGCCCAGTGAATAGGCGGCCAGCAGCAGATCCAGGGCGCCACGGGGCCCGAGCCCCGGCAGCGCCCGCTCGATCGCGCCGGCACTGGTCATCACCGCCGCGGCGCTGACCCGCCTCACCTCGATCACCCGTTCGGCGTCCACCTCGTGTTCCAGGTGAAGGTGCAGGTTGGACAGCAAGTCGCAGAACAGCGGATCGGCCGCCAAGCCGCTGACCAGGATCTCGACCACCTGCTCGGGGGACATCGGCCCGGGCTGGTCCAATCCGGTGCAGACTGCCGCCGACCACCGTTGCCAGCTCTCGGCCGCCAGGCGCAGCAGCACCTCCTTGTAGGAGCTGAAGTAGCGGCGCACGGCCGAGTAGTGCACCCCGGCCCGGGCGGCCACCGCGGTCAGCGTCACCGATGCGACACCGGCCTCCAGGGCCACCGAACGCGCCGCTTCCATCAGGGCTGCTGCGCGCTGGCGCTTCTCTTCTGCGCTGCGAGCGCGCTGGAACGAGACCTGCCGCACGGCGCGAGGATAACGCACATGCTGTGCGTTGCGACCGTTCTGGGCGGTACTGTAGCGTGCGTTTACGCACGTGGACTTGGGTTAGGGTACCCAAAGGTGCTAGGCGAAGGGGACTCCGATTTTCAAGGTGCTGAGCCGGGTGTGGATACCCCTGGTGATACTGGCCGTGGTCGGTGTCGCCGGGTTCACGGTGACGCGCATCCACGGGCTGTTCGGATCCGAGAAGCGCCCGTCCTACGCCGACGGCCAGATCGACGAGACCAAGCCCTTCAACCCCAAGCGCATGACCTACGAGATCTTCGGCCCACCCGGAACCGTGGCCGACATCAGCTATTTCGACGTCAACTCCGAGCCGCAACGCGTCCAAGACGTCGCACTGCCGTGGCAACTCGAGATTGTCACCACCCTCCCGGCGGTGGTGGGAAGCATTATGGCGCAAGGCAACAGCAACAGCATCGGTTGCCGGATCACCGTCGACGGGGAGGTGAAGGCCGAGCGCATCTCCAATGAGGTCAACGCCTACACCTTCTGCCTGCTGAAGGCGGCATGAGCCCGCCGATAACCGGTAGCGCGGGCGGACATCCGGAGCGGACATTCATCGCGCGCACCATTCGCCGGTTGTCGATTCCGATCATCCTGGGCTGGGTGGGCCTGATCCTGCTGCTCGGCGCCACCGTGCCGTCACTGGAACAGATCGGCAAAGAGAACGCCGTGTCGGCCAGCCCGACGACAGCGCCGTCCATGCAGGCGATGACCGAGATGGGCCGCGTCTTCCAGGAATCGGACTTCGACAGCACCGCGATGATCGTGCTGGAGGCCGACCACGAACTCGGCGATGCCGAGCACGAGTACTACGCCGAGATGGTCGAGCGGCTCAAAGCCGACACCGCTCACGTGCAGCACGTCCAGGACTTCTGGGGGGATCCGCTGACCGCTGTCGGCGCCCAGAGTGCCGATGGCAAAGCGACTTACGTGCAACTCAATCTGGTCGGCAACATCGGCCAGGCCAAGGCCAATGAGTCCGTCGAGTCGGTCCGCACCATCGTGGACTCGATCGAGAAGCCGCCTGGGCTGACGGTCTACGTCACCGGCACTGCGGCGCTGGCCAACGATATGAACCACGCCGGCGACAAGTCCATGCTGCGGATGATGGCGGTCACCGTCGCGGTGATCCTGACCATGCTGCTGGCGGTCTACCGGTCGGTCACCACCGTGGTGTTGCTGCTGGCCACGGTCGGCATGGAGCTTTCCGCCGCCCGCGGCGTGGTGGCCTTCCTGGGCCACCATCACCTGGTCGGATTGACGACGTTCTCCGTCAACCTGCTGGTCTCGCTGGCGATCGCCGCCGGCACCGACTACGCGATCTTCCTGATCGGCCGCTATCACGAGGCCCGCCACGACGGCGAAGATCCCGAAACGGCCTACTACACGGCGTTCAACGGCGTCTCGCACGTCATCCTGGGCTCCGGCCTGACCATCGCCGGCGCGGTGTTCTGTCTGCACTTCACTCACATGCCCTACTTCGTCTCGCTCGGCATCCCGTGTGCGGTCGGCATGGTCGTCTCGGTGCTCGCCGCGTTGACGTTGGGTCCGGCGATCATCACGGTCGGCAGCCGGTTCGGGCTGTTCGAACCCAAGCGCAAGATGAGCACCCGCGGCTGGCGGCAACTGGCGACGGCGATCGTGCGCTGGCCCGGGCCGATCCTGGTTGCCTCAATGGCGATCGCGGCCGTCGGCCTGCTGGCGTTGCCGGGCTATACGCCGGCCTACGACGACCGCCAGTACATCCCCAGCGACATCCCGGCCAACGAGGGCTTCAACGCCGCCGACCGGCACTTCTCGCAGTCCCGGATGATGCCGGAGGTGCTGATGGTCGAAGCCGATCACGACCTGCGCAACCCGTCTGACTTCCTGGTCATCGACAAGCTGGCCAAGGCGGTGTTCAAGGTGGTCGGGATCTCCCGGGTCCAGGCGATCACCCGGCCGCAGGGCACCCCGCTGGAACACACCTCGATCCCGTTCCAGATGAGCATGCAGAACGCCGGCCAGATGCAGACCATGCAGTTCCAGAAGAAGCGCATGGACGACATGCTCACCCAGGCCGACGCGATGGGGGAGACCATCGCCACCATGCGCGAAATGCTCGGCTACATGGGCCAATTGGCCAACACCACCCACGAGATGGTGGTCGACATGGACGAGCTACAGGCCCAGATCTACGAGATCCGGGACCACATCGCCGATTTCGAGGATTTCTGGCGGCCGATCCGGAGCTACTTCTACTGGGAGCCGCACTGCTACGACATCCCGATCTGCTTCTCGCTGCGCTCGGCGTTCGACATGGTCGACAGTGTCGATCCGATGAGCGAGAGCATGGACAAGATGATCGCGCACATGGCCGACATGGATGCGCTCATGCCGCAGATGCTGACCACCTTCCCGCCCATGATCGACACCATGCAGACCATGCAGACCATGATGCTGACGATGCACAGCACCATGTCGGGGATCTTCGCCCAGATGGAGGAGATGGGCGACAACGCCACCGCGATGGGCAAGGCGTTCGACGAGGCCAAGAACGACGACTCGTTCTACCTGCCGCCAGAGGTCTTCGAGAACCCAGACTTCAAGCGCGCGATGAACATGTTCGTCTCGCCGGACGGCAAGGCCGTGCGGATGATCATCTCGCACCGGGGCAATCCGGCTACCGCAGAAGGCATTGCGCGCATCGACCAGATCCGCATCGCTGCCGAGGAGGCGCTCAAGGGAACGCCGCTGGAGGACGCCAAGATCTATCTGGGCGGGACCGCGGCCCTGTTCAAGGACATGCACGACGGTTCCTACTATGACCTGCTGATCGCCGGAATCGCTTCGCTGTGCCTGATTTTCGTCATCATGCTGCTGATCACCCGTGCGCTGATCGCCGCGCTGGTGATCGTCGGAACCGTCGCACTGTCGTTGGGGGCGTCGTTCGGGCTGTCGGTGCTGGTCTGGCAGTACCTGATCGGCATGCAACTGCACTGGCTGGTGATGGTGATGTCGGTGATCGTGCTGCTGGCGGTGGGATCGGACTACAACCTGATGCTGGTCTCCCGATTCAAACAGGAGATCCATGCCGGCTTGCATACCGGCATCATCCGGGCGATGGGCGGTACCGGGAAGGTGGTGACCGCAGCCGGGCTGGTGTTCGCCTTCACCATGGCGTCGATGGCCGTCAGCGACCTGCGCATCATCGGCCAGATCGGCACCACCATCGGGCTGGGCCTGCTGTTCGACACCTTGATCGTGCGGGCGTTCATGACGCCGTCGATCGCGGCGTTGCTGGGCCGCTGGTTCTGGTGGCCCATCAACGTGCTGCCGTACGTCGGCGGTAAGGCCGCCCGGGACCGAGAGGCGGCCGCCGCCGCGCACGGTGCCGACGCCGAGGCGGCCGATGCGTTGGCCGACAGGCGCTGATCGACTGTGAGTGATCCCATGCGATCAGGGGCTACACCTAATTAGGTAGCAAGGCTAAAGTTATGTAGCATTGTTTTCCGAGTTCGTCACCGCCCGCCACCGGTTTTTCGCGCAGCGGGTTCACCCGGATCATCGGTCTGAACAGCGGGGATCGGCATCAGAAACTGACATAGGGGAAAGGACCGGGGAATGGTTACAGTGGATTCCATGCCCACCCACCGCCCGATCCGCCGCCGCGGCGCCGCGGTGGCCGCCGCGGCCGGCCTGGCCGCGCTGACCGCCGCCTTGTTGCCGGTGACCGCTTCCGCCGACGCCACCGACGACTTTCCCATCCCGCGCCGGGTGATCCGCACCGACTGCAGCGCCGAGCAGATGCTGGCCGCCAGCCGCGACCTGTCGCCGGTCTATTACGAGCGCTACATGATCGACATGCACAACAAGCCGGTACAGGTGCAGCAGGCCACCATCGACAAGATGCACTGGTTCTTCTCGCTGAGCCCCGAGCAGCGCCGGGCCTACTCGGAGGAGTTGGCGACGAACTTCGCCGACCCGCTGACCGTTTCCTGGCCCAACCACGCCAAGATCTTCTTCAACAACAAGGGTGTCGTCGCCAAGTCGACCGAAGCCTGCAGCCAGTACCCGCGTGACGACATGTCGGTGTGGGACTGGTCGCCCAAGCCCTGACCGGAGCCACCGATGACCGGTTTCGTTCGTCGAATCACGCAGGCTCTGGCCGTCGCCGGCATGGTGGCCGGTCTGGTCGCGACTGCGGGTTCACCGGCGCTGGCGCAGCCGGCGGGGTTCCCCGATCTGGATACCTTCAGCCCGGCCCCGATCGAGGACTACATCACGACGGGCCCCAAGGGGCCCGGCCGCTGGGTGAATTTCTCCACGCCCTACAACATCGCCTGCCAGTTCGACGCCACCGAGCCGCCGGCGGGTTCCTCGCAGGCCATCATGTGCGACGGCGACATGCCGGGCATGGCGAACGCGCCGCTCAGTTCGGGCGCTCCGGTGGCCGACGGCTGTGTGATCGGGACGGTGCGTTCCCAGGGCGCGGCGGGTCTGCGCTTGAACCGTGAGTCGGCGAGTTGCGGCCGCCAGTTCTCCAATGGAGCGTTCCTGGGGGTCGGGCAGAAGCTGTCCTACGGCAATGTGACGTGTGCGGTGGGCGCCGACCAGCTGGTCGCCTGCCTCGACACCTCGTTGGGCCACCACGGTTTCGTGCTGCGACCGTCCGGCAGCACAGCGTTCTGAGCCCCGGGCGAACCCGGCCGTCCCGATTACGGGTTGATGTTGAACGTCGTGGTGTAGGTCCGCGGGTGGTAGGGCGGCGGCGGAGCATCCGGCCCGATGGGCCAGCCCTCGGGCGTCGGCCAGGTACTGATCCGCATGGTGACCTGTTCCTGCCCGTTCGGGAGCGTCTCGATGTTGACGACGCTCGGGCCGTAGGGAACGGCCGGTTGATTGCCCGGGCTGGGAATGAAGCCCGGGCCGGTGAGCTCGTGCGACGGCGCGGTGAGGAGCCCCTGCGGGCTGCCCGCGGTCACACCGACGATCTGGCTGCCGTTGCTCGCGCTGGTCAGTAGGTAGCCGCCCTGGGGCAGCGACACGATCTGGTTCTCCCGGTCGCCGGCGCCCAGATTGGTGAAGGTGCCGACCTGATGCAGGCTGTCCATCCACGCGTTGGGAGGGGCACCGGCGGCGACCGGATCGGATTGCCACATGGCGCGCTGCCCGTCCTGACCGATGTTGCCGACGATGATCATCCGTCCCGACTCGGCGTCGAAGACCCCGCTGGCCTGCGAGATGCCCACCTTGGTGTCCGAGCCGATCGTGGTGCCCATCAGCGGCCCCAGATCCGTTGCGGGATCAGCCAGGTTCTGTACCCGGGACTCCGGCGCGATGAAGTTGTCCGGCGAGGTCCCGGGCCCGTAGGGGCGCACGCTGTAGAACGCGTACTGCTGACCGTCGGGCCCGACGGCCGTCCCGGTGGGCAGCGCCCGAAAACCCTCGTCGACGGGAAACGG
Organism: Mycobacterium sp. pW045; assembly: GCF_041287085.1. NCBI lineage: Bacteria > Bacillati > Actinomycetota > Actinomycetes > Mycobacteriales > Mycobacteriaceae > Mycobacterium > Mycobacterium sp. pW045. The sequence continues at coordinate 269,853 of NZ_JBGGKU010000006.1, read as the reverse complement.
GTTGTCGATGTCGGGCTGTCCGGGGATGTGCAGCCGCGGATGACCGGTCTCCGGGTCTCCGGTGATGACGATTCCGGTGCCCGGGATGGTGGCGCCCAGGTCGTAGGGCGAGCCCTCCTGGTCCTCCGGCACCGGTGGGCTGCCCGAGCCGGCGATGCTGGGATCGCGCGGAGCCGGTGTTTCATTGTCCACCAAGCGGATGTGCGGATCCGTGTCGCCGTCGCCGTCGAGCTGGTAGCGATTGGTCAGGCTCCGTACCAGCCCTGCCCGGTGCTCACTGTCGGCGTGAGCGTCGTTGACGATCTTGTGGATCTCGCGGGTCTTGCCGGTCAGGTACCGCTGGAACTGACGGGAGCCGGCGGGGGTGTCCAGCCCCGGCCAGGTGGCCGCGGCCTGCCTGATCTCGGCGGCCATCGCGTCGAGGCGCTGACGCGAAGCCGAGTTGTTGCGGACCGCCTCCCGCAGGATCGCCTGGAAGTCCCGGTCGGCTGCCACGGAGGCCTCCAGCCGGTTGACCAGCTTGTTCTCCCGCGCCCGCGCCGCGTCGGCGAAAGCACCGCGGTTCTCGGTCATGGGGCAAAGGTTAACCGGGCGGCGTTGGTCCTACTTGCTCTTTTTCGCCCGGCGCTTGCCGGACGGGCGCAACTTCTGCTGCGCTCCGGTCGGTGCGAGTTCGGGGGCTTCTTCGCCGGCCGATTCGGTGACCTCCGCGGCCGAGTCGGCCTCGACGGTCTCGCCGGACCCGGCGTCTTCGTCGGCGTCGGTGTCGGCGTCGGTGCCGGCGTCGGTGTCGGTCTCCTCGTCGGTGTCGCCGTCCTCAACATCGTTGGCGGCCGCGGCTGACTTCTTCGCCTTCTTGGCGCGCCAGCGCCGCAGCGTCGACTGCTTCTCCGACTTGGGCTTGAGCGGTTTGGGCGGCGGCGGGGGCATTGCGGCCACGAACGACAGGTAGAACGCGCCGATGCCCAACAGTGCGATCGCGGCCGCGGCCCCGTAGATGCCGAACAGCCATACTCCGGCGGTGTCCAGCGACAGCCAGATCTCGCTGATCGCGGTCCCCGCGATCAGGATTCCGGCCACCACGTGGCCCACGATCGAACCGGTCAGCAGCGTCAGCGTCAGCTGCGGAGTTCCGTACTCCGGTTTGCGGGCGTGCCTGAGGGTTGCCACCACCGGCAGCGCGGTCCCGGCCACCAGCAGTCCGAGGAAGATCCGCAGCACCGTGCCCAGCACATGCGGGGAGAAGCCGGTCAGCTCCCACCACCGGGGAATTACGAACAGGAAGTACAAGATGGCGGCGAGAGTCGAGAGCGACGCGTGCCAAACCGTGGCAACGGTGCGACTCACGCCACCTCCCGTGTTTCGTCAGTAGTGATTCAGGTGCGACCAGACCGCGGAATTGCGGTCCGGTCGCACCTGCGGTGCGGAGGATGCGGGATTTGAACCCGCGAGGGCTATTAACCCAACCCGCGTTCCAGGCGAGCGCCATAGGCCACTAGGCGAATCCTCCGTCGGCAATGGTAGCGGAGACCCTTGCGGGGCCGCGCGCTCCTCACCCAGGTCCACCGTGCCTGGCGGCGGTGGCCCACTGCGCCCGGCTTCGCCGCGCTGGTGACCACGGTGCCGGTGGCGGTGGCCCACTGCGCCCGGCTTCGCCGCGCTGGGTGACCACGGTGCCGGTGGCGGTGGCCCATCCCCCGCAAGCGGGAGGTGCCCCCGCGCCCGGCTTCGCCGCGCTGGTGACCACCGCTAGACTTGGCACTCGGACCCCGCGCGGCGTCTATCCTGTGAACTCCCCCAGGGCCGGAAGGCAGCAAGGGTCAATGGGCTCTGGCGGGTGCGCGGGGTCCCCTTATGTGTTTGGCCTTCGATTGTGAGAGGCGCACCCGTGTCGCTGCAGAACCTCAGCCGTGCCGACTTGGCTGCTCAACACGAGAGCTACCAGCGCGCTTACGCCGAGCTACAGGCCAAGAAACTGTCGCTGGACCTCACCCGCGGCAAGCCGGCGCCCGAGCAGCTCGACCTGGCCAACGGCCTGCTGGCACTGCCGGGCATCGACGACTACCGCGCCGACGACGGCACCGACACCCGCAACTACGGCGGCCTGCACGGTCTGACCGAGCTGCGGGCCGTCTTCGGCGAACTGCTCGGCATCGCGGTGCCCAACCTGATCGCCGGCAACAACGCCAGCCTGGAGTTCATGCACGACGTCGTCGTCTACTCGATGCTGCACGGTGGTGTCGACTCGCCGCGTCCCTGGAGTCAGGAAGCCGCCGTCAAGTTCCTGTGCCCGGTGCCCGGCTACGACCGCCACTTCGCGATCACCGAGACGCTGGGCATCGAGATGATCCCCGTCCCGATGCGCGAGGACGGCCCGGACGTCGACCTCATCGAGGAACTCGTCGCCGCCGACCCGGCGATCAAGGGCATGTGGACGGTGCCGGTGTTCGGCAACCCGACCGGCATCACCTATTCCTGGGAGACGGTGCGCCGGCTGGTGCAGATGGCCACCGCCGCGCCCGACTTCCGGCTGTTCTGGGACAACGCCTACGCGGTGCACACCCTGACCACCGAGTTCCCCCACCAGGTCGACGTGCTCGGGCTGGCCGCCGCCGCCGGCAACCCGAACCGGCCCTACGTGTTCGCCTCCACCTCGAAGATCACCTTCGCCGGCGCCGGCGTCAGCTTCTTCGGCGGCTCGCTGGGCAACATCGCCTGGTACCTGCAGTACGCCGGCAAGAAGTCGATCGGCCCGGACAAGGTCAACCAGCTGCGCCACCTGCGGTTCTTCGGTGACGCCGACGGGGTGCGGCTGCACATGCGCCGCCACCAGGAGATCCTGGCGCCGAAGTTCGCGCTGACCGCCGAGATCCTGCAGAACCGGCTCGGCGAATCCAAGATCGCGTCGTGGACCGACCCCAAGGGCGGCTACTTCGTCAGCCTCGACGTGCTGCCCGGCACCGCGCGGCGCACCGTGGCGCTGGCCAAGGACGCCGGGATCGCCGTCACCGAGGCCGGCGCGTCCTTCCCCTACCGCAAGGACCCCGACGACAAGAACATCCGGATCGCCCCGTCGTTCCCGTCCACCGACGACCTGCGCGACGCTGTCGACGGCCTGGCCACCTGCGCGCTGCTGGCCGCCGCCGAGCACCTGCTGGGCTGACACCGCGTGGAATTCGGCGTACCGGCGGGCGCCGCCGCCTAACATTTCCCGAAAGTTGCGTCGGGAACCCGTCAAAATGCCGGTGGAGGCCGAGAAATGGCGAACAAGATCGGTGTTGTGGGCTGCGCGGTGGCGGCGATGGCCGCTTTCGGGCTCGGCCAGGTTCCCGCGGCGTACGCCCCCAGCCGGGCGGATCCGGTGATCGACCACTCGCCGGTCCACGTCGGCGATGCCGGGCCCGGTCCGGCCGAGGCGTTGCCGGCCAAGGTCAACGAGGCACTCGACGTCTTCCGGGGAGCGGCCGCCGACGCCGCCCATGGCCACCCGGTGATGTACGGCGACGGCCAGTGTTACCCGCTGATCCTGCAATACATCCGCGCGCTCGGGTACCCCTGGCGCAATCGCGACCCCAGCGGCAACGCGTTCGACCTCTACCAACATTTCCCCACCAACGGCCTGGGCGAATACTTCGACCCGGTGCCGTTCGACGGCGGCATGAACCTGCCGCAGGTCGGCGACATCGTCGTCTACGGACCGGGCGGGTACGTCAGCGAGCACGGGCACGCCGCGGTGGTCACCGCCGTGCGCGGAAACGGTCCGCTGTTCGGCTACGAGACGGCCGACCAGAACTCCGGCGGCCGGTTGTTCGTGACGTTGAACTGGCGTGACTTCAGCCCCGCCTACAACACGCTGGGCTATCTGCGCCCGAAGGTGTAGCGCCGGTGCCGCCGGGCGGCGCACCGGCGTCGGCCCGAGCAAGTAACCTGCTGGCGTGGCGCTCTACCGCAAGTACCGGCCGGCAACCTTCGCCGAAGTGGTGGGGCAGGAGCACGTCACCGAACCGCTGTGCACCGCGCTGTCGGCGGGCCGGATCAACCACGCCTACCTGTTCTCCGGGCCGCGCGGCTGCGGCAAGACGTCGTCGGCGCGCATCCTGGCCCGGTCGCTGAACTGTGCGCAGGGGCCCACGCCCACGCCGTGCGGGACCTGCGATTCCTGCGTGGCGCTGGCCCCGAACGGTCCGGGCAGCATCGACGTCGTCGAACTCGACGCGGCCAGCCACGGCGGCGTCGACGACACCCGAGACCTGCGCGACCGCGCGTTCTACGCCCCCGCCCAGTCGCGGTACCGGATCTTCATCATCGACGAAGCGCACATGGTGACCCCCGCGGGCTTCAACGCGCTGCTCAAGATCGTCGAGGAGCCACCCGAGCACCTGATCTTCGTGTTCGCCACCACCGAACCGGAGAAGGTGCTGCCGACCATCCGCTCCCGCACCCACCACTATCCGTTCCGGCTGTTGGCGCCGCGGACCATGCGCGAGCTCATCGGGCGGATCTGCGAGCAGGAGAACGTCGCCGTCGATGACGCCGTCTACCCGCTGGTGATCCGCGCCGGCGGCGGCTCGCCACGCGACACCCTGTCGGTGCTCGACCAGCTGCTGGCCGGCTCGGAGCGCGACGAGGCCGGGGTCGACCACGTCCACTACCAGCGGGCACTGGGCCTGCTGGGCGCCACCGACGTCGCCCTGATCGACGAGGCGGTCGACGCGCTGGCCGCTGGCGATGCGGCGTCGGTATTTGCGGCGGTCGAAGCCGTTGTTGATGCCGGCCACGACCCCCGCCGGTTCGCCATCGACCTGCTGGAACGATTCCGCGATCTGATCGTGCTGCAGGCCGTGCCGGACGCGGTCGCCAAGGGTGTGGTCGACGCGCCCGAAGACATCCTGGAACGCATGCATGACCAGGCCGCCCGGCTCGGCTCGGCGACCCTGGCCCGCTACGCCGAGGTGGTGCACGCCGGTCTCGGTGAGATGCGTGGCGCGACGGCACCGCGGCTGCTGCTGGAGGTGGTGTGCGCCCGGCTGCTGCTGCCGTCGGCCGCCGACACCGAAGCCGCGCTGCTGCAGCGGGTCGAGCGCATCGAGAGCCGGTTGGACATGTCGATCCCGAGTGCGGCGGCCGCCCAGCCGGCAGCCGGTGACGCCGCGGCCGCCGCCAGGCAGTTCACCCGCCGCTCGCAGGCCGCCGAGCCGGCCGTCCCGCGACCGCCCGCCCCGGAACCCGCGGCCCCGGTGGCGCCGCCCGCCGCGCCGGTGCCCGAGCCGAAGACCGCTCCCGAGCCCGTTTCGCCACCCGGACCGGCACCGGCAGCACCGCCGCCCCCGGCTGCAGCACCGTCGCCCCCGGCTGCAGCACCGCCACCTCCGGCCGCGGCACCGCCGTCCGCTGCGCCGGCACCCGGTTCGGCCGCGCCGGGAGAACCTGATGCCGCCGCCGTCCGTGCCATGTGGAGCACCGTGCGGGAGAAGGTGCGCCAGCGCAGCCGCACCACCGAGGTGATGCTGGCCGGTGCGACGGTGCGCGCCGTCGACGGCGACACCCTGGTGCTGAGCCACGAGTCGGCTCCGCTGGCCAAGCGGCTCTGCGAACAACGCAACGCCGACGTCATCGTCGAGGCGCTCAAAGATGCCCTCGGGGTGAACTGGCGGGTGCGCTGCGAAGCCGGGGCGCCGCCGGCCGAACCCGCATCGGCGGCGCCGGCCGCGCCGGTGGCCGCGGACCTGGCGCGGCGAGCCGACGAGGATGCCATGCTGGCCGAGGCGGAGGCCGAGCGCTCCGACCCGGCGCCGCGCCGCGATCCCGAGGAGGCGGCCCTGGAACTGCTGCAGAGTGAGTTGGGCGCTCGGCGTATCGGTGGTGACTGACTGGACGACATCACCGACACCACCTCCTGCGCGATAGTCGGCGGCGGTCCCGCCGGCATGGTGCTGGCGCTGCTGCTGGCCCGTGCCGGGGTCGACGTGACCCTGCTGGAGAAGCACGCCGATTTCCTGCGCGACTTCCGCGGCGACACCGTGCATCCCACCACGCTGCGGCTACTCGACGAGCTCGGCTTGTGGGACCGCTTCGCGGCGCTGTCACACAGTGAGATCCACCAGGTCGTCCTCGACGTGGCCGGCCGGGGCGTCACGGTGGTGGACTTCGGCCGGCTTCGGGGCCAGCCGCACCCCTACATCGCGATGGTGCCGCAGTGGGATCTGCTCAACCTGCTCGCCGAATCCGCGCAGACCGAGCCGACTTTCACGCTGCGGATGCAGACCGAGGTCACCGGACTGCTGCACGAGAACGGCCGGGTCGCCGGAGTGCGCTACCAAGGCCCCGACGGTCCGGGCGAACTGCGTGCCGGGCTGACGGTGGCCTGCGACGGGCGGTGGTCGATCGCGCGGCAGGAGGCCGGCCTGCGGTTCCGGGAGTTTCCGGTGAACTTCGACGTGTGGTGGTTCCGCCTGCCCAACGATGAAGATGCGAAGCCGACACTGCTGCCGCGGCTCGGTCCGGGCCGCGCCGCCATCATGATCCCGCGCGAGGGTTACTTCCAGGTCGCCTATCTCGGGCTCAAGGGCGGCGATGCGGCGCTGCGGGAGCGCGGCATCGAGGCGTTTCGGCGCGAGGTCGTCGAACTGATCCCGGAGGCCGCCGATGCGGTGGGCGCACTGCGCAGCCTGGATGACGTCAAACACCTGGACGTACGGGTGAACCGGCTGAGGCGGTGGAGCATCGACGGTTTGCTGTGCATCGGCGACGCCGCGCACGCCATGTCCCCGGTGGGCGGGGTCGGCATCAATCTGGCCGTGCAGGACGCGGTCGCCGCCGCCACCATTCTGGCCGAGCCGCTGCGGCGTGGCCAGGTGACCGGGCGTGATCTGGCGGCGGTGCAACGGCGCCGGGCGTTTCCCACCGTCGTCACCCAGTCGGTTCAGCGGGTGCTGCACCGCGCACTCACGCCGATCCTGCGCGGTAAAAACCTCAGCCCGCCGGCGGCTTTCGGCACCGTGATCGCCAAACTGCCCTGGCTGTCCGCGATTCCGGCGTATCTGGTGGGCGTGGGGGTGCGCCCGGAGCGGGCGCCGTCGTTCGCCCGGCGCTAGCCGATCGCGGTGATCCGCCGGCTAGGGCTGCCACCACTGCCGTAAGGGCAGGCCGTCGTCGCCGCCGCGGTCATCGAGCTTGGCCGCCAACACGTGATGCAGCTGAATGGCGTTGTGCTCGAAGCCCAGTCGCGAACCGGCCATGTAGAGACCCCATACTTTCGCGGTGGCCAGCCCGACCTCGGCGACGGCCTCGTCCCAATGCGCCACCAGATTGGCGCACCAGTCCCGCAGCGTCAGCTCGTAGTGGTGCCGGATGTTCTCGGCGTGGACCACCTCCAGACCGGCGTCCTGGATTTCGCTGATGATCCGTCCCGACCCGGCAAGTTCGCCGTCCGGGAACACGTAGCGGTCGATGAAGTCGCCCGCGGTGGCGCTGGATTTGTTGTCCGCGCGGGTGATGCAGTGGTTGAGCAGCAGGCCGCCGCGGCGCAGCTTGGATTTGAGGAATCCGAAGTAGGCGGGGTAGTTCGCGACGCCGATGTGCTCGGTCATGCCGATCGAGGAGACCGCGTCGAATTCGGTCTCACGCACATCGCGGTAATCGCAATGGCGGACCTCGGCCAGTTCGGCTAACCCCTCGGAGGCGATGGCGCGCTGGGCCCACCGGGCCTGCTCGGCAGAGAGCGTCGCGCCGATGGCGCGCACACCGTGCCGCGCTGCGTAGCGGACCATGCCGCCCCAGCCGCAGCCCACATCCAGCAGCAGGTCGCCGCGGCGCAGCCGCAACTTGTCGAAGATCAACCGGTACTTGTTCTCCTGGGCCTCCTCGAGCGTCGCGTCCGGGCTCGGATAGACCGCGCAGGTGTAGGTCATCGACGGCCCCAGCACGGCTTCGTAGAAGGCGTTGGACACGTCGTAGTGGTGTTGAATCGCGCTGGCGTCTCGATGCTTGCTGTGTCGCAGGCCGTCGGCGACGCGCAGCCACCGGGGGCGGGCCTCCTGCGGCGGCGGTGCGATGGGCACCAGGTGCTCGATCCCGATGGAGCGCACAATGTTGGCCAGCACCCGCGGCGACGGCCGTTTGAAGTGCAGTTCTTCGGCGAGCGCCTTGAGCAGGCGGTAGGGGTCGCCCGGGTGCACGCCGTGCGCTGCCAGGTCTCCGGCGACGTAGGCCCGGGCCATGCCCAGGTCGCCCGGCGCGGTGGCCAGATAGGTGGTGCCGCGCGGGGTGAGCAGTTCCAGGCCCAGCGGGGCGTCGTCGGGTCCGCTGCTGCTGCCGTCGTAGGCGGTGAACCGCAGCGGCAGGTGACCGTCGGTGGCCAGCGTCTCCAGGACCTCCGCCAGGGTCAGCCTGCCGGTGTGCGTCTGCTCCTTGTAGGTGGTCATCGTCGTCGCACCGCCTTGTCGTAGAGGTCCAGCAACCGGGAGTCAGGGTCGTAGGTCCGCTTGACCTGGCGGTAGGTTTCCCCGCCGTAGAGCTCATCGAACTCCGCGGGGGTGTAGTAGGAGTCGGAGTACAGCGACTTGTGGCCGTCGAGTTCGCTCACCTTTGCCTCGATCAGCCGATTGGTGGCTCCCTCGGTGGCGCCCGCCGGGACCGAGGACCAGAAACCGACGTTGACGTAGGTGCGGTTGGGCCGCATCGGGTACAGCGGCCAGTTCTCGTCGGTGCGCAGTCGCAGCGGGCACAGCCACACCGGCTCGATCGGCACGTGGTCGAAAAACCAGTCCAAGAACTCCCGGCAGCGCCCCAACGGCACCTCGATGTCCTGCACCACTCGCTCGCGCGGCGGCCGGCCCTGGCGTTTCTCGATCCGGTCGGCGATGGCGAACCGCCTGTCGTAGCCGATCAGCTTCGAGTAGAAACTGCTGCGCCGATAGCGCCGCGGCCAGGCGCGCCGCACCAACGGGTGCTGCGCCCCGAACGCCCGCGAGCACCAAAACCAGTCGGTGTCCCAGCGCCACAGGTAGTCGTGGATGGTCAGCCGGTCGTCTTTGATCCCGTGCCCGTGCTGGATCGAGCGGTAGTAGACCCGCTGGCCGGTGTAGTCACTGACCGCACCCGGGGTGTCGGTCTCGATCCCCAGACACAGGTAGCTCTCGGTGGGGGAGAACACCACACCGTCGAGGTAGTCCACCGCGACACCGTCGAACCCGCCGGTGTCGATGATCCGGTCCATCGTCGCGATCAGGTCGTCCAGCGCATGGAACCGGATGTGCCGTAGCGCCACGAACGGTTTGACCGCCTCCAGCTCGATCCGCAGTCGCGTCGAATAGCCCAGCGTGCCATAGGAATTGGGAAATGCCCGGAACAGGTCCGCGTGCCGGTCACGGGAAACGGTCAGCAGCTCGCCGGCGCCGGTGAGAACATCCATCTCCAGCACCGACTCATGCGGCAGGCCGTTGCGGAACGACGCTGACTCGATGCCCAGGCCGGACACCGCCCCGCCGACCGTGATCGTCTTCAACTGCGGAACCACCAGCGGTGCGAACTCGTACGGCAGCGTCGCGGCGACCAGGTCCTCGTAGGTGCACATACCGCCGACGTCGGCGGTGCGGTTCGCCACGTCGATGCCGATGACATTCACCAGGCCCGAGGTGTCCAGGCCCGGGGCATCGCGTTTGGCGCGGGCCCGGAACAGGTTTGAGGTGGGTTTCGCCAGCCGCACCGACGCGCTCGCGGGAATCGCCCGGTAGCTGTCCAGCAGGCGTCGCACCCCCCGCGTGTGGGATGTCGGTGCGTCGACCGGCCGGACGGACATCACCTCCCACGCTAGCGGCCGATCGTCGGCCGCGCACTCGACGCGGCCGGGCTCACTGGGATTGTTGTGGCGCGCCCTGCGTGCTCAGGTAGCCGGCGATGCCACGGGCCACGGCGTCGGCGTAGCGTTGCCGTCCCCCCGGACTCTCCATCAGCGCGGCGTCCGCGGGATTTTTCATATTGCCCAGCTCGACCAGGATCGAGGGGTACTCGGCCAGGTTCAGCCCGGCCAGGTCGGCGCGTCCCTTCAGCCCGTCGGTGCCGATGTAGTTGGCCGGCGGAATGCCGGCGGCCTGCAGCTGGCTGCGCATCGCCTGCGCCAACCGCACCGCCGGGCCCTCCTGGGCCGGGTTGAGTGGCGGCGCGGAGTAGTTGACGTGGAACCCGCGGCCGGTGGCCGGTCCGCCGTCGGCGTGAATGGACACGATCGCGTTGGGGTGTAGCGAGTTGGCCATCGCGGCGCGCTGGTCGACGCACGGTCCCGGCCCATTGTCGTCGCCGCGGGACATCGCGGTGCGCACCCCCGCGGAGTTGAGGGCCTGCCGAATCCGCAGCGTGGTGTCCCAGGCGAAGCTGTGCTCGGGATAGCCGGAGTTGGTGGTGGTCCCGCTGGTCTGGCAGTTCTTGGTGCCGCCCCGGCCGTTGGTGACCTGGCGGCCGATGGCCGCGGGATCGGCGGTGCCGCTGTGACCGGGGTCGAGGAACACGATCATGCCGGCGATGTTGCCGGGGGCTGCCCAGGATGACGGGGCGCTCGGGACCGCGGCGGCCGCCACCAGGCCGGTGATGATCGCGACGCCGACACGCGAAAGAACAGGTACGCGCACGCCGCCAACGTAGGCTCGCGCCGACTACGCTGGAGTTTCAACACGCGCCCGGTCTTGGAGCTGAAACCAAGCCGCAACCAAGTCGAGACCACGCACAACAACGCAAGGGGAGTGTCATGCAACCAGGAGGCCCGCCCGACATGTCGGCGTTGCTGGCGCAGGCCCAGCAGATGCAGCAGCGACTGTTGGCCGCGCAGCAGGAGCTGGCCGCCACCGAGGTGCAAGGCGAGGCCGGTGGCGGCCTGGTCAAGGTGACCTCCAACGGCAGCGGCGAGGTGCTGGCCGTGCAGATCGACCCGAAGGTCGTCGACCCGACAGATATCGACACGCTGCAGGACCTGATCGTCGGCGCGCTCGCGGATGCGTCGAAGAAGGCGCACACGCTGGCCCAGGAGCGGCTCTCCCCGCTGGCCGGTGGCATGGGCAACGCCCTCGGTATGCCGGGTACGTAGGTGTGCCACCTTGTTTGAAGGCCCGGTTCAGGACCTGATCGACGAGCTGGGCAAGCTGCCGGGTATCGGCCCCAAGAGCGCCCAGCGGATCGCGTTTCACCTGTTGTCGGTGGAGCCGTCCGAGATCGACCGGCTCACCGCGGTGCTCACCAGGGTCCGCGAGGGGGTGCTGTTCTGCGAGGTGTGCGGCAACGTCTCCGACGCGCAGCGCTGCCGGATCTGCGGGGACTCGCGCCGAGACTTCGCCCAGATCTGTGTGGTCGAGGAACCCAAGGACGTCGCCGCCATCGAGCGCACCAGAGAGTTCCGCGGTCGCTACCACGTGCTGGGCGGGGCGCTGGACCCGTTGAGCGGGATCGGGCCGGAGCAGCTGCGGGTGCGTGAGCTGCTGAACCGGGTCGGGGAGCGGGTCGACGGCGTCGACGTCAGTGAGGTGATCATCGCCACCGACCCCAACACCGAGGGCGAGGCCACCGCCACCTACCTGGTGCGGATGCTGCGCGATATCCCCGGGCTCTCCGTGACGCGCCTGGCGTCCGGGCTGCCGATGGGCGGCGACCTGGAGTTCGCCGACGAGTTGACGCTGGGCCGGGCCTTCACCGGCCGCCGTGCCATGGCCTGACGTTCCCTTTTCCGCCCTGCCTCCCTCTCCCCTCGCCGAGCCCCCTCCCCCCTCGCCGAGCCTGTAGTTACCGTGCTCGCTACTCGCATTTCTTCGCGCTAACTACAGCTTCGCGGCCATGTCAGTCCCCATTGGCAACCTCAGGCCATGGGAGAGGTCTTCATCGGTAGCGAAGCGCTGGCGCAGGGCCGGCTCACCGAGTACGAACTGCGCCGCTGGCACCGGGCGATATTCCGCGACGTGTACGTGCCGGCAAGGCATGAGCCCACCCTGCGCGACCGGATCGAGGGGGCGTGGCTGCGATCTGGCCGACGAGGCGTGATCGCCGGGGCGGCCGCCGCGGCCCTACACGGGGCCGAGTGGGTAGACGCCGATATCCCGATCGAGCTGATCTGGTCGAACACCCGCCCACCGGACGGTGTCATCGCTCGCGACGAAACCCTCGCCGACGACGAGCTGACCCAAGTCGCCGGCCTACCGGTCACCACGCCTGCCCGCACCGCCTACGACCTGGGCCGTCACCTGCCGCGCGGCAAGGCGGTGGCCCGCCTCGACGCCCTTGCGCGGGCCACTCCGTACTCGACCGAGGATGTGCTGCTGCTGGCCAAACGCCACCGTGGCGCTCGGGGCTTACAACGGCTGCGGGCGGCACTTCCGCTGGTGGACCCCGGCGCTGCCTCACCCCGGGAGTCCCGGCTGCGACTGAGGCTCATCGACGCCGGCCTACCGGCGCCGACCACCCAGATCCCGGTGGTCGAGCGGGGGTATTGGCCGTTCGCCTGGCTGGATATGGGCTGGGAGGAATATCGAGTCTCCGTCGAGTACGACGGCGATCAGCACCGCAAGGACCGCCCGCAGTACGTCCGGGACCACCGGCGTCAGCGCAGGCTGGAAGCCTTGGGCTGGATCAACATCCGGGTGATCAAAGAGGACGCGCCCAGCGACGTCATCCGCCGCGTCATCGACGCCATGCGGTCCCGCGGCTGGCAACCCTAAACCGGCACCAGCACCTCGGAGATCGGCAGCCGCGCGGCGATCCCGGCGCGAGCCGTCCGGATCTTCTCCGGGATGCCCGCCCCGACCACGCCGACGAGCACCCCGTCGCGCTCGTAATAGGCGACGAACCGGCGGCCGTCGTCCTCGGTCAGGTGCACGGTGTCGCCGGTCCGGGGGTGGCCCAGGCACTGGATCTTGAGGTCGTACTGGTCGCTCCAGAAGTAGGGCACTCCCGCCCGGGGCACCACCGCCGAACCCAGCATCGCCGACACCATGGTCTTCGCCTGCTCGGCGACGTTGCTCCAATGCTCGACGCGCGCCTGCGCCCCCGACAAGTCCCGCCACGACGCCACGTCGCCGATCGCCCAGACATCCGGGGCGCTGGTACGGCCGGCCTCGTCGCAGACGATGCCGTCGGCCACCGCGATTCCGCTGCCGGCCAGCCAGTCGCAGGCGGGCCGTGATCCGACCCCGACGACCACCAGATCGGCTGGGATCGCCGAACCGTCGGACAGCGTCACCGACTCCACGCCGTCGGACCCGGACACCGAGTCCACCTTCACGCCGGTGCGCACGTCGACGCCCTCGTCGCGGTGCAGTCGGGTGATCAACGCGCCCACCTGCTCGCCCAGTGCGGCGGCCAGCGGGGTGGGCTGCGGCTCCACCAGCACCACCTGAACACCGGCGCCGCGCAGACTGGCCGAGACCTCGCAGCCGATGAAGCCCGCCCCGATCACCACGGCGCGGCGCGCACCCGCCGCCCGCCGGCGCAGCGCCAAGCAGTCGTCGAACGAGCGCAGCGCGTGGATCCCGTCCAGGTCCGCAAACGACGGAATGCGGTTGGGCACCAGGCCGGTGGCGATCACCAACTGGTCATAGCCCAGCACTTCTCCGTCGGCCAGGGTCACGGTGTGGGCCGCCACGTCGACGGTGCGGGCCGCGCAGCCCAGCCGCAACCCGATGCGGTGCTGCTCGTAGAACGCGGCCGGTTTGAGGGCGACGTCCGCGGCGGTGACGGCCTCGCGCTGCAGCATCTCCTTGGACAACGGCGGGCGGTCATACGGCGGGTGGATCTCGGCGCCGACGATGGTGATCGGCTCGGTGTGGTCGTTGCGGCGGAGCTGTTCGGCGGTGCGGACCGCGGCCAGCCCGCCACCGATGATGAGCACCCCGCTCACGGCCGCGCCACCTCCACCATCTCGAAGTCGGCCTTCGCCGCGCCGCAGTCCGGGCAGCTCCAGTCCTCGGGGATGTCGGCCCAGCGGGTGCCGGGGTCGATGCCGTCCTCCGGCCAGCCCAGCGCCTCGTCGTACTCGAAGCCGCACTGCAGGCACCGGAACAGTTTGTAGTCGTTCATGAGTTCACTCCCATCGGTTCGAAATCGAGCTTTTCGCGGACCGCACAGTCCGGGCAGGTCCAGTCGTCGGGGATCTGCGCCCACGCCGTCCCGGCCGGGAAGCCTTCGCGTGGCGCGCCGACACCCTCGTCGTAGACGTAGCCGCAGCCGGGGCACCGGTAGCGGGCCATCAGGCGTTCACCGCCGCTGCGGCGTAGCGGGCCAGGATCTTCTCCCGGCGGCGCGGCGAGATGTTGGCCCGGGTGATGTCGCCGGCGTAGTGCGCCAGCACCCGGTGGTCCATCAGCTTGCGCCACACCGGCGGGAAATAGGTCACCCCGATGAGCGCTCCGTAGCCTGCCGGCAGGTTGGGCGAGTCGTCGAAGCTGCGCAGCGTCTGGTAGCGCCGCGTCGGGTTGGCGTGGTGATCGCTGTGGCGCTGCAGGTGGTACAGGAACAAGTTGGTCACCAGGTGGTCGGAGTTCCAGCTGTGCTGCGGCGTGCAGCGCTCGTAGCGGCCACTGGGCTGCTTCTGGCGCACCAGCCCGTAGTGCTCCAGGTAGTTCACCGACTCCAGCAGCGACGAGCCGTAGCAGGCGTTGATCAGCACGTACGGGATCAACGCGACACCGAACACCGCGATCATCACGCCCCAGAACAGCAGCGACATCGCCAGCGCATTGATCACGTCGTTGCCCGGCCAGGTCCGCGGGTTCCAGGGATTCTTGCCGGTCCGGCGGATCCGCGCCGCCTCCAGCTCCCACGCCGAACGGATACCGCCCCAGGCGCTGCGCGGCAGGAACTCCCAGAACGTCTCGCCGAAACGCGCCGACGCCGGGTCTTCGGGGGTGGCGACCCGCACGTGGTGGCCGCGGTTGTGCTCGACGTAGAAGTGCCCGTAGCAGACCTGGGCCAGGGTGATCTTGGCCAGCCAGCGCTCCAGTGACTCCCGCTTGTGGCCGAGCTCGTGGGCGGTGTTGATGCCCACGCCGGCCACCGTCGCCGCCGACATCGCCACACCGATCTTGCCCAGCCAGCCCAGCGACCCGTCGAAGCCGAGCCAGCCCAGGTCCGACGCGGTGAACAGGTAAGCGCCCAGGATGGCGCTGGCGTACTGGAACGGGATATAGGCGTAGGTCGCATACCGGTAGTACTTGTCGTTCTCCAGCGCGGCCATCACCTCATCGGGCGGGTTCTGTCCGTCGGCCCCGACGGCCAGGTCCAGCACCGGCAGGATCACATAGAGCAGGATCGGCCCGATGTAGAAGGGCAGCTGCGACGCGGTCTGCCAGCCGGCCTGGTTCATCGCCCACACCAGCGGCAGCATCAGGAACATCATGGTCGGCACGAACAGGCCCAGCAGCCACAGCTGTCGCTTGTTGTCGTGCCAGATCTTTGGCTTGTCACTCAGTTCGGCATTCATGTCGCCGACGTTAGGTAGCCGTGCCGCCTCGTCGCTCGTCCCGCGGAACCGGAATTCGGCGGGTTATTCGTCTTGCGGAGACAACGGGGACAACACGGCGGCGCCGTACCACTGACAGAGCAGCAGCGCGATCTCGACGTCGAGCCGGTCCTCGGTGATCGGGCGGCCGCGACGTTCGATAGCGCGCTGGACGCGGTACTTCATGGTGTTGACGTGGAAGTGCAGCTGCTCGCCGGCCGCCTTGAAGCTGGAGCCGGCCCGCAGGAACACCCGCAGGGTGTCGCGGAGTCGCTCGTCGCCGTCGGTGGCACGGGCCAGTGGACCGAGCACCTCACCGACCCAGGCGCGTGCGGCGGCCACGTTGTCGCCGCCGAGCAGTGCCGCCGCCGACAGCCCCGGATCGGCTGCCGCGCTGACCCGGGTGACACCGGAGGCCACCGCCAGGGTGTGTACCGCCAGCGCCTGCTGGTGAGACCGGCGGAAACCCTCGACGCCGGGCAGCGGATCACCGATCGCCACCCAGGGCTCGCCGGGCGCGGTCTGCGCGCAGCCGCGGATCTGTTCCACCGCGTCGTGCCCGGCGTTCGACGCCAACGGAATCCAGGCCCAGCCGGTGGCGCTGTCGGCCGGGATGAACAGCGGTGCGCCTTGTCCGGCAACAGATTCGGAGAGCTGCTTGATGAAACCCTCAGCGGCTGCGAGCTTGTCGCCGACAGACTCCGGGTACCAGACGATCAGCGCCACGTGGGTCCGCCGCAGCGGGTAGCGGATTGCGGTGGTCATCGCGTCGACATCCAGGCTGTGTCCGGCGAGGATCTCACGGACCCGCAACGCGCGCACCGCGTTTCGACTCTCCAGCCAGCGTTCTCGTTCGGCCTGGTAGACGGCGGACACCTGTTGCGACATCTCGTCGATGTAGCCGAACATCAGCGTCGACATCTCCGAGAGCACGTCTAGGCGAAGGTCGGGATCCAGCTCGGCGGAACGGATCTCCTCCAGCACCACCCGCAACGCCATCGAGTGGCCCAACCGGTAACCCCGGACCAACGCGTTCACCGGGACCCCGCGCTGCGCCAGCCGCCGTGCGTGCTCGAGCGCCACGGCCGGCGCGGCGATTTCGGCCACCGGGATGTTGTGGCGGATCGCCGAGAAGTACGTGTCGACGTTGGCCGCCACCGTTTCGTGCAACAGCTGCAGCAACGACGAATCCGCGGTCAGGTCCGGTGACTCCTTGGCGATCAGATCCTCGATCACCTGGGTGGTTTCGGCCAGGTGGTCGTAGAGCCGCTGCGAGATTCCGATCGCGGCCTCGGCGACGGTGCTCAGATCGGTCATGGTCGCAAACGTAGTCAGGCTCGCCGGGGCGCGCTCAGTCTTTCGGCGCGCAGCATCTCCACCTCGGGCAGCTCCAGCGGTGCCAGCTCGCCGACCACCTTCGACAGCAGCAGATCGGCCAGTTCCGGGTTGCGGGCCAGGCACGGCCCGTGCAGGTAGGTGGCCACGACGCTGCCCTGGATCGCGCCGTCGAATCCGTCGCCGGCCCGGTTGCCGGCGCCCTTGGTCACCTTGCTCAACGGCGATGCGGCCGGACCCAGCACGGTGCCGCCGCGGTGGTTCTCGAAGCCGGTCAAGGGTTGGGTCAGGCCCGCCAGCAGCGGGTCCCCGACCACCTCGCCGATGGTGCGCGTCTGCTGCGGTGCGGTGGTCACATCCAGCATGCCGACGCCGTCGACACGGTCGCCGGCCGACGTCTCATACCAGGCCCCGAGCACCTGGACGGCTGCGCAGATCGCCAGCACCGGTGCGCCGCGTTCGGCGGCGCGCTGCAGGCCGGGATACCGGATCAGGTGCCGGGTGGCCAGCCGCTGCGCGTAGTCCTCGGCGCCGCCGAGCGTGTAGAGGTCCAGTGACTCCGGGACCGGGTCGGCCAGGGTGATCTCGACGATCTCGGCGGCGATACCGCGCAGCGCCAGCCGCTGCCGCAGCACCACCGCGTTGCCGCTGTCGCCGTAGGTGCCCATCACGTCGGGCAGCACCAACCCGATCCGCACCGGCTCAGTCACGGTCCAACCTCCGCTGCAGCTGCAGGAACGCGGTGTAGTTGGCGACCACCTCGACCGGCCCGGGCGGGCAGGAGGCGATCGCGGCGACGGTGTCGTGTACCAGGGTGTGCTGCACACCGGCGTAGCCGAGTCGCACCGCCAGGTCGGTGCCGCGCTCGCCGGCCGCCACCACGTGGACACCCTCGAAGTGCTCGAACCGGACATCCCACAGCCAGGACAGGTCCTCGCCGTCGGGCACCTGCCCGTTGACGGCGATCACCACCCCGGCGGCGTGGTGGTCGACCATCGACAGCGCCTCCTGCCAGCCGGCCGGGTTCTTGGCCAGCAGCATGCGCACCGTGTGCTGGCCGACCTGCACCGACTTATAGCGCCCGGCCACCTCGTCGACCGAGGAGACCGCGGCCACGGCTTTGACGGGGTCGGCGCCCAAGGCGACCGCGGCGGCGACGGCCTGGGCGGCGTTGCCACGGTTGACGGTGCCGGGCAGGGCGAGCCGCATCGGCAGCACCAGCCCGTCGGGGCCGTACAGCGAGTCGTCGTCGAACCACCACTGCGGGGTGGGCCGGGCGAAGTCGCATCCGGTGGAGGACCAGTGGTCGTCGCGTCGGTCGATCACCTCGCCGCTGCGCGGGCAGCTCACCGAGTCGCCCGCCCAGCCGCCGCCGGCGGCGACCCACACCACGTCGGGACAGTCATAGGCGGCCGAGGTCATCAGGATGTCGTCGCAGTTGGCGACCACGATCGTCTGCGGATGCCGGGCCAGGCCGGTGCGCAGGGCGCGTTCCACCGCGTTGATCTCCCCGACCCGGTCCAGCTGGTCGCGCGACAGGTTCAGCAACACCACCACCGTCGGTGACACCGCGTCGGCCACATGCGGCACATGCATCTCGTCGACCTCGAGTGCGGCCAGCCCAGCGGTGCGGTCGGCGGCCAGCGCCGCCACCAGCCCGGCGTCCATGTTGGCGCCCTCGGCGTTGGTGGCCACCGGGCCCAGGTCGCGCAGCGCGGCCGCGATCATCCGGGTGGTGGTCGACTTGCCGTTGGTGCCGGTGACGACGACGCTGCGCCGCCCGGTGCCGAGCTGCCGCAGGATCGAGCGGTCCAGCGTCATCGCGACCAGGCCGCCGATCATCGCGCCGGCGCCGCGGCCGGTGATGCGAGACGCCCACCGGGCGGTTGCTCCGGCGGCCAGCGCGAGGCGTCCACGGGCGGTGATCACCCGACGAGTTTAGGGGCGACCACAAGCGCGGTGTCCGCGCCGGGCGCACTGGGTCGCCCCTCGACCAATTGAGTCGCCGACACGGGCCCTCGCCGACCGCTATCGCTCACCCCGACGTGCCATTCTCATGGCATGAGTGCGCTGTGGGGGCGCCCGGCCCGCGAACCCGGCGACGGCTGGGTGGTCGTCGACGTCGAGACGTCGGGGTTCCGGCCCGGGCAGGCCCGGGTGCTCAGCCTGGCGGCCCTGGCACTCGACGCCGACGGGCGAATCGAGAAGTCGGTGTCGCACCTGGTCAATCCGGGCACCGACCCGGGCCCCACCCATGTGCACGGGCTGACCGCCGAGATGCTGGCGGGCCAACCCCAGTTCGCCGATGTGGTCGACGAGGTCGCCGCGCTGCTGGTCGGCCGCACCCTGGTGGCCCACAACGTCGCGTTCGACTACACGTTCCTGGCCGCCGAGGCCGAGATGGCCGGCGCGGAACTGCCCGTCGACTCGGTGATGTGCACCCTGGAGTTGACCCGGCGGCTCGACCTGGGCCTGGCCAACCTGCGGTTGCAGACGCTGGCAGCGCACTGGGGTGTGGTGCAGACGAGGGCGCACGACGCGCTCGATGACGCCCGGGTGCTGGCCGGCGTACTGGAGCCGGCGCTGCAGCGGGCCCGGGAGCGCGATGTGTGGCTGCCGGTGCGGCCGGTGACGCGGCGCCGGTGGCCCAACGGCCGGATCACCCACGACGAGCTGCGGCCGCTGAAGGCGCTGGCCTCGCGGATGCCGTGCGCCTACCTCAACCCGGGCCGCTACGTGCGGGGACGTCCGCTGGTGCAGGGCATGCGGGTGGCGCTGTCGGCGGAATGCCGCCGCACCCACGAGGAACTCGTCGAACGGATCTTGTTCGCCGGGTTGGCCTACAGCGACGTCGTGGACGCCAACACCTCGCTGGTGATCTGCAACGACGACAGCGCGGAGCAGGGCAAGGGCTACCTGGCGCGGGAACTCGGCGTGCCGACGGTCTCCGACGAGCAGTTCATGGCCTGCGTCGACAGCGTGGGCGGGGTCGTCGGAGGCACCGACGTCGAGCAGTTCGCCGACACCGGACCGGCCGGTGAGCAGATCTCGCTGTTCTGAGCGGCACCCCGCTTCCTGACGCCGCAGGCGCCCACCAGCTGCCTTCGCCCCGCTTGTCCCAGCTGGCACGGTGGTCCCAGCTGGCACGTTGTCCCAGTTGTCACGACGGGGTGGGTGCATCGCTTTTGCCCGCCTTCGAGCGACAACGTTCGTTATGTCAAGCCGCAATTCGTCGCCGACGTCGGCGACCCGCAGAATCGCCCGGCGGGCGGGCTGACATAACGCCAGTTGTCGCGCAAAGGTGGGCAACAATCACATGCCGTCCCCGCCGTGGCTTCTGGGGCCGGAGTTACCCACGGGGCTCAGCCCGATCGAGCCGCCCGATTCACCGCCGAGACCACCGCCCGCAGTGACGCCGTGGTGATCGACGACGCGATCCCGACACCCCAGACCGTCTCGCCGGCTGTGGCCTCGGCGTGCCGACCCGCTTCACCGGCCGCGTTCGCGATCGTCACGGACGCTTCCACATACGCCGCGGCCTGGGCCTCCTCGCCGGCGCTCATCGCGTGCTCGGAGTAGTCCAGCACGTTGACGTGGATCCCGACGTCGGTCAACGCGTCGACGAACGCGGCCAGCGGCCCGTTGCCGGCGCCGGCGATCTCGGTCTCCACCCCGTCGACCAACACCGTGGCCTCGATGCGGTCGGTGCCGTCGTCGGTTTCGGCGGCGATCAACCGCTGGTGCATCCGCTCCAGCGGACGGATCGGGTTCAGGTACTCCTCGGCGAACGTGTCCCACATCTCCTTGGGGGTGACCTCGCCGCCCTCGCCGTCGGTCAACTGCTGGATCACCCTGGAGAACTCGATCTGCAGTCGCCGCGGCAGTACCAGCCCGTGGTCGGTTTTCATCACGTAGGCCACCCCGCCCTTGCCCGACTGCGAGTTGACCCGGATCACCGCCTCATACGTGCGGCCCACGTCGCGCGGATCGATCGGCAGGTAGGGCACCTGCCAGAGCATGTCGTCGACATCCGAGTCGGCGGCATCGGCGTCGATCTTCATCTGGTCCAGGCCCTTGTTGATGGCGTCCTGGTGACTGCCGGAGAACGCGGTGTAGACCAGGTCGCCGCCGTAGGGGTGGCGCTCGGGCACACCAAGCTGGTTGCAGTACTCCACGGTGCGGCGGATCTCGTCGATGTTGGAGAAGTCGAGCTGCGGGTCCACTCCGCGGGAGAACAGGTTCAGCCCGAGCGTCACCAGGCAGACGTTCCCGGTGCGCTCGCCGTTGCCGAACAGGCAGCCCTCGATGCGGTCCGCCCCGGCCTGGTAGCCGAGCTCCGCTGCGGCGACCGCGGTGCCGCGGTCATTGTGCGGGTGCAGGCTCAAGATGACCGAGTCACGCCGCTTGAGGTTGCGGTGCATCCACTCGATCGAGTCGGCGTAGACGTTGGGGGTGGCCATCTCCACGGTGGCCGGCAGGTTGAAGATGATCGGCGAATCGGGCGAGGGCTGGATCACGTCGCCCACCGCATCACAGACCGCTTTGGCGTACTCCAGTTCGGTTCCGGTGTAGGACTCCGGGGAGTACTCGTAGCGCCACCGGGTGCCCGGATATTTGGCGGCCTCTTCCAGGCACTTGCGCGCCCCGGCCACCGCGATCTCCTGCACCGCGGCGCGGTCGGCCCGGAAGACCACCCGACGCTGCAGGATCGACGTCGAGTTGTAGAAGTGCACGATCACGTTCGGAGCACCGTCGCAGGCGGAGAAGGTGCGCTCGATCAGCTCGTCGCGGCACTGCGTGAGCACCTGCAACGTGACGTCGTCGGGGACGGCGCCGGCTTCGATGATCTCGCGGACGAAGTCGTAGTCGGTCTGGCTGGCCGAGGGGAATCCGACCTCGATCTCCTTGTAGCCCATGGCCACCAACAGGTCGAACATCCGCCGCTTGCGGGCCGGGCTCATCGGGTCGATCAGTGCCTGGTTGCCGTCGCGCAGGTCGACGGCGCACCACATCGGGGCACGCTCGATGACCCGGTCGGGCCAGGTGCGGTCGGGCAGGGTGATGGGCTCCACCTCATCGGCGAAACTGCGGTACCGGCTGATCGGCATCGCCGAGCCGCGCTGGGTGTTCCAGCCGGGTTGGCCGGGGTTGGGCGGCCCGACGGGTTTGGTGATGCGGCGTCCCGACGTGAAGGCGTCGGGGGAGGCCTGCGAAAAACTGGTCACGGTGATTGCTCCGGGGTTCTCAGATGGGATTGGAGACCGGCGCATCGCGAAAGACCCGCGACGGGAGGCCGGTCTGGATCAGACCCCGCCGCGGCGTCCGAGAAGGAGCACCCGCTGCACATCGTGGAGTTTACGCGCTCAGCCGGGTGTTGGGGAAACGGCCCCGGGCGCAGCGTCAGCGCCCACAGCCGCTTCCCCTATTCTGGGACGAGCCCAGCTGAGGAAGGGACCAATAGTGGCGCTCGTCGTGCAGAAATACGGCGGCTCGTCGGTGGCCGATGCCGATCGGGTCCGCAGCGTCGCCGAGCGCATCGTCGAGACCAAGAACGACGGCGACGACGTCGTCGTGGTGTGCTCGGCGATGGGGGACACCACCGATGACCTGCTGGACCTGGCCCAACAGGTGTCGTCGGCGCCACCGGCCCGGGAACTGGACATGCTGCTCACCGCCGGCGAGCGGATCTCCAACGCGCTGGTGGCGATGGCCGTCGCGGAGTTGGGCTGTCAGGCCCGCTCCTTCACCGGATCGCAGGCCGGGGTGATCACCACCGGCGTGCACGGCAAGGCCAAGATCATCGAGGTCACCCCGGGCCGGCTGCAGGCTGCGCTCGGCGAGAATCAGGTAGTGCTGGTCGCGGGCTTCCAGGGCGTCAGCCAGGACACCAAGGACGTCACCACGCTGGGCCGCGGCGGCTCGGACACCACCGCGGTGGCGCTGGCCGCGGCCCTGAACGCCGACGTCTGCGAGATCTATACCGACGTCGACGGTATCTACAGCGCCGACCCGCGCATCGTGCCCAACGCCAAGAAGTTGGACACCGTCACCTTCGAGGAGATGCTCGAGCTCGCCGCCTGCGGCGCCAAGGTGCTGATGCTGCGCTGCGTCGAGTACGCCCGCCGCTACCACCTGCCGATTCATGTGCGCTCGTCGTACACGGACAAGCCCGGCACCATCGTTACCGGATCGATCAAGGACATCCCCATGGAAGACGCGCTGCTGACCGGAGTCGCCCACGACAAGAGCGAAGCCAAGGTGACCGTCGTCGGCATCCCTGACCTGCCCGGCTACGCCGCCAAGATCTTTCGCGCGGTCGCCGACGCCGACATCAACATCGACATGGTGTTGCAGAACGTCTCCAAGCTCGAAGACGGCAAGACCGACATCACCTTCACCTGTCCGCGCGACAGCGGCCCGGCCGCGGTGGCCAAGCTGGAATCGCTCAAGACCCAGATCGGCTTCACCGAGGTGCTCTACGACACCAACGTGGGCAAGGTGTCGCTGGTCGGTGCGGGTATGCGCAGCCACCCGGGCGTCACGGCAACCTTCTGCGAGACGCTGGCCGACAACGGCATCAACATCGACCTGATCTCCACCTCCGAGATCCGCATCTCGGTGCTGGTGGCCGAGGACGACTTGGACAAGGCCGTAGTCGCACTGCATCAGGCATTCGACCTCGGCGGCGACGAGGAAGCCACCGTCTACGCCGGAACGGGGCGCTGACATGGCCGCCATAGGAGTGGTCGGCGCGACCGGCCAGGTCGGCCAGGTGATGCGCACCCTGCTCGAGCAGCGCAACTTCCCCGCCGACAACCTGCGGTTCTTCGCCTCGGCGCGGTCGGCCGGGCGCAAGCTGGCGTTCCGCGGCGTCGAGATCGAGGTCGAGGACGCCGAGACCGCCGACCCCGCCGGCCTGGACATCGCGCTGTTCTCGGCGGGTGGGGCGATGTCGAAGGTGCAGGCGCCGCGGTTCGCCGCCGCCGGGGTCACGGTGATCGACAACTCCTCGGCGTGGCGCAAGGACCCCGAGGTTCCGCTGGTCGTCGCAGAGGTGAACTTCGACCGGGACGTGCGTGGGAAGAAGTTGGCCAAGAACATCATCGCCAACCCGAACTGCACCACCATGGCGGCGATGCCGGTGCTCAAGCCGTTGCACGAGGAGGCCGGCCTGACCCGGCTGATCGTCTCGACCTATCAGGCGGTCTCGGGCAGCGGACTGGCCGGGGTGCAGGAGTTGGCCGGGCAGGTCCGCGCGGTCGCCGACGGCGCCGAGCAGCTGGTGTACGACGGCAGCGCCGTCGACTTCCCGGCGCCGAACACCTACGTCGCGCCGATCGCCTTCAACGTGGTCGCCCTGGCCGGCAGCTACGTCGACGACGGTTCCGGTGAGACCGACGAGGATCAGAAGCTGCGGTCCGAGAGCCGCAAAATCCTCGGTATCCCAGACCTTTTGGTGAGTGGTACCTGCGTCCGGGTGCCGGTGTTCACCGGGCACTCGCTGTCGATCAATGCCGAGTTCGCCCGGCCGATTTCGCCGGAGCGGGCCACCGAGCTGCTCAAGGCCGCACCGGGTGTGACGCTGACCGACGTGCCCACTCCGCTGGCCGCCGCCGGCGCCGACGACTCCCTGGTGGGCCGGATCCGGGTCGACCCCGGCGCGCCCGACGGGCGCGGCCTGGCGTTGTTCGTCTCCGGGGACAACCTGCGTAAAGGTGCGGCGCTTAACACGATTCAGATCGCCGAGCTGCTGGCTGCGTCCTAGTCCGGCAGCGTTGGGCGCCGAACGTGCACCGGCTGCGAAAGATCGCAACGAATATCGCGGTGATTGCACGCTCGGCGACGGGTATGGCCGTGGTGGCGCTGATGACGGGCCCGCTGGTCGCGCACGCCGAACCGCCGGCGCCGATCCCGCGTCCGGTGTTGTGGCCGCTGGCCGAGGGGCAGGTGGTCCGGATCGGCCCGAGTGCCGGAACCGGCACGCTCACCGGTGATTACGGCATCGGGGCGACCGATCTGTGCGAGTTCATGGAGTTCCCCAGCGCGGTGCTGCAGATCTGCGGGGACAGCTTCGCCGGCCAAGGCGTGGGGTTCGGCGGCTGGTACTCACCGATCGCGTTGCGGCTGGATCCGGACTCGGTCGACGACGCCGACGGCGTGCGCTACACCGGGGTGATCGGGGTGGACCGGCCGCTGCTGGCCGACCCCGCACCGGCCGGCAGCACGCAACTGCCGGCCGGGATCGTCTCGATCAACCGGACCAACTACCTGATGGTGACCACCGCCACGATGCTGGTGCCGCAGTCATCCCGGCTGGTGAAAGCCGATCCGGCGCAACCGGGTTGGCAGACGGTACCGGGATCGGTACGACCGGCCTCTTACCAGGATTTCGGTCAGTCCCAGATCAGCGGCTACTACGATCCGGTTCCGACACCGGATTCGGTCACCGGCTGGGTGTACGTGGTGGCCAACAACTTCGACCGCAGCGCGTCGGTGACGTTGTACCGGGTCACCCCGGACAAGTTCACCGACCGGTCGGCCTGGCAGGGCTGGGCCGCCGGCAACGGTTGGGGGCATAAGCCCACGCCGTTGTGGAACGACCAGATCGGCGAGCTGAGCCTGCGCCAGGTCGACGGCAAGCCGGTGCTGTCCTACTTCAACGGCACCACCGGGAACATGGAGGTGCGGGTGGCCTACGACCCGACCGGTCTCGGGACGGCGCCGGTGACCACGGTGGTGCAGCACGCCGAGTGGCCGGATCCGCCGGTGCCCGTCGAGACCCTGCCCTCGCCGTTCGACAACCGGCTGGCCCAGCCCTACGGCGGCTACATCTCACCGGGGTCGACGCTGGACGAGCTGCGGGTGTTCATCAGCCAGTGGCATAACAGCGATCCGCGCGCCCGGGCGCCGTATCGGGTGATCCAGTTCGCGGTCAACCCGTTCAAGCCGTGGTCGGTCAGCTGAACAGGCCCCACAGGTCGGTCCAGAAGTCGCCGCCCGATCCGGTGTCGCCGAGCAGATCGAGGTCCGCGTCGGCCGGACCTGAGGGGGTGACGTCCGGCGCGTAGTCCTGGATGTTGTCGCCGAGGGCGCTCGCGACATTGTTGCTGCTCCCGTCCCAGCCGGCGTAGGCGATGGCGTGCAGGCCCTCGGCGGTGGCGGTGTTGAAATGGCTGTCGTAGACGCCGGGCACGACAGAGGCACCCGCATTCGCGACGGCATAGTCGCCGGTGGCGGTCGCCACGTTGCCGTTGCCTCACGCCGCCGACGCGCTGGCGTGATCGCCCAGCGCGGACGCATAGTTGAACGACCCGGTGTCGCCGACCGCGGCGTTGCTGTGGTCGCCTTGCGCCGAGGCGTAGTTGAAGAAACCGCTCATGGCGTTGGCGTTGGCGAATTCCCCGTAGGCGAAGGCGATGTTGCCGAAGCTCGAGCTCGCGTTCGCATTGCCGAGAGACAACAAGTCGAACCCGCTGATCGACAATGCGATGTTGCCGAAGTCGTCGGGGAGGGTCGGTGCTGTCGCGGCCGCCGTACCCACCGTGGCGACGGCGTCGCCGAGGTCCGCGGCGGCCAGCGCGCCGGCGACACCCAACGCGCCGGCGCCGCCGTCAGCCGAGAGTGTTCCCGCGCCCGCGATCGGCGCGGCTGCCAAGGCGGCCCCGACCCCGAGTCCCAGCGCCAGCATGCCCAGACTGCTGACTTGCTTCAGATTCCCCATGTTCGTGCCTTCCCCTACCTTCCAGCCGACCTGGCTGGTGTAGTCCTGACGGTAGGAGCGCAACGCACGGCTGCGATACAGGGTTTTCCCTGGACTTTCTGAACTGCCGTACAGGGTCGACTCGGGATTTGCCGATTACGGCGGCACCCTCGGGCTCATAGCGGACGCATAGCCAGCACCTAGCGGGGCTGGGCGATTACTCGCGCACCATGTCAACCATGAGCGAAACACCTGACACCACAACCACCCCACCCGCACCACCGGGTGAGCCCAAGCCTTACTGGCTCTACCGGCTCGCGGCCTGGGTCGCAATCGTCGCCGGGATCGTCTTCATCGTCTCGTCGATCTTCTTCGCCGGAGTGTGGGCCAGCAAGGGCGGTCCGCGCGGGCATCACTGCCACCACAAACACCACGGGGCGATGTTCCACAAGGGCTTCCACGAGGGGTTCCACGGAGGGTTCCACCATGGCCCCCACCGCGGTCCCGGTTCGATGGCTCCTCCCTCGGGACCGGAAGGCCCGGGACCCGGTGAGGTTCCGCCGTTGGTCACCCGGCCCCCGGCGCCGACGCCGGGCCGGTAAGCCCCGGCCACGAACAACCAGCCGCCGCCCCTCCCGAAGGGCGGCGGCTGGCGTCGTTGTCAGGCATGATTGGGCGATATGACCGAAACACCTGCACCGACGCCGCCGCCACCGCCGCCACCGGCAGCACCGGCGGCCAAACCGAACAGGCTGTATCAGGCCGCAGCGTGGGTGGTGATCATCGCCGGGACCGTGTTCGTGGCCGCGGTGATCTTCTGCGCCGGCAGCTACCTCAGCAACGGTGGCTGGCACGGACACCAGCATGGGCATTGCATGATGCACCACGGCCCGCCGATGGGCCACGGCTTCGGGCCCGCCGGCCCCGGCAACGAACCGGGCTGGCCGGGGTTCCGTCCCGCCGGCCCGGGTAACCCGCCCGGCGGTCCGGTCGGTCCGCCGCCGGGGCCGCCGTCCGCGCCGCCGGCACCGCCGGCACCGCACCGGTAATTCCCACGAGACCCGCCGAGTGTGCGGTTTCCGACGCCTCGCATGGCGAGTAACGCAAACCGCACACTCACGGGCCTCGTTGGCCAAAGCCCTTTGAAATAACGAGGAGACCTGACGGATGGCCGAGCACCACACCACCACCGAGGCCGGTGCTCCGGCACCGAGTGACACCGACTCGCTCACGGTCGGCCCGGACGGCCCGATCCTGCTGCAGGACCACTACCTGCTCGAGCAGATGGCGATGTTCAACCGGGAGCGCACCCCGGAACGCCAGCCGCATGCCAAGGGGGGCGGGGCATTCGGGCACCTCGAGGTGACGGCCGATGTCAGCGCCTACACCCGTGCGGCGGTGTTCGCGCCGGGGGTCAAAACCGAGATGCTGGCCCGGTTCTCCACCGTCGCCGGTGAACGCGGCAGCCCCGACACCTGGCGCGACGTGCGCGGATTCGCGCTCAAGTTCTACACCTCCGAGGGCAACTTCGACATCGTCGGCAACAACACCCCGATCTTCTTCATCCGGGACCCGATGAAGTTCCAGCACTTCATCCGATCCCAAAAACGGCTGGTGGCAAGCAATCTCCGCGACCACCACATGCAGTGGGATTTCTGGACGCTCAGTCCGGAATCGGCGCATCAGGTGACCTATCTGATGGGTGATCGGGGTCTGCCGAAAACCTGGCGGCACATGAACGGCTACGGCAGCCACACCTACAGCTGGGTCAACGCCGTCGGCGAGATCTTCTGGGTCAAGTACCACTTCATCAGCGATCAGGGCGTCGAGTACCTCACCCAGGACGAGGGAGAGCGGCTCGCAGGCGCCGACGCCGATTACCACCAGCGTGATCTGTACGACGCGATCGAACGCGGCGAATACCCCAGCTGGGCGGTGAAGGTGCAGATCATGCCGTTCGAGGACGCCAAGACCTACCGGCTCAACCCGTTCGATCTCACCAAGGTGTGGCCGCACGCCGACTACCCGCTGATCGACGTCGGGCGTTTCACCCTCGACCGCAACGTCGCCGACTACCACAACGAGATCGAGCAGGCGGCGTTCGAACCGAGCAACACCGTGCCCGGCACCGGGCTGAGCCCCGACAAGATGCTGCTGGCCCGCGGCTTCTCCTACGCCGACGCCCACCGCGCCCGGATCGGAACCAACTACAACCAGTTGCCGGTCAACGCGCCGAAGACCGACGTGCACACCTACTCCAAGGACGGCACCATGCGGTTCCGCAACGCGTCCGACCCGGTGTACGCGCCGAACTCGGTCGGCGGCCCGGCCGCCGACTCGGCTCGCGCCGCCGAAGTGCGCTGGCATGCCGACGGTGAGATGGTGCGCACGGCGTACACGCTGCGTGACGCCGACGACGACTTCGGACAGGCCGGAACCCTGGTCCGTCACGTTTTCGACGAGGAGCAGCGGAAACGGTTGGCGGCCAACATTATCGGCCATGTCTCCGCCGGCGTTCGCGAGCCGGTGCTGTCGCGGGTGTTCGAGTACTGGCACAACGTCGACGAGGACCTGGGCCGCAATGTGGAGGCCGGGGTGCGGGCCAACCTTGCCTGACGGGCGGGCCGTCCTGGCATGATCGAGCCATGAGCATCAACGTCGTTTTCGCCACCGGGTCGACCGTGCCCGGCGGTGGCCGAGACGGCCACGTCCGCTCCGCGACCGGAAACGCCGACTTCATCGTTTCGGCGAAGGTGTAAGCATGCGAGCCGCTGCGGGACTGGTGGTGGCGAGCCTGGGTCTGGGCGTGATGTCCACGGCGATCGCCCCGGCCGCTGTGGCGCGGCCCTCCGAACCCGGGGTGGTGTCCTACGCGGTGTTGCCCAAGGGCTCGGTCGGCAACATCGTCGGCGCCCCGATGACCTGGGACGCACCGTCCGGCCAGCCGTTCCAGGCGTTCTGGGTCGACTATCCGGCCTGCAACAACTGGGCCGACATCGGCTTGCCCGAGGTCTACAACGACCCCGACCTGGCGTCGTTCAATAGCGCGGTCACCCAGACCGCGGCCAACGACCAGACGCATTTCGTCAAGCAGGCGGTGGGGGTGTTCGCCACCGAGGCCGCCGCCGACCGGGCCTTCCACCGCATCACCGACCGCACCGCTGGGTGCTCGGGACGCACCACTGCGATGCACCTGGACAGCGGGACCACCCAGGTGTGGGCGTTCGACGGCGGGCCGGCCGGGGCGACCGATGCCGCCTGGGTCAAGCAGGAAGCCGGCACCGATCGGCGCTGTTTCAACCAGACCCGGCTGCGGCTCAACGTGCTGCTGCAGGCCAAAGTCTGCCAGTCCGGTAACGCCGGACCGGCGGTGAACGTGCTGGCGGGAGCGATGCAGAACTCGCTAGGCCAGTAACGGGCCGTCACGGTGTCGGGTGGCTCCGGTAACGTCGAAACGATCGACGGGCGGAGGGGTTGATATATGGCGCTCGCCGCGGCGACTCAACTGTCCCGCGTCGATGAGCCGCGCCCCGGTGAGACCGAACTGTCCGGTTCCGCCGAAGCCGCCGAATACATCGCCGACCGCTGCCTCACCGATGCGCCGCCGGGCCGGGTCGGCTTAGAGATCGAGGCCCACTGCTTCGACCCGGTCGATCCGCGTCGGCGCCCCGGCTGGGCGGAGATCGGCGAGGTGCTGGCGTCGCTGCCGGTGTTGCCGGGTGGCAGCAGGGTCACCGTGGAACCCGGTGGCGCGGTGGAGTTGTCCAGCCCGCCGTTGGCCGGCGCGCCCGCTGCGATCGCGGCGATGGCCGCCGACCAGGCGGTGCTGCGAGCCGCGTTCGCCGATGCGGGGCTGGGGCTGGTGGCCCTCGGTGCCGACCCGTTGCGGCCGACGCAGCGCATCAACCCGGGTCCGCGCTACGCGGCCATGGAGCAGTTCTTCGCCGCCAGCCACACCGGTTCGGCCGGTGCGGCGATGATGACGTCGACGGCGTCGGTCCAGCTCAACCTGGATGCCGGCCGGCGTTCCAGCTGGGCCGACCGGGTGTGGCTGGCGCACGCCTTGGGCCCGACCATGGTTGCGATCGCCGCCAATTCCCCACTGTTGAGCGGCGAATTCTCCGGCTGGCGTTCCACCCGGCAACGGGTCTGGAGCCGGCTGGACTCGATGCGGTGCGGTCCGGTCCTGGGGCTGGACGGCACCGACCCGGCCTCCGATTGGGCGCGCTACGCCCTGAAGGCGCCGGTGATGCTGGTGCATGCACCCGAGGCCATCCCGGTCAGCCGGTATGTGCCGTTCGCCGACTGGGCCGACGGACGGGTGCGCCTGGGTGGCCGCCGCGCCACCAGCGTCGACCTCGACTACCACCTGACCACGTTGTTCCCGCCGGTGCGCCCCCGCGGCTGGCTGGAGATCCGCTACCTCGACAGTGTCGGGGATGCGCTCTGGCCGGCGATCGTCTTCACCTTGGCGACCCTGCTCGACGACCCGGCCGCGGCCGACGCTGCCGCCGACGCCGTCGCGCCCGTCGCGACCGCCTGGGACGTCGCCGCCCGGATCGGACTGGCCGACACGCGGCTGCACGCGGCTGCCCGGCGATGCGTGGGACTGGTGGCCGGTCGGGCACCGGCCTCGCTGCGTGACGGGATGGACCGGTTGGCCGAGATGGTCGAATGGGCCCGCTGTCCGGCCGACGACGTCGCCGACGAGGTGGCTCGCGCCGGCGTGACCGCGACGGTGGCGAGGCTGGCGGGAGCACGGTTGTGACCAAGGCCGTCACCAAGGGCGTCACCAAGGCCGAGACGCTGGCCGGTGAGCTGTCGCGGGCACGGGAACGCACGCTGGCGCTCGTCGATTTCGACGAGGCCGAACTGCATCGCCAATACGACCCGCTGATGAGCCCGTTGGTGTGGGACCTGGCCCATATCGGCCAGCAGGAGGAGCTATGGCTGCTGCGCGGCGGGGACCCGGACCGGCCCGGGATGCTGCCGGCCGACGTCGAGGGCCTCTACGACGCCTTCGTTCATCCGCGGGCCAGCCGTGTCGACCTGCCGCTGCTCTCCCCGGAGCAGGCCCGGAAATATTGCGCCACAGTCCGATCCAAGGTATTCGACGAACTGAACGCGCTGCCCGGTGATTTCGCGGACGGTTTCGTGTTCGGGATGGTGGTCAGTCACGAACACCAGCACAACGAGACCATGCTGCAGGCACTGAACCTGCGCACCGGCGCGCCGCTGCTCGATGCCGGCCGCCCGCTGCCGGCGGGCCGGCCCGGCGTGGCCGGGACCTCGGTGCTGGTGCCTGCCGGCGAGTTCGTGCTCGGCGTCGATGCCACGGCCGAACCCTTCGCGCTCGACAACGAGCGGCCGGCGCATCGCGTACAGGTCGCGGCCTTCCGGATCGGCCGGGTGCCGGTGACCAATGCCGAATGGCGGGCGTTCATCGACGACGGCGGCTACCGGCAACCGCGGTGGTGGACCGAGCGCGGCTGGTCCCACCGGATGCAGGCCGGCCTGACCGCGCCACAGTTCTGGAGTCCCGACCACAGCTGTCGGACCCGCTTCGGTCACCTCGAAGACCTCCCCGACGACGAACCGGTGCAACACGTCAGCTACTTCGAGGCGCAGGCCTACGCGGCCTGGGCAGGCGCCCGGCTGCCCACCGAGATCGAATGGGAGAAGGCCTGCGCGTGGGATCCGCAGGCGGGCGCGAGACGTCGCCGCCCCTGGGGCGACGGCGAGGCGACGGACCAACTGGCCAACCTCGGCGGCGCGGCACTGCGCCCGGCCCCGGTCGGGGCGTATCCGAACGGCGCGTCGGCCTACGGGGCCGAACAGCTGCTCGGCGACGTCTGGGAGTGGACCAGTTCCCCGCTGCAACCGTGGCCGGGCTTTACGCCGATGATCTACCAACGCTATTCCGCACCGTTCTTCGGCGGCGACTACCGGGTGCTGCGCGGCGGGTCATGGGCGGTCGCGCCCGAGATCCTACGGCCCAGCTTCCGTAACTGGGACCACCCGTACCGTCGGCAGATCTTCGCCGGCGTCCGCTTGGCCTGGGACGTCTGATGTGCCGGCATCTGGGCTGGCTGGGCAGACCGCGTTCGCTGGCCGAGTTGATGCTGGAACCGCCGTACGGTCTGCTGGTGCAGTCCTATGCGCCGCGCCGCCAACAGCACGGGCTGCTCAACGCCGACGGCTGGGGCGCCGGGTTCTTCGATGGCAGCGGCAGCGACGAACCGCGGCGCTGGCGCAGCGCCTCGCCGCTGTGGAGTGACACCTCGTTCGCCTCGGTGGCGCCGGTGTTGTCGAGTCATTGTGTGGTGGCGGCGGTGCGCTCGGCCACCGTCGGCATGCCGATCGAGGCCAGCGCCACCGCCCCGTTCACCGACGGGCACTGGCTGCTGTCGCACAACGGTGTGGTGAACCGCGCGGTGCTGCCCACCTGCGCGGGAGCCGAATCCGTCTGTGACAGCGCGATACTGGCCGCGACGATCTTCGAGCACGGGGCGGACTCGCTGGCGGAGGTGATCGTCGAGACCGCCGCGGCCGATCCGCAGGCGCGGCTGAACATCTTGGCCGCCAACGGCTCCCGCCTGCTGGCCACCACCTGGGGCGATACCTTGTCGATGTTGCACGGTGCTGACGGCGTGGTGCTGGCCAGCGAACCCTACGACGACGACCCGCGCTGGATAGACATACCGGACCGGCACCTGGTCGACGCCCATGACGGCGAGGTCAGTGTCACCGCGTTGGAAGGAAGTCGATGACGGGTTTCGATGCGGCGGTCTCGCTGTCCAATCACCTGGCTGCCGACGCCGCCCGCACCGCGCTGCGCGACGACGTCCGGTTCGGCCTGCAGCAACATCCGAAGACGTTGCCGCCCAAATGGTTCTACGATGACGCCGGCAGTGAACTGTTCGATCGGATCACCCGGTTGCCGGAGTACTACCCGACCCGCGCCGAGACGGAGATCCTGCGCGAACACTCCGCGGAAGTGGCGTCGCTGTCCGCCGCGGACACCCTGATCGAGCTGGGCAGCGGTACCTCGGCGAA
This sequence comes from Mycobacterium sp. pW045, assembly GCF_041287085.1. Classification (NCBI taxonomy): domain Bacteria; kingdom Bacillati; phylum Actinomycetota; class Actinomycetes; order Mycobacteriales; family Mycobacteriaceae; genus Mycobacterium; species Mycobacterium sp. pW045. The sequence continues at coordinate 236,290 of NZ_JBGGKU010000006.1, read as the reverse complement.
GACCCGGATGCTGCTTGATGCGTTGCGCGACAACGGGTCGCTGCGCCGATTCGTCCCGTTCGACGTGGACGCCGGCATCTTGGAGACGGCGGGGGAGGCCATCGCCCGCGACTATCCCGGGATCCAGGTGCATGCCGTCTGCGGCGACTTCGAGCACCATCTGGCGCAGATCCCCGGGGGTGACAGGCGGCTGTTCGTGTTCCTCGGGTCCACCATCGGCAACCTGACGGCGGGTCCGCGCGCCGACTTCCTGGCGGATCTCTCCGCGGTGATGCGTGACGGCGACGGCCTGCTGCTGGGAACCGACCTGGTCAAGGACACCGCGCGGCTGGTGCGTGCCTACGACGACGCCGCCGGCATCACGGCAGCGTTCAACCGCAACGTGCTCGCCGTGGTCAACCGGGAACTTGGCGCCGACTTCGACCTGGACGCGTTCGCTCATGTGGCGCGGTGGAACTCCGGCGAGCAGCGCATCGAGATGTGGTTGCGGTCGCGCCGCCGGCAGCGCGTGGTGGTCGCGGCGCTGGACCTGTCGGTCGAGTTCGCGGCTGGCGAGGAGATGCTGACCGAGGTGTCCTGCAAGTTCCGGCCGGAGCAGGTGGCCGCCGAGTTGGCCGCCGTGGGACTGCGCCGCCGGCGATGGTGGACCGATGCGGCGGGCGATTTCGGCCTGTCGCTCGCCTTCAGATGAGCCTTGCCGACGCCTGGCGGGCGGCCCGGCCGCCGGTCGCCGGACTGCACCTGGACAGCGCCGCCTGCTCGCGGCAGAGCCATGCCGCGATGGACGCCGCCGCCCGTCATACCCGCCACGAGGCCGAGGTCGGTGGCTACGTCGCCGCCGAGGCCGCCGCACCGGTGCTGGACACCGCCCGGGCCGCTGTCGCGGCACTGACCGGCATGGTTGCCGCCGAGGTCGAGTTCAGCACCGGGTCGCGACACGCGCTGGATCTACTGCTGTCGCGGTGGCCGGCCGCCGGCCGTAAGCTGGCCTGCCTGCCCGGGGAGTACGGCCCCAACCTGGCGATCATGGCGGCTCACGGCTTCACCCGACAGCTGCTGCCGGTCGATGCCACCGGGCGGCTGGTGCTGGACGAGGCGGCGGCCGCGCTCGCCGCCGACCCGCCGGACCTGGTGCACCTGACCCCGGTCAGCAGCCACCGGGGACTGGTGCAGCCACTGGCCGGCATGGCACAAATCTGTGCGGACGCGGGAGTGCCGCTGGTGGTCGATGCCGCCCAGGCGCTGGGCCAGATCGACTGCGTGGTCGGCGCCGACGCCGTCTATTCCTCGTCGCGCAAGTGGCTGGCCGGTCCCCGCGGCGTGGGGGCGCTGGCGATACGGTCGCAGCTGGCCGGGCGGCTGCAGCCCGCACCGCAAGGCGGTGATGTGAATGTCGCCGCGCAGGTGGGGTTTTCCGTTGCCGTGGCTGAGCATCTGGCGGCCGGGCCCGCGCTGGTGCGGGCCCGACTGGCCGACATGGGTGCGCTGAGCCGGCGGGTGCTGGCAGACGTGCCGGGCTGGCGGGTAATCGAGCCGGTCGAGGAGCCCAGCGCGATCACCACCTTGGCGCCGGTGGCCGGCGCCGACCCGGCGGCGGTGCGCACCGGCCTGCTCGCCCAGCACCGCATCGTCATCACGGCGGCCGGCGTCGAACGCGCACCGCTGGAACTGACCTCGCCGGTGCTGCGGATCTCACCGCACGTCGACACCACCGAGGCGGATTTGGCGACGTTCGCCCAGGATTTGGTGGCCGTGACCGCAGCGTGTTGAACCGTTGCAGGTCCAGCACCGTTTCCCTGGTTAATGGTCCGTGATGTGGGTATGGACGAAAACGCCGCCCGTAAACGGGGGGATACGACGGCTGGACGGGTGCAACTATGACCAGATCGAAAACGATGACCAGATCGAAAACGATGACCACATCGACCACGGAGCATGCTCGCGCTACCAAAGGCCGGCTGGGCCTGGCCGAGATCCTGGTGCTGCTGGCCGGCGGGGGGCAGCCGCCGATCAAGATCACCGCCTACGACGGCAGCAGCGTCGGTCCCGATGACGCCGAGCTGGGCGTGGATCTGCTCAATCCGCGCGCCACCACCTATCTGGCCACCTCGCTGGGACAACTGGGGATCGCCCGGTCCTACATCGCGGGTGACCTGGAACTGCGTGGCGTGCACCCGGGAAATCCTTACCAGGTCCTCAACGCGCTGGCGGATCTGGAGTTCCGGCAGCCCTCACCGCAGGCGCTGCTGAACATCATCCGGTCGATCGGTTTTCGGCACTTCAAGCCGATCGCGCCGCCGCCGGAGGAAGCGCCGGCCAAGTGGCGCCGTACCGCGGCGGGACTGCGGCACTCCAAGGCCCGTGACGCCGACGCCATCCACCACCACTACGACGTGTCCAACACCTTCTACGAGTGGGTGCTGGGCCCGTCGATGACCTACACCTGCGCGATCTACCCGAACGCCGACGCCACACTGGAGGAAGCCCAGGAGAACAAGTACCGGCTGATCTTCGACAAGCTGCGGTTGCAACCCGGCGACCGGCTGCTCGACGTCGGCTGCGGCTGGGGTGGGATGGTGCGCTATGCGGCCCGTCGCGGAGTGCGCGCAATCGGCGCCACATTGTCGGCCGAGCAGGTTGACTGGGCACAGCGGGCGATCGCCGACGAGGGGCTCTGCGACCTGGCCGAAGTCCGGCACTGCGACTACCGCGACGTGCCCGACACCGGGTTCGACGCGGTCTCCTCGATCGGGCTCACCGAGCACATCGGGGTGAAGAACTACCCGTCCTACTTCGGCTTCCTCAAGTCGAAACTGCGCACCGGTGGCCTGCTGCTCAACCACTGCATCACCTTGCCGGACAACTCGACGTTCAAGGGTGACGCGTTCACCGACCGGTATGTCTTTCCCGACGGGGAGATCACCGGCGCGGGGCGAGTGATCACCGAGATCCAGCAGGCCGGTTTCGAGGTGGTGCACGAGGAGGACTTCCGACATCACTACGCCAAGACGCTGCGCGGCTGGAGCCAGAACCTGGTCGACCACTGGGACGAGGCGGTCGCCGAGGTCGGCTTGGGCCGCGCCAAGGTGTGGGGCCTGTACATGGCGGCGTCGGTGCTGGGCTTCGAGCGCAACCTGTTTCAGCTGCACCACGTGTTGGCCACCAAGGTCGGTGAGCGAGGCGAGGACGGGGGCTTGCCGCTGCGGCCCTGGTGGCAGCCCTGACACCCGCGCGCCGCGCCGGCCCCCCGACCGAGGGGGCCGGCGCGATTCGCTAGCGGCCGAACAGCCCGCCGCCCCCGCCGCCGAACAGCCCGCCACCACCGCCGCCGAACAGCCCGCCACCGGGTTTACCGCCGCCGAAGATCCCGCCACCGGGTTTACCGCCGAAGATGCCGCCGCCCGGGTTGCCACCGAAGATGCCGCCACCGGGCTTGCCGCCGAAGATCCCACCGCCGGAGCCTCCCCCGAGCTTGGGCAGGGACGGTGCGCCCGGCGCCGGAAGCGACGGGATCGCCGGTGCCTTGGGCGCCGGAAGCGACGGGATCGCCGGTGCCTTGGGCGCCGGAAGCGACGGCAGCGCAGGCGAGTTGGGCGCCGGCAGGCCCGGCAGGCTCGGCGGGTTGAATGCCGGGATACCGGGTGATGCCGGCATGGTCGGCGCCTTGGGTGCCGGCAGCGACGGGATCACCGGCGATTGGGGCAGGCCGGCCGGCGGCGCCGATTTCGGTGGTGAGATCGGCAGACCGGGCCACTGGAACGGCGGGTTGGGGTTGGCGGCCGGTGGGTCGGGCAGCTTGATCGGCGCCTCGGGGAGCTGGACCGGCGGATTCGGTTTGATCACCGGTGGGGTCGGGAGCTGCACCGGGGGGTCAGGGAGCTGGACCGGCGGGTCGGGCAACTGCACCGGTGGATTCGGTTTGATCACCGGGGGATCGGGTAGCTGCACCGGCGGATTGGGTTTGACCACCGGCGGAATCGGTTTGATCACCGGTGGGTTCGGTTTGATCACCGGGGGATCGGGCTTGACCACCGGCGGGTCGGGCAGCTGCACCGGTGGGTTGGGCTTGATCACCGGCGGGATCGGTTTGATCACCGGGGGATCCGGCTTGACCACGGGCGGGATCGGAATCTCCACGGGGGGGTTGGGCTTGACGACCGGCGGCAACGGTTTGACGACGACCGGTGGCACCGGTTTGACATCCGGGGGATCGGGCTTGACCACCGGCGGGGCCGGCAGCTCGAGCGGCGGAGCAGGGACCACGCTGGGCGGTGTGGGCGCGGTGGGCAGCTTCGCAGGCAACCCGAGCAGGAAGGACAGGTCGGGCAGCGCCGCTGCGACCGGCCGAATCGACGGCGTCGAGTGGTGCACCGGCACCGGCACCGGCACGGGCAGCGGCAGCGGCGCCGGGGTGAAGGTGAACGGGCTTGCCAGGGGCACCGCAGCTGGCGGCGGCTGCAACGCGGGACCGAACACCGGAGGTGCCGCGGGGGACGGCGGCATCGGAACCGAAACCGGGGCGGCCGGTGGCATTTCCAGCGGGGGCAGCGGCAGCGCGTCCGGCTGACTCATTGCCACCGGCGGCTCGACATAGGGTTGCAAGGCCGGTTCCTGCATCTTCGGCGGGGTGAGTGGAAAGCTCAGCGCCCGACCGATCTCCGGCCGCAATGCGACCAGATTGGGGGTGATATCCAGCGCCATCGACACCATCAGCGCCGAGGCCGCAGCGAACGTGGCGGAGGCCAGTACCGTCCCGGCGACCAGTAGCGGACGTCGGGTCGACACGCCGACGGGGTGAATGAGTTCGGTGGCGGTCTCGTCCTCCTCGTCGGGGACCGCACTGTAGGCCACGTCGTCGGTTCCCAGGCCGGGGACGTCCAGACCGGGGATGTCGTAGTAGCCGGGCGCCATCGCACCGGAGTCGGCTTCCTGGGTATAGGCCAGCGCCGCGGTGGAGTATTCAACAGCCCTGGTCACCTGGGTCGAGGCCAGCGCGGCGCCGCGGGCGAGCGCCGCCTGCGGTTCGGCGGGCTCACACACCTCCCGTCCGACCGTCGCCTCGAGTCGCGGCCTGATCGCGGTCGCGGCGGCCTCGCTGCAGACCAGGAAAAGCCCGTCGGGGCGGGTCTCCGGGGTGTTGAGCCGCTGGGCGACGGACTCGACGGCGGCGGTGGCGTCACCGTCGGCCAGGAACTGCCGGAAGAGCCGGGTGATGGAGCCGTCGATGCAATCGACCACGGCCAGGGTCGCGTCGGACGGCCCCACCGACAGCAGGCCCATCCGGTCACAACCGACGGTCTGGCCCAGGTTGCGGGCCAAGCTGGCGGCGGCCAGGTCGGGCGAGATCAGCGCGATGTCTTTCAGCTCATCGAGGTCACCGGCCGCCAGCCGCGAACTCAATTCAGCGGCATCGAGCGGGTCCGTCACGGTCACCCCGGTCGACACCAGGCGATACCCCGCCGTGTCGGCGGCGTTGCGTGCCCGCAGAATCGCGGCGATCAGCGCGTCGACCGCGGCGAATGCGGTGGTGTGGTCGGTCGGCAGATCAAAGTTGTGCGTCTCCAGGATGACGCCGTCCCCGATGTCACCGCCCACCAGCACGGTGTGGATGGTGGCAGGCGGGCTTGAGGCAAGCGCCACACCGAGAACAACGTCCATTGCTCCTCCGATTCAGTTTTGACCTGCACGCGCCGGCCCGGCGACGAGGGCGTCAGACGGCTTCGCGGATGTCCACCGACACCGTTTGTTCACCAATACGACATCTACCGGTGACACATCGAAATATGCGATCGTGCGAATGAACGCTGACTGTGGCTTCGTGAAGAGTGTCTAATTTTGTGGACGGGAGTCGTCGTCGTGTCGTGGGCCGGTGTAGCGCCGCCCGATCCACGCCAGGTGGGTCATGATGGACGCACGGACCGGCAGGGCACGTGGACAGGAGGTCAGACTTGGGCGATTTCGTCGCGTCGATCGACCAGGGCACCACCAGCACCCGCTGCATCATCTTCGACCATGACGGCGCCGAGGTCGGCCGTCACCAACTCGAACACGAACAGATCCTGCCGCGCGCCGGCTGGGTGGAGCATGACCCGTTCGAGCTGTGGAACCACACCGCGGCGGTGTTGGTCTCCGCCCTCAACACCACCAAGTTGCAAGCCTCCGATTTGGCAGCGATGGGTATCGCCAATCAGCGCGAGACGACGGTGGTGTGGAACAAGAACACCGGTCAGCCGTACTACAACGCGATCGTCTGGCAGGACACCCGGACCGACTACATCGCCGCCGCGCTGGAGCGGGACGGCCATGGCGAGCTGATCCGGCGCAAGGCGGGGCTGCCGCCCGCCACCTATTTCTCCGGCGGCAAGCTGCAGTGGATTCTCGACAACGTCGACGGGGTGCGCGCCGACGCCGAACGCGGCGACGCCTTGTTCGGAACCTGTGACACCTGGGTGCTGTGGAACCTGACCGGCGGCCCGCGCGGCGGGGTGCACCTGACCGACGTCACCAACGCCAGTCGCACCATGCTGATGAACCTGGAGACCCTGGACTGGGACGACGAATTGCTGGCGTTGTTCTCGATCCCGCGCGAGATGCTGCCGCGCATCACACCGTCGTCGTCGCGGCGACGACATGCGGTCACCGTCAGTACCGGGCCGGTGCGCGGCGAGGTGCCGATCGCGGGCGTCCTGGGCGATCAGCAGAGTGCGATGGTCGGGCAGGTCTGCCTGTCGGCGGGCGAGGCCAAGAACACCTACGGCACCGGAAACTTCCTGCTGCTCAACACCGGTGAGCAGATCGTCCGCTCGAACAACGGGCTGCTCACCACGGTCTGCTACCAGTTCGGCGATGCCAAACCGGTCTACGCCCTGGAAGGTTCGATCGCGGTCACCGGATCGGCGGTGCAGTGGTTGCGCGACCAACTGGGCATCATCAGCGGCGCCACCCAGGTGGAGTCGCTGGCCCGCCAGGTCACCGACAACGGCGGGATGTACTTCGTGCCGGCATTTTCCGGGTTGTTCGCGCCGTACTGGCGTTCGGATGCCCGCGGCGCGATCGTCGGGTTGTCGCGATTCAACACCAACGCGCACCTGGCCCGGGCGACGCTGGAGGCCATCTGTTATCAGAGCCGGGACGTGGCCGAGGCGATGGAAGCCGATTCCGGTGTGCACTTGGGGGTTTTGAAGGTTGACGGTGGCATCACCGCCAACGACCTGTGCATGCAGATCCAAGCTGACGTGCTCGGCGTCGACGTGGTCAAACCGGTAGTCGCCGAGACCACTGCGCTGGGAGCGGCGTACGCGGCCGGGCTGGGAGTGGGGTTCTGGAAGAGTCCCGACGACCTGCGTGCCAACTGGCAAGAGCACAAGCGCTGGACCCCCACCTGGTCGCAGGACCAGCGCGCCGAAGGTTATGCCGGGTGGCGAAAGGCGGTGCAGCGCACGCTGGACTGGGTCGAACTTCCCTGACAATGGCCGCACGCAAGCGGGTGCTGGCCGGTGCGGTGGTCGTGCTGGTGGCGGCAGCTGTCGCCGGGTGGGCATGGTGGCAGAACAGCGGCTCTTCGCCCGCGCCGTCGCCGACCTGGACGCCGCCCGCACCGAGCGCCGCGCCGTTGAACCCGGGTTACGACGCGGCCCGCCGGATGCTCGATGGGTTGCCGGTCAAGGGCTGGGACCGGGCGAAGGACTTCGAGCGCTACCGGTTCGGTGAGCGCTGGAGCGACGACGTCGATGTCGAATTCGGCCACAACGGCTGCAACACCCGTGACGACATCCTGCGCCGCGATCTGACCCGGGTCGAACTGCGCCGCGGCACCTGCCTGGTCCAGCGCGGTCTCCTGCACGACCCGTATTCCGGGCAGACCATCGAATTCGTCCGCGGCCCTGCGACATCCGAGGCCGTGCAGGTCGACCACCTGGTTTCGCTGGCAGATGCCTGGTACAAGGGCGCGCGAGCCTGGGACGACGCGCGGCGCCGCGACTTCGCCAACGACCCGCGTAATCTGCTGGCGGTGAGCGCACAGGCCAACTTCGACAAGGCATTTCGCGACGCCGCCGGTTGGCTGCCGGCGAACGCCGCGTTCGAATGTGAATTCGTGGCCCGTCAGGTCGCCGTCAAAACCAGCTACGGACTCTGGGTTTCAGCGAACGAGAAGTCCGCGATGCACCGGATTCTGCGTCGCTGTTGAGTTGGACAGTCCGGCCCGTTCGGCGACGATGCGGGCGAGGGACGAGCCGGCTGAGGAGTCGGACAGTCCGGTTCAGCCGGCGACGATGCGGGCGAGGGACGAGCCGGCTGTTGAGTTGGACAGTCCGGTTCAGTCGGTCTCGCCGAGGATGCCGTAAATCTCCTTGCGGGCGCCGTTGACGATGTCGACGATGCGCTGCTGCTGTTCGGAAGTGGCGGCCTGGCTGGCCTGCGCGACCGCGCCGAACAGCTGGCCGACCGCGGTGCGCAGCCGAAGCTGCCCCGGGTCGGCGCCGTCGGCGATCTCCTCCCACGGAGGGGTCTCGATCTCCTCGGCGACCGCGCGACCGTCCTCGGTCAACTCGAAAAGGCGCTTCTTGCCGGTTTCGCTGCCGCTGATCAATCCCTCGTCGACCAGCATCTGCAGCGTCGGATACACCGACCCCGGGCTGGGGCGCCACAGTTGCTGGCTGCGTTCGGCGATCTGCTGAATGATCTCGTAACCGTGCATCGGGCCCTCGGCCAGCAGCGCCAGGATGGCGAGCCGCACGTCACCGCGCCGGCCGCGGTGGCCCCGCCGATGCCCGCGGCCCCTGGGCGGGCCGAAGCCGAAACCGAAACCGGGACCCCCCGGGCCGAAACCGGGGCCCAAGCCCGGGCCGAAACCGTGGCGGAAGTCGGGGCCGAAGCCCCTTCCGAAGCCCGACTCGCCGGCCTCGTGGCCGGGGTGCAAGCCGAGCGGCCCGCAGGGCTCGGCGCTGTGGTCGCGCAGCTGCCGGCGGAACTCGCGCCGGGCTTGCCGGCGCACCGCGTGGGCCGCCCGGCGTTGCTGCGGGGTGGCAGCTCCGAACCCGAATCCGCCGGACTGCTCAGGGTCGTGCGTGAAGGGTCCGCCGGGCGGACCGAAGGGGACATTCATAGTTCACCTCTCTCGTGCTCTGGGACCGAAAGCGCCCACGGGCTCTTCCGATACTGTCACGATATATCGGAAACTATCGGCCTAGCAAGGCGTAGAACTGGGAAACGGCTGGTAATTCCATCCCACTGGAGGTTGTCATCGATTCCGTAGGCCGGATTGCGGTGCCGAAAGCACTGCGCGACGCGCTGGGCTCGGCGCCCGGGACGGTTGATACCAGCGCCGCACCGTCGAACAGCTCTGATCGAATCAGCGCGGTGGCGCGTACCCGCCCGGTCCCGCCGGCGGCCAGGACACCGGCGGTGGGTAGGGGATGGGTGGCCCGGCCTGCAGTCGGGCCAGCTCACGTTGATGGCGCTCGGCGAGCACTGCCGCCAGCACCAGTTCCGGCGGCGCGTCCGGCGGCGGGGGCGGTGAGATGTGGGCGAGCACCTCACCGGAGATCCGGTAGGCCATCATCTGCCTGGTGTGCGGATCGAGTTGTGCGGCGCGGCCGAGGAATTGCCTTGCCAGCTCGGCTGATTCGGATCGCAGCCCCGAGAGTTGCAGGGTGGATGCCCACCACGCCAGCCCGGGAGGCATCTGCGGTGGCGGCGCCGCGGCCGGCCCGCGTTCACTGATCACCATCGTGCCGGCGAAGATGTCGCCCAGGCGTTTCCCTCGCGGCGACAGCAGGCTGGTGATCACCGCCGGGCTGCCGGTCAGCGCCCAGATCTCCACCACGCCGGCCAGCGCCCGAAACAGCGCCTGCCGGAAGCGTTCCGGGCCGCCGTCGTCGGAGACCACCCGCAGTCCCATCGCCATCTTGCCCAGCGACCGGCCGTGGGTGAGGGTCTCGATGGTGACCGGATAGCCCACCAGCAGCACCACCGCGAAGATGATCATGATCGCGGCGGTCAGGGCGGCGTCGAAACGGCCGAGAGTCATCGCCCACAGCACCATCGAACACACGTAGGCCACCATGACGACGGTGATGTCGATCAGCGCGCTGACCGCGCGCACCGGCAGCTGCGCGATCGGTATGTCGAGAACGACGGCGTCGCCGGTCACCAGCTCGTGGCTGCGATTCGGCATAGCGCAGACGCTACCCGCCGATCCGGCACCGGCGGAGAACTCCTGGCCGTACCTATGGCGGGACCTGTCTCGCTACGCTCGACGCCGTGGATGTCGACGCCTTCGTGCTGACCCATCGCCCGGCCTGGGATCGGCTGGAGGAACTGGTGAAGAAGCGCCGGCGGCTCGATGGCGCCGAAATCGACGAGCTCGTGGAGCTCTACCAGCGGGTTTCCACTCACCTGTCGGTGCTGCGCTCGTCGTCGACGGATTCGGCGCTCATCGGCCGGCTCTCGGGATTGGTGGCACGCTCGCGTGCCGCCGTCACCGGTGCGCACGCCCCGCTGGCCTCGGAGTTCGTCCGCTTCTGGACGGTGTCGTTTCCGGTGGTGGCCTACCGGGCCTGGCGGTGGTGGCTGGGCACCGCCGCCGCCTTCCTGGCCGTCGCGGTGGTTATCGCAGCCTGGGTGGCCGGCGACCCCGACGTGCAGGCGCTGATCGGCACACCGGCCGAGCTCGACCAGCTGATCAACCACGACTTCGCCTCGTACTACAGCGATCACCCGGCCGGGGCCTTCGCGCTGCAGGTCTGGGTGAACAACGCCTGGGTGGCCGCGCGCGCCATCGCGTTCTCGGTGTTGCTGGGGCTGCCGATCCCGGCGCTGCTGTTGGCCAACGCCGCCAACCTCGGCGTGGCACTCGGGCTGATGTTCGGCGCCGGCCGGGGCGGCTTCATGCTCGGCCTGCTGGCGCCGCACGGCCTGCTGGAGCTGACCGCGGTGTTCCTGGCCGGTGCGGTCGGCATGCGGCTGGGCTGGATGGTGATCGCACCGGGCGACCGTCCGCGTGGACAGGTGCTCGCCGAGCAGGGCCGCGCTGTGGTCGCGGTCGCCGTGGGGCTCGTCGCGGTGCTGGCGGTGGCCGGGTTGCTGGAGGCGATGGTGACGCCCTCGCCCTTGCCGACGTGGCTGCGGGTGGGCATCGGGGTGCTGGCCGAGGCGGCGTTTCTGGCCTACGTGGTGCACTTCGGCCGCAAGGCGGTGGCCGCCGACGAGACCGGCGACATCGCCGACGCGCCCGACGTCGTCCCCACCGGCTGATTTCCTCCGCCGAGCGGACATGAAAGCCCCTTTTTCACACGCAATTTGGGGGTTTTCGCGACTGCTCGCCGACGAAAAGGATCAGAGTTGTCCGGCAGCCTTCATCGCCAGATAGGCATCGGCCAGTGCCGGCGCCAGGTCATCGGGCGGCGCGTCGATGACCCGCACGCCGCTGCGGCGCAACCTGGTCGCCAGCGCCTGCCGGTCGTTGCGGGCGCGTTCGGCGGCGCCCGCGTCATACACCGCGGCCGCGTCGGTGCGTCCCCGCGCCAGCCGTTCCACCCGCGGGTCGGCGACCGCAGCCAGGATCACCTGATAGTCCGCGGTCAGCTTCGGCAACACCGGCAGCAACCCCTCCTCGAGCGCGGAGGCGTTGAGGTCGGTCAACAGCACCACCAAGTTGCCTCGGCGGGCCCGCCGGGACAACACGGAAACCATTGCCGCGGAGTCGGATTCGACCAGCGCCGGCTGCAGCGGTGCCATGGCGTCGACGAGCTGGGCGAACAGCCGGCTGCGGGCGGCTCCGAACACACCGGCGCGGGTCACCTGATCGTGGGCGAGCAGATCGACGTGGTCCCCGGCGCGCAACGCCAACGCCGCCAACAACAGTGCGGCATCCATCGACCAGTCCAGCCGGGGCCAGCCCGCCGGGTCGCTCGCGGTCGAGTCGACCCCGATCCGGCCGGCCGCGGTCCGGCCGGTGTCGAGCACGATGACCACCCGCCGGTCCCGTTCCGGCCGCCAGGTCCGCACCACCACATCGGAGCGCCGGGCGGTGGCGCGCCAGTCGATCGAACGCACATCGTCGCCGACGACATACTCGCGCAGCGAGTCGAACTCGCTGCCCTGGCCGCGGACCAACGCCGGCAGATTCCCGTCGATCTCCCGCAGCCGCGCCAACCGTGCCGGCAGGTGCTTGCGGGACAAGAACGGCGGCAACACCCGCAGCCGCGCCGGCACCCGCCGGGACCGCTGCCGGCCGGCCAGCCCCAGCGGGCCCACCGAGCGGACCGTGACCAGCGCGGCGTGCTGGTCGCCCCGGCGAATCGGACGCAGCTCGGTGAGCAGCCGACGCTCCTGGCCGGCCGGCAGATCGAGCAGATGGTCGCGCGGGTGGGCGCGCGCACTGGGAGGCCAGGCGTCACGCAGCTGCCCGCGGAACCGGCGGCCGCCGTTGACGACCGACAAAGTGGTCGCCGCCGACTGGCCCAGCCGGACCGCGCTGTCCATGGTCCGGGTGATCGCCAGCCTGGCGGGGTCGGCCGCCAACGCGATGTCGAGCACCACCGCGGCGCCGAGCCCGGCCAGCAGCACGGTGAACGCCGTCGCCGGCCAGGGGGCCAGCGCGACGGGTAGGGCGCAGACCAGTGCGATCAGCGCGGCTCGACCGGTCAGGATCACCAGCGCGGCACCGGAACCGAGGCCAGGATGCCGTCGAGCACACCGTCGGCGCTGGCTCCTTCGAGTTCGGCCTCTGGACGCAGCATCACCCGGTGCCGCAGGGTTGCCGGGGCCATCGCCTTGACATCGTCGGGCGTCACGTAGTTGCGCCCGGACAGCCACGCCCACGATCGCGAGGTGGCCAACAATGCGGTCGCGCCGCGCGGCGAGACGCCCAGTTGCAGAGCCGGGGAGTGCCGGGTCGCGCCGACCACGTCGACGATGTAGCCCAGCACCTGGTCGGCGACCAGCACCTGGCGCACCGCAGCGCGGCCGGCCGCCAGATCCGCGGCGCCGGCCACCGGAGCGACCGCGGACAGGTCATGCGGGTCGAAACCCCGAGCGTGCCGGGACAAGATGTCGATCTCGGCCTCCCGCCCCGGCAGCGGGACGGTCAGCTTGAGCAGGAAACGGTCGAGCTGGGCCTCGGGCAACCGATAGGTGCCCTCGTACTCGATCGGGTTTGCGGTGGCCGCCACCATGAACACTTCGGGTAGCGGCTTGGCTGCCCCGTCCACACTGACCTGCCCCTCCTCCATCGCCTCCAACAGTGCCGCTTGGGTTTTCGGCGGGGTGCGGTTGATCTCATCGGCCAGCAGCAAGTTGGTGAAGATGGGGCCGGGGCGAAAGGCGAACTGTGCGGTGTGAGTGTCGTAGACCAGCGATCCGGTGATGTCTCCGGGCATCAGATCGGGGGTGAACTGGACCCGCTTGAAGTCCAGTCGCAACGCCGCGCTCAGCGTCCGGACCAGCAGCGTCTTGGCCACACCCGGAACGCCTTCGAGCAGCACGTGGCCGCGGCACAGTAGGGCGATCACCAGGCCGCTGACCACGGCGTCCTGGCCGACCACCACTTTGGCGACCTCGTTGCGCAACGCCAGCAGTGCCTCGCGGGCCGGGGGAGGCGGGGGAGTCTGTGTCACGATTCGATGACCTGCCTTTCGATGTCGTCGAGTGCGCGGGCAAGATCGACCAGCGCGTCGTCGTTTTCCGGGTGCGGGCCGAACAGCAAGTGCCACAACCAGTCCGGAGGTGCTCCGGTGCGCTGGGCCACCGCGGCGATCACCGCCGGCGGATCCTCGGCAGGCCCCAGGCCCAGGCGTGGGGCGATCCGGCGCAGCGATGCGGTACGTAGTGCGGCGGCAGCCCGGTCGCGGGCCCGGCGGGACCGGTAGAGCCGGCCGAGACCCTCGACGGTCTCGGATGCGCGCACCACGACCGGCAGGGTTTCGGCGACCAGCGGGCCGAGTCGGCGTCCCTGCCACATTGCGGCCAGCGCCAGTGCGACGCACAGCTGCCAGACCAGCCAGGTAACATTGCTCGGGATCAGCCCGAGAATCGTTGCGCTACCGGCTCTTCCGCCTTCGAGACGTTGGGGCGCATACCAGATCAGGCGGTCCCGCGCGCCGGCCAGGTTCATCGCCAACGCAGCGTTGCCTTCGCGGGCCAGGTCGGTGTTCGTCATGAAGGACGGGCTGCCGATCACCGTGATGGTGCGATGGCCGCTTCGATAACGCACCAGCGCACCGTTGTAGCAGCTGCGTACCGAACCGTCTTGCGAGGCAACGTAGGTGGCGGTGGCGCCGAGATCGACCGTCCCGGCCCGCTCGGCCTCGCGCAGATTACAGGCGGGTCGGCGGGTGAACGGGCGCGCCGGTCCCGATCGGATCTCGGGCACCAGGGCTTTGCGCGCCCGCGAATCGGGCGCCACCAGCAGCAGGTCCCCGGGAAGCCGGGCCAGCCGCTCCAGGAGTTCGTCGCCGGCGATGCGCTGGGTCTCGGCGACCAGCATCAGCGCATCCGGGCGGGCCGCGCGGGCCACGTCGTCGACGGTGCCGGCGATCACCACCTCGACGCCGCGGTCGCGCAACAGCGTCACCACGGCGTGGGCGCCCTGTGGCGTGGTGGCGGTCGGGTCCATCCGGCCGCCCGGACGGGGACTGGTCAGATAGGCGCCGGCCACCGATACGACCACGATCACGGCCAGGGCGACCGCGACCCACAGGCTCTTGCGCCGCGTGCCGGTCACCGGTACTGCCGCCGCGGCGTCAGGGCGCACACCTGCTCGTCGATGTTGGCGACGATCCGGTAGCCGTCCGGGGTGGCCGGCAGCTCGCCGTAGCTGACATCGTTGAACGTCTCGGCGGCCCGCAGCAAGGCGGCCGCCAGGTGGGGCAGCGCGGTGCCGGCGTCGCGTGCCAGTTCGGTTGCGGTGCGCCCCGGAGCGGCATGGAGCACCCCGGTTTCCTCGAGTTCGCGTGCCGCCGCCCGCAGGCGGTGCCGGATCGCCTCGCCCCAATCTCCTGCGGCCGCACAGTGTTGCGCGGCCGCGCGGTATTCGGCGGCGCTGCGCGGTGAGGGGCCGAACAACCGCGGGTCACCGCGGCCGTCGCGCAGCATGCGCCGACCGACTGCGACCGCGGCCACCACCGCGGCCGCGAGCAGGATCAGCAGCACACTGATGGTGAACCACCCGCCCGGCAGCTCTGCGCCCTTGAGAATCAGCCGCTGAACCAGTGTCTCGAGGTAGTCGATGAACTGCTGCTTCGGCGATGGCCGCGGATACATCGGGTTGGCCAGCTCGCGTTCGGCGGCCTCCCGGGCGGCTTCGCGGTCAATGTCGACGGTGGGCACCCGGCAGTCCTCACCCCGGGGGCCGGGTCAGCCACAGCTGGTCGGTCGACCCGGCGGCGTACGGTCCGCCTGCCACGCCGGTGCGCAGCACCAGATCGAACGCTTCGGAGCGGATACGGCGATCGGTATACAGCAGCACCGCCACACCGGCGGTGAACGGCAGCACGATGATCTGGCCGATCGTCGCGCCTATCCGGGAGAACACGTCCAGCTGCGCCGCCGTGGTCAGGGCGTCGGCGCCATGGGTGACTGCCATCCCGATGATGTTGAACGGAAACTCGACCGCGCTACTGACCAGCGACGCGATCAGCGCGGTCAGCGCCAGGATTCCCAGCACTCGCCAGAAACTGTTGCGCACCAGCGTGAACGACCGGCGCATCGCCTCGAACACCGGTTGGCGTTCCAGCACGATCACCGTCGGCGCGAACACCACCACCGCATAGCCGTAACCCAGCGCTGCGATCAGTGCCAGCACCAGCGGCAGTCCCACCAGCACCGCGGCGCCGGGCCCTCCGGCGCCGCCGGCCATCACGATGACGAACGCGGCGAATCCGCACAGTACCGCCGCCGCCAGGCCGACCAGGACGGTCAGGCCGATCAGCGCCGCAAAGCGGGTGCGGACGATAGCCCAGGCTTCCCCGACGGTGATCGGTGAGCCGAACACCGAACGTCCGACGACGGCGGTCAGCATGCCGGTCAGCACGATGGTGCCCAGGGCTGTCACGAGTCCCGCGCCCGCGAACGCGATCAGCCACGCCACCACGTCCCCGCCGGAGATCTCGCCGGACGACGAGCCGCGATGCTCCGGCGCGACTGCCTTCAGTAGGCCGGCCAGTGCGATCCCGCTGATGATCTGGGTGGCCACCACGACGATCGCGGTCAGCCCGAGCACGACGGCCGGATTGGCGCGGACGTAGCCGACGGCGCCGTTGTAGATGTCGGTCAGGCTGAGCGGGCGCAGCGGGATCACGCCCGGTTTGAGTTCCGGCTGCGGATAGCCCGAAGACGGACCGAAACCGGGGGGTGGCCCGTAACCGGGCGGAGGGCCATAGCCCGGCGGTGGTGGGCCATAACCGGGGGGTGGGCCGTAGCCGGGGGGTGGGCCGTAGCCGGGCGGTGGTGGTCCGTAGCCGGGCGGGGGTGGTCCGTAGCCGGGCGGTGGTGGTCCGTAGCCGGGCGGTGGTGGTCCGTAACCGGGTGGCGGGCCGTAATCGGGCTGCGGGCCATACCCGGACTGCGGGCCGTAGCCGGGCGGGGGAAAGCCAGGGTCCGGATAGCCGGGCGGCGGCGGATTCACCATGTGGCTGAGCGTAGCGTTATGCGCCATGGCGGAACTCAAATCCCGATTGCGGGCGGACCTGACCGAAGCGATGAAGGCGCAGGACAAGCTGCGTACCGCAACCCTGCGGATGCTGCTTGCCGCGATCCAGTCCGAGGAGGTCTCCGGCAAGCAAGCCCGCGAGCTGACCGACGACGACGTGCTCAAGGTGCTGACCCGCGAGGCCCGCAAGCGGGCGGAGTCGGCCGAGATCTACACCCAGAACAACCGCGGTGAGCTCGCCGCCGAAGAACACGCCGAGGCCCGGATCATCGCCGAGTACCTGCCCGAACCGCTCAACGAGGCCGAACTGGCCGACGTCGTCGAAACGGCACTGGCCCAGGTGGCCGAGGAGATCGGCGAGCGGCCGCACATGAAGCACATGGGCCTGGTGATGAAGGCCGCCACTGCGATCGCGGCGGGCAAGGCCGACGGTTCCCGGCTGTCTGCCGCGGTGAAGGAACGCCTCTAGCGGCCGATGGCATCAGCACTGATCGAGGACTACGCGCTGCTCGGTGACCTGCACACCGCGGCGTTGCTGGGCCGCGACGGCAGCATCGACTGGCTGTGCCTGCCCCGGTTCGACTCCCCGGCCTGTTTCGCGGCGCTGCTGCATGACGAATCCGCCGGTTACTGGCGCATCGCCCCGGCCGGCGGTGGCCCGGCGACCCGGCGCGGCTACCGCGGCGACACGCTGATCGTCGACAGCGAATGGGACGCCCCGGGCGGCACGGTGCGGGTCACCGACTTCATGCCGCCGCGCGGGAAGAGCGCCGACGTCGTCCGGATCGTCGAAGGCGTGTCGGGGCGGGTCTCGATGCGAATGGACCTGACGATCCGGTTCGACTACGGCAATGTGGTGCCCTGGATTCGCCGCCGTGACGACGGGCTGATCGCGGTCGCCGGCCCCGACACGCTTTGTCTGTCCAGTCCGGTCGGCATGCGGGGCGAGAACATGACCACCGTCGCCGAGTTCGAGGTGGCTGCCGGCGAAAAAGTGCCGTTCGTGCTGACCCACACCCCGTCGCACCTGCTGCCGGAGGCCGTGCGGTCCGAGGCGGTGCGGGCACTGGGCAAAACCGAATCGTTCTGGCAGAACTGGATCGACCAGTGCCAATACCGCGGCCAGTGGGCCGACGCGGTGCGCCGCGCCGTGATCACCCTCAAGGCACTCACCTACGCCCCGACCGGCGGGATCGTCGCTGCAGCCACCACGTCGCTACCGGAATGCCTTGGCGGCGTGCGTAATTGGGACTACCGGTACTGCTGGCTGCGTGACGCCACCTTCACTCTGCAGGCGCTGCTGGGCACCGGCTACGCCGCCGAAGCCAAAGCGTGGCGGGAATGGTTGGTGCGCGCCGTGGCCGGCGATCCGGCCAAGCTGCAGATCATGTACGGCCTGGACGGCACTCGTCGGTTGCCCGAGCAGACCCTGAACTGGCTGTCCGGCTACGAGGGTTCGGTGCCGGTGCGGACCGGCAACGAGGCCGCGGGCCAGTTCCAGCTCGACGTCTGGGGCGAAGTGCTCGACGGCCTGAACCTGGCGCTGGATTGCGGGCTGGAATGCGAGGACACCGCCTGGGACATCCAGCGCGCCCTGCTGGATTTCCTCGAAGGCCACTGGGACTCTCCCGACGCCAGCCTGTGGGAAGTCCGCGGCCCGCAGCGGCATTTCGTGCATTCGAAGGTGATGGCCTGGGCCGGGGTGGACCGGGCGGTGCACGCGGTGCGCAACCACGGTCGGGAAGGTCCCGTCGATCGGTGGCGGGAGCTTGCTGATGCCATCCACGCCGACGTCTGTGAGCACGGCTTCGACACCGAGCGTGGCACGTTCACCCAGTATTACGGTTCGGCCGGCCTGGATTCGGCGCTGCTGCTGATTCCCCGGGTGGGGTTCCTGCCGTGGGACGACCCGCGGGTGGTGGGAACCGTCGAGGCGGTACAGCGCGAGCTGTCCAGTGACGGCTTCCTGCGGCGCTATGACACATCCGACGGATCGGTCGATGGGCTGCCCGGGACCGAGGGGGCGTTTCTGGTCTGCACATTCTGGCTCGCCGACGCACTGCACGGCATCGGCCGGCGCGACGAGGCGCGGGCGCTGTTCGAGCGACTGTTGGGCTTGCGCAACGACGTCGGATTGCTCTCCGAGGAGTACGACACCGACTCCGGGCGCCAGGTCGGCAATACGCCGCAGGCGTTTTCGATGGTGGGTCTGGTCAACACCGCGCGGGGGCTCAGCGGGGAATCGACGCGCACCAAGCCCGGTGGGAGCGGTTGACCCGGGCCGGGCGGCGATGGCCGGCGATTCGGGTCTCGAGCGGTCAGCGCCGGGCTAACATCACCGGGTGGTCCCGGGGTTGCGTGACATGTGGAAGCCGAGCCTGCTCACGGCCGCGCTCGCGGCGGCCGGTGTGGTGCTCGCCGGCGCGGCGCCGGCCAACCCGACGGCCGGCATGGAGGTCGGCAACGACGACAGTGTCTGCACCGCCGGCTTCGCCGCCCAGAACCGCTTCGGCGACTACTTCCTGTTCACCAGCGGGCACTGCGATTCCGGCGACGGCTCGGAATGGACCGACGCCGCGGCCGCGCCACTGGGCCCGATCTTCGCCAGCGAGAACAACGGCGACGACCGCGACGCGGCCATCATCCGACTGCGCCCGGGAACACCCCCGCCCAACGGTGGCGTCGACGGCCGTTACCACATCCGGGATGTATTGGGTCCCGGCCAGATCCACGTTGGCATGCCGTTCTGCAAGGTGGGCTCGCGGACCGGGGAGACGTGCGGGGTCGTGACCGAAGTCGCCGGCAACCTCGTGGTGACGAATCTGTACAGCACTGAAGGCGACAGCGGCAGCCCGGGTTTCGTGACGAACCCCGATGGCACCATCAGCGCCGCGGGAATACTGACGGGCGGCCCCGAGGGCGACGACAACACCACCTATTTCGTGATGGTCGAGCCGATATTGCGGGAGTGGCGGCTGCAGCTCCTGAAGTGAGTGGCGCGGCAGGTTGTCGGTGCGGTAGGTGAAGATCAATGCATGGCCACACCCGAGCAGTTCTCCGAGTCGTTGATCTCAGCGATGAAGTGGGCGCGGATTCCCGCGGAGAATCACGCATTCGTCAAGCGGATCGTGGACGCTGTCGATATCGCCGAATACCGCGCAGCGGGGACGACGGACAAGCCGTACGTGATCGCTCGGCGGCGCGATGGTCGCGCGGATCTCCACATCGCCTGGGGGTATACGAACGGGTTCGGCTCCGAAGACGAGATCGTCCAGGTTGTCGGCGAGGGGGCTGAGCGTAGACCGAGTTCACGTAAGGGGACCTGGTTGGTGGAGCATCCCACAACCCGGGTCCATCAGCGCACCGACCGCGCGCGCGACGTCCGTCGCGAAGCAGACTTCTGCGGCTGCGGTATGCAGCTGTCGGTTACCGGGGTCTGCGGCATGTGCGATTAGCGATATCTCGACTGGCCGCCGTCATTAGGCCACCGCGACTCACGCCATGACGCTCAGTCAGGCCGAACGCGCGCACCGCCGGCCGGCTGGACCCAATTCGAGTGAGCCACCGGTGAAACCGGTTACCCGCGCCTATGGTGGACCAGTCAACACCGTGATCAGCGACCGGCTGACAACAGAAATGAGACGGCAATGAGCCGATTGTTGGGGCGCCGAGCCGCCATGTTTGCCGTTGTCGCGACATCAGGATCGCTGATGGGACTCGCCGCACCGGCCATCAGTCGGGCCTACCCCGTCGATGGCTGTGGCTACGGCATGTACTTCAACACAGAGACAAACCAGTGCGAACCCGGGGGGATCGACCCGCATCCGTTCATCGGACCCGCCGGACCCGCGGGTGTCGGCGTCGGCGGACCCGTCGGACCCGGCGGTGTTGTGGGCCCGGTCGGACCCGGGCCGGTCGGACCCGGGCCGGTCGGCCCCGGCCCGGTCGGCCCCGGCCGGCGCTAGGCAGCGCTTCGCTGCGTTGACGGCGGCATGTCCGGCGGACCGAGCAAGCCAAAGGCCCTGACCGGACTTGCTGGTCAGGGCCTGTGAACTGCATCAACGCCAGTCGGGGTGGCGGGATTCGAACCCACGACCTCTTCGTCCCGAACCACGCCACCTGGGGTTTTGATGACGTTGGGTACGTTGGCCCGCGTAAGTTTCCCAGCTCAGCTGTATTGGGTGGGTTGGCGCGCGCAGGAGTCGCGAAAATCTACTGCGGACTGCCTGCGGACTGAGACACCTTGGTGGTCAAGGCCGCTTCTGATCTACCGAGAGCGGGAACCTTGAAATCAGGATGTCAGTTTTCAAGGTTGAGGCGCTAACCTTGAAATTGCACTCCTGGAATTCAAGCTTGGCGAGTTGAGGTGGATCCGATGGATATCGAGGCGCTTCGTAACAGCCCGATCGGACGGTTGGTGCCAATCGGGGGTCATGACCCCCGATTAGGTGAGGCGTACGAATACGTCGCCTACGTGCCGGACCCCCTTCCTGCGGACCTCAAACTGGAAGCTCAGACCTATGCCGCGGTGATCGACGCCGCGGCGGCGATGGCACGTGCCGACCAAGCGTCTTCATTGCTGCCGAACCCGAGCCTGCTCGCTCGGCCGGCCACTCGTCGGGAAGCGGTAAGTACCTCCGCGCTGGAGGGCACCTACGCGTTCTTGGCGGACGTTTTCGAAGCAGACTTTCTCGAAGCTGAGGAGCTCACCAGTTCGGTCAGTGAGGTCAGGAACTACGTCACCGCAGCTGAGCGGGCATACGAACTCGTGGCCGAAGGGCAACCGATATCGGTTCGGATGCTCGAGGATTTACAGCGCGAACTCCTGCGTGGGACCGCCAGTGATGGCTCGCACGCGGGCAGCGTCCGCACCACTCAGGTTTTCATCGGACTCGGCAATCGGCGTGTCACGTCGGCTCGGTTCGTGCCGCCTCCGGCTGATCATCGGCTGCTCGACGGGTTGCGGCTGTGGCAGGACTGGATCCGGGAACCCAGCGCAATACCGACGATCATCCGAGTAGCGGTCGCGCACTATCAGTTCGAGACCTTGCACCCGTTTCATGACGGCAACGGCCGGCTGGGGCGTCTCGTCATGGCGCTGCAGTTGATGAGTGCTGGTGAACTGCGTTTTCCGGTCCTGAACATCTCACCGTGGCTGGAGCAACACCGCACCGAGTATCAGGACGGATTGTTGCGCGTGTCGCAGACCGGTGGATGGGACAGCTGGGTGTGCTTCATTTCCGCGGCCATCCATGCCGAGGCCTTGGAAGTCGTTGAGCGAGTGGACAAGCTCCTGGCGCTCCGTGAGGAATTTCAGGTGATCTTGCGCGGAGCCAAAGGGGTCTCGCTCAGGATCGCTGACGACCTGATCGGTTACCCGATGATCACGGCGTCGGCTGCGGCAGCGTTGCACGGTGTTTCCTACCAGGCAGCGAACACCGCCATCACAAAATTGGTGGACAAAGGAATTCTGCGCCAACGAACTTCGGGCCGGTACGACCGAATATTTCAGTGTGACGGTGTGCTCGCGGCTCTAGAATACTGAGCATTCGTCGGCGTGCTGGCGCGATTCACTGGCATGGAACGGCTGGTCGGACCCCCTATCCAGGTGGGCTACCAAGACGATCCAGTCGGCTATGGGCGGCGCCTGAACGCAAAGCTGCAGCAGTTCATGGACGCTTACTCGACGGGCTTGCAACGCCAGATTCCGACGGATCCGCAACCAAAGATCACGGCTGTGAATGGCCCTCGCATTCCTCGCTTCCACTAGTAGTGCGTTGCTCATTATTTCTGCGTGGCGGTGTCAGCTACTGGGGTCCGCGTTGCTTTGGTGGGCCACCAACTGGCTTCGCGTAGGAGTGTGGCGATCGCGGGCACGGTGAGGGTGCGCACGAGGAAGGTGTCGAGCAGCAGTCCGAAGCCGATGATGAGGCCGGCTTGGATCATGATTGCGACTGAGCCGACCATGAGGCCGAACATGCTGGCGGCGAATATCAGACCAGCTGAGGTGATGACGGCTCCGGTGTTTGCCACGGTGCGCAGGACGCCGACGCGGATGTTGGTCCCGGATTCTTCGCGGAGCCGTGAGACGAGCAGCATGTTGTAGTCGGCGCCGACGGCGACGAGGATGATGAATGCCAGTAATGGTACGGGCCAAGCGATTTCGTAGCCCAGTCCCCATTGGAATACCACAACGCCGATGCCGAGCGAGGCGAGGTAGTTCAGCACGACGGTGCCTAAGAGGTAGAGCGGTGCCAGGAGTGCGCGCAGCAGTAGGACCAGGATGACGCCGACGATGATTATGGTGGCGACGGCCAGTTGTGCGAAGTCGGCCCATAGGAATCGTTGGATATCGGAGTTGACGGCGGGGAAGCCGGCGACGGATACGGTGGCGTCGGCGAGCGACGTGTTGGGTCGTGCGGTGTTGGCGGTGTCGGTGATGCGGCTGGCGAGCTCCATGGCTTCGACGCTGTAAGGGTCGTGGCTGCTTTCGATCATGAACCGCGCGGTCTTGCCGTCCGGTGAGAGGAATTGCTTGGCAACATCGGTGAATTGCCGGTTCTCGAATGCATTAGCGGGCAAGTAGAAACCGCTCGAGGAGTCGGAGTCCGCCGCTGCGCGTGAGGAATTCTGTAGTTGGGTGGCGATCTGGCTCATACCGGACAGCATTTCGATGTTGCTGTCGGCGAGGGTGCGGACACCGGTCGCGAGTGCTTGAGCGCCGGAGGCGAGCTGTCCGATTCCGTCCTGCAATCGGCGGAGATTGGTGGCCAGGTCGGCGGGGTCACCGAGGGCTCCGAATGCCTTGTCCAGCGAGGCGACTGCGTTCTGGACGTTGGAGAGGGTGCCACCAACGGTGGCATTGGTCGCGGGATCGTAGCGGTCCCCGAGGTCGGCGATCTGGTCGAAGAATCCGCTGTCGCGCAGGCTGACCAAAATCTTCACCTGGTCACGAATTTGGGCGCACTGCGGGGTGGCGGCACACCACGGTGAGGTGTTGAGCGCGCCCACGAGTGGATCGAGCTGGGTGATCGCGTTCTGCGCCTGGTTGGCCAGCGGTCGCAGTCCTGGGCCGGATTGGATGGCTTGGTCGACGGCGGGGGCAGTGGCGGAAAGCTGTTGCAGCAGTGGCCGGAATTGGTTGACCTGAGTTCCCGCGGATTGAGCTTGGGTGAGGATTCCGGCCAGTGGCGCGAGGGCGGTGCGCACGGTGCTGTCGAGTTGGGCGAGGCCGTCGGCGAGCTGGTCGGCGCCGCCGGTGAGTTTGGCGAGGTCGTCTTTGCGTGAGTTGCCCTCGGCGACCGCGCCGGCCATTTTGTCGCCGATCTGGCCGTTCTGCCAGGCCAGTTCTGCTTGGTCGAGGCGCTCTCCGGTGGGGCGGGTGACTCCGGAAACTTTGGTGACGCCGGGGATCTGGGAGACGCGGGAGGCCATCTCGTCGAGGTCGGCCAGTCCTTTCCCGGTCCGCATGTCGGTCGGGTTTTCCACGACGAGGAACTCGCTGATGACGACGTCCTTGCGGAAGTGGCGGTCCAGAAGTTGGTAGCCCTGGTTGCTGGCCGTGGTGTCTGGTTGTCCCTTGCGGTCGTCGTAGCTGATTTTGATGGTCGCAGCGGCTGCCGATAGGGCGAGCAGGATGGCCAGGCTGACGATCAGCAGTGGCACCGGACGGCGGACCACGGCGACGGCGACGCTGTTCCAGTAGCGGCGGGTGCGGTCGGATTTGGGTTCACCGATGCCGCGTTTGGCGGCTAGCGACAGCACGGGTGGCAGCAGGGTGACGGTCGCCAGAAATCCGAACAGCACGGCGATGGCGCACGCGGGGCCCAGGGCGGCGAAGACGCTGAGCCGCGCGAAGACCATGGCCAAGAACGCGAGTGCCACGGTGGCGGCGGACGCCAGGATGACGCGCCCGATGCTGGCGGTGGCGTGGATGATCGCCTGATCGGCGGGTACTTGGGCGCGGCGCTGCTCGTGGTATCGGCTGATCAGAAAAACTGTGTAATCAGTTCCGGCGCCGAGCAGGATCGCCGTCATGAAGGCGACGGTGAACTGGGAGACCGGCATGCCCATCTCGCCGAGGGCGGACAGCACGCCGCGCCCAACCGCCAGGCTCAACCCGATTACCAGCAGTGGCAACAGCGCGGTGAACACTGACCGGTAGACGATCAGCAAGATCAGGGCGATCACGCCGGCGGTAGCGATCGAGATCAACAGCAGGTCGTGCTCGGCGGAGGCGATCATGTCGCTGAAGGTCGCCGGTGGTCCCGTCACTTGGACGGTCGTGGTCGATCCGGTGAACACCTCCGCGGCGATGTCGCGCACCGCGTTCAAGGATTCGGCTGCCGTGGGGTCTCCGAGGGTGCCGGTGACACCGACGGGCAGATACCAGGCTTTGCGGTCGGCGCTGACTGCCTGAGCTTCGGTAATCGGATCGGCCAGCAGGTCCTGCACCAGCAGGACGTGGTCGCCCTCGGCCTGCAACCGGCGCACGAGTTCGCCGTAGCGCTGCCGTGCAGTTGGAGTCAAGCCAGTGGGGTCTTCCATGGCGACAAACACCATGGTTTTCGAGCCTTCTTCGCCGAACGCGGCGCTCATGCGGTCAACCGTCTGCAAGGACGGGGCGTCGCGAGGAATGAGGTCCACCGACTGTTGGCGCACCACGGTTTCCAGCTGTGGGAACAGCAGCGCGAGAACCACCGCGGCGCCTAGCCATACCCCGATGACGAGCGCTTTGTGTCGGAGGGTGAACCGGGCCAGGGTCGCCAACCGTTCGCTGTACTCGCGAGTGTCGGCCGGATCGGTGGATCCGTTGGCGCGCCGACCAGGCCGCTTGGCCTGGCTTGGGGCATCTGCACTGCCGTCGGTCACTTGGCCTCCACTGGTAGCGATACTGCCGGTATCGGTACGCTACCGCACGTAGTGCAAGTGGTGACGGCGACCGGTGGGGGCCTCGCTCAAGAGCGTCATGAGTCGACTCCCTACGGGATTGCGGCGGGCCAGTCGGCCGCGAATACCTGCACGGCGTGCAGGGCGCCTCCTACCGCCACCGTCGCCAGTGCCGCACGATCACTGCTGGGGGCGGGAATGACGACAGCCGCTGCCACGTCTCTGAGAACTCGAAGTTTGAGCGTTCTGATCGTCAATCGCCGCCCTCCGCGGAGTCCTATGGTGGCACGCGCCCCCATTGGGGGCGGATGCTACCAAAGTGTTGCGACCTACTGTGGTTTGCCAAGATGGACATGTGCGGACGCGGTCGAAGAGATGGGGCGGGCGTACCGGTGCTGAACGCCGGGCGGAGCGCCGTCAGCGCCTCATTGATGCCGCGACGGAAATCTGGAGTGAAAGCGGTTGGGCAGCAGTCACGATGAGAGGAGTGTGCGCCAAAACCGGCCTGAACGACCGTTACTTCTACGAAGACTTCAAGACCCGCGACGAGTTACTTGTCGCTGCATGGGACGGCGTGCGCAACGAGATGCTCGGTGAGGTTTCTGCGACGCTCGCAGAACGCATCGGGCAGCCGCCGATGGAGACCATCCGCGTGACCATCGCCGCGGTGGTCGACCGGATTGCAGAGGATCCGGGCAGGGCGAAGATTCTACTGGCTCAACACGTGGGCAGTTCCCCGCTTCAGGATCGGCGCGCTGTCGCACTGCAGGAGGCGACACACCTGGTGATCGCAGCCAGTGAGCCACACCTGAGGCCGGAAGCCGATGAAACCGCCCTTCGGATGGACACACTGGTGGCCGTTGGTGGCTTCGTCGAATTGATCACCGCATGGCATGCAGGTTTGCTTGACGTCATCCAGGGGGAGATCGTGGAGCACACGAGTCGCCTTGCCGAGACGCTCGCCGAACGTTATTTGGTCGACGACGCTGGCCTCTAATGTTGTACAGCGGCGTTCATGTGTTCAGTCCGGAATGAAGCAAGCGGAGGCACCTCGACATTCGCGAAGCGCGGCCGGGAGGCGCCAGAAGCTAACTCTGAGGTTTGGCTTTGGTCGTGGCCGACTCGACTGCGTTCTGCAGCAGCACATAGCTGCCGAGGCTGCCCAGGAAACCTGCGCAGTGCTGAACGAGTTCATCGGTGGTGAACTCGAGTTCTCCGTCGAGCCAGCGGCGCAAGACTTCGAATAACCCACCCACACCCAATGTCGAGGCCAAATGGGCAACGCCCACTGCGGAGTCGGCGATGTCAAGGTGAAGTCTGGCCTCACGCAATACGAGGTCGGTGAAACCGGTCATCATGTCGCTGCGTAACTCCCGAAGCAGCGGCTCCGTTGCAGATTCCACGAACAAGATCCGACCCAGTCGAGGATCATTGTTGATCATGCTGACCAGCCCGCGGATCGGCGCGTACGCGAGCACCTCGGGTGGGGCGCCGGCATCGGGGATCGCGTCAACTATCACCTCCTGGAAGGTTGCGTAGAGCTGCTGGTAGACAGCTCGCAAGAGGGCGTCTCTGTCAGGGAAATGCTGATAGAAGTAGCGTGACGTCACGCCGGATTCAGCGCATACGGCAGTCACCGTGGCGGCGGCAACGCCGTGCGTGCCGATCAACTCCATCGCGGCCTCGATGAGACGCGTGCGCCTGTTCCGGTGACGCTCCTCGGCGGACATCCCGCTGTACACCCGCACCGATCGCACAACGCATAGCTTGCCATCTAATTCTGACTAGGCGTAAAGTCAGATCATCAGTGCCCATGACAACAGGAGAACAACATGAGCGACGATTCGTCCACACGGCCCACCACGCGGGTCGTCCCGAAGCCGCGCCGTGTCCGATTCGACATGCCTGCTGAGACCAGTCGGCAGCACTTCGTCGATGGCGACTTGGTGATGAGCCACTTTGTGTCCACCTTGTCGGCCACGTTCCCCGAAGGCGAAGACTTCTTCATCCGGTCAGTCCGCGAGTACCGGGACCACATCAGCGACGCTGACCTGAAGGAGGCGGTCAAGGGATTCATCGCTCAAGAGGCCACCCACCGGCACCAGCATCGGCTGCTCAACGATCGCCTTCAAGCGATGGGCTATCCCACCGAGGGGATCGATCGGCATATCAAGAAGTTGGTTGGCCGACTCGAGAAGCGTTTTTCTCCCAAGATGCGCCTGGCTGTGACGGCAGCCCTCGAGCACTACACGGCGACATTCGCCGAGATCATTCTCACCAGCGACGAAGCTCAAGAACTGATCGGCTACACCGAGGTGCGGCCGATTCTGCTTTGGCACGCACTGGAGGAATGCGAGCACAAGGCCGTCGCTTTCGATGTCTACGAGACGGTCGGTGGAAGCGAACGCACCAGGGTCTGGGGAATGCGGATCGCCAGTCTCCTATTGTTCACCGAGTTGGTCATCCAGACCACCCGCTCTCTGGCCGGCGATCGTGCCGCCTACAACCCGGTGCGGTTGCTGCGCAGCCTTCGAGCCTTCCGTCATAACCCGCTGTTCAGCCGAGCAGCGATTGAGCGCTTCCGTTCCTACACCCACGCCGGGTTCCATCCCGACGACTGGGATAGCGCAGAAATCCTCGAACGTTGGACCAAGGAACTCTTCGACGCCGATGGCGGCCAACAGCTACGGAGTAACGTGTAGGTCGACAAGTACTTTTGTGGTGAAAGCCGCCATATGGAACGACCTCTTCACGAAGAAGTGCGTTGTGCCGTGGCCGCATCGCGCGTTCAGGCATTCCGCTGATGCGGGCGGAAGGGCCATTACCGCCGTCCCGTCAGCGTCCGAAGACGTCCCGGCAAATCTGCACACAAGTTGGCGCCGTGTCAGCGAGCGCGCATGTCTTCTACGAATTGCTGTCCGGAGTTGCGATGCCGTTCGCGTCGGTGATTGGTCCGGTGCCGGCAGCGACGGGTTGGGGCATGAGCACCGCAGTAGTACTTCGCATGGCGGAACGTGCCGATAAGCGTCACGAGGCTGTCCTCGGTGTTGTGAACGGCCTGTTCCTGACGACCGTGTTGGCTCACTTCATACACTGGCCGAAGCGCTGGAGATTTGGTGTGCCAAGCCTGTCCGAGTGCGAAGGACTATGCGGCCCAATCCTGGTGCCTTACAACGGTATTCTTTACATTTCGGGGCTCAGTGCTGTAGCCGGATTGCTGGAGAATGGTCGCCGAGGTGCGGTCCGTGGTGCGATCGTCCCGCTGCTGGGTGTTCCAGTTCTCCTTCGACTGCAGCGGATGGAATTCCGTCGGCTCAGTCTTCAGGCCCGGCGCAATCCTCGGTGGTGGAATCGCCGTCTGCAGATGCAACCGCCCGACCGTTCGACATCGTCAGATCCCGACCAACAGGTGCTAGGGGCAGAGTCATAGCACGGAGTCGACATGGCGAGCCGATCACCCTTCAGTCAACGGAGGGTCGAACTCCGTCAGGGGGCCATCCTTCGAGGCCGTCTTCTAGCGGCACGTGCAAGGACCGCAGCAGCGCTGAGAACAATCTCCAATTCCCGATCGCGGCGACGAGTTCGACGAGGACGGCCGGGTCCCCGTGCAACGCGCGCTGACACTCAGCCCAGGTTTCATCCGAGATGGTGCCGTCACGCAACGTCTCGTCTGTCGCCGCCAGTACCGCCCGCTCGGCTTCGCCGAAGTGGCCGGCGTTCTGCCAGTCGCGCACCCCGAGCAGGTCGCGTTCGGGCACATCGAGCAAGCGGGCAACCCTCCAGTGTTGCGTCCACTCATAGACCGAATCAGTGACCCAGCCGATTCGCATGATGATCAGCTCCCGTAGCCGCGCATCCAGCGCGCCTTTCCACAGCAACGCCTCCAGCATTCCATGCAATGCGACGGCTACAGGGGGCTGATGAAGCGCGATCCTGAAAACAGACAGTTCAGCCATGGCGTCCGGAATCCCGCATTGAGCGGCGCGCTCGCGGGCATCTGTCAGGGCAAGCATGTCAACCCGGCTTTGGCTGCTCACGGTGGATCCTTCCGGTTGGGCGCTAGTTGGCGCTGTCAGGCGATCGGCACAAAGACGTTGTGCAGAGCGGGGACCCGGTCCGGCTCGTTGCCGGCCAGAAGGTCGAGCAGCCTGGGCAGGCCGGCGAAACCGGTGATCTCGCGGTGCAATTCTTCGAAGGGCCAACGCCTAGAGACCAGCAGCTCGATGGCGCTCTGGTAGGCGGGGTAGTCGACCCCCAACGAACCGAAGATGCGTAGTTCCTTGAATACGAGCAGGTCTGGCTCGAAGCCCGGCGCTCCGCCGCCGCCGCGTGTGCCCGCGACCACCACGCGTCCGCCGGGCTGCGCGAGTGCGACGGCGTCCGCGAATGCGGCTGGCGCCTTCGCGGTGACGTCGACGACGACATCTGCGAGCCGGCCGGTCGCCATTTGCAGGGCCTGCGCCGGGTCGTCTTCGGTGACGTCGATGGTCAGGTCCACGCCGAACTGGTGGGCTGCGGCTAGCCGAGTTCGGTCGCGAGGGCCGACCCCGGTCATCGCGACGAATGCCGCTCCGGCCTCCTTGGCGGCTACGGCAGCACAAATCCCGCGGATCCCTGGTCCGAGGACCGCGACGACGTCGCCCGGGCTTGTCTCGGGCAACATGGCAGCCCATTTGATCCCTGCCCCAAGCGGATTGAACAACGTCGCGACGATCGGGTCGAGTCCGTCCGGGACCGGCAACGGCATGGAATCGAACGGCAGATGCAGGTGGGTTGCATAGCCTCCCCACAGGCCGGGCGGGATGTTCACGTCGACGAAGCCGAACATGGTGGCGAGGCCGTTGCTCGAGCACCTGCGATACTCGCCGCGGCCGCACGAGTCGCACTCCCGACACGATCGGAACACCTCGACGGCGACTCGCTGACCCACCGAGACGCCCCAACGCTCGCGCGCGGCGTCACCGATTCCCTCGATGACGCCGATGATCTCGTGTCCGGGGATGAAGGCGAACCCCGTCGGCAGGTGTCCGCTGAACTGCTCGTGGTCGGTTCCGCAGAGCCCGCACGCCTCGATCCGCAGGAGACCGGACTCGTCGTCGATGCGCGGCACCGGAAGATGCCGCCGTTCAAGGGTGCGCGGCTTGGTCAGCACGAGCGCGTCGGCGTTCACGACAGTTCGAATTCGACGTGTCCGTCCGCCTGCCGCACGGCGACTTGGTGTCCGACGCACATGTCTCGTGACATTGCCACCGCCACCTCGGCATCGTCACTGCGCGCCGCGACGCGGCGGCCGTCGGTCATGCGCGCGAAAATCGGCACCCAGGAGGGGCCTTGGTCACGGTCGTGCACGACGGTGTATCCATCTATGGTCGCCTCTCCGGATGCGTCGGCGGGAGAAGCGACCGGGAGGGAGGTGCCGTCGATCGCAGACTGCGCATCGGCCATGTCCGGAGTCTGCCATCCCGTTGGCGGTGGAGTCGCCGACCACAGACCCAGCGAGTGCTTTGTGATGTACCAGCCCAGTCCGGACACGAGCCCGACGGCGTCCGGGTCGCTCCTGCAGCGTCGCACCATCTCGACGATCGAATGGCTGACATAGTTGTTACCCGGCCCTCCGTGGTAGGGCAGTCCGCCGGTCACCGTGAACCCGCGGTCATCCGCCGGGTCGAGATCCAAGGCGTCGATCGCCGCCTCGACCGCGGAAGGAAAGCAAGAGTAGAAATCAAACCATCTAATGTCGTCGATGTGAAGTCCACTGGCCGCCAATACCGCCTTGCCGGCGGCCCTTATTCCGGCGGAACGACCCAGATCAGGCCGCTGAACCGGGAAATACACGTCGTTGCATGTGGCCGACGACCACGGGAAGACCCAACGATCACTGGGCACTCCGAGTTCCTCGGCGACTTCGGCGGCCATGATCACGAAAGCGGCAGCCATATCCACGGCGATGATGCTGTTGAGCAGCTTCGGATACGGCTCGCACACCATCCGGTTAGCCGGGGAGACCGTGCTGAGCTCGTCTGCGCTACGGGCACGCGGAAACCAGGCCTGCTCGAGATGTCGGGACGCCTCAACCGTGAACGGAGCCATCAAGTCACCCAGCCAGCGGCGCTGTTCGTCGAATGTGCGGCCTGATCGGGCCGCGATCGCGGATTCGAAGATCGGGTACACCTCGTGCGGCCAATGTAACCCGGCGCCCACCTCGGCTTCGCTCAGTCCCGGGCGGGTGTCACCGAGTGACTCGTCCTGTGCTGCGATGGGTTTGGGCTCCAAAAGTGCGCTACCGGATGCGACTTTGCGTGCTGACGCGCCGCTTTCCGCTCCGACGATCAGAGCCGCGTCGCTGACGCCGCGCCAAATGCGGCGGCCGAGGACCTCGACCAGATACTGGGGGGTGTTGCCGCCGACCGGACAACTGATGCGATGATCCGGCGTCAGCCCAGTCGCTTCGGCAATCCTCGACGCGGGGTTGTCGCGTGGGATCATCAAGATTCCGGGCGTCGCCACGGTATCGATGCGATGCCCGATCGCGGCCGAAGCATCATGCAGCGCTCGACGCGCGGCCTCGGCGGCCAAATCGATGGGATCGACGGTGCCTTCACCGCGATGTGTGAGTTCACCGACGCCGACGACAACCGGAGTGCGTGGTGGGATGGCCAACGGTCAGATCACGCTCATCGTCGAGGTCTTCTATGCGACACGACTGCGATATTGTCACATCCGTTTCCATGCGACAACCGCGGGTGTTCGACAGAGCGGGTCCCTTGACAGGGCATACTCGTACCCGTGACGAAGAGATCGTTGCGGCGGGGCGACGCGACTCCTGGGCGAAACCGCGATATGGCGCGCGATCGCCTACTCGACGCCGCCGAAACGTGCCTGCAAGGCAAGGGGCTGTCGGGCACCACGATGGAGGATATCGCCAGGCATGCGGGCGTATCGCGCGCCACGGTCTATCGCTACTTCGCTAGTCGCGAATCCGTCGTATCCGGTGTCATCGTCCGCGCAGCGGAACGCTACCTGCACCGCACCAGCGGACGGATCTTGGCGCACACCGACTTGGGCTCTGCCATATTGGACTTCGTTGCAGTCACGGTGCGCGCGGCACGCCGCGAACCGATAATCGGCATGCTCTTCGCCAGCGACGATGAACTCGCCGGCGTGGGACTGGCCGAGGGAACGTCGGTGGCGCTGTTCGAACTCGTCGCCGAGTTTCTGCGACCCGTGTTCGCCGCACACTGGCATCAACTCGAAGCCGGCGTTTCGGTCGATGACGCCGCCGAATGGATTTTGCGCATCATCCTCAGCTTGCTCGCGGTTCGCGGCCCCCGGCACCGCAGCCCCGAAGGAATCGATGCTTTCTTGCGCCGATTCCTGCTTCCCGCGCTACTGGCCGACACTCACAGTTGCATTGCTGCGACAACTGCGGAGTAGTGTCTCAGCGATGGCATCGGTATCGCTGAACGAAACGAGGCGCTGACCATGGACTTCCCCCAGTTCAACAAGCAAATAGCCGAGGAGCTCCAGCACGCGGGGGGAACCTCGGGAGGGCTCGCCAAGTACTTGGACTTCCGCCACATCGAGTTCTCCGCCGGGAGACTGGTAGTGGAAATGGACGCCCGAGCCGATTTGTTGACTCCTTTCGGCACTCTGCATGGCGGATGCCTGTCAGCGATGGTCGACCACTGCTTGGGCGTGGTGTTCTATCCGGTGATCCCACCTGGGTCATGGGTGGCCACAACCGAATTCAAACTGAACCTCCTACGTCCGGTGTCCAGTGGAGTCTGCGTTGCGGTCGCCGACATCATCGCGCTGGGGAAGCGTAGCGGCGTCGCCAGGATCGACATCACCAATACGGGACGCCCGGTATGCGCCGCACAGGGAACAGTGACCGTCGTCGCCCAGAGCGCCTCGTGATCCGGTCGCGGAACGAGAACGCTGCCCAAGGCGACCATCGAGGACACAGCAAATGACCTCAACGTTCGAGCGCGTCCGCAACGAAGACGGAACCGCCCTTGCAGCCGATGTCTACCGACACGAATCCGCCCGCGCGGTCGTCATACTGCTGCACGGCGGTGGACAGAACCGCCATGCCTGGGCGACTACCGCGCGCCGCTTACACGCGCGCGGGTATACCGTCGTCGCTTACGACGCCCGCGGTCACGGCGACAGCGAGTGGGACCCCGATGGTCGATACGATCTCGACCGACTTGCATCCGACCTGCTGTCGATTCGCCGATATGCCAGCGATGGCCGCCCGCCAGCTGTCGTTGGCGCATCCTTGGGCGGCATGACGGTGTTGGGAACGCATTTGGTGGCGCCTGCCGATCTGTGGGGAGCCGTCGTACTGGTCGACATAACTCCGCGAATGGAGTTTCACGGAGCACGCCGCGTCGTGTCTTTCATGGGCGCCCATCCCGACGGATTCGATACGCTCGACGCGGCCGCGGACGTCATTGCCCAGTACAACCGGCATCGCGCTCGGCCCAAGAACTTGGACGGTCTCCGAAAGGTCTTGCAGCAGCGCGACGACGGTCGGTGGATCTGGCGATGGGATCCGGCGTTCATAGCTTCCAACTTCGAGTTCCTGCAGGGCGACCCAGCAACTGGTGCCAAAGAATTCGGCGCCATAAGCGACCTTCTCATCGAAGGGGCCCGCCGCGTGCGAGCACCAACGCTTCTCATTCGCGGCGTTCACTCCGACGTGACGTCGCAGCAGTCGGTCGAGGAGTTCCTCGAAGTCGTACCGCACGCCGAGGCTGTCGACGTTTCGGGCACGGGCCACATGGTTGCGGGCGACGACAACGACGCCTTCACTTCGGCAGTCGCAGATTTTCTCGACCGCACGCTGAACGACTCGTCGGACTGAGCGTCTTTCAGGGCCCTGCGATGGCCGCGGCCCGGCCACTCTGGTTCGTTGTCGAGGTGTCAGAACTACCTCCATGAACGGAACCCCGGCGGCGCAGTATCGGCGCATCCGAAGGCAGCGATGCCAAACCGTATGGTTCGACCATCGCCTGGGCCGAATTATCATTCGAACCGAAGCATTTTGCTGGTGGGCGCTGTCCAGGTCGGATCGAGCGGTCGGAGTTCTCCGAACCAGTGCCCGCACACCTTGACGAACACACCCGCCGCCGGGGCGACCCGGATCAGATCGGCGCTGCTGTTGGGATCTTGGAGTCAGTCGACGGCCGGGGGCGAGTCCAGAGGACAGCCTACTGCTATCCAGGCTTCAGCTTCGGTATGCGGGAGGCGGGCGGGCATATCCGGCGCCCGATTCGACCACCTCGTCAGAGCGGCGGGCGTTCCTTCGCATGAGCAGTTCCGGAAACTTCGTGGCCGAAACGATCGAGAAAGTCGTCTATTGCGGCCAGGGCGGTGCTGATCGTTCCTCGCAATGGGGCTGCTCCGGCCGCGAAGGCCGCAAACAAGGTTATTGCGAGCAGACAACTCATGCCTCCGCCTTCCTCTTCACGCGCATCCGTTCGCCGTGGCCCACAGCAATGCCTCGTTCGGCTGCTGAAATGGTAAAACGTGGCTCACCGCTCCTTAACAGCGTAGATACCCGGATCCGCGATCGGTATGTCTCGAAGGGTCGAACCTGCGGGCGTCTGTTGTCTCGCAAAGACAAGTAATCGAGTACGGTCGCAGCTGTGCTTGATTCATCCGAAGTTCAAGACACCCCCGGTCACGCGGTTCATCACCTATTCCGAGACCTCGGCGACCTCGTCAGAGAATTGCCCGAGTCCATACATGGCCTTCTGATTGAGCAAGTTGCCGAACTCGCTGCCGATCAACAGCTCAAAGAGCTACTGAGTGACACCGTCGCCGCGAACGTAGACACTTGGTTCTCCGTCGTCCGTCACTCGATCCCGTTCGACCGCATGGAGTCACCGACGGCCGCCCTTGAACACGCCCGGAGGATGGCGCAACGCGAGGTACCCGTCAACGCGCTGCTGCGGGCATACAGGCTCGGGCACCAGTATGGATTGAACCTCATCATCGCTGGCCTTCGGAGCGCGGACCTACCGCCCGAGGAGAAATTGGCGCTCATTGAACACATCACCCGTGTGTCTTTCCGCTACATCGACTGGATGTCTGAGCAGGTCTTGGAGACATATCAGACTGAACGCGCGGAGTGGGACGAGCGCCGACGAAGTTTGCGTGCACAAGCCATTCGAGACATCCTCAACGGACGCGACGTAGACCTGACCGAAGCGTCGTCGGCTATGAGGTACTTCTTGGGCGCAACGCATGTGGCTCTCATGGTATGGCTCGACCGAGATGCGGGCGCCGACACCGACGAGTTCATCGCCATGGAGCGCTTCATGCAACACGCGGTCTCCGCC
Source organism: Mycobacterium sp. pW045 (assembly GCF_041287085.1). Classification (NCBI taxonomy): domain Bacteria; kingdom Bacillati; phylum Actinomycetota; class Actinomycetes; order Mycobacteriales; family Mycobacteriaceae; genus Mycobacterium; species Mycobacterium sp. pW045. The sequence goes on along the minus strand of NZ_JBGGKU010000006.1, from coordinate 200,401 downwards.
ACTGGAGCGAAGCAATCGGTCTACTTCTCCATCGACCGCCTCGTCGGATGCGCATGGATGACGGTTCACCGCCCGTCGGACTATTTATCGCAGCTGCGCGACTTCGTCCGGGCTCAACCTGACGGCCCAAGACTTTCCGTCGGTGAACCACTTCCGGGGATTGAAGGCTTCCGCCGCACCTACCGACAGGCTGAGCAGGCCCGTGTGGTCGCGGTGGCAGCCGACGGCTCCTCACGGCACCGGATCGTCGCTGCACGAGATCCCGGTGTGGCCCTGGCCTCGATGCTGATGACCGATGACGCGACTCTGAAGGAATGGATTCACGATGTGCTGGGCCCGTTGGCTCAGAACACTGCATCGGACCAGCGTCTACGAGACACGCTGAGGGTGTTCTTGCGTGCCGGTTCCAGCTTCAAAGCCGCCGCCAACGAATTGCAGATACACGCCAATACCGTCAAGTATCGCGTAAATCGAGCACTCGAGCGCCGCGGTCGCCCGATCGCCGCGGAACGATTAGACGTCGAGGTCGCCCTACTGATGTGCTATTGGCTCGGCGAAGTAGCACTGAACCCAACACAAGCCTTGGGGCGGTCCTAGTCGTTCGTGTCCCGCGAACGCCCTTGCTGCGTAACTGTGCCGTCTACTGACGAACACGCCGAATCTGAGGATGGTCAGCGCGACGATCCGGCGCCGCCCGGCCTGATAATCCGAGTTCGATTCATGTTTCGACGCTGCCGCGGGGCTCTGCTGCGGGCAGGCTGATCGAGTGGAGTCGTCGATCGCCGCCGTACGGAGCTGAAGCAACCCATTCACCAAAGCTCATCGACGTCAGACACGCTCAAGCACCCATCGCGCAAGGCGACAGGCGAGTCGTGGCGCAGGTTGCGACTTGTCGGCCCAGACAACCAGGAGGCATAAGCCTTGATCCACCGATGAGCTGTCGTGGCTGAGGCTGGAATGGTTTGGTGGTCGCTTGCTGGCTGTGAGCAGGGGGTATCGGCTGGTCTGTCCAGCTTTTTCCTGTGTGCTCCGGTCGTGGCCTTTCGGCGGATTGGTCAGGTGGGGGCGGTTGCTGGCGGGCTGTGGCCGATGGTGTTGCGCCACAATCGGAGCCAGTGCGTCGCCCACGGCCAGTGGGCTGGTAGGTGCAGGATGGGTCGGCGTTGGGGGCGGGCCAGTCGGGCCGGGATGGTGATGAGGCGTCGGCGCAGGGTGGCGCCGCGAGCCACCGCGTGTGCACCGCCGGCCAGGATGCCGGCGGCGCGCTGCAGGTTGTGGGCGATGGCCGCGCACAGTATCCAGGCAGAGTTCGCCCCGAAACGTCCCGAGGGCATGTGGGCCAGGGGTCCGTCGATGAGGTCGGCGAACACGGTTTCGATGATCGCGTGGCGGCGGTGAGTGATGTCAGCGACGTCGACGGGTTCGTCGGTGTCGGTGAAGAACGGGTGATATCGCCAGACCGGGAACAGGGCGTCGGGGTATCGGGCGTCTTTGACCCGGCGCACGATCAACCGTGCCGTGATCGGAGTCTTCGTGGAACTGAAAGCGGTGCAGGTGGTTTCGGCGACTTCGGCATCGGAGATCCAGGCACCGGTGTCGGGATCGCGGCGGGATAGCACACCGGGATCCACGCGGTGTCATTGATGTCGGCGATGGCCGCGACGACTGCGGCGGTCTTGGTCAGCACCAGCGAGAACCGGGCACCGGCGCGGCGGCAGGCGGTGACCACGCTGCTGTTGCCGTAGGCCGAGTCGCCGCGCACCAGGATGCGCCCGGTGACACCGGCGCCGCGGGCGGTGGCGACGGCTTGGGCGATCATGCGGGCCGCGCCTTTGCCCGAGTTGGTCTTGCCCGCCCGCAGTCGTGCTCCGGTGATCACCGGAGCGCAGTGTTCGGTGCTGATGGTGGTCACCAACGGGGAAAGACCCTTGCGCAGGATCTGCTTGCCGGCGATTTTGGTGTGGCCGTAGCTCGCACCTTGTTTGGCCTGGCCGTAGACCGGGCGCAGCAGTGAGTCGATGTCGATGAACACCCGCCCGTCGGCGCCGGGCAACAGATCGACACGCTCGCACAGAGCGCCCACGTGCTCACTGAGCACCGACTCCAGTTGCCGGGCATGGCCGAAGGTGAACTCCCGCAACAAGGTTCCGATGGTCGACGGGGCGTACACCTCGCCGAACAGGGTCTTCATCCCGCCGCTACGAACTACGTCGAGGTCGTCGATGCTGTCCGCGCCGGTGCACATCCCGGCGATCAGCGTGGTCAGCTTCGGCGACGGATTGGCCGCACCGGACTTGACCCGCTCGCAGCTGAACCGAACTTTGTCGGCCAATGACGATGACAGTCCGGTCTGCTCGGCAAGGGCCATCACCGGTACCAGGCCTGCGCACGACACCAGACGCTCATCATCGAAGACCGCCGACGATGCGGCGAACCTATGGGACACTTGCACCGGAAGTGCCTTTCCGAGTTGTGCCGATAAGTGCGTAGAGAACACTCATCATCGCAGCTCAGAGGGCACTTTCCTCATTCCGACACCCCACGACCAGCCAATTCATCGGTGGATCGAGGATAAGAACATCCGACAAGTGGCGCGCGTGGTCTTGCCACGCGCTAGACGTTAGCGACGATTAACATCTTCAGCTATTTGCAGCGGCGACCGTGGCTACTCGTCGTGACAACACTTCCCAAACCCGCGCTCCGCCTCCGGTGTCGTGCCTCAGCGCTGGACGACGCCGCCCTCGACGCCGGTGAATCGCTTGCGCAGCTCGGTCTTGAGGAGCTTGCCGGTGGCGTTGCGGGGCAGCTCGGGAAGGAGGTGCACTTCGCGGGGGCACTTGAAATGCGCCAGCCGTTCGCGGCACCAGGCGATCAGTTCGTCGGCGCTGGGTTCCTGCTCGGCGGCTGGGTCGGCCACCACCACCGCGACGACGCGCTCACCCCACTTGTCGTCCGGACCGCCGACCACCGCGGCGTCGAGCACACCGGGGTGACGGAACAGCACCTGCTCGACCTCGATGGGGTAGACATTTTCCCCGCCCGAGATGATCATGTCCTTCTTGCGGTCGACGAGCGTGATGTAGCCGTCGGCGTCGATCCGGCCGAGGTCGCCGGTGTGGAACCAGCCGCCCCGGAAGGCCTCGGCGGTGGTCGCCGGCTTCATCCAGTACCCGACGAACACGTTGGGTCCGCGCACCAGGAGCTCGCCGACGGTGTCGGCCGGGACGTCCCGGTCGTCGGCGTCGACGATTCGGGCATCGACGTGCATGGCGACCCGGCCGATCGACCCGGCCCGCGTGGTGATGTTGGCGGCGTCCAAGACCGAGACCATGGGGGCGGTCTCGGTCATCCCGAATCCCTCGGTGAAGGGGACTCCGCGTTGGTGCATGAAGTCGATGACAGTCAGCGGCATCGGTGCGCCGCCGCCCATGGCCAGACGCAGCGCGGAGAGGTCGTAGGAGTCGAAGTCGGGCACCTGGGTCAGCGCCGACCACATCGCCGGCACCATGAACTGGACGGTGGCCCGGCTCTCGGCCATCGCCTTGAGCGTGCCCACCGGGTCGAACGACGGCAGGATCACGCTGGTCCCGCCGACGTAGAGCAACGGCAACGTATGTACCCCGAGCCCGCCGATGTGGAACATCGGGGCGACTGCGACAGTCACGTCGCTGCCGGTCAGGCCTTGTTCGGCGCCCAGCACGTTGATGGCGTTCCACCGTAGGTTGTCGTGGGTGAGGATGGCGCCCTTCGGGCGGCCGGTGGTGCCCGAGGTGTACATGATGAACGCGGGGTCGCGGCCCTCGACGTCGCTGTCGAGTGGCGCGGGCGCACCGTCGGAGAGCAGGTCGGTGTAGGGGATCTCGCCGTCGGCCGGGGCGCCCCCGGCCCGGAGGGTGTGGCGGACCCGGACCCCAGGCTCGGTCAGCGCGCTGACCGCCGCCGCTGCTAGCGGCGCGTGGAACACGAACACGTCGGCGCCGGAGTCGGCGAGGATGTAGCCGATCTCCGGGCCGGCGAGCCGGACGTTGATCGGGATGGTGATGGCGCCGATCTTCGCGCAGCCGAGGAGGACCTCCAGGAACTCGACCGAGTTCACCAGCAGTATGGCCACCCGGTCCCCCTTACGGACACCGAGACGCAACAGGCTCGAGGCCACCTGGTTGGTGCGCCGATCGAAGTCGGAGTACGTGAAGCTGGTGTCACCTTGGACGAGCGCTGTGCGCTGCCCGTTGAGGAAGGCCCGTTTGGTGACCCACTGACCGATACCGCGATCCATGTTGATTTGCCTCCTCGGCAGTTTTGGTTGACAAATGCTCGTTAAGGCAGGACCCGGCCCCGGCGGGCGACCGATCACCACTGTCCGTCTTGGTAGACGGAAGCGGACAGGAACGGATGAAGGATGCTCAGTACGATCGTGGCAGGTTGAGGCTGTGCTGTGCCACGTAGTTGAGGATCATCTCTCGGCTGATCGGCGCGGTCCGCATCAGCCGCGCCGGGCCCCAGAGAGTGGCCAGCCCGTACTCGGTGGCCAACCCGTTGCCGCCGTGGGTCTGGATCGCCTGGTCGAGGGCGAGGATGCCCGCCTCGGCCGCAGCGTATTTGGCCATGTTCGACGCCTCCGCGGAACCGGGATCGTCGGCGTCGTGCAATGAGGCCGCCCGCTGGGTCATCAGCCGGGCCAGCTCCAGCTGGATTTTAGCGTGCGCAAGCGGGTGGGACAGGCCCTGGTGGGCTCCGATCGGCACGTCCCAGACCTTGCGCTCGCGCGCGTAGGCAGAGGCCTTGTCCAGCGCGTAGCGGCCGATGCCGTTTCCCAGGGCGGCGCCCATGATGCGTTCGGGGTTGAGGCCCATGAATACCTGACGCAAACCGTCGTTTTCCGCGCCGATCAGGTTCTCGGCCGGCACCCGCACGTCGTCGAAGAACAGCGTGAACTGCTTTTCAGGTGTCACCGCCTGCACCGGGATGAGGGTCTTGGTCAGCCCGGGCGCGTCGGTCGGGACCACGAGCAGGCTCAGCCGTCCGCGTCCGCGGTCGTCGGTCGCGGTGCGGGTGACGACCAGGATGGCCTCCGCCTCGTCGACGCCGGAAATGTAGTACTTGGTGCCGTTGAGTATCCAATCCCCGCCGACGCGCTTGGCGTAGGTGGAGATGTTGTGCGAGTTCGAGCCCGCATCCGGCTCGGTGATCGCGAACGCCATGATGACCTCGCCGCTGGCGATGCCCGGCAGCCAGCGTGCCTTGAGTTCGTCGCTGCCGAAAGCCTGGATGATCGTGCCGCAGATGGTGGGGGAGACCACCGTCATCAGCAGCGGGCAGCCGGCCGCGGCCAGTTCCTCACCGACGATCTGCATGTCGTAGATGCCGCCGCCACCGCCGCCGTACTCCTCGGCGATGTTGATCCCGAGGAACCCCTGTTCCCCGACGGCGTGCCAGAGTTCCGAACTCTTTTCCCCGCCGAGCGACTTGGCCACGTAGTAGTCGTGCCCGAAGTCCTTGGCGATCTCGGACACGGCCTTGCGCAGCGCTCGCCGCTCCTCGGTCTCGTGCAGTTCCATACCGCTCTCCTACTTCGATGTCACCGGCCACCGGGGCCGGTGACGGGTCCGATGGTGCTCAATCCTGATCTGCACCGGCGGCCGCTCCGACCACCGCGAGGGCATCGCCGGTGGACACTTGCTGACCCACCTCGACCGAAAGCTCGGCGACGATCCCGTCGATTGGGCTGACGATGGTGTGTTCCATCTTCATCGCCTCCACCACCACCAGCGCCTGCCCGGCCGTCACGACGTCGCCCGCGGCGACGGGCAGCCGGATCACCGAACCCGGCATAGGCGCCGTCAGCGAGCCCGCCGGCTTTAGCGCGCTCGGGTCCAGGAACCGTGGTACCTGCGTAAACGCAGTGGACCCGGCAGGGCTGTCGACATAGGCAATGTCGGCGTCGAGGACGACGTCGTAGCCGCGCCGCACCCCGCCGGTCTCCAGGACCACCCGGTCCGGCCGCTGCACGAGCACGCTGACGTCTTCGACGGGCTTGCCGTCGACTTCGACCTCGACGCCGTCGCGGAGCAGCGCATAGCCCACCCGACGCTCGCGGCCGTCGGCGGTCAGCCATCCGGTGGACTGCAGTTGGGACGGGTTGTTGCGCCACCCGGCAGGCAGCGTCGGCTGGACGGGGGCCGCCGCGCGGCGTCCCGCGACCTGGGCGAGTGTGGCCGCGATGGCGTGCAAGCCCTCCCCGTCGCGGTCGATGAGGGCTGCGCCGAGGTCGGCCACGTCGTGGCGGTCGAGGAACCCGGTGTCGGTGCCGCGTCCGGCGAACTCGTCGTGGCGCAGAACGCGAACCAGCAGATCCCGGTTGGTGGTGAGTCCGTGGATCCGGGCGCCGGCGAGCGCGGCGGACAGCGCGCCGAGCGCCTCGGCGCGGGTGGGCGCCCAGGCGATCACCTTGGCCAGCATGGCGTCATAGTGGTGGCTGACCACCGAGCCGTCGCGCACGCCGGAGTCCACCCGGACCCCGACGTGGTCGGGGATCTGCATCGTGCGCAGCGTTCCGGTCTGCGGCAGGTAGCCCTTCGTGGGGTCCTCGGCGTAGAGCCGGGCCTCGACCGCGTGGCCGGTGATCCGCGGCTTGCTCACCTCGGCAGGCAGTGGCCGACCCATCGCCACCAGCAACTGCAGGCGCACGAGGTCGAGCCCGGTGACGAGTTCGGTGACCGGGTGCTCGACCTGCAGCCGGGTGTTCATCTCCAGGAAGGCGAACGTCCCGTCGTCATCGCCGCCGTTCGCGTCGAGGACGAACTCGACCGTTCCGGCCCCGACGTAACCCACGGCCTGTGCCGCCGCGACCGCCGCCGCGCCCATCCGGGCGCGCAGGTCGTCGTCGACGACGGGCGAGGGCGCCTCCTCGATGACCTTTTGGTGGCGGCGCTGCACCGAGCACTCCCGCTCGAACAGCGAGACAACCGTGCCGTGCATGTCGGCCAACAGCTGGATCTCAACGTGGCGGGGACGCTGCACGTACCGCTCGAGGAACACCGTGCCGTCCGAGAACGCCGACATCGCCTCGCGCGAGGCCGAGGCCACGGCTCCGTCGAGGTCGTCGGCCGACTCGACAACCCGCATGCCGCGCCCGCCGCCACCCGCGCTCGCCTTGACCAGCAGCGGGTAGCCGATCTCGGCGCCGAGCTTGCGCAGCTTGTCGGGGTCCAGGCCGGTCGCGTCGCCGCCCGGGAGAACCGGCACGCCCGCATCGGCCATCATCGCCTTGGCCGTCAGCTTGGAACCCATCGCGTCGATGGCATCCGGCGGCGGGCCGACGAACACGAGCCCGGCGTCGGCGCAGGCCCGCGCGAAGCCGGCGTTCTCCGACATGAAGCCGTAGCCGGGATGCACGGCGTCGGCGCCGGTGAGGAGGGCGGCGGCGATCACCCGGTCACCGTCGAGGTAGGTCTCCGCCGGCGAGGAACCCGGTAGCCGGACGGCCTCGTCGGCATCGTCCACGTGCCAGGCGTCGGCGTCGGCGTCGGAGTACACGGCGACGGTCGCGATGCCGAGTTCGCGACAGGTGCGAAACACGCGTCGGGCGATCTCTCCCCGGTTGGCCACCAGCAGCTTCTTGATCACGGGCATCGCCATCACATCCGGAACACGCCGTAGCCACGCTGGCCACGGATCTCGCTGTTGTGGACCACGGAAAGGCAGAACCCGAGAACGGTACGGGTGTCGCGCGGGTCGATGATCCCGTCGTCGTAGAGCCTGCCGCTGTTGGCCAGCGCCAACGACTCACGCTCGATCTGGCCCTCGACGGCAGCGCGCATCTGGGCGTCGGCCTCCTCGTCGAACGGGAGCCCCCGGTCGGCGGCCGACTCGCGGGCCACGATCGACAGCACGCCCGCGAGCTGGGCCGGGCCCATGACGGCCGAACGCGAGTTGGGCCAGGTGAACAGGAAGCGGGGAGAGTAGGACCGCCCGCACATCCCGTAATTGCCCGCACCGTAGGACGCGCCCATCACGATCGTCAGGTGTGGGACAGCGCTGTTGGAGACGGCGTTGATCATCTTCGCGCCGTCCTTGATGATGCCACCCTGCTCGTACTCCGCGCCGACCATGTAGCCGGTGGTGTTCTGCAGAAACACCAGTGGCGTGTCGATCTGGTTCGCCAGCTGAATAAACTGGGCGGCCTTCTCCGCCTCCTCGCTGAACAGGATTCCGCGCGCGTTGGCAAGGATCCCTACCGGGTATCCGTGGATCGAGGCCCAACCGGTGACCAGCGAGGTGCCGTATAGCGGCTTGAACTCGTCGAAGGTGGACCCGTCCACGATTCGGGCGATGACATCACGTGGGTCGAAGGGAACCTTCGGGTCCACCGAAGCGATCCCGAGGAGTTGGTCGGGGTCTCGCAGCGGGGGGGTCGGTGGCTGTGTCGGGCCGGGCCCGAGCTTGCGCCAGTTCAGTCTGGCCATGATGCGCCGCCCGATCCGGATGGCGTCCTGCTCGTCCTCGGCCATGTAGTCGGCCAGCCCGGAGGTGCGGGCGTGCATGTCGGCGCCGCCGAGCGACTCGTCGTCGGACACTTCGCCGGTCGCCATCTTCACCAGCGGCGGACCACCGAGGAAGACCTTGGACCGGTTGCGGACCATCACCACGTAATCACACATGCCGGGGATGTACGCGCCGCCTGCCGTCGAGTTACCGAATACCAGCGCCAGTGTCGGCAGGCCCAGCGCGCTGTGCTGGGTGAGGTCGTTGAACAGTTGGCCGCCGGGCACGAAGATCTCGGCCTGCGTGGGCAGGTCCGCCCCGCCCGACTCGACGACGTTGATGATGGGCAGCCGGTTCTCGCGGGCAACCGCCATGCCCCGGAACACCTTGCGAAAGGTGTAGGGGTTCGAGGCTCCGCCGCGCACCGTCGGGTCGTGCGCGATGATCATCGACTCGACGCCTTCGACGATGCCGATGCCGACAACAACGCTGCCGCCCACCGGAAACTTCGTGCCCCACGCCGCGAACGGACAGAGTTCCAGGAAGGCCGTGTCGGGGTCGAGCAGCAGCTCGACGCGCTCCCGAGCCAGCATCTTGCCGCGGCTACGGTGCCGGGCGACGTACTTCTCGCCGCCGCCACCGTTGGCCAGCGCCAGCTGTTCGGCGAGCGCATGGAGCTGCGCGATGAGTCCCTCGCGATTCTCGAGGTATACCGGCGCGCGGGTGTCGACCCGGTCGGGCAGGACGTCAATCAACTTTCCTCCAGGTGACATCAACGTCGATCTCCTGACACGCTACGTTATCGGTCATTAACATTCGACGACAATGGGGTCGACGTGGCAATCGTGCCGTCCCCGAGTGATCACAGCAGGAGCAACTCACATGAAACAGCCGGATCAGCGGGAAGCGGAGGCGGCCGCAGCCGACCCGTGGATGACGCCCGAGCGCATCTCGTTGCGCAACCTCGCGATGTCGTTCACCCAGAAGGAGATCGTTCCTCACCTGCAAGACTGGGAGGACGCCGGAGAGCTCCCTAGAGAACTCCACCGCCGCGCAGCCGCAGCGGGGTTGCTGGGCATCGGGTTCGCCGAAGAGATCGGTGGCTCCGGCGGTGACCTGCGCGACCTGGTGCTGCTCACCGAGGCCGTGATGGAGGCCGGCGGCTCGTCGGGCTTACTGGCCAGCCTACTTACGCATCACATCGCAGTGCCCCATATGGCCGCGCAGGGCGATCCCGAGCAGATCCGCAGCTTCGTGGCGCCGACCCTGGCCGGGGAGAAGATCGGCAGCCTTGGCATCACCGAACCCGACACCGGTTCTGACGTCGCCGGCATCCGCACTACCGCACGGCGCGACGGCGACCACTACGTGGTCAACGGTGCGAAGCTGTTCATCACCTCGGGTGTCCGCGCCGATTTCGTGACCACCGCCGTGCGTACCGGCGGCCCGGGCCCGTCGGGGATTTCTCTGCTCGTGGTGGAGCGTGGCGCCACGGGTTTCTTGGTCTCGCGGGCACTGAAGAAGATGGGCTGGCTGTGCTCCGATACCGCCGAACTCGGATTCACCGACGTGCGCGTGCCGGTGGTCAATCTGGTTGGCCCCGAAGGCAGCGGATTCCTGCAGATCATGCAACAGTTCCAGGTCGAACGTGCTTTCATCGCCGTCCAGTGCTACGCCACGGCCCAGCGCTGCCTCGACCTGACGCTGGATTGGGTGAAGAAGCGCGAAACCTTCGGTCGACCGCTATCCACCCGACAGGTGGTGCGGCACAAGATCGTCGATATCGCGACGGCCGTCGACGTCGCCCGTACGTACACCCGTGCCGCTGTGGACCGCATCGTCGCCGGAGACACCGACGTGCGGATGGTCTCGATGGCCAAGAACCAAGCCGTAGAGGCCTGCGCGCTCGCCGTTGACACGGCCGTCCAACTATACGGTGGCATGGGCTACCTACGCGAGACCGAGGTCGAAAGGCACTATCGCGATTCGCGCATCCTGGGTATCGGGGGCGGCACCACCGAAATCATGAAGGAGATCATCGCCAAGCAGATTGGCCTCTGAGTGAAGCCGCCATTCGACAGCAGGAGCGTCGGCTTGGCAGGTCGACGAGACGGACCTTCCACCGTTTCTAAGGTTAGTCAACGGTGTGTCACGACCCCTGCGGCCAATGCAGCCTCCGCCACCGGGAAATTGCATCCGGAGTACCAGCTAGCCAAACTTATCAACCACGTAGCGGCGAGCCAGCGTCTCAGCAAGTCTACTCGTATGTTCGACGATGTCGACCTGACTTACATCGACCAGTAGTCCTGCGTGCCAAGCGCTGATCAGTTCGACGAAGCCGCCGACCGCTACAAACGTGTCCATACGCAGAGCCATTTCGTCTGCGTCAGGCTTCAGATGCGGCTTGCTGGCGGCCATGACGAGCTGGGTTGCTTCCTGCAAGGCCACCGCTCGGCGATCTTGCAATGTTGAACTGCCGACGTGCTGTGTCAGCAGGATCTGTGCTCGCCCGGCATCCTGCGCGATGCGGAGAACAACGATCGAGATTGCGGCGCGAATGGTTTCGATCGGTGGTTGACCGACGCGTTCGGCAAATGTTGCCGAAACCTCGCCGAGCATCTCGTCCCGCACGTTGTCCCACGCTGCTACGAGCAACTCATCGCGCGTCTTGAACTCCTCGTAGAAATATCGGTCGTTCAGCGCGGCTCTGGAGCAGACCCCACGCATTGTCACGGCAGCCCATCCGCTTTCCGTCCAGATCTCCGTCGCCGCGTTCACTAGGCGCCGCCGCCGGTCAGCCCGTCGTTCGGCGCCAGTACGCCCGCCCCACCTTGCTGCCTTTGTCCGCACGAATACATCTTGACAAAGGCAGGAGCGCCGCATCAAACTGGTGGCAGGCGACCACAATTGTGTTCGCCGCCACCAGATGGCTGCAGGCCGGCTTGTCTCACAGGTCAGGCGTCGCCGTAATCTGCAAAGGATTCAGTAGTGATGGATATCTTGAGGTGGGACAGACCGCCTCGCCTGAGCCGCCGCGCCAACGCGGTCGTAACGGGAGCGGGCAGCGGAATTGGCCGTGCCTTCGCGGTGGAGCTCGCCCGTAGAGGTGGACGAGTGGTGTGTGCCGACATCGACCCGGTGCGTGCCAAGGAGACGGTCGGGCTCGTCGTCCAAGCCGGCGGCGAGGGGCTCGACATCGCATGCGATGTCACGGACGAAGAGCAGGTCCGCGAACTCGCCGACAGCGCCGAGAAGTGGTTCGGCGCGGCAGCCAGCCTGGTGATCAACAACGCGGGCATCGGAATCGGTGGCAATGTCATCGGCGCGACGCCCAAGCGGGACTGGGAAGCGACACTTTCAGTCAACTTGTGGGGAGTGATTTACGGCTGCGAGATCTTCGTACCGCGACTTCGTGCGAAGGGCAGCGGGGGAATTATCAACGTCGCATCGGCTGCAAGTTTTGGAGCAGCGCCCCGGATGGGTGCCTATAACGTCAGCAAGGCCGGCGTGCTCTCGCTATCCGAGACTTTGGCGGCCGAGCTGAGTGGTACTGGTGTGGCGGTGACTGTACTGTGCCCGACATTTGTCAAGACCAACATCGTCGATAACCCTGGTATTGAGGAGTCGGCCGCCAAGCTGGCAACGAATTTGATGAAGTGGACGGGCGTGTCGGCGGAATCGGTGGCGCGCAAAACGTTGGACGCGAACGATCGCGGTCAGTTGCACGTCCTACCCCAAGTCGACGCGAAGATTCTCTGGTTATTTAAGCGGGCAGTGCCTGCCACGTATACCCGTGCGCTCGGCTTGGTCGAGCGAATCGCGCGCTAAGTCATGACAGACAAGAACAAAGGAGGCTACAATGGCATTTAAATACAGCGATATGCTCGAGACGATCAAGAATCGGCAGTGGGCGCTGGCCGACATCGATTGGGACGCGCCGGGCGCCGATAAAATCACTGATGAGCAGCGGCCCGAACTGAAGCAGTTCATGGCTGACGTGGTGTGGATAGAACATGTCGGCGCACGCGCTTTCGCCGCCATGGCGCCGAAGGCGCCGTTCGAGGCTCTAGGTGACATCTACCGGTATTTCCATGCCGAGGAGCAGCGGCACGCCAATGCGGAGCTGGCGCTCATGCAGCGGTGGGGGATGCTCGAGGAAGGGGAAATCCCGGTGCCGAACAAGAACATTCGGCTGGTCATCGAGTGGATCGACCGTTACGCCGAGGCCCTCCCGCTGACGGTGATCGGAGCGGCGATCCCCGCGTTGGAGACTGCGCTCGACGGAGCATTGCTCAAGTTCCTGCTCGACGAGGTGCAGGATCCGCTCTGCGCCGAGGTCTTCAACAAGGTCAACAACGACGAATCGCGGCACTTGGCAGTCGGATTCCAGGTTCTGAATGACCTCGGCGCCAGCCCGATGCGCATTCACGCGATGCAGACGATGGGGGCGCTCATCGACCCGAGAATCCTTCTGGGCGGCGTCCTCTACGTGCCGTTGCTCACCAGGATGCTGACCAACCTCAACGCCATGGGGTTGTCGGAGGAGAAGCTGTACAACGCGGTGATGCGCTACGAGAACGTAGGCGATCGTAGTGAGTTCACGCGCCGCGTTCCGGGCTACCACATCCTGAAGGCTCACATGTCCGCCAGCATCAAGCGTTCTCAGCCATTGCATTACATTTCGCAGCGGTTGCGTACCGCGATCGACCACTTCCCCACCGAGGTGCTCGGTAAGTCACCGACGTGGACAGAAGAGCTGACCTACGAACCGGTGGCCAGATGAGCGACACCACGACCGCTTTGATCGTCGGTGCTGGTTTCGCCGGCCTGGGAACCGCAATTCGGCTGCTACAACAGGGTATTGACGATTTCGTCATACTTGAACGCGCCGACGAGGTGGGTGGCACATGGCGGGACAACACGTATCCCGGTGCGGCGTGCGATATTCCGTCGCTGCTCTATTCCTACGGGTTCGAGCAAAATCCGGACTGGTCCCGCGCGTATTCGGGCAGCGCCGAGATCCTCGACTACATCAAGACGATGGTGGACAAATACTCGCTGTCGCGTTTCATCCGGTTCGGAGTGAACGTCACCGGTCTGGAGTTCGACGACGAAAGCGCACTGTGGACAGCGCAGACAGCTGACGGTTCGCAGTTCACGGCGCGCACCGCAGTGATGGCCAGCGGGCCGCTGGCGAATGCGAGCCTGCCTGACATCCGCGGACTGGACACCTTCCTTGGTCACAAGATCCACAGTGCGCGTTGGGATCACGACTACGACATGAGCGACAAACGTGTCGCCGTGGTCGGCACCGGCGCCAGCGCTGTTCAGATCATCCCCGAACTGGTGAACACTGCACGCTCGGTGAAGGTCTTCCAACGCACCCCGGGCTGGGTCCTGCCTCGGCCCGACTTCTCCCATCCGCAGTGGGCGCGCACGGCGTTTCGTCGAGCGCCTCTCGTGCAGAATGCCGCACGGCAGGCGTGGTTCTGGGTGCACGAGCTCATGGCCGTCGGCATGGTCTGGGATACCCCTGTCACCACCGGCATCCAGCTGGTGGCGAAGGCAAATTTGCGGAGGCAGGTTTCGGATAGCTGGCTCAGGCGCCAGCTGACGCCGAACTTCCGCGCCGGCTGCAAACGGATGCTGATGAGCAGCGATTACTACCCGGCTCTGCAACGCGACAACTGCAAGCTCGTCTCATGGCCGATCGCGACCCTGTCGCCGAATGGCATACGGACCGCAGATGGCATCGAACACGAAGTGGACTGCATCGTCTTTGCCACCGGCTTCGATGTATGCAAGGCCGGCACACCTTTTCCCATCCGCGGCGCGCATGGTCGTGAGCTCTCCGACGAGTGGTCCGAGGGCGCCTATGCGTACCGGAGTGTCACTGTCGCGGGCTATCCCAATTTGTTCTTCACCTTCGGTCCCAATTCAGGGCCCGGCCATAATTCGGCCCTCGTGTACATGGAAGCCGAGATCAATTACATCGTCAAAGCCATCGGCGCGATCATCGAAAATGATCTTAGTACGCTCGAGGTCCGCGAAGATCGGCAAAATGATTACCACGGCGAGGTCCAGCAACGGTTGGTAAGTACGACATGGAATTCGGGCTGTAAGAGTTGGTACCTCACGAATGACGGATACAACGGCACCATGTACCCCGGTTTCGCCACCCAGTTCAAGCGCGCACTGTCCAAGTTCGACATGGGTGATTATGTAACGACCCCGACAACCGCACGAACTGAGCACCACCCAACCGAACACGCCCAAAACGGCTCGAATGTGGCCAAGGTTGCCCAGGGCCGCAAGGCCAAGGTAGCCCAGGGCCGAAAAAGCGCAGGCGCCCTGCCAACGCGGTCTGACGTCAAAGCCGACATCCTGGACGTGGGCGTCGGGAAGGTACCGCCTAAGCGCGCAGCCTCGAGAGTGAGGAAAGACGCTTGAGTGTCCATGTTGCGGGCGACGAGAATGCCCCCACCTCCGGAGCCCCTACGTACGAGGTCCCCACCCACGAGATATTGGTCATCGGAGCTGGATTCTCCGGGATCGGAGTGGGCATCAAGCTGCTGAAGGAAGGTTTCTCGGACTTCCTCATCGTTGATGAGGCCCAAGGGGTGGGTGGAACCTGGTACTGGAATACCTACCCGGGGATTGCAGTAGACATTCCGTCATATAGTTACCAATTCTCCTTTGAGAAACGCCCGTCGTGGTCCCGTACCTATGCGCCGGGGATCGAACTGAAGAACTACGCGAAGCATTGCGTGAAAAAATATGGCCTCGCGTCGCGCATCCGCTTCGGAGTCACGGTTGTGAGGGCTGAGTTCGACGAAGAATCGACATTGTGGCGTTTGTTTACCTCGACGGACGAGGAACTGACAGCGAGGTTCGTCATCAATGCCTCCGGGGTTCTCACGCGACCAAAATCGCCGGACATACCGGGGGTCGGGGACTTCGGCGGGGTCACGATGCACACGTCGCGCTGGGACCACCAGCAGACCCTCACCGGAAAGAGGGTCGCCGTCATCGGGACGGGCGCCTCGGCGGTGCAACTGATCCCCTCGATAGCCAAGGACGTGGACACACTCACCGTCTTTCAGCGCACCCCGATATGGTGTCTGCCGAAATTCGACTTCGCGGTGCCCCGCCCGCTGAGTGCTCTTCTCCGGCTCGCACCCGGAGCGCAGATCGCCGCGCGGGGAGCCAGCCAGGCCTTTGTCGAACTCACCTTTCCCGTCGCAGCGCACTTCCATACCGCCATACCGCTGGCGTCGGCGATCGAGCGTGCAGCGATCAGCTATATGCGTCGGCAGGTCACCGACCCGGTCGTTCGGGAGAAGCTGACGCCGCGTTACGCGCTGGGCTGCAAGCGACCAAGCTTTCACAACGAATATTTGAAGACGTTCAACCGCGAGAACGTCCTTCTTGAAACCAACCCCATCACCCGGGTGGATGAGACCGCGGTAATTACGGCCGATGGCGTCAGACACGAGATCGACGTGCTCGTCCTGGCAACGGGATTCAAGGTCATGGAATCGGACAGCATGCCCACCTACTCGCTCAGAGGTGTCGCCGGCCGAGACCAGGCACAGTGGTGGGACGAGAACCGACTCCAGGCATATGAGGGAGTCAGCGTGCCAGGATTCCCGAACCATTTCTCAGTGTTTGGCCCGTACGGATACAACGGGTCGTCCTACTTCGCACTCATCGAGGCACAGGCGGGTCACATTCTCCGTTGCCTCCGGCATGCCAGGACGGCCGACTCGAACTACGTCGAGGTACGCGAGGAGGCGAATCAACGCTTCTTCGCGGAGATGCTGGCACGGCGGCATACGCAGGTCTTCTGGCAGGACAGCTGCGCGGGCGCGAACAGCTATTACTTCGACAAGCATGGGGACGTGCCTCTGCGTCCCACGACGACGGTCGAGTCGATCTGGCGCAGTCGACGATTCGACTTGGCCGACTACCGTTTCGAACGGCGACCGGCGAAAAAGGCGGACACTGCCCCACAGAAGGTGGACACCGCCGGATGAGTTCACCTGCCAGGCCGAATCCGAGCATGGCGAGCCACCTGGTCGCGGCAACGGCGCGAGGCGTTCTTCGACCTCTCACGCAAGTGATTCCGGCCAACGACCATGGCTTCGCGGTCATGGACCGCGTGCTACGGGGAACACTCGTGGTGTCGCGGCCAAGGCGCGCAATCAGTGTCGAGAAGGTAGACACGCCCTTCGCCGGTGAACGTGTGCGAGGCGACTGGGTCAAGGCGGCCAACGTGGCCTCGGATGCTCCGCCGATTCTTTATATACACGGCGGCGCATTTTCTATGTGCTCTCCCGAGACCCACCGTGGCCTCATCAGCGAACTGTCCGCGGCCGCCCGCAGGCCGGTATTTGCCGTGCGCTATCGATTGGTCCCGAAATATCCCTTCCCGGCGGCCGCAGATGATGCACTGATCGCCTATCGATGGTTGACAGAGGGAAGCGCGATCACCGCGTCTTCTGGCACGGTGGCGCTCGCCGGCGATTCCGCAGGCGGCCAGCTTGCTGCGGCGACGGCGCTTGGCGCTCGGGAACATCGACTGCCGACGCCGGATGCCATGCTGCTGATGTCGCCGGTGCTGGATTTGACATGCCAACTCGCGATGGACCGTGATCTGCGCAGACGGGACCCCTTTGCGTCCGCCATCTCTGCGTCGAGAACAATTGGTCTGTACGTGGCGGGCGCCGATCCAGCCGACCCGAGGATAAGCGTGCTCGATGCTGATCTCACGGACATGCCACCAACTTTGATTCAGGTCGGCGGACGAGAGATGTTGCTCGACGACTCCAGAGTCTTTGCCAAACGTCTGCAAACTGCAGGGGTCTCCTCGCAGTTGCAAGTTTTCCGCGGCCAGATCCATGTCTTCCAGGCGATGTTTCGCCTACTGCCAGAAGCACGTGAGGCCCTCAGGCTCGGTGGCGAGTTCTTGGCTACTTCGGCCACCGTCCGTTGACAGCGTCCCTGCGCACGCCTTGACCACGAGGCGCCCCAGCACGAAGGTTGTATGAGCTAACGATGAAACCCGTGAAACGTGAACCAACCCAGGACAATCCCCCTGGTAACCCCTCGATCGTCATCATCGGCGCTGGCTTCGCCGGAATTACCCTTGCACTTCGCCTCAAACGCGCAGGGTTCGACAGGGTCCTCATTGTCGAAAAGGGCGATGGTGTCGGGGGAGTCTGGCGGGAGAACACCTACCCAGGGGCGGCCTGTGACGTCCCGTCGCAGTTGTACTCGATCTCCTCGGCGCCGAATCCCAGGTGGGGTCGGCGTTACGCAGAACAAGGCGATATCCTCGCCTACCTTCGCCGCGTCGCCGACGAAAGTGGTTTGCTGTCCCTCCTTCGGACCAAAACCGAAATCGCTAAGGCGGCCTTCGATGAGCGCACGAACACATGGCGTCTGACCACGACTACGAGTCAGGAATTGGAGTGCGATGTCGTCATTTCGGCCGTGGGCCAGCTGTCCCGACCCTCAGTTCCTGATATTCCTGGAATCTCGGGCTTCGCGGGCCCGTCGTTTCATTCCGCGAATTGGGACCACGATCTGAATCTCAGCGGCAAGCGGCTTGCGGTCGTCGGCACCGGCGCTAGTTCGGTGCAGTTCGTCCCGGTGGTCGCCGCAGGCGCTGAGCACTTGGACGTTTTCCAACGGTCAGCCCCATGGGTGCTGCCCAAATTCGACCGTCAGTACGGTGGGCGGCATCACCAACTGCTGCGCAAGTTGCCCATTCTGCGGCTCAGCGAACGTCTGATGATTTGGACGATATTCGAGTTCTTGGCGTTGGCACTCGTCGACGCGAAGCCAGTAGCGCGAGTCTTGGGAGTCATCGCCCTCCGGCACCTAGGTCGCCAGGTGTCGGATGCCCGGCTGCGTTCCCACCTGACGCCGGACTATGCGCCCGGGTGCAAGAGGATTCTGTTCTCCAGCGACTATTACCCCGCGCTCGCACGTCCCAACGTTTCATTGGTCACCGACGATATCCGGGCAGTAGAACCTGGCGGAATCCGCACGGTGAACGGCGACTTCCACGCCGCCGACGTGATCATCTACGGCACTGGCTTCAGTGCCACCGAGTTTCTTTCCCCGATGGAGGTCTACGGCCGCTCGGACCGAAAATTGTCGGACGTGTGGGCGGATGGCGCGCACGCCTACTACGGCCTATCGGTGCCAGAGTTTCCGAATTTCCTCATGATGTACGGGCCCAACACCAACGTGGGATCCGGGTCCATCGTCTACATGCTCGAATCGCAGGCCCGACACATCGTCAGGTTGATGAAGGTTCTCCGTGCCCATCCAGGAAGTGTTATCGAGGTCCGTGCCGATGTGGAGAAGCGCTTCAACGACCGGTTGAGTCGCCGCCTGGACAGATCCGTGTGGACTATGTGCACGAGCTGGTATCGCTCGGCGCGCGGGTCGATCTCTACCAACTGGCCCAGCCCGACCTTCTTGTATCGCCTTCGTGCGCGCAGGCCGAAGCGGCGCGCTTACGTCCTGTCGCGTCCCGCGCCCGCGAACTCGTCGCGCAGGGGGACACCCGAGCCGGCCAACACCCATCTGGCCGACATGCCCTATGCCCCAAGCGGGGCCGATAGCGTCGACTAGTGGCGGCTCTGTTCAGTGACGGGTATCCGAGGACGGCGGGGAGTCGCCGACATTCGAGCGGCAACTGTGACCGCCGTTGACAGGGTGGTCACCGGTGTAAACGATGGGTGAAATCCTTCCGATAATGCGAGAAACAACATCAAGGGGGCACTCGATGACCAAATCGCCGTCCGGTTCGGCAAGCAAGTCCCGTGACCGGCTGTTGTCGGTACTACTGAATCCCCTCCCGCAGCGCGTCGAGCGCGCTATCCAGGAGTGAGTCGACGATGGCCGGTTCGCGAACTCGCCGCGCCGCCGACAGGTAGCGGATTGAAGCCAGTTATCGGCGATCAGGGATTGCCTCTCGTTGGCCTTCGCCCGGAACTTACCGGCGGCACGCTCGGGGCAGAATGGTGATTTACTCGCCGCGCTATGTGAGGCGCGCGCCGAGGACGGCGAACGCTTCACTGATGCGGACATCATAAATCACATGATCTTTCTGATGATGGCCGCTCATGACACGTCAACGATCACCACTGCCGCTGTGGCGTACTTCTTGGCGAAGAATCCTGAATGGCAGGATCGACTTCGTGCTGAGTCTGACCGTCTAGGCGACGATCTGCCGGACATTGAGGACCTGGAGGGGCTTACGGCGATGGACTTGGTCATCAAGGAGTCGCTCAGACTAGTTGCACCGGTACCGTTGGTTATGCGTAAGACAGTGACCGACACCGTAATTGATGGCTACTACGTCCCCTCCGGAGTGCTCGTCGCCATCACGCCTGCGGTCAACCACTTTGCGCCCACAGTGTCGACCGAGCCGGACCGGTTTGACCCAACGCGACTCGAGCCGCCACGGCGCGAGGATCAGGCCCACCGCTTCGCCTGGCTTCCGTTCGGAGGAGGCGCGCACAAGCGCATCGGGATGCACTTCGGCACCTTGGAGGTGAAGGCAATACTGCACGAGATGCTGCGGGAATTCACCTGGAGTCTGGATGACGGCTACCGCGTTCGGTGGGACAATACGTCCCTGCCTGTTCCCTGTCGACGGCCTACCTATTACGTTGTGTCGCCGATGATATCTAGGTCATTCCACGAGACTTTTGAGTGCTTAGCCGAGCACATCGCCCTCACAGGGCGCCGGCGGAATCGACGCAGTCCTCCAAGTGGCCTCGGAGATCCTCAACAAACCCCGGCGAACCGTAGTCGGCAAACCTACGCAAACTGCCGGAAAGGATGGTCATGCTAGAACCATCAACAGCCGTCGTCACAGGAGCAGGTCGAGGGATTGGTCTGGAGATCGCGAGACAACTCGCCGCTGCCGGTCACAAGGTTTTGCTCACGGATGTGGATGGCGACGCAGCGGAGCGCGCTGCCACCGAGGTCGGCGGTGGCGCTTGGAGCGCCACGCACGACGTACGAGATCCGTCGGGTCATCGGGAAGTCGCTGCTCAGGCTTTAGCCGCTGGCCCTCTGGCGGTGTGGGTAAACAACGCTGGGATCCTACTCGCGGGTAACAGCTGGAGTCACAGCGATGCCGAGATTGCGTCGATCCTCGATGTCAATGTACGAGGTGTCGTTGCCGGCTCACACGCGGCAGTTGTCGCTATGGGCGCGGGTGGGGGCGCGATCCTCAACATCGCGTCCCTCTCGGCTCTGGCGCCCATCCCTGGATTAGCGATGTACGCAGCAACCAAAGCGGCCGTATTGTCGTTCACCACATCGCTGCAGGGCGACCTTGACCATGCGGGATTGCCAATCCACGCACGGGCGCTATGCCCTGACGTGGTAAGTACGAAAATGGTCACCGACCGAGTTGCCGACCCTGGGGCGGCGCTTCTGTTCGCCGGACCGCGTCCAATGGATGCTGCGGCCGTGGCCCGCGCGGGACTCGAGTTGCTGGAGAGTCGCCAGATATTCCGGGTAGTTCCTCGGTGGCGTGGCGTAGTTGCGCGCACTAGCGATGCTGCGCCGTCGCTTGGATTGAAAGCTTTCGCGTTGATGCGCGGCGTCGGTGAGCGGCGCCAACGCAATCATCGTTGATGGCGGTGTCGAAGACGGAGGGTTTAGCGTGGGGAGGCTCGAATTGTACCTGGTCAGGTTTTCGGTTCGCAGAGTGGTAAGTGGGGATCAAGCTGGAATCCCAGTTCCTGCAGCCTGTCATTGATTATCAACCAGGTTTGCCGTGTCAACCGAATGACGAGTTCGTCACGAGTGGAGTCGCGATGGTCCAGCCACCATAGGACCGAAGCGTCCATCAAGCCCATGATGGCGGCGACATTGCGGTCTGCCGCCTCTGAGTCCTCGCCGTAGCGAGGAAAGTAACGGGCACCCGCGACGGCGAGTTCAGAGGCGAATGCGCTGCTGCCGGGCGCGGTCTTCTCGGTGCTGCGCCGATAGTGTCGGTTCACCAGGAACCGATAGAGGTTGGGGTGTTCGTCAGCCCACATGACGTGCTGAGTGACCGGCGCGCGTATCACGTCTAGCGGCGATCCCTGGACATCCAGAGTTAGGCGAATCTTCGCAGTGAGTTCGCGGTGGACGTGACGAGCCACGGCAAGATCGAGTTCTTCTTTACTTGCGAAGTGGCGGTAGAAGTGTGTGCGTCCCAAACCGGCCTTGTCTGCGATTTGGCCCGTGAGTGCGTGGGGCCCGTTCTCTTCGATTGCGCTGAGCGCCGCTTCGATGATCTGTTCACGACGTAGTTCACGGCCCGGCAACCTACTGGCCGCGCGGCGTACCGCTGTGGTGTCCACCCAGTGCTGTCGCTCCACGATGTCACCGTAACGCCCCGCGCTCTGGAAAGTTCTGGGTACGTGTTGTACCCGGCGTGCGATTCGTGGTACACCATGTACCCACAGGCGAAGCGAGACCATTGCGGGATCGGTGCGCAAGCAAACACAGTGAGGACTTTGTAATGGCAGCCAACCGCTCTAGCTGGATGGACGACGACCTCGACGCACTGCGGGATTTGGCACGTACGTTCTGTGAGAAGGAGGTCGCGCCGCACAGTGCCCGCTTCATCGAGCAGCACCACGTGGATCGGGACCTGTGGACCCGGGCGGGTGATCTTGGGTTGCTGTGCATGTCAATCCCCGAGCAGTACGGCGGAGGTGGGGGAACGTTCGCTCACGAAGCAGTCTTGATTGAGGAACAGGCCCGCATCGGCGATTCGGCATGGGGCGCGCCGCTTCATAGTGGAATCGTCGCCCACTACCTGCTCGAGTACGGCACCGATGAGCAGAAGGAACGCTTTCTTCCCAGACTGGCAACTGGTGAGATGGTTGGCGCGATTGCGATGACGGAGCCGGGCACTGGCTCCGATCTCCAATCTGTCACGACCAAGGCATCGCGCGTTGGAGACGAATACGTTGTCAACGGTTCCAAAACGTTCATCACCAACGGCGCTCAGGCCGACCTCATCATCGTCGTTGCGAAGACCGACCCCAGTGCCGGAGCGAACGGAATCTCGTTGGTTTTGGTCGAAGGCGATCGACCGGGCTTTCGGCGGGGTCGGGTGTTGGACAAGGTCGGTCAGCGCGGACAGGACACCTCCGAGCTCTATTTCGAAGATGTGCACATTCCGGTTGAGAACCTCCTGGGTACGACTGAAGGCCAGGGGTTCATTCAGTTGATGCAGCAACTTCCCCAAGAGCGATTGATCCTTGCGCTTGGTGCAGTGACAGTACTAGAAACAGCGCTCGAGTTCACTGTGGAATACACCAAAGATCGGCATGCCTTCGGCAAGCCCGTCTTCGCCTTCCAAAACACCAAGTTCAAGCTCGCCGAGGTCGCCACCGACGCCCACATCAGCCGCGTTTTCATCGACGACTGCGTCGCCCGCCATCTGCGCGGTGAACTCGACATCCCCACCGTCGCGATGGCGAAATGGTGGACTACTGAGCGTGCGATGGTCGCCCTTGATGACTGCTTGCAGCTCCACGGCGGCTACGGCTATATGACCGAGTATCCCATCGGCAGGATGTGGGCCGATGCTCGCGTTCAGAAGATCTACGGTGGGACAAACGAGATTATGAAGGAGATCATTGCTCGGTCGCTTTAGATCGAATTCGACCGCTAGATTGGTTACGAGGGGCCGCGATAGCGAGGTGGCGTTCGCTTATCAAGTCGGTGGTGACTGTTCATTAGGCGGTCACTGTTCACTAGGCGGATACCCGGCGAGCTCGCTTCAAACGGGGGCCTTACTCGGCCGGCCTGGGCGCGCCGCGCCCGAGACAGGTTGACCTTGCTGCTGACGCCCTTCAGACGATATGCGCCGGCGGACGACCACCGGAGGCCTGCGTCGTCGACGATCACCCGCGTGGAGTCCCACCAACACTGCGCCTGGCCGCGCCGCCGCGCTCACTCGGCTGGCCAGGTTCACGGGGTTGCCGAACCAGTCGCCCGCGCGCGAGACCGCTGACCCGGACGCCACGCCAATCCTCAAGGAAGGCAGGTCATTTGCTGACGCGCTGTCGATCAGGTCCAGCATCGTCGTCACCAGCGGCGTCGGTCGTGATGAGACCAGCATGACCGCGCCCCGAGGGTTTCACGAATCTCAACCGGTGGGTTGGCAGCCTCGCGCGCAGCAGTCGCGAGTCGATTCGCGAGCCTCTCCAAATCGTCGGGCTGAAGCTTTCAACATGTTCAGCGCGCGAAGCCACGCATCATCTCCGTGGCCTGCCCGATGCCTTCCGTGAGGGCCCGCAATATGGCGACTGTTTCGTCTGGATTCCGGTTTCCGTGCTCAGCTCGCGCAGAGAGACGTACCGTCCCTCATCACCCAGTACGCGGCTTGTAGGAAGAAGGAGAGGGGTTGGGGCCACCAGTCGGCTTTGATCAATCGTGAAGCCCTGGGCATGCAGCCAGGCAATTAGATGAGTCCTTTCCTGGCGGCTGTCGCCCTCAAGACCGTCGTGCAGACATACTGAGCGAGGTCGTCTTCGTGTGTTGCTGACACCCTGGACCTGCTTAGTGCTGCGGCGTACCGGGACGCGGACAGGATGGTTCAGTGTTCACGCCGCGCACCTGGTGACTCGACGCGGGGACGCCGAGCACGGCGTGACCCATCGCAACGAGCAGCGCAGAGGTCTGTTCGGGAGCCAGGCCAGTGCCGCGGTAGTGCAAGATCGATTGAATGGCTCCGATCGCTCCATGAACCATCGCCCGAAGTTCAATCTCATCGACCGCGGGCCGCAATTCTCCGACGAGGTGTACCCACTCTTCTAGATAGAGTCGCTGCTTTCGGCGCAACCGGCTCTGGTGCTGATCCGACAGATTGTGCACTTCGCGGTAATACACCATTGCCAGCTCGCGTTGATCCATTACCAAGGCGACTTGGTCTGACACCAGCAGGGTCAGCGCCTCCGCCTCGTCGCGGGACTGCTCGACGATCGCCGTCGCACGCTTAAGGAGTTTGTCCACCACTCGCTCGAAGAGGGCCGCCAGTAGATCGCTCTTACTGTTGAAATGGCGATAGATGGCCGGCCCGACAACCCCTGATGCAACGCCGATGTCGGCCATGGAGACAGCGTGGTAGCCCCGCTCGGCAATCAACTCGGTGGCAGAGGCGAGAATCCGTTCCCGACGTTCGCCGCCGACCCGGGTACGTCCGGCAACGACCACCTTGTTCACTACTACCTTCCTTCGCTCGCAACCAGGGCTCGCGCAGCACTGCAGCGCCGGGAGCTACACTACGAACGTTAACACCTGCTCACAATCCCAGGTTGAGTTGAAATGTAGACGCCCAGTGGCAGGTGGCTGGCGCCTGCGCGTGTGATCCCCATTCGTGGATGTGCCCGCTCATTGGCCAAGATCGGCAACCGCGTGGGCAGATCGCTGCGCCCTCTTTGGATGTCCAGTTCGGCAAGGAACTGGACAAAGCCATCTCTCCGTCTGCCGGACGCTGTTGGCGTCATCCGATCGTCATCACATCGTTCGGCAACACGGCTTTGGCAAAGGGGCTACGTCAAGCAGCAGGCAGAGGACGGCGACTTGATTGGCGATACGTCGACAGAGTGGCCCGGCTACTCCAAATTCGGGATTTGTCAGGTCGCGCCGACAAGGGATTGCGGTATGTCCACGATGCGGGAGCGCAGGTACTCGCACAAGCCCTTCGCCTGGGCATCCGGCCGGGTCGAGGATGCCACGCCTTCCCCCAGCAGCCCGTGCACCACAACGTTGAGCGCACGCAGGTTGGGCAGCTCGAATCGCTCTATGCGCAGCTGCGCAGCCTCCGGGCCGAGCAGCCCGCGCAGTCGCTCGACGGTTAAGTGCTCGCGCACCCAGGCATAGCCGGCGTCGTCGCGGGCCCAGAGACCAATATTGGCGTTGCCGCCCTTGTCGCCGGACCGCGCGCCCAGAACCGCGCCCAGCGGCGCGCGGCATGTCGGCTCGGTCGGCGGCGCGGCTGCCGCGCTGCCCCGGACCTTCGCGGCCGGCACGCTACCGGTCGGCGGATCGGCGATCCTCCGGCGCTCACCGTTGGGCAGCACCACGACCTGCGTCACGCTCGACCGGGGCACGGTCGCTGGGCGATACACGCCGAACACTGACTCCGACGTGGGTGGCGTGGTGGTGTGGAAGCCGGCATACCCGGCCAGAGCGATCTCCATGATTGCGCTCGAGAACGCCCGGCCGACCTTGCGCGGGTCGGTGTCCTTGACCGTGATCCGCAAGTGCGCGCACGCCTGGTCGTTGGTGGGGGCGTCCGGTGTGTCGAAACGCAGAAACCGGACGTCGACCTCGGCGAAGGATCCCCGGCCGCCGAGGATGTCGAACAGCTGCTGCTGCGCGAACGCGGCTTTCGCCTCCAGGTCCAAGCCGGTGAGCACCATCGTCATGGTGTTCCGGTAGCCCCCGACCTCGTTCAGCGCCACCTTGAGCGTCTCCGGTGGCGGGCTGCCGGTGACACCCGTGATCGCCACCCGGTGCTCGGCCTGCTGGGCCAGCGAGATCGTGTCGAAGTGAGTCACCACGTCGGGCCCCAGATAGGCCGGCTCGGCGATCTCGTAGAGCAGCTGGGCGGTGACCGTACCGACCGACACCAGCCCCCCGGTGTCGGCGTGCTTGGTGATCACCGACGAGCCGTCGGCCGCCACCTCCGCGATCGGGAAGCCCGGGTAGCGACGGTCGGTGATCTCGTCGAGGAAGGCGTAGTTGCCGCCCGTGGCCTGTGGTCCGCATTCGATGACGTGGCCGGCCACGACGGCACCGGCGAGCCGGTCCCAGTCGGTGCGCTCCCACCCGTGCCACCAGGCGGCCGGGCCGACGACCAGCGAGGCGTCTGTCACCCGTCCGGTGACGACGACGTCGGCGCCCGCACCCAGCGCTTCGGCGATACCCCAACCCCCGAGGTAGGCGTTGGCCGAGACCGGCTTGACCTCACCGACCGCAGGGGTGATCGCGGAGAGGTTCCCGCGCAAGTCGTCACCTTCGATGTGGGCGATCCGGACGGTGATACCGAGCCGGTCCGCAAGCTCGCGCAATCTGACGGCCAGCCCGGCCGGGTTGAGCCCACCGGCGTTGGCCACGATCTTGATACCGCGGTCGGAACAGGTGCCCAACACCTGCTCCATCTGGGTCAGGAACGTGCGCGCGTAACCGCCCGCCGGATCCTTCGCCTGGGCCTTCGCCAGGATGAGCATCGTCAGTTCAGCGAGGTAGTCCCCGCACAGCACGTCGATGCTCTGCTCGCCCGTCCCGCCCTCGACCATCTCCCGCGCCGCGGCGATCCGGTCGCCGTAGAAGCCCGAGCAATTTCCGATGCGTACCGGGTCCCTCACGACACACCTCCGTCGAACTGTCCTGCGGTGCGCCCGCCACCGGGAGGTCCGGCGAAGGCCTGCGCGATGGAGAGCCACTGGTCGGCGAGCGGACCGGTGACGTGCAGTGCGGTGTCGTCGCGATGCCTGCGCTGGGTGACGAGCAGGCAGAAGTCGTGCGCAGTGCCGGTGACCCGGTTGGGCACGCCGTCGGGGCCCCAGGTCCACAGCGTGCCCCCCGGTGCGGTGAGCTCGACACGGACGGGTTCCTCGGGCACCTCCAGGCCGTTGGCCATGTAGCTGAACGCCCGCGCTCCCACGCCGATGTGGGCGACGTGGCGCAACCGGGCCGAGGGCACACGGGTCACTCCCAGCGCGTCGGCGATGTCCTGACCGTGCGCCCAGGTCTCCATGATCCGCGCGGTCAGCGAGGAAGCCGCGCTCATGGGGAGGCCGAACCACGGCACCCGCATCGAGGGGTCGATCGCTGCGAAGGCAGCGACGAGGGCGCGGCGCGCGCCGTCGAACCAGGACAGCAGCTCCGCTGTCGGCATCGGCCGGTAGCGCTCGGCGATGGTGTCCGGGGAGATCCGGCCGTCAGCGAGCATGGGCAGCACCTCGGCCGTGAACCCTTTGGGGTCGGTGGCTGAGCGCACCGCGGCGTCGTCGAAGAACGCAAGATGGCTGATCTGATCGCGGACCGCCCAGCCTGCCGCGGGGGTGGGCGCGTCCCACCCGGCTTGCCCCTCGGGCAGCTCGGCGATCAGCGACCACAGCTCGGCCGTTTCCGCCCCGATGTCGGTGATCAAGGACTCCATCGGCACGGCCACGTCTAACGTCCCTTCCAAACCGGTGTGCGCTTCTCGCGGAACGCGGCGGGACCCTCTAGCGCGTCGGCGCTGAGGTACACCGGCTCCCATATCTGGTCGGCGTGGGCGTAGGCCTCCGTCAGGTGGTGCGCTGCGGAGAGGTATACGGTCTTTTTTGCCGCGAGTACGGACAGCGGTGCGTTGGAAGCGATCCGCAGGGCGATCTCCTGAACTCGTGCCCGCAGCTCCGCTGCGGGCACGACCTCGTTCACCATGCCGACCTCGCGGGCGCGCTCGGCAGTGATCGGGTCGCCGGTCATCAAAATCTGCAGCGCAATCCGCGGCGGCAGCAGCCACGACAGCGGGACAGCCCATGGCGAGCCGCGACCTACCTTGACCTCGCTGACCGCGAACCTGGCGTGCTCGGCTGCGATGACAAGGTCGCACTGCTGGGCCAGTAGGAATCCGCCAGCGAAGGCGACGCCGTTCACCGCGGCGATGGTCGGCTTGGCGACCTGGATGTTGCGCCCGAATTGCGGCGCGAAGTCCGGCGGCGGAACCGTGAGCGCCGTCTCCGCCATCTCTTTAAGGTCCCCTCCGGCGCAGAACGCCTTATCGCCTGCCCCGGTCAGCACCAGAACCTTGGCGGAGTCGTCGGCGTTGAAGCGGTGAACGCTGTGGAACAGTCCCTGCCGGACCGCCCCGTTGAGCGCGTTCCGTGCCTCGGGGCGATTGATCGTCAACCAGGCCACCCCGTCGACGACCTCGTAGGTGATCGCTTCCTCGCTCATCAATCCCCGTCCTGATCGGCACCCGCCCTCCCGATGTGAGGGCTCGTTCACTCGCAGTACGTTACCCGGCAGAATGTCGCGAGGACCAGTTGGTGAGCGAACGCGTCGCCTCCGGCGGCGCAACCCGACCGGCGTGGCCAGTTCCGTAAATGTGGGTTCGCCACCTCGTCGGCCGCATTCGGTTCGAGCGATTGACGAGATCGGATCCCAAGGCCGCAACACGGGTTGCGTTCGTACGTCAAATCCTCGGCAAGAATGTGGCCCTCTTCGGCCTTTTGGGATTGGCACGCCGGAGGTGCTCCTTGCCACCGTTTCACCCTTGGCTCCCAGAAACAATCGGTGCCAAATGCTGTGAACGCATGCGTCGCCGCGGGGGACCGCTCGTCAGCGTCCGAGGACTTGAAAGCCTTCCCATGCTTTCCGGCGGTCGGCGTGGGGGTCGTTGTCCACTCGCGAAGCGCGATCGAAGACCAGGACCGGACGGGCGTCGCTGGTGTACCGCGGCCAGCCGTCTCCTGGAACTCCGGTGCGTGCGAAAGCATCCCAGCGCCCTTGCATGTCGTCGCTCACGCGTAGGGCCGAGCGGCGATCGGCTCCGGCGCTGAGTAGCCGACCGAGCGGCGTGCGGTAGGCGTCGAACACCGCAAGAAGCTCCGTCGCATGGGTGGCACCCAGCCCGGCCCATTGCAGAGTTCGCGGGGCGAAGTCATAGCGGTACAGATATGTGGGGGCGTGCCGACTGTGGGAATCCGCGAGCTGCCACAGTGTCGATCCGAATGTGAAGTCGGCCCCCAGTCGGATACAGGCATCGGGGGCCGGATATTCGGGATAGGCAGCGGTAATTCGCTCACGACAGGTGGGTTCCGCTCCCGCTAGTAACGCTTCGATCTTGGCTTCGTTCGTCGGGAGGAGTTTGAGGAAGCGAGTGAACAACCGGCCCTCGTCGGCGTTCGTACCGACGATCAGCGGCACACGGTACGCCTCGCCGTCGCGCATCGCTTGAATGGGCTCGGACGGTAGATAGTCGGTTCCGAATGTGCATCCCACCGGGTAACCGCCAGCAAGGTCCGATGCACTCGTGGTGAGCAAGCGATCGAATGCATTCACCAGTTGAGCCGGACGCGCCGCCAACAGGAGGCGGGCGGGCTCCCGCTCGTCGGCGCAGAGAATGGATGCGAACTTGGCGGCGAACTCCGCGGCCAGCTCCTGGGAGCGGGATAGCGCGCCGGCCGGACTTTGTGAGATAGCCTGTGCGAAAAGCCCTTTAGCCGCTGGCACGGCCAGCAAAGTGGTAACGGCGTGCGCGCCCGCGCTCTCTCCGAAGATCGTCACGTTATCGGGATCGCCGCCGAATGCCGCGATGTTCTCGCGTACCCACCTGAGCGCCGACACGAGGTCACGCAAGTAGAGGTTGTCGTCAATATGGATGTCTGCGGTGGACAGCGACGACAGGTCGACAGCCCCTAGGGCGCCGAGGCGGTAGTTTGCCGATACGTACACGCAACCGCTGCGGGCAAGCGACGCGCCATCATAGATCGGTGTCGCGGAACTGCCCAGGAAGTACGCCCCGCCGTGAATGAAGAACATCACGGGCAGAGGTCGGTCCGAGCCGCCGACGGGTGCAACGACATTCAGGGTGAGGCAGTCCTCGCTCATGGGCTGGAACTTGCCCGGACCGACGATGGTGTATCGGCGGGGCTGTGGAGCGCAGTAGCGGAATCGGTGGCAGGGTCGGACGCCGTCCCACGCTTCGACCGGCTGGGGAGCCTTGAACCGCAGCGCGCCGACTGGTGGCTTGGCGTAGGGAATGGAACGCCAGCGATTGACGCCGTCCCGCGTGAATCCTTCGATGGCGCCCGAGGTGAGTTCGGTGCGGACTGTCTTCGCTGGCATGTATCGACAATAGCGAATGACTATTCACACCAGCGCCCGGCTCTGCCGTTCAGTCGCCGTGTCGGGCACGGTTTGGCCTGCTACTGATGACTCACTCGACTTCGGTCAGCGGCCTCCACGGCCGTTCGGTGACGTCGTGGCTGATTCTTAAGCACCGGTTACTTCTTTTCAGAAGAAGAAGC
This sequence comes from Mycobacterium sp. pW045, assembly GCF_041287085.1. NCBI lineage: Bacteria > Bacillati > Actinomycetota > Actinomycetes > Mycobacteriales > Mycobacteriaceae > Mycobacterium > Mycobacterium sp. pW045. The sequence goes on along the minus strand of NZ_JBGGKU010000006.1, from coordinate 169,853 downwards.
TACCCATGACCGGCTATCTCCGGGCGTGCGGGGACATCCTCAGCGTTGTGAGCGTCGGTACTCGCTCGGAGAGCGGCCGGTCCATCGCTTGAAGGCGTGTGAGAAGTTAGCAAGATCGCCGTATCCGAGCTCGGTCGCGATCTGGCTTGCCGACATTGATCGGGTGATTAACAGCATCATCGCGCTCTCCCGCAGACACGACTGGCGCAACTCGCGAAAGGTGGTGCCCTCTTCGGCGAGCCGGCGTTTGAGTGTGCTGGTGGATACCGAGAGTTCGTCTGCGACCCGCTGGCAACTTCGCTGTCCGGGATCCTCGTCCAACAACCGTCTCACCTTCTTGGAGAAGGACGTGGCTCCGCTCTGCTCGTCGAGGGTCCGCCTCAGCTCGGCGACGGCGAGTCGATACGCAAGGGGATCGGAGAACCGGCACACATCATCGAGCGCGTTGACGGGAACATGAAGGTAGGACATCGGTGCGTCAAAGAACAGACGCCCGGCTAGTACCATCTCTGCCGCGAGTTTGTTCAGGGAGACCGGCGCTGACCAACTCAAGTGGAGCGTGACGGTCAGCGTGTCACTGACGAGCATGTCCAGCAGTCGTAACAACGCCGAGCCGGTATATGTGACTGCTAAGCAGTCCAGGGCCCGATCGCCTGTGTGCCCCCAGAGCCCGACGGTGAGACCTTGGTCATTTGGACGGAATTGTGCATTGATCGCCGTGGTGATCAACGGTAGATAGGTGAGCAGCTCGACGATCTCGGCTACCGAGCCTGCGCTGACCAGCGGGACGCTCAACGGGCCGAAAGATGTCAACTGTGCCTGTCCTGCAAACGAGAAGCCGAGCAGGGTTGCCCGGTCGACGTCTAGATCGGGGTACAGATCGCGAAACCACCGCAGTGGCGCCTGGACATCGTGCTGCATCAGCGTCGCCTCGTCGGTTCCCTCGCGCGCCATGATGGTGCGAAGCCGCGCGACGGCGTCCGGGTCGAGTGCCTGGCTCTCCAGCATTTGCACGAACGCGACCGGAGGCACACCGGCGTTGCTGAACTTCACCGATCGTGCCCCCTGAGCCCAATCCACAAGTTCCTGATCCGCGCAAACATAGCGGAAGCGCTCGGATTGGACAATCCTGTTAACAAGTATTCACATTCAGGGGCAACTTAAGAGGAGTCGGTAATGGCCGTTGTCACTTTTGTCTCCCACGACGGCGACAAGCACCAGGTGCCTCTCGATGAAGGCCAGTCACTCATGCAGGTCGCGACCAACAATGCAGTGCCTGGCATCGACGGCGACTGCGGAGGCGAAGCGGCGTGCGGTACCTGCCACGTCGTCGTCGATCCGCAGTGGTCCGATCAGGTCGGCTCCTCCGGCGTCGGCGAAGAGGAGATGCTCGCGATGAACCCCGAGCGTCAGCCGACCTCTCGGCTGTCCTGCCAGATGACGGCCTCCGAGGCATGGGACGGCTTGATCGTCCATCTGCCGGAGTTCCAGATGTGACGACGAAGGGAAGTGGTCAAACATGGTAAAAATCTCTGAAAAGGTCGCCGAGAAAGTTCAGGCGACCATCCCGATCGACCTGCAGATTCAAGGTGCACACGCCTACGACAAAACTCGGCGTTGGGTGACCGGTACGAACGGGAAGAAACTCTTTGTAGAGCGTCCTATTCCGCCGGCCGAGGAGGTCGAACTCGCCGACATCGATCTCAGCAATCCTTTCCTCTATCGCCAGGGGCGCTGGCAGTCATACTACGAGCGCCTGCGTAACGAAGCTCCGGTCCATTATCAGCGGCACAGTGCCTTCGGCCCGTTTTGGTCCGTCACCCGGCATGCCGACATCGTGGCCGTCGACAAGAATCATGAGGTCTTCTCCGCTGAGCCATTGATCGTCATCGGGGTGCCGCCCCGCTTCCTGGATATCAAGATGTTCATCGCGATGGATCCACCACGCCACGACCTGCAGCGGGCGGCTGTCCAAGGGGTGGTCGCACCCAAGAACCTACGGGAAATGGAGGGTCTGATTCGCTCGCGCGTAAGGGAGGTGCTGGATAACCTCCCCGTGGATCAGCCGTTCGACTGGGTTCACGACGTCTCGATCGAGCTGACCGCTCGAATGCTTGCGACCCTGCTGGACTTTCCGTACGAGCAGCGTCGCAAGCTTGTCGAGTGGTCGGATCTGGCAACCTCGATGGAGCAAACCAACGGCGGTCCCTCGGACCTTGACGAGACGTTCGTCGGCATGCGCGCCATGGCCCGAGATCTCAGCCGGCACTGGCACGACAAGGCGGCCCGGACCGGTGCCGGAGAAGAGCCTGGGTTCGATCTGATCACCATGCTGCAGAGCAATGAAAGCACCAAAGACCTGATCGACCGGCCGATGGAGTTCTTGGGCAACCTTCTGCTGCTGATCGTCGGAGGCAACGACACGACCCGGAACTCGATGAGCGGCGGCGTTCTCGCGTTAAACCGCCACCCGGACCAGTTCGAGAAGCTGAAAGCAAATCCCGACCTGATCCCCAACATGAACTCCGAGATTATCCGATGGCAGACGCCACTCGCCTACATGCGCCGGATCGCCAAGGCCGACACCATGCTGAATGGTCAGTTCATTCGCAAGGGTGACAAGGTCGTGATGTGGTACGCATCGGGAAACCGCGATGAGCGCGTATTCGATCGGCCCGACGACTTCATCATCGACCGGGACAACGCCCGCAACCACATCTCTTTCGGGTTCGGCGTCCACCGCTGTATGGGCAACCGGTTGGCCGAGATGCAGTTGCGGATCCTGTGGGAGGAGCTGCTTCCTCGTTTCGAGAAGATCGAGGTCATTGGTGAGCCCGAATACGTGCAATCCAACTTCGTCAGGGGAATCAGCAAGCTGATGGTCCGCCTCACCCCGAAAGCCGGCGCATGACTTTGCATCGAGCGGTCATCGTGGGCGCCAGCCACGCGGGCGCCCAACTGGCGGCCAGCCTTCGTCAAGAAGGATGGGACGGCGAGATCGTCCTCGTCGGCAATGAATCGGCAGCGCCCTACCAACGCCCTCCGCTGTCGAAGGCATATCTGGCCGGGAACTGCGCAGTCGACAAGCTCGCGATCCGCAGCGCCGAGTTTTACACCCAGCTGCGAATCGAAGTTCTGGATGCGACGGTGGAGGCGATCGATCGCGCAGCGGGTCACCTCTCGCTGAGCACCGGCGAGGTGCTGCCCTACGACAGGCTCGCGCTGTGCACGGGCGCGCGCCCCCGTCGGCTCTCCACCCCAGGCGCCGACCTGGCCGGAGTCTTCTACCTACGCACCGCGGCGGACGTCGAGATGATCCGAGACGCCACCAGACCGGGGCGTCGAGCCGTGATCATCGGCGGCGGTTACATCGGATTGGAGACGGCTGCCTCCTTGCGTGCGTTGGGTCTAGAGGTCACCGTGCTCGAGGCGACGGAGCGCGTCCTCGAACGGGTGACCGCCCCGGAGGTATCGGCGTTCTTCGACCGGATCCACCGGGAGGCGGGCGTCAACATCCAGACGGGCGCGCGGGTCGAGGCTCTGTCTGGCGACGGCAAAGTCGGCGAAGTAGTCCTGGCCGGTGGCGAATCGATTTCCGCCGACCTCGTCATTGTCGGCATCGGCGTTGAGCCGAACACCGAGCTCGCCGCTGCCGCGGGCTTGGTCGTCGACAACGGCGTCGTGATCGACGACCAAGCCCAGACCAGCGACTCCGCCATCATGGCCGCCGGGGACTGCGTCAGCCACGACATGGCTCGTTACGGCCGCCGTATACGTCTGGAGTCCGTGCCCAGTGCGGCCGAGCAGGCCAAAGTCGCGGCGGCGACTTTGTGCGGGAAGTCCAAGAAGATATCAGCGCTGCCTTGGTTTTGGTCAGATCAATACGACCTCAAGCTCCAGATCGCGGGTCTCAACACCGGGTACGACGAGGTGGTCCTCAGCGGCGACCCGACCCGCGACCGCGACTTCACCTGCTTCTACCTGCGTGCCGGCGAGCTCATCGCCGCCGACTGCATCAATCGCCCCCGCGACTTCATGTTCAGCAAGCGGGTCATTACGCAGCAGGTCCCCGTCGAACGGGCCGAACTCATGCTCGCCGGCTCGGTCTGAGGTCATGGCTGCATGGGCGATGGGACGGCGACTGCGATTGCGACGCGTGTCTCGGAGACGAACGTCAGCGAGAACCGCCATCCAACTCCGCTGGCCGCGGGGACTGGCTAGCGGATGCCGCCGGGCACCTCGGCGGTGTTACCGCAGCGCATCAGAAGCTAGTGGAGGTCGCCAACAGGCGTGACGATTTTTGCGGAGGGAGCATCGTCTTGAGTCGATGCTCGCGACTGTTCTGTTCTGACAACGAGATTGGTGGAGATTGACGGTGGCGGTATTCAAGGACGAGGACGAGGTCTATGCCTTCTTGGGTGGGATCTTTCAACGGGGCTTGGAGAAGGAGGGACTGGCGGACAAGCTCGCAAATTCGGGTGTGGTGTTACGGGTGCACTACACCGATCCGGACGCGGTGGTAACGGTGGACATGCCGAAGAAGGTGGTGGAGACCGGAGCGGCCAGTACCGCGGTGCCCAACGTGGAGTTGTTCATGTCGGCGGACACTGGAAACAAGTTCTGGCTGGGCAAGGTGAACCTGACGATGGCGATGGCCAAGGGGACGGTGCGCGCAAAGGGCCCGGTGCCGAAGTTGATCAAGTTGATTCCGCAGGCCAAGAATCTGTTCCCCGAGTACCGGTTGATGCTGCAGAGTCAGGATCGGCAGGACCTCATCGATGCGTGACCGTCGCCTCATCAAGGGTTGTCGGGCGGGCTCTCGATGAGGAGCACGATGCAGGACGTTGCGTTGACGGTGCCCGCGATCGTGGCCCATGCTGCGGCAGTCCATGGCGATCGCGAGGTGTTGACCGCACGCGGACCCCAACAGATCTCTGGGGTGTCGTATCATGAGTTGGGGCAGCGTGCGGCGCGGTTGGCGAATGCGTTGCGCGAGATAGGCATTTGTGGAGACGAGCGTGTCGCGACGCTGCAGTGGAGCAACCAGGAGCACCTGGACTGTTACGCGGCGGTGCCGTCGATGGGTGCGGTGCTACATACGTTGAATCTGCGGCTGCCACCTGAACAGCTGACGTGGATCGCCAATCATGCCGAAGATCAGGTGATCATCGTCGACGGTACGGTGCTGAACCTGTTGGCGGCGGCGTTGCCGTCGATGACCTCGGTGCGCACGGTGCTGGTGACCGGCACGGGTGATCTTACCGCAGTGCAGGGCTGCGGAAAGGACGTCCTTCGCTACGACGATGTGGTGGCAGCCCAGCCGAGCACGTTCGACTGGCCCGACGTCGACGAGCAGTCGGCCGCAGCGATGTGCTACACGAGCGGTACTACCGGGCACCCGAAAGGCGTTGTCTACAGCCACCGTTCGACGTGGTTGCACTCTCAATCGGCGTGCACCTCGAACGCCTTGGGCATCGGTCATGACGACACGGTGTTGGCGATCGTTCCGATGTTCCACGCTAATGCCTGGGGGTTGCCGTATGCGGCGATGATGGCGGGGGCGCAGCTTCTGCTGCCTGACCGTTTCCTGCAGGCGGGGCCATTGGTGGAGATGATCGAGGCGGCCCGGCCCACGATGGCGGGCGCTGTGCCGACGATCTGGACCGATGTCTTGCACTACCTGCGCGACAATCCCGGCCACGACGTGAGTTCGCTGGAGATGGTGGCGTGCGGTGGTTCGGCGGTTCCGAGGTCGTTGATGACTGCCTATGACGAACTGGGCATCCGAATCGTGCAGGCCTGGGGGATGACTGAGACCTCCCCGCTGGCTGCGGTCGCTCTGCCGCGGAACACCGACACCCCGGAGAGGTCCCTTTACCTGCGGGGAACCCAAGGCAGGGTAGTGGCCGGTGTGCAGGCGCGCATCGTTGATGACAGCGGTGCAGAACAACCTTGGGACGGACTGTCGGTGGGGGAGATTCAGATCCGCGGCCCGTGGATCACTCAGTCCTATTACGAGCATGACAGTCCGGCGGTGTCGCCGGACGGTTGGTTATGCACCGGGGATGTCGGGACCATCAGCGCCGATGCGTTCATCACTCTCACCGACCGCGCCAAAGACGTGATCAAGTCTGGAGGGGAGTGGATCTCCTCGGTGGAATTGGAGAACGAGTTGGCCGCTCACCCTGCAGTACGCACCGCCACGGTGATTGGAGTGCCCGACGACAAGTGGCAGGAACGGCCGCTGGCAGTGGTGGTCCTGGCCGCTGACTGCACCGCCACCGCTGCGGAGTTGACTGAGTTCCTGCGTGCACGGGTGGCCAAGTGGTGGCTACCGGAACGGTGGGCGTTCGTCGCCGACGTTCCGTTGACGTCTACTGGCAAGTTCGACAAGAAGAAGCTGCGCCGCCAGCATGCCGACGGTGAGCTCGCCGTCGAGACGCTGGCGTGAACCATCCACTGCTACGGAAGCACCGACGTTGAGGAGAGGACACACATGAAAACACGCGCTGCCGTGCTCTGGGGCTTGGGAGAGAAGTGGGAGGTTGATGAGATCGAGCTGGATCCGCCCGGTGCGGATGAAGTGCTGGTCCGGTTGACCGCCAGCGGGTTGTGCCATTCAGACGAACACCTGGTGACCGGTGATCTGCCGTTTCCGCTGCCCGTCGTCGGTGGTCATGAAGGCGCCGGCACCGTGGTCGAGGTGGGTGCAGGTGTCGAGGACCTGGCCGAGGGCGATTCGGTCATCCTGACGTTCCTGCCGTCTTGCGGGCACTGCTCTTACTGCGCGCGCGGGATGGGAAACCTGTGCGACATGGGTGCGGCGATCATGATGGGACCCCAGATCGACGGCACCTACCGCTTCCATGCCCGCGGCGAGGATGTCGGCCAGATGTGCTTGCTGGGCACGTTCTCGGAATACACCGTGGTGCCGAAGGCCTCCTTGGTCAAGGTTGACCACGGGACACCGTTGGACAAGGCGGCCTTGATCGGTTGCGGTGTCACGACCGGTTACGGCTCGGCGGTACGCACCGGTGACGTGCGCGCCGGGGATACCGTGGTCGTGATCGGCGCCGGCGGCATCGGCATGAATGCGATCCAAGGCGCCCGCATCGCTGGCGCGTTGACCATCGTGGCTGTCGACCCAGTGGAGTTCAAGCGCGAACAAGCTGGCGGTTTCGGCGCGACGCATGCCGTTGCCACCATCGATGAGGCCTGGTCACTGATCAGCGACATCACCCGTGGCAAACTCGCCGACGTCTGCGTCTTGACCACCGACGTCGCCGAAGGGGCCTACACCGCTGAGGCGCTATCACTGGTCGGTAAACGCGGCCGTGTGGTCATTACCGCGATCGGACACCCCGAAGACACGTCGATGTCGGGCTCGCTGCTGGAATTAACGCTGTATGAAAAGCAGATCCGCGGTGCCCTCTACGGCTCGTCCAACGCCGCCCACGACATCCCGCGGCTCGTCGAACTCTACAACTCCGGACAACTCAAACTCGACGAGCTGATCACCCGTGAGTACACCCTCGATGAGATCAATGAGGGCTACGACGACATGCGGTCAGGCCGCAACATCCGAGGACTCATCCGATTCTGACAGAGCACCGAAAGCAGGGGAGCGCAAAACGGCACCAAGCGAGCTCAGTACAACGATGGCGATGCTGCGGGTCAGGGGCTCTCACCGTTGACGCTTTGATGCGGGATAGCGATCGAAAGAAGGCAATGTTTCCCATAGTCATAGGCGGTCGAGCTGCGCGGGTGAGATTGGCTGCGGTCGACCAGTTCTGGCACCTACCGCCAGCCGCGACGCCTTGATGGAACGTAGCTTTCGATGAGTCTTAACAGTGCTATTGGACAAGAGAGGAAGCGGCGATGGCGAGGATTGAAATTCCCTATCCCCACAGGAGAGGAGGGCACTGTGGTTCCGGTGCGCTGCGTGACCTTACTGAATGGGCACAACTAGGATGGGGGACAGAAACACTCAGTGAAGGATTGGTCTTCACCCTCGGCGGAGCCTTGGACTTCTCGTACGTCCGCTCTACGCAATTGTTTCCCCAGATCTACCTAGTAGGACGAGGAAGCGACCTGGAAAAAGACTACCTCTCCCGAGTTGGTGCAAACTGCGTAGTGCGATCGACCGATGACGCAGACGTGGGATGGTCATTTGTTACCGACGAAGTCGACAAGGGCCGACCCGTCATGGTCTGGGCTGACATCGGCGAACTTCCTTACCTGCGCGTCCGATTGCACATGAGCCGTCACGACATCGTCATCACCGGATATGATGACGAACAAGGGGTTGCCTATGTGGTCGATAATGACCGCGAGACCACCCAAACGGTGGCTTATGACGACCTGCGCCGGGCGCGGTCCTCGGTAGGGTTCCCTACACCGACCCGGCACACCACATATCACGTCGACTGGCCGGAGCGAGTGCCCGACCTTGGGCCGATTGCCGCCACTGCATTAGCCGCGAGCGCAGCTTTCATGCGCGGCGGTGCCGTAGGTGCGCCGCTACTGCGCATCGAGGCAGCTGAAGTCGAGGCTTCCGGTTTGAAGGGTGTGCAGGAGTTCGCCGATGACGTACGGCATTGGCCAACGGTGTTTGATGACGACGCCCTGACCGCGGCATTGTTCGGGCTCGGGGCGTTCATCGAGAAAGCCGGAACCGGTGGCGGGCTCTTTCGTATGCTGCAAGCACAAGGTTGCCAGAATATCGCCGATCTCCTCGGGGACGCCGCCGCAGCCGAAGCGGCGGCCGCGGCCCGACACGCTTCCCAAGCGTGGTCTGAGCTTGCGGCCGCAGCCACCGATGCCGGCACATCGCTACGGAGTCGTAGTCTCGCTGCGGCCAAAATCGCCGCGACGATCCCGGACTCCGAAACACGCCTCGTCGAAGCCCTCGAAACGGCCAGTCGATCCGTTGGCACTGTCGATACCGGCCTCGAGGCTTATCTGAAAGGCTATCTGTGAGCGACACTTCAAACGAATCGAGTTTCCTGGAGACAACTGGGTTCCTCGATTGGCAGCACGACGATGTACAGCGCTTCACCGAGGACGCGGTCGGTGACGTTCGTGACCCTGTGCAGAAGGCGAGGTTGATCTTCACCGCTGTGCGGGACAGGATTTGGTACGATCCCTATAGCACCGACGACGATCCCGAGCATTATCGGGCGAGCTATGTAGCGACAGCGTCGAGGGCGTATTGCATACCGAAGGCGGTGCTGCTGACCGCGGCAGCTCGTGCGGCGGGCATTCCGGCCCGGCTCGGATTCGCGGACGTGCGCAACCATCTGCAGACCACCACATTGCGTGCCCGGATGGGAGGTACCGACGTGTTCGTCTACCACGGATATAGCGAATTACAACTCAACAACCGCTGGGTGAAGGCCACTCCGGCGTTCAATGCCGAGCTCTGCGCGCGATTCGGTGTACCTCCGATCGACTTCGACGGCCACACCGATGCGCTCCTCCATGCCTACGACGGTGGGGGAAGCCAACACATGGAGTACCTCAACGACCGCGGTTGGTACCACGATCTCCCCTTCACCGACATCGTTACAGAGTTGCATCACCGGTACGGCCCGCTCATGGCTGGCGCTGGAGCCCAGCGTGACGCCTTCTCCCAGGAGTTGTGAGGCGCTGCGGACTGTGTGCCAGTTCATTGTGACGCGATCTGGCCGGCTATGAATACACTGCAGTCCAAGGGATTACGGGCAGGACCAGATAGCCGACAGTGTCCTAATCGGAAGGTGTGTCGCAGCGATGATCTCGGCGGGCTAACGAGTCCTACATACATATCTACCGGCGATCAGCCCAGTCGACGCCGGCGCAATTCTTCAGTCGTGTGGTGAACCACGCGCTACGAGGGTCTATTTAGGAGGGTTTCGTCATCGAAGAGCAAGCGGAAGAAGATTCGGCCATCGCATGGTGGCATAGCTTTCAGAATCGTGCTGTCGCCGCCGACGGCGACTACCTTGATGCGCACCACCCGTGGTGCCTTGGTTGCGGCACAGACAATCCGCACGGTCATCGCCTGCGAGCGCGTCGGCATGGCGACGGGGTGGGTGCCAGGCATATCTTCGACGGCAGACATCGCGGCGCACCCGGTATCGCACATGGCGGCGCAGTCATGACCGTACTCGACGACATGGTGGGCATGTTGCTGTACGTCGTCGGTGAGATGGCCGTCACCCGCAAGTTCGATACCGAGTTCTACGCGCCGGTGTTGCTGGGGGTCCCCTACGAGGTCAGCGCCGAGCTGGTGTCCAAGACCGGCCGGAAACTCGAAGTCCGGACAGAATTGCGCGAGGAGACTACCGGTCAGCTAGTCGCGTCCGCCTCAGGGTTATTCGTCGTCGTCACGATGGCGCACTTCACTAGTTCCATACAGAAGGCTACTTCGACACCCTGCATTGTGCGGTCACCCAGGGAGGGAAGATGCTGAGCACCAGCCTTGGAGGTGGCGCACGGCTGGCCGCGCGCGTTCCACGTCTCTTACCCCGCTCGACGCAAACACCATCAACGCACTCATGTACCTGGTCGCCGAGGATCACCTCCACCAGACGGCGGCCACGGGTCAGCACCGTCATATTCGACGGGCCGCGCCCGCGCACAGGAGACCGGTCATGAGCACCTACGGCCTGTCGGTTCTCGGCGCGGATTTGAAGTCACTGGCCCAGACCGCACAGGCCGCCGACGCGGCCGGGTTCGACGCCGTATGGGCCTCGGAGTTCTACTCCCGGTCGGGATCAATCTCCATGGCCGCGATGGCCAACCGCACACAGAACTGCCGGATCGGTTCCTCCATTCTCTACGGCGTCGGCCGAAGCCCCCTGGTGCTGGCCACCGAGGCGCGCGACCTCGACGAACTCTCCAACGGACGACTGGTGCTGGGCATCGGCAACGGCACCAAACGGATGATGAGCGACTGGCACGGCGTGCCCGACACCTCCGCACCCGCACTGCGGATGGAAGAACTCGTGATGCTGCTGCGCCGGATATGGAACCTGCATCAAGGCCCGATCCATCACGAGGGCCGTTTCTACAGAATGAATCTCACCCCGACCGGCGACGTGGGACCCTCCAGCCGGGCGATCCCGATCGTCACTGCCGGTGTTCGGCCCCGGATGTGCGAGGCGGCCGGGCGGGTGGCCGACGGCCTGGCCGGACATCCCCTGTTCACGACCACCTACGTAGAGGAGATCGTCCGGCCCGCTATCGCCCGGGGTGCCGCGCACACGGGCCGCGACCCCAATGACGTGGAAATCATTTCCATGGTGATGTGCGCCATTCACGACGACGCCGAGGTTGCGAGGCGCGAACTGGCGCAGCAGATTGCGTTCTACTCCTCGGTCAAATCGTACGAGACGGTACTCGATGTAAACGGCTTCGCCAGCGAAGGCCGAACCATCCGGGAAGCATTCGCCCAGCGCGATTTCCCGGCGATGTTCGCCGCGGTGTCGGAGGAGATGATCGACACCATGGGTGTCGCCGGGACGGCAGACGAGGTCCGTGAACAACTGAGCCGCTACGACGGCGTCCTGGACCACATCATGCTGTATTCACCATCGGTTGGCATCGCTCCCGAGCGCGTGCAGCAAAACCTCGACAGCATCATTCGGGAATGCTCGCCCGCCTCGATGTCGCCAGGGCAGTCCGGTCCACGTTCAATCTGATCCACGCATTGCCGCCGAAGTTGACCCGTCCCCGTCCGCGGTCGCATTTAGTGCGTCTGTCGCGCCGACCCCGCCGACAGTTGTGCGGCGTTGTTGACGATGTTGGCGTCGTCGCTGTCGGGGAGGTCGTGGCGAACCACGCGTACCCGCCCCCGGGATAGGCATCCATGTAGCCGTGGCGCTTGCCGTACAACTCCCATGCCGTTTCCTCGGAATCGGGGTCGACGTCGATGCTGTGTCCACGCGAGAACCTCAGGTGTAGCCCTCCATCGTCGCCGGACCAGGCTTGAGTGCACACCGCGCCGGCGAGGTTCAACAACGGGCGTTCGTCTGTCGCGATCTTGAGTGGATCGATGCGCACCGCTTCTACGGGATACCGGTCGACCGCAGGCAGTGTCAGCAGCAAGGGGCACGAGATGACAATCTCGTTGTAGTCGTCCAGGTCCAGGACCAGGCCGTCGCGCACGGAGACGCGTTGTACGACACAGTTTTCGATCCATTGGGTGTACATGGCAATCTCCTTCGACGCATCATCGAGTCTCGCCTTAAGGGTACTTCAGGTAGCGCTGCGATACTAGAAGTATCGTTATGCGGTTTCCGCGGGCCGTGCGCGGCTGGTCACCACGCGCCGAGTGGCTAGGTCGATGCGTTCGCGGGTATCGGCGGCCGACGCTCGGTGGCCACTGAAGGCCACGAGGTTGGCCAGCCAGACGTCGGAGATGATCGCGGCGATGTGTAGATCGGCGGGAGTCGGTTCGCCGCCCCTGAGCGTGCGGGCCAGCAGGGTCTGAATCTCGGCGGCGGCGCTGTCTAGTTCTGCGGCTGCCCGGGTGTCTGCAACGGCGAAGGCTCGTGTCATGGCTGATGTCAGCCAGGGGTCGCGCTGCCAGCGGTCATGTAGGTGTGTGGTGAGACGTTCGAGCCGTTCCAGTGGCGTGCCGTCACCGCTAGCCCAGTCGTCGGCCGAGTTGAGTCGGCGAAACTCGCGCGTCAGCGCCGCCACCAACAAGTTGGTTTTCGCCGGGAAGTGGCGGTAGAGCGTGCCGACGGCGATACCGGCCCGCTCGGCGACCGACCGCATCTGAACCGCCTCATGGCCACCTGACGTGGCCACGAGCAGGGCCGCGTCCAGAATCGCTTCCCGGCGCTGGGTGGATGAATGCGAGGCGGGCGCTACAGCGGTCCGCGTCCGGCCCCCGGCTGAATTTGCCTCCAGCGGTCGGGTTTTGCCATGGCTGCGAGAAAGGGGGAGCGTCATGATCGCCCGTCGTCGAGGCCGCCGTGACGTGAGAACTGTTCGAGAAGGCCGCCAAAAGCACTGACATCGCCGTGCGCAGCGAAGTGATCCGTGCTGACCGCGACAAATACCGCAGTGGCGGTGAAGCGGTTGGCCCCATCGGAATCAGTGCCCGTCGCCATGACGTGCAGAGCCCGTCCTTCGCGGGACCGGATGTGGGCGGTGATCCTGTGGGGTTGATGCAGAGGTACCGGCCGCAGATACTCCACTGTCAGGCTGCGAGTCACCGCTGGTGTGCCGGCGATCCACAATGTGAATCCCAAGACGTCATCGCACGCCGCCGCAACTGCTCCGCCATGGGCCAGCCCAGGAGCCCCGATGTGGCGCTCGTCGAAAATCACGTCGGAGTACACCGCGTCGCCGCTGCGGTGCACCACCAACTGCAGTCCGTGGGGATTGTCGGGGCCGCAACCCATGCACGTTGTCGTGTGCGAAGGTAACCGCTTCGGCAGCGACGCGCTTTCCGGCACAATCACGCTCCAATACTATCGGTTTCGCTTCGATACCGTTAGTACCACAATGCTAGACTGACAGGACAGCATCGCGTGAAATCGACCGCCGAGGTGAATTGAGTGAGCGACAGTCAGCCAGCGCCGGTCCCTGACGATGACGTGGACCCGCGGCGAATCCGGTCCCGAAATCGACTGCTGGATGCAGCCGCGACCCTTCTGAGCACTGGCGGCGTGGAAGCCGTCACGATCGATGCCGTCACCAAAGCGTCCAAAGTGGCCAGAACCACGCTTTACCGCCATTTCCAAAGTTCGTCGCACCTGCTCGCAGCCACGTTCGAGCGACTGCTTCCACAGGTGGCAACTCCAACACCGACCAGCGGCCCTCTGCGTGACCAGTTGATCGAATTGCTAAGCCGCCAAGCCGCTCTTTTCAACGACGCGCCACTGCATGTCACGACGCTGGCATGGCTGTCCCTTGGTCCCACCGGCCCGACGAACGAAGCCGATGATCGACACACATCCGGAGCGTTGCGGGCCCGAGTCGTCGACCAGTACCGGCAACCGTTCGACGCCATACTCTCTAGCCCGAAGGCGCAAGCCGAGTTGGAGAACTTCGACCGAGAACTGGCGCTGTGCCAACTGGTCGGCCCACTGGCGTTTGCCCGGATGACCGGCATTCGCGCCATCACTCACGACGACTGCGAGAACCTCGTCGATGGCTTTCTCGCCGCCCACCGCAAGAGCGACGATGGCGATGGCGAGACCAAGCGGGTGAAGGCCGCGAGTCTGCGTGCAGGGCGACCGCTCGCTTAGCCCTCTAGCCACAACGAGTTTCACTGCGCCCAGTCTGGCTGGTCTTTGAACTTTCCTCTGCACTCCAGTCACGTCGGCGATGGCACCGGCGAAATCTTCGCCGTCACTCGCTAGGGGCCGTGCACGCAGATCGCAGGCATGCCCACGACGACTATGTCGGGCCAGGCGACCTGAACCACCTCAGCGTTCGCAGTACGGTTGCTCGCGTTGAGACCCCGTAGCACTTTCGTCAATGGCATTGCGGATCGATGCCTGTTTATCGTCCGACGAAAAGTGATCGTGCTGGCCCCAGAGTGCAACAGGTGTGTGGTGAATGGAGGAACTGGCTGGCAGGGATGGCTTGGTGGCAAGCGGGGCGGGTTACTCGGCAGTGACGACAGCGGCCGGGGCGCGCCATCGGAAGTGACGCTGAGCGACGCGCGGAACTGAGACGAATGTGGCTGTGGTCGTGGACCAAACCTCGTGTTGCTTCGTAGGTTGTCGACATGACTGCTGTGTCGAAACTGGAGGCGCGTCGTCGCGCCGTCGAGGCGCAACGCCGAGCGAACGAAGTGCGAGCGCAGCATGACCGTGCCAACGCCGATGACGCGACCGCCGTTCGGGCGTTGATCGGACGCCTGCAGGATGTGGACGAATGGCAGGCCCGTCGCGTCGCGCAGTCTCGCCAGCAAGCGGAGGCGGAGGCGCAGCGCAGGCGCAGCCGCTATTACGCGGAAGCCTGTGCATCGATCAAGGACATGCGGGAACGTGGCGCGACGTTGGCGGCTATCGCCGAGCTGGTCGGTGTTGATGTCAGAGAGATACGCGCGCTGCTGCGCAGCAAGGCGGCGAAAACCGTTAAGAAGCAACCGGCTGCGCGCGCTGATGCATGGCGCGACGCTCGTGTGGACACGGAGTGGCCGCGGTGCGTGCGATGCGATGTGTTGATGATGGATCCTGAAGACAGGCCACGTCGCGGACGCCGCCGGCTCTACTGCTCGGACACGTGTCGGCGCGACTCATCTGCTGCACGCATGGCTGCCGAGCGCCACGGAACGCCGATCCGCGTCGTCGAGGTGCCGAGGGCCGGTTCCGCGACCGACCTCGCCCTGACGCCTGAAGATTCACCGGCTCCTGTCCCTGTCAGCGCGCTCGACGCCGCAGACATTGCCTCCCGGGACGAGCGGGCGCTGTGCACGCTGCTAGCGAGGCTCACGGAACGGGCACGGCACAAGGACCTCGACCGAGCGACTCTGACGGCGGCGCGTGATCTCGCCAAAGCTGTTTATCCGTATCGCGCCTGAACGGCTCAGCAACCGTATCGATCATCTGGTCGTCAACGCCCGTTGTGCCCGCGTGATGCGCGCTGCGTAACCTGGGTCACGTGGCAGATAACCCGCCAGGCAATCGATGTGCGTCCTGCGCAACATCGGCATCGGCGTTGCCGAGCGCCCTAGGGCGGATCCGTCGCCAGTGAGCGCAGTCGCTCGTAACCTGCCTTCTGACTCCGCGATCCGGCCGGGAGCGGACCGCGGCGTGCTTCGATAGGTACGTGGGGCCACCCTGTCCGAAATCAGCTGTGCGATTGGTGAGGCGGACACCCCGAGTGGGTCTATGCAAACCGTCCGCGCTCGAGAGTCGGCGCTTCGATGGGTACCGACGCGCGATAGAGTCGCACGGGGCATTTGTCGACCGTGAGGAAATGGATTGGTTCCCAAGTAATCCCGGCGGCGTTCAATGACTTCCGATGGGACTTCCATTCGTCGCGAAGCGGTTTCTTCTCCGACGGTCCGAAGCGGACGTCTGTCAGCACGAGTAGTCGCACACGCTTCGGATACAGTGTGGTCCCCTCGACGATCTCCAAACGAAGCTGTTCGACGTCATCGCACCAGTCCTGCGACTTCTTCGCCTTCGAAATGAGTTTGCGCAGAGCTTCGAATACCGGACCGGCAAGCGCATCGTGCACAGCAGGCCGGCCAAGTTTGCTGGCAAGGCGCTGTCCGAGAATGAGCTCGTCCTCAATCGAGGCGAACCCCACGACCGGTTCCTGCGCAGCGAGCAAACCCTTGCTGACCGGAACGATCGCGCGCAGGTCCACGGCCCAAACCGCTCCAGGAACCGGAGGCTCACTTAGCCAGACGTAGTCGGAGAGCTGATGGTCTTTGATCTGCTGGACCTTCTCCGTCGAAAAGACTGAGATGTCGCGTACCGGGCATGCCTGCACCAGCGGATGCCGCATCCCGGGACCGCCCGCAATGTCGCAGGTCTGTGACACCACCGCGGCATACCCGCTGTCGCTCAATGGTGCTGACCGAGCACGCACCTCACCCAACGCTCCATCGGCAGCGGGTTCTCCGGTTACAGGGTCATCTACCCACGCTGGGACGATCCATGCGCCGCGATCCATCGGGAGAAGATGCCCTTGCCGCCACCGCTCCAGAGCGAGAAGCGTGTGCGGGGGCCATCGCTCCGGCAGGAGTCGATCAATAGTCACCGGGCGAATCCGTCCTCGACGTTCTCGGTCACCACCGGACCACCGGTTCGAATGATCGGTGTCTCGACGTGTTCGGCGATCCCCTCGTATACCGAAGTGCCGATCTCTCGCCGAGGGAACGGCGTCCGATCCACAGCCAGGTCAACGAGGTCGTCGAACCGGCCGTCGAGTAGTGCGGAGGCTCGCTTCTTGTCGGCACGCAGCCACCTGTTCATCGGCTGGTCCAGTGTGCTGCGGAGGTCGTCGACGGCGTCCGCCAACTCCCACAGTCCACCCAAGCTGGCTACACGGGGCCGGCTGGCGGGGGGCTTTGCCGCCCACGAGTGGAACGTGCGCTTGTTGATGCCGGTGGCCTTGAACATCTCCTTCTGCGTTAGGCCCAGTTCGGCTCGGATTCGTTCGAAGGCATCAAGAACGTCGACCGTCTCGTCGATCTGTTGCTCGTCGGACAGCACCGTATCGATGAATGTATACGGCATCGTCAACCACAGCGCCGAGCCCGGAAGGTTCATCTGCCCGTCGAGACTCTTGAAAACTTCGACGCGAACCTGATCCCATCCGCACGGGTCGAGGGCTCCAGAGAAATGCGCGACGACATCCCGCAACCCCGGCGATGAACTCATCTCCACGAACGTGCTGGACCAGAGTCCGTCCTCGCAAGGGGCCGGGTACAGGCCCTTTTGTGCTCGGGCCCAGGAAGGTGACCGGAGCACGCGGGAGCCGGTCGGCTGCTGCTCCATGATCGTCATTTCGCGCTCCCTTCTCGAAGCTCTTTCAGGTAGGTATCGGTAACCGACGCCTGAAAAAGTGACAACGAAGTGCGGTTCAGCCGCTCCGCTGAGATGACGACCTCTCGCACGTCGAACGTGAATGAGGAGTGGCGGAACACGTCCGTATCGAGTAGATACTGCACGCACTTGCCCGAATCATCGCGAACTGGTCCATGCCGCAGCAACGCGCCGTGATGATCATCAAGCCGGATCTCCACCTGCTGTTGAGCACCTCGAACACTGCCGCCGAACACTGGGTTAAGCACAGGGCCCAGAAGGGTGTCGTCGATCCGGCCACGCCAAGCCTCTGCAGAGTTGAACCCACTGTCATGGAAGCGGTCGACGTACCGCAGACCGATGCGGTGCACCAACGATGGCTTGACTAACCGTCCGAGAGATTCGACTAGAACGGTTAGCGGAGCCTTCATGCTGGTACGCCATCGCTCGTAGCGGTTGACCTGCATGATCAGGATGTCGGGCATGAGCGTGACGTGTGCTCCGTCCGCGGAAGCAATTTGCCACCCACTGGACTCCGCTGCCACCTGGGAAACGCCGTTGGCCCCGAAGTCGATCCTCATCTGCTGTTGGACGGTGGGTTGAATGCTCGGGAAGTCCACCCCCGTGTTCTCCACAAGGTCGTCCCGGAAAGTAGCGGCGACCTCCGGTGTGATCTCGTCGGTACGGGCGGTATACCGGATCTCGATCACTGCGACTTCGAGGGGAGCGTTTCCGAGCAGGGTCGGATCGGCCGAGGGCAGCCCCCCCAATGGAACGTCCTCAGCTGGGCGAAGTGTGTGTGGATCGATGGTCATACTGTCCTGTCCATAGAGATGCACCTTAGATGCACCTACCGACAAGTGTAGGCGCTATCGTCAGAGATGAGGAGCAGGAGAGGCAGCGGCCCCCGGTCCGGAAATAGCGAACGCGGCTTCAAGGGATCTATGCGCCGCTCGATCGCATCTCGTCTGTCGACACGGGAGTGCGAAAGGCCATTTCGAAGCGGATGGTGCCGCCGCAAAACGGAACCTACCTAAGGACGGCTTAGGCGCAGTGTGCTGCTCTGCCGCCGTTGGGCCGGCCCGCACGCCGTCAGAGAGCCATTTGCCCTTCCAACACCGTGGGCTGTCAACGCGGCGATCTCGGCAGGTAGGTCAGCCGCGAACCGGAGCTCCAGCTCGTCGAGCACGTCCCGACGCGCCGCTGTAAGTAACAGAGCTGAATCGTCACCATGGGGGAGAACTCCGTGATCGCGCACATAGCAATCTGTGACGGTATCGATGAGGTCGTCCAGTGAGCTGGTGAGAAGGAGCGCGTCGTCGCCGGCGTGGCTCTCTGCGAACTCCTCGCAACGGTCGCTGGACCATGTTGCCGGATAAGTAAGTTCTGACAGATACAGCTGCTTGATGGCCGCCTCCAATCGGCCGGACCACCCGTAGTCAGGCCAGTCGTGGATGACCGCCTGGGCGATCGCCTCGAATTGCGCGCTCACGGACACCAACTCCTCACGTAGAGGGACGTGGTGCTGATTGTGCCCGAAAGGTCCGGCGCAGCCGTGACGACGAGCGCGGTCATGAGGCCTCGACGTCGAGATTGTCGCCCGAATGCTTGTTCGGGATGGTCTGGCGGGGCGCCGGCAGATCTTGAACAAAGGACGACAGCTCACGCGGAGCCGAAATGCGCGAGGGACGCGAGGATTGCGAGGGTTGTTTGGCCGACACATCTTTGTAGGGCGGATAGATGGTCCACAGCAGCACGTTCCGATGATTTCGAGCGCCATCGTCTTCGATCGCCCAACCCAGACTCCGGAGCGCAGGTGCGTGCCGTCGCAGGACGGCTGTGACATCCCGGCCGTTCCGAGGCCACTCCTTTGGTCTGCGCCAGGTGTCGCCGGTCGGCGTGACTGTCGCCAGCAGGTCGCCGCCGGACTTTCCGATGAGTGGTTCCCGGATGTGCAGCCTTAGCTGTTCGATGAACGGGTCGGCGGACAGGCTGTCCTCGGAGAGTTGACTGGCGCGTGACAAGTAACGCCGGAAGCCATGGGTCGACAGAATCTCGTCAACGGCCGCCAGCGTGCGACTGAAGTCCGCCATCCGTGGCGACACGTCGACCGAAATGGTTTCCAGCCGTTGATGAACCACGGCGGCCAGATCAAGAAGCCCGCCCAAAATGCCTGGTAGAGCCGTGCGCCACTGTTGTCGCATCGTGGCTTCCGGTTGTCGCATGTGGCGATCAATGCGTCGCAGGTCGACTGTCGCCAGTCGCTCCGCGAGGTCGGGTCGCACTGCGCCGACGTCGATGCCGTTGATGATGACGCACCGCCGGAATTTGATCACCGCGAGATCGGAGTCCGTGTACAACGCCCGTTTGACGTTGCCGTCGCCTGTGGCGGCACGGCACAGGGAATCCGACAACCAGGGCGGAATCGTCGACAGATTGTCCAAGGCAACAACCCACGACCCGGACGCCGCAGTGACCCACGAATCGGAATCACGCGGTGCCTGCCGTAGGGGAACCGGTGACGGGTCGATGAGATCGACCAGCATGCGCGTGGTTGTGCTCTTGGCGCTGCCCTGCTCGGCGAACAGCGCCAAGATCGGGTGTGGGACGTCGGTCTGGACAAGAGCGGCAATGAGGGCAGCGAGGAGGACCGGTCGGTCTTCGAAGTCGACGTTGACGAAATCCCAGAGCTTCTCGATATCCCCGCCCTGAGCCGGCAGCGGCATCGCTCCGGTCAACTTGGTGCGTAGAAAGCGCACAGGTGCCCGCTCGGTCAGCGTCCACCGGCCCTGTCGGATACGAATCACCTGGCCGTTGGGTAGTCCGGTATCGATGTAGTTGATACCGTCCAGTTCTGCGACGCGCAGGTGCAACTTCTCCGGAGCCTGGCTGGCGGCCATGCCTTCGAGGATCAACGTGGCGTCAGTGAGTGCCTGGCCGCCGGCGACAGTGCCGGTGTCGCGGAAGTAGCGCGAGGCGAGTTCGGCTCGCAGGCCGGCCTTGCCGGCGCGTAGCAGCATCGCCAGGTGCGGCCGCGTGCGTTCGGCGCCGAAGGGTTCACCGTCCTCGGAGACGCCGAGGCAATATCGCTCTTGGGCCATCTCCACCAGCCGAACGGCAACGGACTTTTTGTCGGTCTCGGCCCTGGCACTCAATGCTTTTCCCGCCTACGAAGCTTCTGAAGGCGGGCATGGCAGGTTATTCTCATGAGGAGTCCTCCGGTTGAGCGATCGGGTGGTTCGAATGAAAGACCTCGGCTAGGACCCGGGGTCTTTCTCATTTGCGGATCTCACGCGGCGTCTCCGCCTCCGCGCCGGGTTGCGGTTTCTTGCTCCGAGATCCATCGCAGCACTTCGTCGCGCCGGTAGACGACTCGGCGGCCCAAGGTGAAACTGGCCGGTCCGATGTCGCAGTGGCGCCAGTAGCGGAGAGTTCCAACGGGAACGCCGATGATGTCTGAAACCTGTTTGGCACTCAGTAGATCCATGTAGCTGCTCCTCAATAGTGGGTTCTGTCAACGAATCCAACGGTGGTGGTGGCGCCCTGCATTTGTCCACCAGTACCCTCAACTTCGCCTACAAATTGACTCCAGCCGAACGCTTTCGTCGGCTGTCGGTGGTCGGTGTGAAACTGGCGGTAGGAGGTGGTCGACTTGCAGCGACGAAACCGTCGGGCTGGTGTCGAGGACCGGTGGCGTCGATCAGACGGGAGCCCCACCGCACGTAGCGGTATGGGCCGCCGCTGGTTGGCCCGTTACGTCGACGATCAAGGCGGGGAGAACACGCGTTCGTTCGACCGCAAGGTGGACGCTCAGGCCTTTCTCAATGAGATCACGGCCGCTCAGACGATCGGCACCTATGTCGCGCCGAAAGCCGGGCGCATCACCGTCCGTGAGCTGCATGGGAAATGGCTTGGCACACAGGGTCATTTGAAGGAGACGACGGTTGCGACACGCGCATTCGCCTGGTCGGGCTACGTCGAAGGCCGGTGGGCCGCGGTCGCTGTAGCCGACGTGCAATCGTCGGATATCAGGGCGTGGGTGCAGCAATTGGCGGCGGGCGGAGCCAAACCGGCCACCATCGAGAACGCGCTCAGCGTCCTGAGGCAGATCTTGGAGATGGCCGTCGACGATCGACGGATCCCCCGCAATCCGTGCACAGGAGTGAAGTCGCCGCGACGACAGCACCGAGCGCGGGGCTACCTGACACACCAGCAGGTGGAGCTTCTGGCCCGCGAGGTCGGCGAGTACGCCGTTGTTGTTCGATTCCTGGCCTACACCGGGCTGCGCTGGGGCGAGATGGCAGCGCTACGGGTGGAGTCCTTCGACATGCTCCGCCGGAGGGTAAATATCCGTGAGGCGGTCGCCGAGGTCAAGGGACGTGTGGTGTGGTCGTCACCCAAATCCCACGAGCGTCGCTCGGTGCCCTTCCCTGCGTTCCTTGCTGATCCGCTGGCCGCGATCATGATCGGCAAGCGACGAGACGATTTGGTGTTCACGTCACCCGGCGGAGCATTGTTGCGAGTGTCGACGTGGCGGCCGCGGGTGTTCAACATGGCTGTCCAACGGCTTCAGGAAGCAGACCCGGCGTATCCCACCGTCACGCCTCACGACCTTCGTCATACGGCAGCGTCCTTGTCGATCAGCGCCGGGGCCAACGTCAAGGCTGTTCAGACGATGCTGGGACACGCTTCTGCGGTCTTGACCCTGGATACGTATGCCGACCTGTTCCCCGACGACCTGGAGCAAGTTTCAGTTGCACTAGATGCCGCGCGAATGCGGTCTCTGGCAGCCACTGCGGACCAGCTGCGGACTGGGAAGTAAGAAGGCCCCGACCGGAATTCCCGGTCAGGGCCTCTACCTGCGATCACACGAGTCGGGGTGGCGGGATTCGAACCCACGACCTCTTCGTCCCGAACGAAGCACGCTACCAAGCTGCGCCACACCCCGTGTGAAGCCACGACAGCGTATCGCACCGCTCCGGCAGCTACCCAAACGCACTGCCCAGAAGCCGATTGCGGGACACAGGTCACTCCGTCGGCGCAGCATGAAACACCCCACAATCCGGCGCGGGAAGCTGCAAACACCGCCAAAACTAGGCAGACTGGCTAATAACTAACGCTGTGCAAGGGAGTCGGATCATGACACTGTTGGGCGGAGCGGTGTATGCGGGTTTCTTCACGCTGGCTGCGCTGTGGCTGGTGGCCACCAACCCCGACAACGTCGAAGAACAGACTCACCCGAACCCGAAGCGGCCGGATCGCTCGAACTCAGACGGCGCCACCGCGGCCCCCCTCGGGTCCAGCCCTTGCTGTGCCGGCCAGTCGTCGCTGAAGTAGGTGTCGGCGTAGCGGTCGCCGCACATTCGGTGGCCCACGCCGAGGGCAGCGGGTAGCGCAGCAGCCGGGTGTCGGCCTCGATCAGCCGGATCGCGTTGTCGGCCCGGCGGCGTGGATGCCCGTGGTCGGCGCCCCGCCCGCTCAGCGAGCCGACACGGACGGCTCCCAGGAGCCGCGAGTGAGCCGCGAGTCATCGCCGCCGGTCGGTGCGGGCACCAGGGTCAGCAGGGTTGCCTCCGGACGGCACGCGAAGCGCACCGGCGCGAACGGCGAGGTGCCGATACCCGCCGAGACGTGCAGGCGCATATGGCCGCCCCACTGCGACGGTCCCTTGGCCCGGGAGCGATCCAGGCCGCAGTTGGTCACCAGCGCGCCGTAGAACGGCAGGCACAGCTGCCCGCCGTGGGTGTGGCCGGCCATCACCAATTGGTAGCCGTCGGCGGCGAAGCGGTCGAGCACCCGCGGCTCGGGCGAATGCGTCAGCCCCAGCCGCAGTGCGGCGGTCGGGTCGGCCGGGCCGGCGATGGTGTCGTAGCGGTCCCGTTCGATGTGCGGGTCATCCACACCGGCCGCGGCGATCCGCTGCCCGGCCACGTCGAACTCCCGACGGTTGTGGGTCAGGTCCAGCCAGCCCCGCTCGGTGAACGCCGCCCGCAGGTCCTGCCACGGCAGCGGCGTGCCGTAGATGCGATGCGTGGGCTTGGTCAGGTATTTCGCCGGGTTCTTCAGCCGCGGCCCGAAGTAGTCGTTGCTGCCGAAGACGAACACGCCGGGCACCGAGAGCAGATCACCGAGCGCCTGCACCACCGCCGGCACCGCCTTCGGGTGGGCCAGGTTGTCACCGGTGTTGACCACCAGGTCCGGTTCCAGCCGGACCAGCTCGCGCAGCCAGGCCTGCTTGCGGCGCTGGCCGGGGCGCATGTGGATGTCGCTGATGTGCAGCAACCGCAGCGGTGACGAACCCGGCGCCAGTACCGGCATCGTCGCCTCACGCACCACGAAGGCGTTGCGTTCGATGACCGCGCCGTAGCCGACGGCCAGGGCCGCCGGTCCGAGCGCAGCCGATGCGGCGACCAGGGACCGGGTCAGGGCGGGTGATGGAGCCATGCGTTTCAGACTACTGCGCCTCGTCAGCGGCTCCGCGGTTACGGCGGCAACGGCTGCCCCGGCGCCGGCGGCGGCAGCAGCGGAATGGTGATCGGCGGCAACCCGGGAATCTCCACCACCGTCGAACCCACCGGTGCCGGCAGGCCCTCCGGCGGCGGTGGCGGTGGCGGCGGGATGCCATTGCTGACCTCGATGGTCACGATCGAGCCGGGAATGGTCTGTCCGCTCGGCGAGGTGCCCACCACCGCTCCGGAGCGGGCGCTGCTGTTGACCCAGTTCGGTTGCTCGGCGACCTGGAACCCGACTTCCTTGAGCCGCTGGCGTGCGGCGTCGACGTCCAGGCCGACGACGCTGGGCACCCGCGAGTTGGGGCCGCCGTCGACGTAACGGGGATCGGTCGGCGGCATGATGACGTCACCGAAGTCGGTGGCGATCGGCTTCATCGCTGCGAACCAGGTCCGGGCCGGCTCGTTGCCGCCGAACAGGTCGCCGTCCCCGCAGTGCCGCAGCGGGAACGAGCACAGGTCCGACGGTGAACTGGAGTCGTCGAAGATGTAGTTGGCCGCCGCGTAGCGGTTGGTGAAGCCCAAAAAACCCGACGACCGGTGGGCCTCGGTGGTACCGGTCTTGCCGGCCATCGGCAGGTCCCAGCCCACCGAACCCGCCGCCGGTGCTGCGGTGCCGCCGCCGGCGATGTCCTTGCCCAGCGCATTGGCCAGCGTGTTGGCCAGGCCTTCGGGAACCACCCGTTCACAGGTCTCGGTGGTGACGGCCACCTCGTTGCCGTTGCGGTCGAAGACCTTGTCGATCGGGTTCGGTGGGCACCAGACACCGCCGGAGGCCAGGGTCGCGGCGACATTGGACAGCTCCAGCGCGTTGACCTCGATCGGGCCCAGCGTGAACGACCCGAGGTTCTGCCGCTTGACGAAGTCGGCCAGGCTCTCGTTGCTGTCCGGGTCGTAGTCGCGGGCGGTACCGGGATCGGCGTAGGAGCGCAGCCCCAGTTTGATCGCCATGTCGACGGTGCGTCCCACCCCGACCTGCGAGATCAGTTTGGCGAACGCGGTGTTGGGCGAGGTGGCCAGTGCGGTGGAGACGTTCATCGGCGACCGGTAGGGCGCGACGTTCACCACGCACCAGGTCTCCTTGGGGCACCCCTTGGCGCCGCCTGAGCCCATGCCCTTGGTCTGGAACCGGCCCGGCACGTCGAGTTCGGCGCTGATGCCCATGCCCATCTCGAGTGCCGCGGCCACCGTGAACGTCTTGAAGATCGACCCGGCGCCGTCACCGACCAGCGAGAACGGTTGCGGGCGCATGGTTTCGCCGATGTCGCCGTTGAGCCCGTAGGTGCGGTTGCTGGCCATCGCCAGCACCGGGTGCGCGTCGGGGCCGGGCTTGATCACGCTCATCACGCTGGCGATGCCCTGCACGTTCGGGTTGGCGAAACTGTCAATCGCCTGCTTGACCGAGCCCTGCACGTCGGGGTCCAGCGTGGTGTGGATGACGTAGCCGCCGCGAGCCACCTGTTCCTTGCTGATGCCGGCGCGAGCCAGGTACTCCTGCACGTAGTCGCAGAAGAACGCCCGGTCGCCGGCCGCGATGCAGCCCCGCGGCAGCTCGTTGGGCTGCGGCAGGATGCCCAGCGGTTCCTCCTTGGCCGCCCGCAGCGCGTCGGCCTGGTCGGGAAGATTCTCGATCATGGTGTCCAGCACCAGGTTCCGCCGCGCCAGCGCGCCCTCCGGATTGGTGTAGGGGTTCAACGCGCTGGTCGACTGCACCATCCCGGCCAGCATCGCCGACTGCTGCCAGTTCAGCTCCGAGGCGTCGACGCCGAAGTAGGTCTGGGCGGCGTCCTGGATGCCGAAGGAGTTGTTGCCGAACGACACCAGGTTCAGGTAGCGGGTCAGGATCTGCGGTTTGGTGAAGGTGCGGTCCAGGGTGAGCGCCATCCGGATCTCGCGGAGCTTGCGCGCCGGGGTGGTCTCGATCGCGGCGCGCTTCTCG
Source organism: Mycobacterium sp. pW045 (assembly GCF_041287085.1). NCBI lineage: Bacteria > Bacillati > Actinomycetota > Actinomycetes > Mycobacteriales > Mycobacteriaceae > Mycobacterium > Mycobacterium sp. pW045. The sequence continues at coordinate 143,919 of NZ_JBGGKU010000006.1, read as the reverse complement.
GCGTCGGTCTGGGCCAGCACCAGCAGTTGGTAGTTCTTGATGTACTGCTGCTCGAGGGTGGACCCGCCGCGGGTGTCGAGGTCACCGGAGGCATAGCCGGCCAACCCGGTAAGCGTGCCCTTCCAGTCCACGCCGCTGTGTTCGGCGAACCGCTTGTCTTCGATGGAGACGATCGCCAGCTTCATGGTGTCGGCGATCTTGTCGCTGGGAACCTCGAACCGGCGCTGGGAGTACAGCCAGGCGATGGTGTTGCCCTTGGCGTCGACCATCGTCGTCACCGCCGGGACGTCGCCGCCGACCAACTGGGCCGAGCCGTTGGCGACCACGTCGGAGGCGCGGTTGGACATCAGACCGATACCCCCGGCGACCGGGAACAGCAGCGCCGCGAGCAGCACGGCGGCGAGCAAACAACACCCGGCCAGTTTGAGCACGGTTGGGCCGGTCGGGGGACGCTCCGACATGGCTAACACACTAACGCCGGTACCGGGTGAGGCTCACTGAAGTCCCCAGCAGACCCCGACGCCGGGGGTCAGCGCTGGATCCGGGGCCGGTCCGCGGCGCCCGGAAAACGACGAGTCGAGACCGTTCGCAGCGGCCCGGCACCGTGCAGATCATGATCGGACGGCACGGTTGTCCCAAAAAAGTGGGTCTCTACCAGTTGCGCGAATGCCACCTGACCACCTAACTTGGACATCGAGTGCGATTCAGGTAACACTCATGACACGATGTGGCGCAGATCGCAATGGCTGGGTCGACGCTGATATCGAAGGTACTGAATAGGTGGCTGCTGGGGCGGCCGGGACGGAGGATCGTCAGTGTCTCTTACACGGCCAGCGGTTCAAAAGACCAAGCCACCGGCGACACCGGCCTCCCGTACCGTCCTGCGCGGCGTGCAGGACGAGAGCAGGATCGCCTGGGTCTCCAAGGCGCTGTGCCGCAGCGCCGACCCGGATGAGCTGTTCGTACGCGGTGCTGCACAGCGCAAGGCCGCGGTGATCTGCCGACACTGCCCGGTGGTGCTGGAATGCCTGGCCGACGCCCTGGACAACCGGGTCGAGTTCGGCGTGTGGGGCGGCATGACCGAGCGGCAACGGCGGGCGCTGCTCAAGCAGCACCCGGAGGTGACCTCCTGGCGCGACTACTTCGTCGCCCAGCGCAAACAGCGTGACGCCGGGTAAGCGGCGCCGGCTGAAACGCGACTGAGTCTTCTTTGCGTCTACTTCGCCGTCAGCTGGTCGGCGATGGCGCTGAGTGCTTCCAGATCGGAGACGTCGAACGGTAGCGAGGGCACCCCGACGATGGGAACCCGCGGGTTGGCCCGGGTGAAGCGGGACAGCAGCCGGATCTCACGCTTGGCGGTGGCACCGCGTTCGGCGTGAATCCGCAGTACCGCGGTGGCCAGCGCCTTCGCCCCGTCGGAGAGCGACTCGCTCGGGGCCTGTTGCAGCGTTTCGATGCCGTCGATGGCGCGCTCGATGGGCAGCTCGCACAGCATCGGGTGGGTCCGGTTGAGGACCAGTCCCGCCAGCGGCATGTGCTCACCTGCGAGCCGGTCCACGAAGAACGACGCCTCGCGCAGCGCGTCGGGCTCGGCCGCTGACACCACCACGAACTGGGTGCCGCGCCGCTTGAGCAGATCGTAGGTGCGGTCGGCCTTCTCCCGGAACCCACCGAACGTGGCGTCGAGGGACTGAACGAAGTTGGCCGCATCCGAGAGCATCTGCGAGCCGAGCACGGTCGACAGCGCTTTCATTGCCAAGCCGAGCGCACCCGCCACCAGCTTGCCTATGCCGCGCCCGGGACCCAGCAACAGCTTCCACAGCCGGCTGTCCATGAAGCTGCCCAGCCGCTTCGGCGCGTCCAGGAAGTCCAGGGCGTTGCGGGACGGCGGGGTGTCGACCACCACCAGATCCCAGCGGTCCTCGGCGAGCAGCTGGCCGAGCTTCTCCATCGCCATGTACTCCTGCGTGCCCGACAGCGAGGTGGCGACGGTTTGGTAGAACTGGTTGCTCAAAATGGCCTCCGCCCGCTCCGGGCCGGAGTACTGGACCACCATCTCGTCGAAGGTGCGGCGCATGTCGAGCATCATCGCGTGCAGCTCGCCGGGCACCTCCGGTGCCAACGGCACCCGCTGTGGGCTGTTGCCCAGATCGTCGATGCCCAGCGCCTGCGCTAGCCGCCGGGCCGGGTCGATGGTCAACACCACCACGGTGCGGCCGTATTCGGCGGCACGCAGTGCCATCGCGGCGGCGGTGGTGGTCTTGCCGACGCCGCCGGCGCCGCAGCACACCACCACGCGGTTGGCGGTGTCGGCCAGGATGGCGGCCATGTCCAGCGCCGCCGGCTTGCCGGTCGTTTCGGGTGTCATCGAACCCCCTGTCGGCCGAGAATCTCGGATAGCTCATAAAGACTGCCGAGGTCGACCCCGTCGGTGATCGTCGGCAGGTGCAGCCGCGGCACGTCCAACTGCTCCAGCTGCTCGGCCGTCTCCGTCCGGGCGTTGATGCGGGTGGCGTGCTGGATGGTCTCGGTCAGCAGGCCGGCGAAGTCGTCGTCGGACAGCGTGATGCCGGCCGCGGTCAGGCCGGCGCGGACCGCGTCGGCGTCGACGACTCCCTCGGCGGCCTTGGCCAGGTCGTCGGGTTCCAGATGCGCCGGGATGTCGCGGTTGACGATCACGCTGCCGATGGGCAAGTCCAGCTCCCGCAGCTCCTCGATAGCCTCGAGGGTCTCCTGCATCGGCAACGCCTCCAGCAGCGTCACCAGGTGGATCGCGGTCTGATCGGAGTGCAGCAGTTTCACCACGCCGTCGGCCTGCGAGTGCACCGGGCCGCCCTTGGCCAGCTGTGACACCGCTTTGGTGACGTCGAGGAACCGGGCGATCCGGCCGGTCGGCGGCGCGTCCACCACGATCGCGTCGTAGACCGGCTTGTTGTTCTTGTCGGTCTGGATCACGTGGTACTTGATCTTGCCGGTGAGGATGACGTCGCGCAGGCCCGGGGCGATGGTGGTGGCGAATTCGACCGCGCCGACGCGGCGCATGGCCCGGCCGGCGATACCCAGGTTGTAGAACAGGTCGAGGTATTCCAGGAACGCGGCCTCGATGTCCATCGCCAGCGCGTCGACCTGCCCGCCGTCTTCGGCGGTCGCGACCTTGAGCGGGTCAATGGGCAGCGGTGGCACGTCGAACAGTTGCGCAATCCCTTGGCGCTCTTCGACTTCCACCAGTAGTACCCGGCGCCCGCCGGCCGCCAGCGACAACGCCAGCGCGGCGGCCACGGTCGATTTGCCGGTACCGCCCTTACCGGTCACGAAATGGAGCCGGGCCCTCGTCAATCGCGAAGGCCAGCCGATGGGACTCGTGCCTGTCGGCGCCTGCGCGCCGTCCTTCCCCGGTGAGGCTGTCACCACTGCATGCTAACCAAGCGCTTGCCCGGGCTAACGATAAGCTCGCTGCTATGAGCGAACGCACCGCGTGGGAGTACGCCAATGTCCCGCTGATCACGCACGCCACCAAGCAGATTCTCGACCAGTGGGGCGAGGACGGCTGGGAGCTGGTCTCGGTGCTCCCCGGGCCCTCCGGTGAGCAGCTCATCGCCTTCCTGAAGCGCCCGAAATGAGCTGGCGGGGGCGGCTGAGCGAACTCGGGATCGAACTGCCCGAGACGGCCGCACCGTTGGCGGCCTACGTTCCGGCGGTGCGGACCGGCGACCTGGTCTACACCTCCGGTCAACTGCCGATGACCGGCGGCAAGCTGGCCCGCAGCGGCAAGGTCGGCGCCGAGGTCAGTCCCGAGGAGGGGCACGCGCTGGCCCGGATCTGTGCGCTCAACGCGCTGGCCGCCGTGGATGCCCTCGTCGGGCTCGACGCGGTGACCCGGGTGGTCAAGGTGGTCGGGTTCGTGGCCTCCGCACCGACCTTCAACGGGCAGCCCGGCGTGGTCAACGGTGCCTCCGAGCTGCTCGGGGAGGTGTTCGGGGAGGCCGGTGCGCATGCCCGCTCGGCCGTCGGAGTCTCGGCGTTGCCGCTGGACGCGCCGGTCGAAGTCGAGTTGATCGTGGAAATCGGATAGGTGTGTCGCTGAGTCATCCCGCCTACGGTCGGCTGCGACCGGTCACCGAGACCGCGTCGGTGCTGCTGGCCGACAACCCCGGCCTGATGACCCTGGAGGGCACCAACACCTGGGTGCTGCGCGGTCCGCGTAGCGACGAGGTGGTGATCGTCGACCCCGGCCCGGACGACGACGAGCACATCGGCCGGCTCGCCGAGCTCGGCAAGGTCGCGCTGGTGCTGATCAGCCACCGCCACTTCGACCACACCGACGGCATCGACAAGCTGGCCGACGCGCTGGGGGTGCCGGTGTATTCCGCGGGCAGCGGATTCCAGCGCCGGCTCGGCGGCGGCCTGGTCGACGGCCAGGTGATCGAGGCGGCGGGGCTGCGCATCACCGTGTTCGCCACTCCGGGGCACACCGCGGACTCGCTGTCATTCGTGCTCGACGATGCGGTGCTGACCGCCGACACCGTGCTGGGTCGCGGCACCACCGTGATCGACACCGAAGACGGCGATCTGGCGCACTACCTGGACTCACTACACCGGCTGCGCGGCCTGGGCGAGCGCACCGTGTTGCCCGGGCACGGGCCGGAGCTGCCGAACATCGACGCGGTGGCGGCCGGGTATCTGGCGCACCGCGAGCAGCGACTCGATCAGGTGCGCTCGGCGTTGGCGGCGCTGGGCGACGACGCTACTGCACGTCAGGTTGTCGAACACGTCTACACCGACGTCGACGAGGAGTTGTGGGACGCCGCCGAATGGTCGGTGCAGGCCCAACTGGACTTCCTACGGCGTTAGTTTCGCCGCGAGCCTGTTGTTAGCGCGGCCGCTACTCGTACTTTTCCGCGCTAACGACAGCCTCGGCGTAACTAGCGGGCCCGCCGCGCCAGCCGCTCGGAGTCGGAGATCAGCACGCTCTTGCCCTCCAGCCGGATCCAGCCGCGGTGGGCGAAGTCGGCCAGCGCCTTGTTCACCGTCTCCCGCGAGGCCCCCACCAGCTGGGCGATCTCCTCTTGCGTCAGGTCGTGGGTGACCCGCAGGGCGCCGCCCTCCTGGGTGCCGAACCGCTGCGCCAGCTGCAGCAGCTGCTTGGCAACCCGGCCGGGCACGTCGGTAAAGATCAGGTCGGCGAGGTTGTTGTTGGTGCGGCGCAGCCGGCGCGCCAGCACCCGCAGCAGCTGCTCGGCGATCTCGGGCCGGTCGGAGATCCACGACCGCAGCGCGTCGCGGTCCATCGAGACCGCCCGCACCTCGGTGATGGTGGTCGCGCTGGAGGTCCGCGGGCCGGGGTCGAAGATCGACAGCTCGCCGAACATGTCCGACGGTCCCATGATGGTCAGCAGGTTCTCTCGGCCGTCGGGCGACCGCCGGCCGATCTTCACTTTCCCGGAGACGATGATGTACAGCCGATCGCCGGGCTCTCCTTCGGCGAACACCGTGTGTCCGCGCGGAAAGTCCACGGGCTGAAGCTGCTTGGTCAGCGCGGCGACGGCGCTGGGCTCAACTCCCTGGAAGATTCCGGCCCTCGCCAGGATCTCGTCCACGTTGCCCCTTAGATGTTCTTGAATGAAGGTTTGAAACGCGCAGACGCCAGCCTTTACCGGGCCAGCCATCTGAGTCTAGAGCCAAACGTCAAGCGTCGTGCCAACGCTACACACGATTGGCGCGCCGAGTCCGGGGAAACTGCGGATTCGTCGTCTCCACCTGGCTCAACCCGGTCTCAATGCGCTCCAGTCCCACCGCTGCCAGCATCAGCAACGCAGGTATGGCGGTGATCAGCAGCCAGGACACAAGGTGACAGTAAACCCGGGCAAGGTCTCATTGCGGTCACAAATTAGTACCCTGTCGGAGGTGACAGTGGACAAAGCCGCCCGCGCGGCGCGGACGGAGACCCGGATCGGGTTGGTACGGCGTGCTCGCCGAATGAATCGGACTCTGGCGCAGGCCTTTCCGGATGCCCACTGCGAGCTGGACTTCACCACGCCGCTGGAGCTGGCCGTCGCGACGGTGCTGTCGGCCCAATGTACCGACGTGCGGGTGAATCTCACGACGCCGGCGCTGTTCGCCCGCTACCCGTCCGCGCTGGACTACGCGCAGGCCGACCGCACCGAGTTGGAGGAGCTGATCCGGCCCACCGGCTTCTACCGCAACAAGGCCACCTCACTGATCAAGCTGGGGCAGGCGCTGGTCGAACGCCACGACGGGGAACTGCCCGACACCATGGACGAACTGGTGCGGCTGCCCGGGGTGGGCCGCAAGACCGCCAACGTCATCCTGGGCAACGCGTTCGGGATCCCGGGCATCACCGTCGACACCCACTTCGGGCGGCTGGTGCGGCGGTGGGACTGGACCCGCGAGGAGGACCCGGTCAAAGTGGAGCACGCGGTCGGCGAACTGATCGAGCGCAAGGAATGGACGGTGCTGTCCCACCGAGTGATCTTCCACGGCCGGCGGGTCTGTCACTCTCGCAAACCGGCCTGCGGCGTGTGCGTGCTGGCCAGGGACTGCCCCTCATTCGGGCTCGGGCCCACCGATCCGATGGAGGCCGCCGCGCTGGTCCGGGGTCCCGAAACCGAGCATCTGCTGGCCCTGGCCGGGCTGTAGCGGCCTGATGCGGATGCGGCCCATGAGCAGGTCGACCTGGTGGACCCTGGCGGTACTGGCGGTGGCCATCGCGCTGGTCGCCGCGCTGGTGATCGAGCTGCACCGCGAACCGGTCCGGCCGGACCGCGGCGCGCCCGTGCCCGCGCCGGCCCAAGACCTCACCGCCCTGCGGGAGCAAGCCGGCCTGCCGCCGTGCCGAGATGCACCCGACGGGGCCGGCCCGGCGGCGCTGCGCGGCGTCACCCTGGCATGCGCGGCCGACGGCGCGCCTGTCGACGTGGCCGCAATGTTCGCCGGCCGCCGGGTGGTGCTGAACCTGTGGGCCTACTGGTGCCGGCCGTGCCGCGACGAGTTGCCCGCCTTCGCCGAATACCAGCGCCGTGCCGGGCCGGACGTGATGGTGGTGACGGTGCACCAAGACGACAACCAGGCCGCGGGGTTGGCGCTGCTGGCCGAGCTGGGCGTGCGGCTGCCCACGCTGCAGGACGGCCGGCGCCAGCTGGCGGCGGCGTTGCGGGTGCCCAACGTGATGCCCGCGACCGTGGTGCTCGCCGCGGACGGTAGCGTTGCCCGCATCCTGCCGCAGTCCTTCGCCAGCGCCGATGAGATCGCCGCCGCCGTCGGGGGCAGTGGGCGTTGAGGTGCGGCGATGGGGAGCGGGCAGAGGGAGACGCGGTGAACGCTGGCGATTCCCGGTCTCGGGCCCCGGCCTGGCTGCGCCCGCTGGTCGACAACGCCGACAAGATGCCCAACGCCTACCAGCGTCGGCTGCCGGCCGACATCCGCAGAATGGTCACCGCGGCCAACGCCGAAGCCGACATCACCGGACACCAGCGCGACGCCGCGGTGCTGGTGCTGTTCTCCGGTCCGCCTTCGCAGCAGGCCGGTGACATACCGGAATCTGCCGACCTGCTGGTCACGGTGCGGGCCTCGACGCTGCGCCACCACGCCGGCCAGGCCGCGTTCCCGGGCGGGGCGGTCGATCCCGGCGATTCCGGGCCGGTGGCCACCGCGCTGCGGGAGGCCAACGAGGAGACCGGAATCGATCCGCGCCGGGTGCACCCGCTGACGGTGCTGCAAAAGGTCTTCATCGCACCCTCGGGGTTCCAGGTGGTGCCGGTGCTGGCCTACTCGGAGGACCCCGGGCCGGTCGGCGTGGTGGATCCGGCCGAGACGGCGGTGGTGGCACGGGTTCCGCTCCGGGCGTTCATCAACCCCGCGAACCGGTTGATGGTTTACCGTGATGCCCGCAGCAGGCGTTGGGCCATGCCGGCGTTTCGGCTCAACGAGATGCTGGTCTGGGGGTTCACCGCCCAGGTGATCTCGGCGATGTTGGATGTAGCCGGCTGGGCGCAACCCTGGGACGACACCGAGGTGCGTGGCCTGGACGAGGCGATGGCCCTGGTTGGAGGAGAAGGCGGGATATGACGTCGTCGCAGTGGCTGGACATCGCCGTGCTGGCGATCGCCTTCGTTGCCGCAGTGTCCGGCTGGCGCTCCGGCGCGCTCGGCTCGCTGTTGTCGTTCGTCGGCGTGGCGCTCGGCGCGATGGCCGGGGTGCTGCTGGCGCCTCACCTGATCGAGCACGTCGCCGGTGCCCGGCTCAAGCTGTTCGCCGCGCTGTTTCTCATCCTGGCCATGGTCGTCATCGGCGAGGTCGCCGGCGTGGTGCTGGGCCGGGCGGTGCGCGGAGCGATCCGCAGCCCCGGTGTCCGCGGGGTGGATTCGGTCGTCGGCGTGGTGCTGCAGCTGGTCGTGGTGCTGATCGCCGCCTGGCTGCTGGCCACCCCGCTGACCGCCTCCGACCAGCCGAGCCTGGCCGCTGCGGTCAACGACTCGCGGGTGCTGCGCCAGGTCGACGACCTGGCGCCGGGCTGGCTCAAGAACGTGCCGCGACGGCTGTCGGCGGTGCTCGACGACTCCGGGCTGCCCGCCGTGCTGGAACCGTTCAACCGCACACCGATCGCCGCGGTGGACGCGCCTGACCCCGGATTGGCCGCCAGCCCGGTGGTCGAGGCCACTGCGCCGAGTGTGCTGCGGATCCGCGGCGTAGCCCCCAACTGCCAGAAAGTGTTGGAGGGCACCGGTTTCGTGATCTCGCCCAACCGAGTGATGACGAACGCGCACGTGGTGGCCGGGTCGGACAGTGTGTCGGTGGAGAGCGGCACCAAGTCCTACGACGCCACGGTGATCTCCTTCGATCCCAAGGAAGACATCTCGATTCTGGCGGTGCCGGACCTGCCGTTGCCGCCGCTGCCGTTCGCGCCCTCGCCGGCCGAGCCCGACACCGATGCGCTGGTGCTGGGCTATCCCGGCGGTGGGGTCTTTGAGGCCACCCCGGCCCGGGTTCGCGACACGATCAACCTCGAGGGGCCCGACATCTACCGCACCACCACCGTCACCCGCCGGGTCTACACGATCAGAGGAACTGTGCAGCAAGGCAATTCCGGTGGGCCCATGATCGACATGGAGGGCAGGGTGCTCGGCGTGGTGTTCGGTGCGGCGGTTGACGACGCCGACACCGGGTTCGTGATGACCGCCGAGGAGGTGTCGAACCAGCTCGCCCGGATCGGCGACACCGCACCCGTGTCGACCCAGACCTGCGTCGGCGGTGAGTGAGCCGGGTCGGATCGCCGCCCGGCGTGGTTAGCTCGACGACAGGAACCGCATCAGCTGCTCGTTGACCTGATCCGGCGCCTCCTCGTGGGCGAAATGCCCTACGCCGGGCAGGGATACGTACCGGCCATGGGGTGCGTAACGCCGGGTCTTGGCCACCGGATCCGCCAGCACGTAGGGGTCGTCGTCGCCGCGCAGGTGCAGCAGCGGGATGTTCAGTGTCCGAAGATCGAGCGCCTTCATGAATCGCCGGCCCTCCGAACGCAGTTGGCTACGCACCGCCCAGCGCTGGTACTCCAACGCGGAATGTGCTGCCGCCGGGATCTGGATCGCGGTACGCAGGTGACCGATGGTTTCCGAGAAGTCCTCGCTCGCCTGCCAATTCGCGCCGGCCCTGCTGCGCACCAGGCGTTCGATCTCGGCGCCGCCGCGGCGGGTCAGGGTGCGCTCCGGCCAGAACGGCAGCTGGTAGCGCAGCAACCACGGCAGCAGTGCCCGGCCCTGATCGGCGCGGGTCAGCGCCGAGTTGCGCAGTGCCGCCGGATGCGGCGAGCTGACCAGGGCGATGGCGCGCACCAATCGCGGGTGCAGCAGCGCGGTGGCCCAGCACACCAGTCCGCCGTCGGCGTGGCCGACCAGGGTCGCCGACGAGTGCCCCAGGGCGCGGATGAGTCCGGCGGTGTCCCCGGCCAGGGTCCAGCCGTCATAGCCGCGGGGCGGTTTGTCGCTGCCCCCGTAGCCGCGCAGGTCGACCGCGACGACCCGGACGCCGGTGAGCCCCCGCAGCTGGTGACGCCAGGTCCACCAGAACGAGCCGAAACCGTGCAGCAGCATCACCAGTGGCCGTGCCATCGGCGGGCCGTCGGCGGCGTCTTCGCCGGCCGGGATCGCCTCGACGACATGAAAGCGGATGCCGTTGGCGTGGATGTCCTGATGCCGCCACGGCCCGTCGATGCGGGTGATCGACGGATCCGGTGGCGGCACTACCAGCCCGAGGGGTCGGTGGCCGGTTTGCCGTCCGGCGCCTTCAGCGACTGCGGACCCGACGAGTGCAGCCGGTCGGGATCGGGGCGCAGTGCCTCGCGCGTCTCCCGCACCGATTCGATGGTTTGCCGCGGCCCCCGGATGCGCCGGACCCGCAGGAAGCCGAACAACGCCAAGCCCGAGGCGACGGTCAGCATGACCCCGAACACGATCAGGTAGGCGGCCCAGTCCTGAAGCCAGATGTTGAGCACCTCGGCCAGGAAGAAGAAGAAAAAGAAGGTGGAGTAAAACAGCACGACCAAGGCTGCGATGAAGAACACGCTGCCGGTCAGGCCCTTCTTGACATCCCGGGTGATCTCGGCGCGGGCGAGCTCGACCTCGGCGCGCACCAGTGTCGACATCTGCGCCGTCGCGTCTTTGACCAGCTCGCCCAGCGACGGGTCGGCCGGCAGCGCGTGGGGATCCGTCAACGGGATGGTCGCCAAGGTGTTGGGCACCCCGTTGCGGTCCGCCCTGGCGGATCTAACCGAGGCGCGTGACGCCTTCCTGCGATCGGCCTTGCTCACTGGCTGTCCTCCCGTTCGCTGTCGTCGCGGCTTAATGTTGCCATGCGGTAGCAGTCCCCGACGACCCCGGCAAAGCAGCGGCCGAAATGGGCAGGCCCCACGTTAAGCTGTTTTTATACCCACCGGGGGTGGAGCTGATCGACGGGAGAACCGCTGTGCAGATCGCACGCCGCTGGTTGCTGCGCACCATCGCGACGGTGCTGACGTTGGCGTCATGCGTTGCGATGGCCGGCCTTGCCGTGCCGGCCGCACGGGTCGCCGCCGACAACAAGGTGGTGATGGGCGGCGGCGCCGGGCTCGTCGTCGACGGTGACACGATGTGCACGCTGACCTCGATCGGCCATGACAACACCGGTGCGCTGATCGGCTTCACCTCCGCACATTGCGGTGGCCCGGGCGCCAAAGTCGCGGCCGAGGGCTCGGAGTCCAACGGCATTATCGGGTTGATGGTGGCCGGAAACGACAACCTGGACTACGCGGTGATCGAGTTCGACCCGGAGCGGGTGACGCCGGTGTCCAACTTCGGCGGCTTCATCATCGGCGGCATCGGACCAGACCCGTCCTTCGGCCAGATCGCCTGCAAGCAGGGCCGCACCACCGGGAACTCCTGCGGCGTCACCTGGGGTCCGGGCCAGGACCCGGGAACCATCGTCATGCAGGTGTGCGGTCGGCCGGGCGATTCCGGCGGCCCCGTGGTGGTGAACAACATGCTGGTCGGCATGATCCACGGCGCGTTCAGCGAGGCGCTGCCCACCTGCGTGGTCAAGTACATCCCGTTGCACACGCCCGCGGTCGTGGTGTCGATCAACGCGGTGCTGGGCGATATCAACGCCAACAACCGGCCCGGGGCGGGGTTCGTCCCGATCGGCTGATCGGGCCGGCAGGCGATCGCAGCCCCGGCGGGCCGCCGCCTTCAGTCGGCCGACCGGATCGCGTCGAACACGCTGGGGTCCACCAGGGTTGAGGTGTCACCGAGTTCGCGGCCGTCGGCGACGTCGCGCAGCAGTCGCCGCATGATCTTGCCGCTGCGGGTCTTCGGCAACTCCGGGACCACATGGACCTGGTGCGGGCGGGCGATCGGCGAGATCTCCACCGTGACACGCTCGCGCAGCTCGTCGGTGATCGCGCCACCGGCCGTGCTGTGCGAGGCCGCCAGCACCACGAACGCGCAGATCCGTTGCCCGGTCTGCTCATCGAGGGCACCGACCACGGCGGCTTCGGCCACCGCGGCGTGACCGACCAGCGCGGACTCCACCTCGGCGGTGGAGATGCGGTGTCCGGACACGTTCATCACGTCGTCGATACGGCCGAGCACCCAGATGTCTCCGTCGGCGTCATAGCGGGCGCCGTCACCGGCGAAGTACCAGCCCTGCTCGGCGAACCGCGACCAGTAGGTCTCGATGAACCGCTGCTCGTCCCCCCAGATCCCGCGGGCCATCGCCGGCCACGGCGCATCGATCACCAGGTATCCCGACACCGGTTCGCCGCCGGTGTCGTTCGGGGACAACAGATCACCGTGGTCGTCCACGATGCGCGCGGAGATTCCGGGCAGCGGGGTCATCGCGGCGCCCGGTTTGGTCGCGGCCACGCCGGGCAGCGGGCAGATCATCGTCGCTCCGGTCTCGGTCTGCCACCAGGTGTCGACCACCGGCACCGCGTCCCCGCCGATTACCCGGCGATACCAGCGCCAGGCCTCCGGGTTGATCGGCTCACCGACCGACCCCAGCAGCCGCAGACTGGACAGCCGGTGCGCGTCGGGGATGTCGCGACCCCACTTCATGAACGTGCGGATCAGCGTCGGCGCGGTGTAATAGGTTGTCACGCCGTACTTCTCGATGATCTGGAAGTGACGGTGTTGGTCCGGGAAATCCGGCGTGCCCTCGTAGATCACCTCGGTGGCGCCGTTGGCCAGCGGCCCGTACACCGCATACGTGTGGCCGGTGACCCACCCGATGTCCGCGGTGCACCAGAACACGTCGGTGGCCGCCTTCAGGTCGAAAACGCAGTAGTGGGTGTAGGCGGCCTGAGTCAGGTAGCCGCCGCTGCTGTGCACGATGCCCTTCGGCTTGCCCGTCGTCCCCGAGGTGTAGAGCAGGAACAGCGGCTGCTCGGCCTCGAACGCCTCGGGGGAGTGCTCGGGTGATGCGGCGTCGATGACGTCGTGCCACCACAGGTCGCGGTCGGGAGTCCAGGCAACCTCGGCGCCGGTGCGGCGTACCACCAGCACATGCTCGACGGTGCTTGTCGCTTCGGCTGAGCTCAGCGCCTCGTCGACCGCGGGCTTGAGCGGAGCGGGCTGGCCGCGGCGGAACTGACCGTCGGAGGTGATCACCAGTTTCGCCTGCGCGTCGTCGATGCGGGAGCGCAGCGCGTGCGCGGAGTAGCCCGCGAACACCACGGTGTGCAACACCCCCAGCCGGGCACAGGCCAGCATCGCGATGATCGCCTCGGGGATCATCGGCAGATAGATGGCGACCCGATCACCGGCGACCAGGCCAAGGTCGGTCAGCGCATTGGCGGCCCGGCTCACCTCGGCGAGCAGCTCCGCATAGGTGATGGTGCGGGCGTCGCCGGTCGGCTCGCCCTCCCAGTAAATCGCCACCCGGTCGCCGTGACCGGCCGCCACGTGGCGGTCCACGCAGTTGTAGGCGACGTTGAGCCTGCCGTCGGCGAACCACCGGGCGAACGGCGCCCGCGAGTAGTCCAACACCTCGGTGAACGGCGTCGCCCAGTGCAGCCGGTTGGCCTGCTCGGCCCAGAACGCCAGCCGGTCGTGTTCGGCCGCACGGTAGGCCTCGGCGCCGGTGTTGGCCTGAGCGGCGAACTCGGGGGAGGGCGGGTAGGACGACGGCGAGTCTGCGGGGGCGGCGGTGTCAGGGTTCCGGCTCACGGTCAGCAGCCTAACCACCCGCCGGTAGTGTCACAGCCCGTGATCACCGACCCATTGGCCCCGCTGCTCGAATTGCCCGGAGTCGCCGAGGCCAGCGAGAAGGTCCGCGATGAGCTGGCGCGGGCCCACCGGCACAAGACCAACGTGCGGGGGTGGGCGGTCAGTGCCGCCGAGGCCTCGTTGCGGGCGGCCCGGGCGTCGTCGGTGCTCGACGGCGGCCCCACCACCGTGGATGCACGCTCGACCGGTGATCCGGTGTTCGCCGGCGCGCTGCGGGTGGCCCAGGCCCTGGAAGGCGGGGAGACCTCGCTGGTGGAGGTATGGCGGCGGGCCCCGCTGCAGGCGCTGGCCCGGCTGCATGTGTTGGCTGCGGCCGATCTGGTCGACGAAGACCACCTCGGCCGGCCGACGGGCGGCGGCGAGGTCGGGCGCCGGCTGGAGCTGCTGGCCGACCTGGCCGCCGGCGGCACCAGGGCGCCGGCACCGGTGTTCGCCGCGGTGGTGCACGGCGAGCTGTTGACGCTCGCGCCGTTCGGCAGCGCCGACGGTGTGGTCGCTCGGGGCGCGGCCCGGCTGGTGACGATCGCCAGCGGGCTGGACCGGCACGGACTCGGCGTCCCCGAGGTGCACTGGATGCGCAAGGCGGGCGCCTATCGCCGTGCCGCACAGGCTTTCGCCGACGGTTCCACCGAGGGTGTGACGGACTGGCTGCTGTTGTGCTGCGGTGCGCTGCACGCCGGCGCGCTGGATGCGCTGGGGATAGCTGAAGCGGGCGCCAAGCGCTGAATCCCGGGCCGTCGGAGCAAAACGAAGCGGGCGGCGCTCCGATGAAATCGGCTCGCCGCCCGCTAGTACGGTACACGGTTACCAAGCGTCCAACGTGGGTTGCGTGGGTGGCCTCGGCGCTCGTGCGGTGCTCCTCGGCTGCAGCCCCACCCAAAGGGCTGTCGGGACCGATTACGTTCCGCAATTACGCAGGCCCGCAACACTTCTGCCATCTTCGCGGCTGTGGCTCCGCGTGGGTACCGCTATCCGTACTGGGAAGTGCGGCTCGGGAGGTCGATCCTTCTCTTCCGGAGCGACCCTGGCCTTGCCGGCTTCCGTGCCTCCTTTGTACTACGTGACGCACGACACAGCAAGGCCTAATCGCAAACGTCGTCGACGACGTCACCGGATTGTGACCGCGTGCGTTTGCTGGAGTGGGTCAGAACACCCGGTGTCGCAGCAGCGAGTAAGTCAGCGCCCCGGCAACGACAGCGCTGATGCCGACCGCGGCGGTGGTGGCCACCGCGGCGCCGGACGGGGCCGGCAGGCGGTCACGCAGCGACACCGGCCGCGAGAAGGTCAGCACCGGCCAGCCGTTGGCGACCGCCTCCTTGCGCAGCGCGCGGTCGGGGTTGACCGCCGAGGGGTGACCAACGGCCTGCAGCATCGGCAGGTCGGTGATCGAATCCGAATAGGCGTAGCAGTGCTCCAGCGGGTAGCCCTCCCGGGCGGCCAGCTCCCGGATGGCCTGCACCTTGCCCTCGCCGTAGCAGTAGAACGCGATCTCGCCGGTGTACTTGCCGTCGGCGACGACCATGCGGGTCGCCATGGCGTGGGTGGCGCCCAGCGCCCGGGCGATCGGCGCGACGATCTCCTCGCCGGAGGCCGAGACCACCACCACGTCGCGACCGCAGAGCTTGTGATCGGCGATCAACTCGGCCGCCTCGGCGAACACCAGCGGGCTGACGATGTCGTGCATCGTCTCGTTGACGATCGCCTTGACCTGTTCGACGTTCCAGCCGGTGCACATGTTGGTCAGATGGGTCCGCATCCGCTCCATCTGATCGTGGTCGGCCCCGGACAGCAACATCAGGAACTGGGCGTAACTCGACTTGAGCACGGTGCGACGGTTGATCAGCCCCTGGTCCATAAAAGGTTTGCTGAAGGCCAGCGCGCTGGACTTGGCGATGATGGTGTGGTCGAGGTCCAGGAAGGCGGCGGTGCGGGTCCGGCTGCCGGTGTCCCTCGGCGGTCCCTGCGGCTGCGGCTGCCGGGTGTCCGGGTCGGAGGCGATCACGGCTACAGCATAGGTGCGGGGGCTGTCGGAACCGGGGCTATGCCGGAAAGAGCACTTCAGCGGCCGTGCGGTCCCGAGTGTCGCCATTTGGTGACAACACTTGCGCCGGACCGGCATGTCGTGTGTATAGTGTCATCACTCGGCTTATGCTGAGGGTGTATCGGCCCGACCCCCCGGGGTTGATACACGACGACCTCCGCCTCCTCCCCCCCTGGCGGGGGTCGTCTTTTTTAACCGGTCATTCTTCGCTGGAACGAGCTCTGAGCCTTCCTGGAAGTACTGAAATATTGCAATTATGATCCGATTGGTATTGATATTGCGCTGCCTCCTGTCGGGTGGTTCTGCACAGTCGCGGTAACGCTCCACAACTGGCGCGGAGGGCCTGGCGCGGCAGCGGTCGCACCGCCACGGTGAGGGCGTGAGCACAACCGCCGGCCTGTTGACCCTCATCGCCCACCCCGCGATGCGCGACGAACTGGCCCGGGTGGCTGCGGCCGTCGGCGTACGGGTCATCCAGCTCGATGCCACGTCGGTGCCGAGCCGCAAAGCCTGGACCGCGGCCGCGGCCATAGTGGTCGATGAGGCGGCCGCCGCCCGGTGTTCGGCGGCCCGACTGCCGCGCCGCGCGAACGTCATCGTCGTCACCGGGGCCCAGCCCGGCCCGGCCAGCTGGCAGGGCGCCGTCGCGGTCGGCGCACAGCGCGTCCTGACCCTGCCCGCCGACGGTGACGAGTTGGTGGCCGAGCTGGCCGAGGCGGCAGCGGCGGTACGTGACGGCGGGCGTCGCGGCCACGTGATCGCGGTGATCGGCGGGCGCGGCGGCGCCGGCGCATCGCTGCTGGCGACGGCGCTGGCACAGCGCGCCGGTGAGGCGCTGCTGGTCGACCTGGACCCCTGGGGCGGCGGCATCGACCTGCTGGCCGGCACCGAGAACGCCACCGGCCTGCGCTGGTGCGACCTGACCGCGCAGACCGGGCGGCTGACCTGGCCGGCGCTGCGTGATGCGCTGCCGCGCCAGCGCGGCGTCAGTGTGCTATCGGGCGCCCGGCGCGGCCAGCAGCCCCGCGATGCCGACGCCGGAACCGTTGACGCGGTGGTCGAGGCCGGCCGCCGCGGCGGGATCACGGTGGTCTGTGATCTGCCCCGGGCCCTGACCGATCCGGTCGAGACCGCCTTGGTCGCTGCCGACCTGGTGGTCGTGGTCAGCCCATGTGACGTGCGTTCGTGTGCGGCCGGCGCCGCGATCACACCGCGGCTGCGGGCGGCCAATCCCAACGTCGGGCTGGTGGTGCGCGGGCCGGCCCCCGGTGGGCTTCGCGCCGCCGAGGTGGCCGAGATCACCGGGTTGCCGCTGCTGGCGACGCTGCGGGCCGAGCCGCGGCTGGCCGAGCGGCTCGAACACGCGGCGTTGCGCCTGCACCGCCGGTCTGCGCTGGCGGCCGCTGCTGGCCGGGTACTCGATGTGTTGCCCGCCCGAACGGCCCTGGCGGCATGAGGGATTCGCTGATCGACCGGGTCCGGGAAAGGCTGGCCTCGGAGTCGTCGGCACCCTCGGATCTGCGCCCGGAGGCGGTGGCCGCGGCGATCCGGGCCGAATCCGGCGGGGTCCTTGGCGACACCGAGATGCTGTCCAACCTGCGGACGCTCCAAACCGAGCTGACCGGTGCCGGGATCCTGGAGCCGCTGTTGTGCGCGGCGGACACCACCGACGTGCTGGTCACCGCCCCGGACGCGGTATGGATCGATGACGGAGCCGGCTTGCGGCGCACGGACATCCGGTTCGCCGATGAAGCCGCCGTACGCCGGTTGGCTCAACGGCTGGCGGCGGCAGCCGGCCGCCGGCTCGACGACGCCCAGCCATGGGTCGACGGCCGGCTCGGCGGGATCGGCACCGGCGAGTTCACCGTGCGCCTGCACGCGATACTGCCGCCGGTCGCCGCCGACGGGACCTGCTTGTCGTTGCGGGTGCTGCGGCCGGCGACCCAGGACATCGCCGCATTGGCCGCGGCCGGCGGGATCGCGCGCGCGGCGGTGGCGTTATTGACCGACATCGTCCACGCGCGACTGGCGTTTCTGGTCTCCGGTGGCACCGGCGCCGGAAAGACCACACTGCTGTCGGCGATGCTGGGCGCGGTGCACCCGCGGGAGCGGCTGGTCTGCGTCGAGGACGCCCCGGAATTGCAGCCGCGCCACCCCCATCTGGTCCGGCTGGTCGCCCGGGCCGCCAACGTCGAGGGAGCCGGCGAGGTGGGGTTACGCGATCTCGTCCGGCAGGCGCTTCGGATGCGGCCGGATCGGCTGGTGGTCGGCGAGGTCAGGGGCGCCGAGGTGGTCGATCTGCTGGCCGCGCTGAACACCGGACACGACGGCGGCGCCGGCACCGTGCACGCCAATAGCCCAGCCGAGGTCCCGGCCCGCCTGGAAGCGCTGGCCGCACTCGGCGGCCTGGACCGCGCCGGGCTGCACAGCCAACTGGCCGCCGCGGTCCAAGTGTTGTTGCACGTCGGACGCGAGTCCGGTGGCAGGCGCCGCCTCACCGACATCTCAGTGCTGCGCCGCACCGATACCGGCCTGGTGCAGGCTGCACCGGTGTGGCACGTCGATCGGGGTCTGAGTGAGCATGCCGCCGAGTTCCGGGCACTGCTGCGCGAGCGGAAGCCGGCGTGACCGGCCACGGGGTCGCGGCGCTTGCGCTCGCTGCGGCCGCACTGCTCGGCGGTTCCCCGCGCCGGCGGCTCCGGCCGGCCGGTCGCCGCGGCCACCGGGTCAACCGGTGGGCCGTGTTGGGGTTGCCGGCCGGCTGCGCCGCCGTACTGGCCGTGGTCGTGCTGCCGGCCAGTGGCTGCCTGGCCGGGGCGCTGGCTGTCGGCACCGCCGCGCTGCGCCATCACCGGCGCCGCCGCGGTCGCCGTGCCGCGGCGGAGTCACGGGCGCTGGAAGCCGCCCTCGATGTGCTGGTCGGTGAGCTGCGTATCGGAGCGCATCCGGTGCGGGCGTTCGCCGCTGCCGCCGCCGAAACCGGCCACGACGCGGTGGCCGCCGGCTTGCGCGGCGTGGTCGCCCGCGCCCGACTGGGCGCCGACGTCGTCACGGGGCTACGTGATGCGGCCGGGTCTTCGGCGATGCCCTCGCACTGGGAGCGGCTCGCGGCCTACTGGCAACTCGGCGGCGAACAGGGCCTGGCGGTGGCCACCCTGATGCAGGCCGCCCACGGTGATATCACCGCCCGACAACGATTTTCGGCTCAAGCCGAGGCCGGGATGGCCGGCGCGCGGGCGTCGGCGACGATCCTGGGCTGCCTGCCGGTGCTCGGTGTGCTGCTGGGTCAAGTGATCGGGGCCCGTCCGGTGGCCTTTCTGCTCGGCGGTCCGGGCGGGGTGCTGTCGGTGGTCGGAGTGAGCCTGATCTGCGCCGGGCTGCTGTGGTCGGACCGGATCACCGGATGTACCGGCGCCGCCTTATGAGCGCCGCCGCGGTGTTGCTCGCGATGGCCGTGCTGGCCGTCCCGTCGACGGTGCGGGCGCGGGCCGGGATGCCGCGGCCGCAACGTCCGGTGCGCCACCGGCCGGCGCCGGGCGGTGACGCGCTGGCGTTGGCCGCCGGCCTCGAGGTGTTCGCCTTATGCCTGACCGCCGGAATGCCGGTCTCCGGTGCGGCCGCGGCCACCGCCCGATACGCGCCGCCGCAGTTGGCGGAAGTGCTGCGCCGCGGCGCGGACCTGTTGGCCCTGGGCGCCGAACCGGGCGTCGCGTGGTCGGCGCCGCCGGACCGATCAGCCGATGCACTCGACCCCTCGACCACCGCGGTGCTCCGACTGGCCCGGCGATCGGGTGCCTCCGGCGCGGCGCTGGCCACCGGACTCGCCGCACTGGCCGCCCAAAGCCGAGCGGCGGCGGCACATCAGGCCACGGCCGCCGCGGAGCGGGCCGGCGTGCTGATCGCCGGGCCGCTCGGGCTGTGCTTCCTACCGGCCTTCGTGTGCCTGGGCATCGTGCCGGTGGTGGCCGGGCTGGCCGGTGACGTACTGCGGTCGGGCCTGCTGTGAGCGGGCGACGCGCCGCGGAGGTGTCGTGGAAGGTGCCGGAGAAAATGATGGAGGAGGTCTGGTGAAAACACCGATACTGCAGGCGCGCAACGTGTTTCGAATCGCCCAGCTCAAGCTGATGTTGCTGGCGGCAGACGAGTCGGGGATGTCCACGGTCGAATACGCGATCGGGACGATCGCGGCCGCCGCCTTCGGGGCGATCCTTTACACCGTCGTCACCGGGGATTCGATCGTCGCCGCGCTGAATCGGGTCATCGGGCGCGCACTGAACACCAAGGTCTGACGGGCGTTGGCTTGCCGTGGCCGACTCACCGACGATGCCGGCGCCAGCACGGTCGAGGCGGCGTTCGCGTTGGCGGCCCTGGTCGCGGTGCTGGTGCTGTGCCTGGCGGGGATCAGCGCGGTGTCCGCACAGCTGCGCTGCCTCGACGCCGCCCGCGAGGCGGCGAGGTTGGCGGCGCGTGGCGATGCGCCGGCGGCGACGGCGGTGGCGCGGCGGATCGCTCCGGCCGGCGCGGCGGTCCGGTTGCGGCCCGATGGCGGCTTCGTGGTCGCGACGGTCACCGTCCGCCCGGCGCTGCTGCCGGGCCTGGTGGTCAGCGCCGAGGCGGTGTCGGCCGCCGAGCCGTCCCGGTGAGGCCGGCGCGGCCACGGTGGCCGCCGCCGCGATGGTCGCGGTGATGCTGACGGTCACCGGCGGGGGCTTGCTGCTGGGCGCGGCGGCCATCGCTCGGCACCGGGCCCAGGCGGTCGCCGACTTGGCCGCGCTGGCCGGCGCGGCCCGCATTCCGGCCGGCCCGGATGCGGCATGCGCGGCGGCGCAACGACTGGCCCGAAAGATGGCCGTCCGCGACATCGGTTGTGCGGTCGATGGGCTCGACCTGACGGTCACCGTGGCGGTCGCGGTGCCCGGCTGGCGGATCGGTCCGGCCAGGGCGAGCGCTCGCGCCGGCCCCGTCGGCGAGGCGGCGCCGGTGATCGGCTACGAGACGTCGGCCGGCGGCTCCAGCTCGGCCTCGGCCAGTTCGTCGTCGGTGGGCAGCCGCAGCGCGATCAGGCCGGCGTAGGTGCCGGCTTCGAGCTCGATCCGGTTCACCGTCACGTGCACCGGCGCCCAGCCCCCGTCCGGCTGGCGCAGTCGCAGCACTCCGGTCGCCGGCCCGGCGGTGAAATCGGTCGTCATGCGGGCGACCCGGGCTTCGTCGTCGGGATGCACCCGGGGGGCCTCCACCGTGCCGCGCCAGTCGTAGAACGGGCACGGCTCGTCCAGCCACTTCAGCAGCCGCCAGTCGATCAGGTCGACCATGGCCCGGTGCACGCCGGGCTGCGCCAGCCCGTGCAGGATCTGCTGCGCCAGAAAATCGGGACGCTGCACGGTGCCGTCGAGTTGGCCGCGCCAGTTCATGCCCCGCGCCACCAGATGCTCACGCCCGCCCGGATCGGACTCCCAGGCGGTGCGCGCCACGAAACCCACCCGGATGGTGTCGCCGCGAAAATCGGTGACATCCCAACTGCTGCAGATGGTCTTGTCGGGTTCGGCCCGAATCGCCAGTGCCAGCACCTTGTTCTCGTTGGGGTTGAAGTCGCGGGTGGGCAGTTCCTCGGCGAAGGCCCGGCCGTGGGTGGCCTCCACCGCGGGGTCCTTGCCGCTGTTGGCCAGTGATTCCTCGGTGTCGGTGGCGACGCCGAGGGTCAGGTCCCACTTCAGCGGGCCGGGGGTGGGACGCTCCGGTGGTTCGGCATCGGCCGGGCCACTCCAGACATGCACGCCGTGCACGTGGCCGTCGGACATCACCACCGGCTCGGTCCGGATCACCCGGTCATGCTTGGGGGTGATGCTGACCAGGCTCTGCCCGGTGCGCATCGTCTCGGCGATCGCAGTCCGGATCGCAGCCAGATGCGGGCTGCGACGCAGGAACTGGGTGATCGGCACCAGATTCTTCACCTGGCGCCCCTGGGCGACGACTACCGGTTCACCGCCGAGCGTCTCCACCAGCAACCAGTCGTGTGCCATAACCGGGGATTTTACGGCCAACGGTTCGCTACCAGCACCAACAGCAGCCGTTTCCCAGTTTTATCCGGCGGCGCGAGGTAACCTGGTTGGTTTTCGAGTTGCGTTGGTCCCGTACAGCCGGTAACTTACGGCCGCATCCGGCTGTGTACCGGGTCTTGGGGAACGGTTTGTTGTCGGCCGTTCGTCTCGCTGCTCCGTCGGCGTCTCCGGTGGCATGTTTGCCACGGGAGTCCGCGGGGTATCGGTTCGGGGAGTCGGCCGTTCGGGGGGTCGGCCGACTCCCGCAACCGTGCTTCCCGACTAGTGCCGGCCCGTGCCGTTGAGCCTGTCGAGCACCAACCGCAGTACCCCCACCGCACCCTCCTTGTCCAACGGGTCGTTGCCGTTGCCGCACTTGGGCGACTGCACGCATGACGGGCAGCCCTGCGGGCATTCACAGCCTTCGATCGTCTCCGCGGTGGCGGCCAACCAGGTGGCCGCCGAGCGGAACCCTCGCTCGGCGAATCCCGCGCCGCCCGGGTAGCCGTCGTAGACGAACACGCTGGGCAGCGCGCCCAGTGAGCCGGGCCCCAGCGCCGTGGACAGTCCGCCGATGTCGCCGCGGTCGCAGCTGGCCACCAGCGGCAGCAACCCGATCGCCGCGTGCTCGGCGGCGTGCAACGCCCCCGGTATCCGCGCTTCGGTGATGCCACAGCCGGCCAACGCCTCGGCGGTGACGGTGTAGACCACCGCGGTGGTCGGCAGCGTCGCCGGGGGCAGCTCCAGCTCGACGAAGTCCAGCACCTCGCCGGTCGGCAGCCGCCGCAGGTAGCCGACGATCTGGCGGGTCACCATGACCGGCATCAGTCCGAGGCTGACCGGTCCGAACCACGCGCGTTCGCCGTCGCCGGTCACCGCTATGTCGGTGATCTCCCGGGCGAACGTCGCGTAACCGGGATCCTCGGCGTGCACGAAGGCGATCCGGCGTTCGGTGTCCAGCGAATCAACCAGGTAACTCTCGCCCTGATGCAGATACACCGCCCCGGTGTGCACGGTGGCCGGCGCCCGCCCGGCATCGACGTTGCCCAGCAACCTGCCGGTGTCGGCTTCCACGATCACCACCTGCCCGCCGGCAGCGCCCCGGATGTCGACCTCCGGATGCGGGTCGAGCCCGGGCGCCGGAAAATACCTCTCGGAGCGCCGACGCAGCAACCCCTCGTCGACCAGGCTCTCGGCGACCCGCTCGGCGCCCAGTTGCGCCACTTCAGCCACCGTCAGCGGCAGCTCGGTGGCCGCGCACAGCAACTGCGGCCCCAGCACATACGGGTTGGCCGGGTCGATCACGACCTGCTCGATCGGTTTGTCGAGCAGCGCCGCGGGATGGTGCACCAGGTAACTGTCCAGCGGGTCGTCGCGGGCGATCAGCACGATCAACGCGGTCTGACCGCGCCGGCCGGATCGGCCGGCCTGCTGCCAGAACGACGTCACGGTGCCGGGAAAACCCGCGATCACCACCGCGTCCAGCCCGGCGATGTCCACCCCGAGCTCCAGCGCGTTGGTGGTGGCCAGCCCGTACAGCTCCCCGTCGGCCAGCGCACGTTCCAGCCCCCGGCGGTCCTCGGCCAGATAACCCGCCCGGTAGGAGGCGACCTTGTCGGCCAGCGCCGGGGCGACCGATTCCAGCCGGGTGCGGGCCGCCAGCGCGGTCAGTTCGGCGCCGCGGCGCGAGCGGACGAAGGTCAGCGTGCGCGCACCCTCGGCGATCAGGTCGGCCATCACCCGGGCCGCCTCGGTGCCCGCAGCACGGCGTACCGGCGCGCCGTTCTCCCCGGTCATGTCGCCGCGCAGTGCGGGCTCCCACAGCGCGACCGTGCGGGCGCCGTGCGGCGAGCCGTCCTGGATCACCTCGGCGACGGGCTGCCCGATCAGAGCCGACGCGCTGGCCCCCGGTGCCGCCGTGGTGGCGCTGGCGAAGATCACCGTCGGGCCCTGGCGCCCAGGCGCCCCAGATCCCGAGTAGCGGGCGCACAACCGCAGCAGCCGCCGGAGCACCATCGCCACATGTGAGCCGAAGACGCCCCGGTAGTAGTGGCATTCGTCGACGATCACGAAGCGCAGCCCGCGCAGGAACACCGCCCAGCGGGCATGGTTGCGCAGCAGTGACAGATGGATCATGTCCGGGTTGGAGAACACCCAGCGGGACCGTTCCCGGGCGAACCGGCGCAGCTCGGCGGGGCTGTCGCCGTCGTAGGCGATCGGGGCCACCGCAGCGGCCGCGTCGCTCAACCGCGGCACCGCCGCGGTCAGGGCGTGCGCGGTGCGCAGCTGGTCGTGGCCCAGCGCCTTGGTCGGCGACAGGTACAGCGCCCGGGCGCGTGGATCGGCCGCCAGCGCCGCCATGACCGGAAGCTGATAGGCCAGCGACTTTCCCGAGGCCGTGCCGGTGCCGATCACCACATGACGCCCGGTGTGTGCCAGTTCGGCGGCGGCCAGCTGATGCGACCATGGCGTCTCGATCCCACGCCCGGTGAAGGCGCCGACGACGTCGTCGCCGGCCCAGTCCGGCCAGGCGACCGCTTGTCCTGGCGACGCCGGCAGGTCGGCGACGTGGCGCAGCGGATCTTCACCCGGTTCGATGCCGGCGAGCGCGGCGGCCAGCAATTCACCGCCGAAATTCACCGTCATTCATCCTGTCCTCAGTCCTGCACAGAAAGTCCGCCGCCGTATTGTTCACCCTCCGACCGGCATTTTGGGCACCGCAGTCTGTCCTCGGCGCGAGGAACGTGGTTGACTGATGGACGGTCGTAGCTTCTGTGTTCGTGTCAAGCCTTCGCAGGATCTGTGGTTGCGGCCGCAGTGCCCGCGGGGGATGGGTCGGTGGCAGCACCGACTGACCGCCAGGGTACGGCGGCCGGAACAGGCCCGGGGCAGCGAAGGGCGGTGCCCCGAACAACGGTGCTATGCACCGGGCAAGAAGAGTAAGGAAAGATCGACAGATGCCACAGGGAACTGTGAAGTGGTTCAACGCGGAGAAGGGCTTCGGCTTTATCGCGCCTGAAGACGGGTCAGCGGACGTGTTTGTCCACTACACGGAGATCCAAGGGTCCGGCTTTCGCACCCTCGAGGAGAATCAGCGAGTGGAGTTCGAGGTCGGGCAGAGCCCCAAGGGCCCGCAGGCCACCGGCGTCCGCGCCGTCTAAGCAACGGGATTCGGCGACACCCCCCGGGCAGCTCCCACCAACGGAGCAAAGCCGGGGGGTTTCGTTAACGGGCGGGTCGGGCAGGACGAGCCGACCCGGACGCCGCCGGGGATGCTGGACCGGCTTACTGTCGGTTACGTGAGCCAGCTTTCCTTCTTTTCGGCAGAGTCGGTGCCGCCGAGCGTCGCCGACCTCTCCGGGGTGCTGGCCGGCCCGGGACAGATCGTCGTCATGGGCGCCGAGGCGCGGCTGTCGGTCGTGGTCGATGCGCAGTGGCGGGCGGTGGCGCTGGCCGAGCTGATCACCGAGGCCGGGTTGCTGCCGGAGATCACCCGCACCGAAGAGGACACCCCGCTGGTGCGGACGGCAGTGGATTCGCGGCTGCGCGCACTGGCGCAGGCCTGGACGCGAGGAGCGGTGAAGACCGTTCCGCCGCAATGGGTTCCGGGCCCGCGGGAACTGCGGGCGTGGACGCTGGCGGCCGGCGCCGCAGAAGCCGACCGGTATCTGCTCGGTCTGGATCCGCACGCGCCCGACACCTTCGCGCCGCTGGCCTCGGCCTTGATGCGCGTCGGGATAGCGCCCACCTTGATCGGCACCCGCGGCAGCCACCCGGCGTTGCGGATCACCGGCCGCCGCAGGCTTGCGCGGCTGGTGGAAAATGTCGGGGAATCACCGCCGGGTCCCGAGGCGTTGACCCAGTGGCCGCGTGTCGAGGCACCGATCCCGGGCCATCGAGGCCACCTTTGAGAGAATTCCGTGCTGAACGTCGGTTTGCGTCGGCACGGCTGTGAGTGTGAGATTGTCAGTTGTCCACCGGCGGCACGGCCCGCAGGTGCGGACAGAA
The DNA here is from genome assembly GCF_041287085.1 of Mycobacterium sp. pW045. Taxonomy (NCBI): domain Bacteria; kingdom Bacillati; phylum Actinomycetota; class Actinomycetes; order Mycobacteriales; family Mycobacteriaceae; genus Mycobacterium; species Mycobacterium sp. pW045. The sequence goes on along the minus strand of NZ_JBGGKU010000006.1, from coordinate 118,060 downwards.
GTGGAGTGGTAAGCGCAAGGTGGCTGACGCTAAGACGGTGAGCGCCCGCAATGGCGATAAAACACCCGTGCGGCGACTCGTCATAGTCGAGTCGCCCACCAAAGCGCGGAAAATCGCCGGTTACCTGGGCAGCGGCTACGTCGTCGAGTCCTCCCGGGGCCATATCCGCGACCTGCCGCGCAACGCCGCCGACGTGCCGGCCAAGTACAAGACCGAACCGTGGGCGCGCCTCGGGGTGAACGTCGATGGTGAGTTCGAGCCGCTCTACATCGTCAGCCCCGACAAGAAGAGCACCGTCACCGAGCTCAAGGGCCTGCTCAAAGACGTCGACGAGCTCTATCTGGCCACCGATGGTGACCGGGAGGGGGAGGCGATCGCCTGGCACCTGCTGGAGACCCTCAAGCCGCGCGTTCCGGTCAAGCGGATGGTGTTCCATGAGATCACCGAGCCGGCGATCCGCAACGCCGCCGAGAACCCCCGCGACCTGGACATCGACCTGGTCGATGCGCAGGAGACCCGGCGTGTGCTGGACCGGCTCTACGGCTACGAGGTCAGCCCCGTGCTGTGGAAGAAGGTCGCCCCGAAGCTGTCGGCGGGCCGTGTCCAGTCGGTGGCCACCCGCATCATCGTGCAGCGCGAACGCGAACGGATGGCGTTCCGCAGCGCCTCCTACTGGGATGTGGTGGCCCAGCTGGATGCCAGCGTCTCGGATCCGACCGCATCCCCGCCCACCTTCACCGCCCGGCTGGTGGCCGTCGACGAGCAGCGGGTGGCCAGTGGACGCGATTTCGACTCGCTGGGGGCGCTGAAGAAGCCCGACGAGGTCAGAGTGCTCGACGAGGCGGCCGCGAACGCGCTGGCGGCCGGGCTGCAGGGCGCGTCGCTGACGGTGACCTCGGTGGAGGAGAAGCCCTACACCCGGCGGCCCTATGCGCCGTTCATGACCTCGACGTTGCAGCAGGAAGCCGGCCGCAAGCTGCGGTTCTCCGCCGAACGGACGATGAGCATCGCCCAGCGGCTCTACGAGAACGGCTACATCACCTACATGCGTACCGACTCGACGACGCTGTCGGCCAGCGCCATCGATGCCGCGCGTACCCAGGCCCGCCAGCTCTACGGCGAGGAGTACGTCTCGCCGACGCCGCGGCAGTACACCCGCAAGGTCAAAAACGCCCAGGAGGCCCACGAGGCGATCCGGCCGGCCGGCGAGACGTTCGCCACCCCCGACGCGGTGCGCAACGAGCTGGGCAGCGACGAGTTCCGGCTCTACGAGCTGATCTGGCAGCGCACGGTGGCCTCGCAGATGGCCGACGCCCGCGGTACCACGCTGAGCCTGCGGATCGGTGGGCAATCGGGGAGTCAGCAGGTGACGTTCGCCGCCAGCGGGCGCACCATCACCTTCGCCGGGTTCCTCAAGGCTTACGTGGAGACCGTCGACGAACTGGCCGGCGGTGAAGCCGACGACGCCGAGCGCCGGCTGCCGCAGCTGACCCAGGGCCAGCGGGTGGATGCCGCCGAGGCCACCCCGGACGGGCACTCCACCAACCCGCCGGCTCGTTACACCGAGGCCTCGCTGGTCAAATCCCTCGAGGAGTTGGGCATCGGGCGGCCCTCGACCTACTCGTCGATCATCAAGACGATCCAGGACCGCGGCTACGTCTACAAGAAGGGCAGCGCGCTGGTCCCGACCTGGGTGGCGTTCGCCGTCATCGGTCTGCTCGAACAGCACTTCGGCCGGCTGGTGGACTACGACTTCACCGCGGCGATGGAGGACGAACTCGACGGCATCGCCGCCGGGCGGCAGCGCCGCACCGACTGGTTGCACAACTTCTACTTCGGCGGCGACAACGGAGTCGAGGGCTCGATCGCCCGCGCCGGGGGGCTGAAGAAGCTGGTTGGGGTCAACCTGGAGGGTATCGACGCCCGCGAGATCAACTCGATCAAGCTGTTCGACGACGAGCAGGGCCGGCCGGTGTATGTCCGGGTCGGTAAGAACGGCCCGTACCTGGAACGCATGGTTGCCGGCGACGACGGCGAGCCGACGCCGCAGCGCGCCAATCTCGACGACTCGCTGCCGCCCGACGAACTGACCTTGGCGCTGGCCGAGGAACGTTTCGCCACCCCGCAGGAGGGCCGGTCGCTGGGCATCGACCCCGAGACCGGGCATGAGATCGTCGCCAAGGACGGCCGCTACGGCCCCTACGTCACCGAGATCCTGCCGCCCCCGCCGGACGACGAGTCCGGTGCAGCTGCCAAAAAGGGTAAAAAGCCGACCGGGCCCAAGCCGCGCACCGGATCGTTGCTGCGCAGCATGGATCTGCAGACGGTGACGCTCGAAGACGCGCTGAAACTGTTGTCGTTGCCGCGGGTGGTCGGTGTCGACCCCGGTTCGGGTGAGGAGATCACCGCGCAGAACGGCCGCTATGGTCCGTATCTGAAGCGGGGCACCGATTCTCGGTCACTGTCCACCGAGGAGCAGATCTTCGAGATCACCCTCGAAGAGGCGCTCAAGATCTACGCCGAGCCGAAACGCCGTGGCCGCCAAGCGGCTGCCGCGCCGCCGCTGCGTGAACTGGGCGCCGACCCGGCGACCGGCAAGCCGATGGTGATCAAGGACGGCCGCTTCGGGCCCTACGTCACCGACGGCGAGACCAACGCCAGCCTGCGCAAGGGCGACGAGGTGGCGTCGATCACCGACGAGCGGGCCGCGGAACTGCTCGCCGACCGGCGGGCCAAGGGGCCGGTGAAAAAGAAGGCTGCCAAGAAGACCACCCGCAAGGCGCCGGCCAAGAAAGCCACCAAGCGCTGAGTCAGTCCGCCGCGGCCGGGGTCCCGGCGTTCTCGGACGAGACCGCATCGGTGCCCGCAATCTTCAACGGCCGCGCCAACTGAGTGGAGCCGGCGCGCCCGCGCAACTCGACGATCTCGCCGACCTCCCAGCACAGCGCCTCCGAGTCGACCGCGCCGCTGACCGCTACCGCCGAAGCCAGCACGTGGCCCTCCTCCAGCTTGGCCAGCTCGGTCAGCCGGGCGGCCTCGTTGACCGGGTCGCCGATCACGGTGTACTCGAATCGGGCGCGGGCGCCGATATGGCCGGCGATGGCCCGCCCGGCGGAGACGCCGATGCCGAACTCCTCCGAACCCAGCACCGGCAGCAGCCCGTCGTGCAGTTCGCGGGCCGCCGCCAACGCGGCGCTGCAGGCATCGGGGTGCTCGATCGGGGCGCCGAAGATCGCCAGCGCCGCGTCACCCTGGAACTTGTTGACGAAACCACCCTGCCGTCCGACGGCCTCGACCACCACCCGGAAGAACTCGTTGAGCAGGTTGACGACTTCACTGGGCGGCCGGGTCGATGCGAGCTCGGTGGAGCCCACCAGGTCGACGAAGAGCACCGCGACGTCGCGTTCCTGGCCCCCCAGTTCGGTGCCGCGCTCCAAGGCGCGGCGCGCCACGTCCTCGCCGACGTAGCGCCCGAACAGGTCCCGCAGCCGTTGCCGCTCGGCCAGATCGCGCACCATGTCGTTGAAGCCGGCCTGCAGCAGCCCGAGCTCGCTGGCGTCGTAGATCTGCATGTGGGCGTTGTAGTTACCGCGCTGCACCTCCCCGAGCGCCCAGCGCAGCTGCCGCAGCGGATCGGCGATAGACATCGATACCAGCGCGGTGCCGGCCAGCCCGATGACCAGGGCGGCCAGCGCCATGAACAGGATCGGCGTGAACAGTTTGTCGGCCGAGGCGTCGAGCAACGACGTCTTGGCGGCCACCACCGACAGCACGATCGCCAGCAACGGCACGCCGGTCGACAGCAACCAGGTCAGCAGCTGACGCAGCAGCACCCCGGGGGAACGCAGGTTCTCCGGCACCCCGCCGCGCAGCGCCGCGACCGCGACCGGCCGCAGCACCCGCTCGGACTGCAGGTAGCCGATGATCGCGGTGGCGGCAGCACCCAGCGCGGTGGCGGTGACCACCACCGGCAACACGTCGTAGGTCACCGGCCAGCTGGCGGCGACGAACACCACCCCGCCCACCGTCCAGTAGCTGATGCTGATCAGGGAGCGGTAGAACGGCATCCGCAGCGCCCGGGACCTGGCCAGTTCGGTGTCGGCGGGGTCGGCCTCGGTGTCCGGCTCGGCCAGCATCGCCTCGCGGCGTTGCCAGCGGAACACCGGCATCAGCAACGAGGTGCTGATGGTGAAGCCGAGGACGAACAGGCACAACAAGGTGACGGCGAAGATCACCAGGTTGATGTGTGGCAGATCCTGCAGGTTGATCCGGTCCTCGATCGGCAGACCGAACCGAAGGAAGCCGAACACGAACAGTGAGCCGATGATGTCGGCCTGCAGCATGCTCAGCGTGAACACCGGCCACGGCGTACGCACCACCCAGCGGACGAATCGGCTGATCCGCCCGCCCAAGCTCGTGGTACTCACCAGAACACCGTATCCGGCGAGATGGGCAAAGCCAGAGTCCGAACGTCGTGCCCGACCGCTACTGTGACCGATGATGTCCGGGGTTTTCGCTCGTTTGGTCGGCCAACAGCCGGTGGAAGCCGAGTTGCTGGCGGCAGCCCGCGCGTCGCGCTATGACGCTGCTCACAGCGCGCGTGTCGCCGGAGGTATGTCACACGCCTGGCTGATCACCGGGCCGCCAGGATCGGGCCGCTCGATCGCGGCGGTGTGCTTCGCTGCGGCGCTGCAGTGCAGCGCCGACGAGGCCGACGGCGGGCCCGGGTGCGGAACCTGCCGGGCCTGCACCACCACGATGGCCGGAACGCATGCCGACGTCCGGCGGGTGGTGCCCGAGGGGTTGTCCATCGGTGTCGATGAGATGCGGTCCATCGTGCAGGTCGCCTCCCGGCGTCCCGGGACCGGCCGGTGGCAGATCGTGGTGATCGAGGACGCCGACCGGCTCACCGAGGGCGCGGCGAACGCGCTGCTCAAAGTCGTTGAGGAGCCGCCGCCGTCGACGGTGTTCCTGCTGTGCGCCCCGTCGGTCGATCCGGAGGACATCGCGATCACGCTGCGGTCCCGGTGCCGACATGTGGCGCTGGTGACGCCGCCGCCCGCGGCGGTCGCCCAGGTGTTGGTCGACACCGACGGGCTCGACCATGAGACGGCCGGCTGGGCGGCGGCGGTCAGCGGCGGCCACGTCGGCCGGGCCCGGCGGCTGGCCACCGACCCGGAGGCCCGGCAACGCCGGCAGCGGGCGCTGGCGCTGGCCCGCGACTCGGCCACCCCGTCCCGGGCGTTCAGCGCGGTCGATGAACTGGTGGCTGCGGCCGAGTCCGAGGCCCGCGACCTGACCGCCGATCGGGCCGAGGCCGAGACCGAGGAACTGCGCACCGCGCTGGGGGCCGGGGGCACAGGCAAGGGCACCGCCGGGACACTGCGGGGCACCGCCGGGGTGATCAAAGACCTGGAGCGCCGGCAGAATTCCCGTCACAAGCGGGCCTCGCGCGACGCGCTGGACCGGGCGCTGATCGACCTGGCCAGCTATTTCCGCGACGCCCTGCTGGTCGCCACCGCGTCGGCCGGCGCCGCGCGGCCCAACCATCCCGACATGGTCGATGCCGCCGCGGCGATGGCCGCGCACGCTCCCGCCGATGCGCTGTTGCGCTGCATCGAAGCGGTGCTGGAATGCCGCGACGCGCTGGCGGCCAACGTCAAACCCCGGTTCGCCGTCGGCGCGATGGTCGCCACCATTGGTCAGGCGCTGCGGGCCGACCTGTAAACTCGGCTGGTCCCGGTCTCGGTCGGGGCGCGCCGCCTTAGCTCAGTCGGTAGAGCGATTCACTCGTAATGAATAGGTCAGGAGTTCGATTCTCCTAGGCGGCTCCACACCCCCTCCCCAACTCTCGCGAGCGTGCGTGTCTGCACCGCGACACGCGGCTCTAGCCGGCATTCTGCGCACGCTCGCCGGGCGCCGTCACCGGTGAGGGCTCTCCGGCCGGATCCACCACCGGCAGCCGAACCCGGAACACCGTGGCCCCGTCGGCGGATTCCACCCCCACCGACCCGCTGTGCGCGCCGACGATCGAGGCCACGATCGCCAGTCCCAGCCCGGTGCTGCCCAGCTCGCTGGAGCGGGCCTTGTCGGCGCGGACGAACCGCTCGAACAGGTGCGGCACCATGTCGGCGTCGATCGCCGGGCCGTCGTTGGCCACCGTCAACTGCGCGACCGGCCCGCCCACCCCGGCGTGCTCCTCGGTGATGGCGGTGGTGACGGTCACCCCCGCCGGGGTGTGCACCCAGGCGTTCTTCAACAGGTTGGTGACAACCTGGTGCAGCCGGGCCCGGTCGCCGCGAACCCACACCGGGGACTCGGGCAGATCCTTGACCCAGTGGTGGCTCGGCGCGGCAGCCGCGGCATCGTTGACCGCATCGGCCACCAGATCGGCCAGGTCGACGTCTTCGACGTCGAGATCCTGGCCTTCGCCGAGCCGGGACAGCAACAGCAGCTCCTCGACCAGCGACGCCATCCGCTGTGCCTCGGATTCGATACGGGCCAGGGCGTATTCGGTGGTCGGCGGCAGCGTGGCGGAGTCCTGCCGGGTCAGTTCGGCGTAGCCCTGGATCGCCGCGAGCGGGGTGCGCAGCTCGTGGCTGGCGTCGGTGATGAACTGCCGCATCCGTCGGTCGGCCTCGCTGCGGTAAGCCAATGCGCTGTCGACGTTGTCCAGCAGGCGATTAAGGGCGCCGGCGACGATGCCCACCTCGTTGTCCGGATCGACGTCATCCTCGGACACCCGCACGGTGATGCGTTCGTCGCCGTCGGTGAGCGCCATGGCGGCCACCGCCCCGGCGGTGGCCGCGACGCGCCGCAGCGGGCGCAACGCGTAGTTGACCACGGTGATGGTCAGGCCCGCGGTTATCAGCAATGCCAACGTGTACAGCGTTGCGGCAGCGGCCATTCGGCGGGCGACGGTGCGGTTCGCCAGGTTCAGTGACCCGCCGATGAACAGCAGGTCGTCCTGGTCGACGACACGGGTCTCCACCCGATAGGTGCCCAGGCTGCCCAGGTCCATCGTCTGCGGGGGGCCGTCATGCCAGTGGTGGGCGTTGATCGCGGCGACCACGTCGGCAGGTGCGGGATAGGGGTCGTCCACGGTGAACACCGCCGACCCGATCACCTTGCCGTTGCGCAGCACCGCCAGCACATTGCCGGGCGTCTGATCGCTGAAACCCAGCATGGCCGACCCGATGGTCGACGCCTCGTCGGCGCCGGAGACATGTTGGGCGCGGCGATACTTGACGAAGGAATGACTGAAGGCGTTCATCGACTCGGACAGATCGGCATCGCTCGTCGCGGTGACGTAGTTGCGCAGGCTCAGCACCGACACCACGCCGACCGCCACGAACACCACAGTCACCACGGCCGACACCCCGAGCACCAGTTGGCGGGCCAGCGACCGCGGGCGCCACCAGGGCGCCTTTCGGGGCGTGCTCGGGGCGTCGATCACGGCTGCGGCTTCAACATGTAGCCCACACCGCGAACGGTGTGGATCATCGGCGGGTCAGCGTCGATCTTCTTGCGCAGGTAGGAGATATAGAGATCCACGATGCTGGTGCGGCCGGCGAAGTCGTAGTTCCAGACCCGGTCCAGGATCTCGGCGCGGGCCAGCGCCCGTCCCGGGTTGCGCATCAAGAACCGCAGCAGTTCGAACTCGGTGGCCGACAGCGACACCGGGGTGCGGCCGAACGTCACTTGCCGGCTCGCGCCGTCGAGCGTCAGATCACCCACGGTGAGCACCTCGTTCATCGGTGGCGTCAGCTGGGCGGAACGGCGCAGCAGACCGCGCAGCCGGGCGACCAACTCCTCCAGGCTGAACGGCTTGGTCATGTAGTCGTCGGCGCCGGAGGTCAGGCCGGTGACCCGGTCGGTCACCGAATCGCGGGCGGTGAGAAACAGCGTCGGGATATAGGCGTCGGATTCGCGGACCCGCTGCAGGATCTGCAGCCCGTCCACGTCGGGCAACATGATGTCGAGAACCAGCAGATCGGGCTCGCCGCTGTGAAACATGGCGACCGCGTCGCGGCCGTTGTGGGCGACGTCGACGACCCACCCTTCGTAGTGCAGCGCCATCGTCACCAGGTTGGTCAGCGCGGGTTCGTCGTCGACCAGCAGCACGCGGATCGGTGATCCGTCGGGCCGGTTGATCCGCGGCAGTTGCCCGAGGATCGCTTTGCGCGGGCTCCGGTGATCCGTGTTATCCGCCATCGATCATCATCTTCCACCCGGATCCGGGTCATTCGCCGAGCAGTCGTTGCTTTCGCTGAGCGAATTTCTCCGGGGTCAGAATGCCCGAGTCACGCAGTTCGACCAGGGCGCGCAGTTCGGCAACGACACCGATCGGTTTCGCCTTGGCGGGCTGGTCGGGTTCCTCGGGTTCGGCGGCCGGGCCAGGTGGCGCGGTGCGGCCCGGCGGGGTGACCGGCACCGCGTGGCGGCCGGCTCCGATGGTGCCGGCCACGGCGCGCCCGGCCATGCCGGCCAGTGCCATCTCGGCGAGCGGAGCTTCGGTGCCGGCGGCGGCCGCCGCCACGGCCGAGGCCGCACCGGATCGTGTCGACATCAGCGCGACCTCGCGCAGTGCGGACGGTGCGGCGGCGGCCCAGGTCTGCGGCACCGACAGCGAACCCAGCGGCACCGCCTTGCCCATGCTCGCCCACGTCGCGCCGACCGGCCCAGCCGCGGATCCCAGCGCACCGGCGGCCGGTGCGGTTTGGCCGACCAGCCCCAGCCCGCCCAGGGCGCCGAGTCCTTCGGCTCCTTCGGGAAAGACGAGTTCGCCCAACGTGATCGCCAGGCCACCGAACGCGCCGCCGAGGCCGATCCCGCCGAACGGGCCGACGCTGCCCACTTCCAGGACCGCGCCGGCCAGATCGAAGGCCAGACCGGGCGAGATGGCGCCCTCTGAGGTTCCGGCGGCGGTGCCGGCCAGTTGGGTGGCGGTGTTGAGGGCGGGGGTGGCGGTGGTGTGGGGTGCGGTGAAGGTGGGCAGTTGGGTGGCGGCGGCGGCGTTGCCGGCGTAGCCGTACATGGCGGTGGCGTCTTGGGCCCACATCTGGGCGTAGTGGGCTTCGTTGGCGGCGATGGCGGCGGTGTTCTGGCCGAGGATGTTGGTGGCGATCAGGGTGGCCAGTTGGGTGCGGTTGGCGGCGATGACCGGTGGGGGCACGGTCATGGCGAAGGCGGTCTCGTAGGCGGCTGCGGCGGCGTTGGCTTGGGTGCCGGCGTGTCCGGCTTGTGTTGCGGTGGCGGCCATCCAGGCGGCGTAGGGGGCTGCGGCGGTGGCCATGGCGGTGGCGGCGGGGCCTTGCCAGGTTTGGTCGGTCAGGCCGGTGATGATGCTGCGGAAGGAGGTTGCTGCGGTTTCCAGTTCGGCGGCCATGGCTTTCCAGGCCGTTGCGGCGGCCCGAATCGGGCCTGATCCGGCCCCGGAGTACATCAGCGCAGAGTTGACCTCCGGTGGCAACGCTGCAAAATTCATCGGCACTCCTGAATCCGGCTCAACTCGCGGCCACCGCGTTCGCGGCCTCGGTGGTCGCATAGGAGACCCCGCCGCCGCTGAGCGCCGCCACGAACATCTGGTTGATGGCCGCGGCCTGCGCAGCGATGTCTTGAAACAATGCGCCGTGGGCGTTGAACAGCGCCGCCATCGACGTCGAGACCGTATCGGCCGCGGGTGCCGCCATCGCAGTGGTGGGAGCGGCGACCGCTGCTGTTTGGGCCTGCACCGCCGAACCGATTCCGTGTAGATCCCCGGCCGCCGCCGACAACAGCTCCGGCTGTGTCACCACAAAAGTCATCGCTCAACCTCCCGTGTGAAATTCATTTCTCGACAAAACATTCGATGACGCGTTCTCGTTGGTTGTGAAACTCCTCGTCGGTCAGCACCCCGCAGTCCCGCAATTCGGCCAGACCCCGTAGTTCGGCGAGGATTTCGACGCCGGTCACCTCGGCCTCGGGTTCTTCGGGCCCATCCGGTGATTCGCGACGTGTCGTGGGACCGGCCCGGGCCGGCAGCGGTGCCCGGTGTCCCGAGCCGGCGGTGCCGGCCATGGCGCGTCCGGCCATGCCGGCCAGCGCCATCTCGGCGAACGGGGTCTGCGCTGCGGCGGCGGCCGACGCGGACGCGGTGCCGGATTGTGCTGCAACCAGCGCGACTTCGCGCAGTGCGGACGGCGCGGCGGCGGCCCAGGCCTGCGGCACCGACAGCGAACCCAGCGGCACCGCCTTGCCCATGCTCGCCCACGTCGCGCCGACCCGGCCGGTGCTGGTCAGCGCGGCCCCGGGTAACGAAGCGCCGACGGGAGGGGCCAGGCCCGGCAGACCGCCGGCGGGAGCGATCTGGCCGATCAGGCCCAGACCGGTCGCTGCGCCGAAGTCACCCGGGATGCCCAGGCCGGCGAACGGTGCCAGGCTGGCCGCCTCGATGGCCAGGCCACCGAACTCCAGGCCGGCGCCGCCGCCCTCGAACGGCGCGATGCTGTCCACCTCGAGAACCGCGACCAGCACGTCCAGCAACAGCCCGGGGGCGCCGGCGCCCTCGTAGGATCCCGACGTTCCGGCGGCGGTGCCTGCCAGTTGGGTGGCGGTGTTGAGGGCGTGGCTGGCGGTGGCGGGGGTGGGGGTGGTGTGGGGTGCGGTGAAGGTGGGCAGTTGGGTGGCGGCGGCGGCGTTGCCGGCGTAGCCGTACATGGCGGTGGCGTCTTGGGCCCACATCTGGGCGTAGTGGGCTTCGTTGGCGGCGATGGCGGCGGTGTTCTGGCCGAGGATGTTGGTGGCGATCAGGGTGGCCAGTTGGGTGCGGTTGGCGGCGATGACCGGTGGGGGCACGGTCATGGCGAAGGCGGTCTCGTAGGCGGCTGCGGCGGCGTTGGCTTGGGTGCCGGCGTGTCCGGCTTGTGTTGCGGTGGCGGCCATCCAGGCGGCGTAGGGGGCTGCGGCGGTGGCCATGGCGGTGGCGGCGGGGCCTTGCCAGGTTTGGTCGGTCAGGCCGGTGATGATGCTGCGGAAGGAGGTTGCTGCGGTTTCCAGTTCGGCGGCCATGGCTTTCCAGGCCGTTGCGGCGGCCCGAATCGGGCCTGATCCGGCCCCGGAGTACATCAGCGCAGAGTTGACCTCCGGTGGCAACGCTGCAAAATTCATCGGCACTCCTCGAATCGGCCGATATCCGACGGTATTTTCGGGCGCGCCGGCCGGGCAACCCGGCGGCCGGGACTCATACGAAACGCATATGTGCGCCGGCAGACCGCAGCTAGCGCGCCGACAGCTCGGCCGAGTCCAGCCGGGCCTGCCACAACGCGTCGATCGCGGCGGCTTCGGGGTGGCGGGCCGCGGTCTTCGGCAGGATGTCGATCAGGGTGCGCGGTCGGCGTGCCGCGCGCCGCGCGGTCACTTCGGCGCGACGTAGCCGAGCGGCCCCGACGCGATGCACACCGACAGCGCCGCGGTGTCGGCGCGGGCGGTGACGTTGTGACCGCCGCCGGGAAGCCGCACATAGACGCGATTGAGCCCCGGGCGCACCTGGATCCGGACGTCGGGCCCGTCCGACAGTGACAGCGTCATGGCGCCGTCGACGTTGGCCAGGTAGTTGATCTCGGCGGTCCAGTCGGCCGGCAGCAGCGGGCCGTCCAGGCCGAGCGTGGCCGGCAGGTCGGGTTGCACCAGATAGCCACAGTGCGGCACCGGCCCGGCCACGATGGACCGCACCCAGGTCACCTGGGCGTCGGTCAATGTCCCCGCGCTGGTGAGCATCCGCAAACGCGATGTCGCCGAAGCGAACTCGGGCCGATCGCGAACCAGGGCGAACAGGTGACTGGCCAGGTTCTCCGGATAGACCACCCGCTGCAACACCAGCGGGTCCACCTCCTGGTCGAGCAGTGGCGCGTCGGACTCCGCGCGGACGGCAGCCAGTGCGGGCAGGGCGTTGTGTAGATACGGCCGGGCCGGGTCGTCGCGCCAGCGGGCCAGGAATGTCGCAGTCGAATACAGGCTGCTGGCGGTGAAGGCCACCGCCAGGCAGCTCACCACCGCGGTCCGCCACGGCGAGGCGTCCAGCCACCGCGACGCGTTGCGGTTGGGGGCGCACAACCCGACGGCGCCCAGGATCGCCAGCACCACGACCAGGTCGGCCAGGTAGCGCAGGGTCTGGGCGAGTTCCAGCGCGGTGAACACCGACGAGCGCATGAGGTAGATCGGCACCTGGCAGGCCGCGGCATACCCGGCCGCGGCCAGCCACACCGGCACCAGTCGGTGTTTGCGCGCCACCGACACCGCCAGCAGACCCGCCAGCACCAACCAGCCCAGCGCCATCACCGCGGGGCCCGGCAGCGCCCACGGCGAGGCCGGAGCCCACCGGGCCCACGTCCAGGGGCCGCCGGCCAGGCTCGGGACGATGCCGTGAGTGACCGAGCGCCACAACAGGTCGCGGGTCATGTCCAGGTCCAGGCTCCAGCGCCGCTGATTGACCACCGCCAGATAGACCGCGACCCACCCGCCGGTCACCGCCAGCGTCGTTGTCCACAGCCGGGCCCCGGCCCGCCAGGTAGCGGCCACCGCGCCGCGGCCCCCGGCCACATGATGCAGCAGCGCGCAGCCGGTAAACGCGACGAACGGGATCACCGCGGCCTTCTCGAAGAACAACAGACCGCCCGCGTATGCCACCGTGCCGGTGAGCGCGTAGCGCTGATTCCCGGTGCGCGCCAACAGGATCGCGTCGGCGCACACCCAGGCCAGCGCCGCGCACATCGGCAGCGAGTTCAGCGCCGCCGCCCACCACGCGAACGCCGGCAGGCCCAGCGGACTGAACAGCGCGAAAACCAGCGGCACCAGCAGCACCGGCCGCCAGCCCAGGATCACCCGCAGCGCCCGCAGCAGCGCCAACGACGCCAGCAGCTGCAGCACCACCAGGCTGGCCGCCGGGGCGGCCCACTGCAATGGCCACAGCCGGCTCAGCACGCCGGCGAGCAGGAACGCGCCGGGCATCACGTGGCCGTCGTGGTCGTCGAACAGATACGACGGCGAGAGCAGCTCGTGGGTGCCGGCCCGGCCGATCAGGATCAGGTCATCCCAGTAGAAATAGCCCTCGAACGCCACCACCGCCCGGACCGCCAGCTGCGCGGCGATCAGGGCCAGCGCCGCCCAACAGACCCAGGGCAGGCTCGCCAGTCGGGTGCGCATGCGTCTTTCTTACCGGTCGGTATGGTGGCCCGGTGCGAGCACTGGTCACCGGAGCAGCCGGATTCATCGGATCGACGCTGGTCGACCGCCTGCGGGCGGACGGGCACCCGGTGGTCGGGCTGGACAATTTCGCGACCGGACGGGCCACCAACATCGAGCATCTGGCTGGTGACGCCGACTTCAGCTTCGTCGAGGCCGACATCGTCACCACCGACCTGGCCGACGTACTGGCGCAATACCGCCCGGAGGTCATCTTCCACCTGGCCGCCCAGATCGACGTGCGGCACTCGGTCGCCGACCCGGCTTTCGACGCCTCGGTCAACGTCGTCGGAACGATCCGGCTCGCTGAGGCGGCGCGTGCCGCCGGCGTCCGCAAGATCGTGCACACCTCGTCGGGCGGGTCGATCTACGGCACCCCGCCGCGCTATCCGACCACCGAGGACGATCCCACCGATCCGGCGTCACCCTATGCCGCCGGCAAGGTGGCCGGTGAGATCTACCTCAACACTTTCCGGCACCTCTACGGACTGCAGTGCTCCCACGTCGCGCCGGCCAACGTCTACGGCCCGCGGCAGGATCCGCACGGCGAGGCCGGCGTGGTGGCGATCTTCGCCCAGGCGCTGTTACAGGGCGCCCCGACCAAGGTGTTCGGCGACGGATCCAACACGCGCGACTACGTGTACGTCGACGATGTGGTCGACGCCTTCGTGCGGGCGTCGGGCCCGGCGGGCGACGGCCAGCGGTTCAATGTCGGCACCGGTGTGGAAACCTCGGACCGGCAACTGCATTCGGCAGTGGCCGCCGCGGTCGGGGCGCCCGACGACCCGGAATTCCATCCCGCTCGGCTGGGCGATCTGAAGCGGTCCTGTCTGGACGTCTCCCGGGCACGGGAGGTGCTGGGCTGGCAGCCACAAGTCGCGCTGGACGACGGCGTGGCCCGCACCGTGTCGTATTTCCGGCGGGTGAAATCGGCCTGAACGATGTGGCATACTGGCCCGTCGGAGGGGAGTATTCCTTCGTCGCAGTGTCGTCATCTCGTCGCCCGTCATCGGACGACCGGTGCTGTGGGCCGGTTACCGGCGGAAGAGACCTCCAGCGCATCAAAGACGCTGGAGGCAATCCATGGACGTGTTCTCGATCGGCCGCCTCGGTCTGGAGACAGTCGGCGCGGCGGCAACGTCGGTTTTGGGGGCCAGCCTGGACTTGGCCGCCATCCCACTGCGCGAAAGCGCCAAAATCCTTGCCGGTGAGCGCTCCGATCTAACCAGTCGGCGCAGCTGGCGCGGCGCCGGACGGGCCTGGATCGAGATCCGCGGGCTCGACGAGGACGGTGGGGCCGATATCGGCGCCGAGGTGCTCGACGCGCTGCGGGCCCGGCCGGACGTGACCTCGGTGCGGCTGAACCGCCCGCTGGCCCGGGTGATCGTCGAGATCGACGACGACGTGTCGCTGGCCGAACTGTGCGCCACGGTGGACGCGGTCGAGAAGTCCGCAGCGCTCAGTGTCACCGAGACCGCCGCATTGCCCGGCGACGGGCTGTTGCTGGCCGCCAAGGGTGCGATGGTGGGCGCCAACGCGGTGGGGCTGGCGATCGCGACCGCGGGCAGCGTGCTGCGCTGGCCGGCGGCGCCCAAGATCGTCGACGCCGCGGCGTCGGTGGCGCGCTACCAGCCGCTGGTGCGAAACGCGCTGGAAAGCCGGATCGGGCCCGCCCGCACCGACGCGGTGCTGTCGCTGGCCTCGCTCGGCTCGCACATCATCACCATGTCGCCGGCGATCCTGGCGGTGGACCTGATGGTGGAGGGACTGAAGGCATCCGAGGCCCGCGCCGGGGCGCTGGCCTGGAATCGCTACGAGCCGGAGCTGGCCCGCTGGGCCGAGCACCCGGAGGTGCACCGCGCGCCGCGTCCGGTGCCACGGCCGCACGGGCCGGCCGAACGGTATCTGAGACGAACGGCGGTCGCCCAGGTGCTCGCCACCGGGGTGGTGGGCGCCCTCACCCGCAACCTGGACATGACCTCGAGCGCGATCCTGGCGACCTCGCCGAAAGCGGTACGCACCAGCTGCGAGTCGTTCGCCGCGACCCTGGGTCAGGGACTGGCGGACTCCCACGAGGTACTGCCGCTGCGCCCGGACAGCCTGCGCCGGCTCGACAAGATCGACACCGTGGTCATCGACCCGCGGGTGCTCACCGGCGAACAGCGTCGCGTGGTGCAGATCCACGGCGCCACCGAGCACGAGCTGCCACGGGCCTGGAACAACGCGCAGCGGCTGCTCGACAAGCCCGGGCTGCGTCCCGGCTGGCACCGGGTCCGCATGACCGCACGCGACCGCGCCGAAGCGGTGGAGGCGTTGATCCTGCCCACCCACCACGCACTGGCCTCGGCGGTGGTGCTCGAGGGCCGGGCCTCCGGCGCGCAACTGGTCACCGTGGACACCGACATACTCGGTGAGCTGCGCCCCGGTTTCGACGACATCCGCCCGGCGCCCGGCGCCGGCGACGCCGGCGGGATGGACGCCGCACTGGCTGCCGCCGTGACCGAGCTGCAGCAGGCGGGCCGCACTGTCGCCGTGCTGTCGAGCTCTGCGGCGCAGGCGCTGGCGGCGGCCGACCTGGCGCTCGGGGTCATGCCGGATTCGGGAACCGCCGTGCCGCCCTTTCACGCCGACCTGCTACTGGCCGATCTGGGTGCGGCATGGCAAGTGCTGCGCGCGCTGCCGGCCGCCCGCGACGCCACCGAGCGCGGTGTGGCGATCTCGATCGGCGCGTCGACCATCGCCGGGCTGCTGCTGGTGCGCGGTGTCCGGGCGACCATTCCCGGTCTCGGGGCGTCACCGGGCCGCGGCCCCGGCCCGGTGACCGTCGGTGCGGGCGCCGGGATGCTGTCGGGGTATCTGCTCGCCCGCCGGGTGCTGCGTGCCCGCGCGCCCCAGCCGGCGCCGGCCTACGAGTGGCACGCCATGTCGGTCGAGCAGGTGCGTGAGCTGTTGGGGCCGGATGCGGTGACGCCGCTGGCCGAGCGCGCCCCGGTCGACGCGGGTCCGCAGGGCGTGTTCTGGCCGTACTTCCATGCCGTGCGCGCCGAATTGTCCGACCCGATGACCCCGATCCTGGCGCTGTGCTCGGCGGCGACCGCCATGCTGGGTTCGCCGATCGATGCCGTGATGGTGGGCACCGTGCTCACCGGCAACGCCATGTTGGCCGCCTACCAGCGGCTGCGTGCCGAGAGCCGGCTGAACACCCTGCTGGCGCAGCAGGCCCCGCCGGCCCGGGTCGCCTTGACCGGGGCGGACGGTTCGCGGACTTACCACGAGATCGTGGCCGAACAATTGCTGCCCGGCGACGTGATCGAGGTGCGCAGCAACGAGGTGGTGCCGGCCGATGCCCGGCTGATCGAGCAGTGCGACGTCGAGGTCGACGAGTCGTCGTTGACCGGTGAATCGTTGTCGGTCGGCAAGCAGTTGGACCCGACGCCCGGCGCCGAACTGGCAGAGCGCAGTTCCATGCTCTACGCGGGCACCACGGTGATCGCCGGGACGGCGCTGGCCATCGTGACCGCGGTGGGAGCCGACACCCAGTCCCGCCGGGCCTCCGAACTGGCCTCCGGGGAGCTGCCCGAAGTCGGCCTGCAACACCACTTGTCGCAGCTGATGCACCGGACATTCCCCTACAGCGCCGCCGGCGGTGTGGCCGTCGGTGCGCTCGGCCTGCTGCGGCAGGGCGGCCTGCGGGTGGCACTGGGCAACGCGATCGCGGTCGCGATCGCGGCGGTCCCGGAGGGAATGCCGCTGATGGCGACCCTGGCCCAGCACGCGTCGTCGCAGCGGTTGAGCAAATCCGGTGCGCTGGTACGGATCCCACGATCGGTGGAGGCACTGGGCCGGGTCGACGTGGTCTGCTTCGACAAGACCGGAACGCTGTCCGAGAACCGGTTGCGGGTCACCACGGTGCACCCGGTCGCGGGATACTCCGACGACGACGTGCTCGGCACTGCGGCGCAGGCGGCGCCGGCTCCCGGCGGTGCGGTGTACGCGCACGCCACCGACCAGGCGATCGTCGAGGGCGCGGCCGCCGCAGCCGGCACCCGGCCGTGGACCGAACCGGACGCGCACCTGCCGTTCCGCTCCGGGCGCGCGTTCTCGGCCTCGGCGCTGGGATCGGAGCTGGTGGTCAAGGGCGCACCGGAAGTGGTGCTCGAGGCATGCCAGAACGCCGGTGCCGAGGAGGAACGGCAGGTTGCCGAGATGGCCGCCCGCGGGCTGCGGGTCATCGCCGTGGCCCGGCGCAAGCTGACCGCAGCGCAGCTGCGAGCGGTTCGCGACGACCCGGAAGGCACCGAGCGGATCACCGAGGTGGCCTGTTCCGGATTGACGCTGATCGGGTTCCTCGGCCTGGCGGACACGCCCCGTGCCGACGCCCCGCAGTTGCTGTCCGCTCTGGCGGCCCGTGGCATCGACATCCGGATGATCACCGGCGACCACCCCATCACGGCCACCGCGATCGCGGCCGAGATGGGCGTCACCGTCGCTGCTGAGCAGGTCATCACCGGCTCGGAGTGGAATGCGTTGGACCGCAAGGAACAAGAGCGGGTGGTCTGCGAGCGGGTGATCTTCGCGCGAATGTCGCCGGAGAACAAGGTGCAGATCGTGCAGACCCTGGAGCGCGCCGGCCGGGTGTCGGCGATGGTCGGTGACGGCGCCAACGACGCCGCCGCCATCCGGGCCGCCACGGTGGGGCTGGGGGTGGTGGCGCACGGCAGCGACTCGGCGCATGCCACCGCCGACGTGGTGCTGACCGACGGGAAGATCAGGGCACTGGTCGACGCGATCGACGAGGGCAGGCGGCTGTGGCGGGGTGTTCAACTGGCCATCTCCGGGCTGCTGGGCGGCAATGCCGGCGAGGTGATGTTCTCCGTCATCGGGACCGCGGTCACCGGTGATTCGCCGCTGAACACCCGGCAGTTGCTGCTGATGAACACTCTGACCGACGCACTGCCGGCCACCGCGGTGGCCGTGAGCACCCCGGCTGGCCCGATCGGCGACGCCGTGCCCGGCCTCGACGAGAAGAAACTGTGGCGCGCGGTGGCGTTCCGCGGCGGGGTCACCGCGGCGGCGGGCACGGCCGCCTGGGCCATGGGGAGGGTAAGCGGCACGCCGCAGCGAGCCTCGACGGTGGCGCTGATCTCGCTGGTGACCACCGAACTCGGTCAGACCCTGGTCGACTCGCGGGCGCCACTGGTGCTGGCGACCGCGGCCGGATCCTTCGTGTTGTTCGCCGCGATGGTCTCCACGCCCGGTGTCAGTCAGTTGCTGGGCTGCACTCCGGTCGGCCCGATCGGTTGGGCGCAGGGGGTCGGCACCGCCGCGGTGGCCACCGCCGCGGTGGCCGTGGCGAGCCGACGCTCGGACGTCGTCAAGGAGATCGCTACGGCCGTGCCCGAGGCGGCGACGGTGGCGGCGGCTCCGGCGGACAAAGCGGTGGCGGCCAAGAAGGTTTCCGCGAAGAAAGGTCCGGCGGCCAAGAAACCTCCGGCCAAGAAGGCTCCGGCGGCCAAGAAAGCCGCGGCCAAGAACGCCTCGGCGAAGAAGGCCGCCGCGAAGAAGCCGGCCCGGAAACTCGAAGTGGTGCGCTGAGCCGGAGCTTCATCACGCCGACCTGAGGACCGGCACGGCGGCTGCCGGGCGCGTCGAGCGGCGTTGCTCGACCTCAAGCACGCCGGCCCGCCAGAGCAGCGCGTACAGCTCGATGATCGGCACCGTCAGGGCGGTGGCCGTGACTTCGGCCAGTGGCTCCGCGAGGACTTCGGTCGCCTTCATAGGCCTCAGGGTGTCCGCCGCAGCCAGACGAATGGGAAACCGACTGTTACGAGTCGGCCAACTGTCGCCGAACTACTGTGTTTTTTGCGGCGGTTACGGCTTCGGCTCTTCTCCGTCGAGCCTCGCTGGACGGTCGGGTTCGGGCGGTTGGGCCTGGGCGAGCGCGACCACCCGCGCCAGTCGTGCATAACGCAACTCCAGGTCGCGGAACCGCATGTAGGTGCTCAGCGTGGTGAACGCGAACACCATGATCAGCACATACAGCATCAGGTCGGTGCCGCGGCGCACCCCGAGCCAGTTGGCCACCACCGTGGTGTCATCGGGGCGCAGCACCGCATAGATGCCGGCCACCACGAACCCCAGGTAACCGATCTTGACCCAGGCGCGGGACTGGGCGGACCCACGCGACAGCAGTAGATAGATCAACAGTGCCAGCACGGCCGCGATCAGCAGCACTTTGATCCAGTTCACGAGGCGATCCTTGTCATCGCGACATCCTTTTGCGCAGCAACCCGTCGAACAGGATGTTGACGCCGTTGAGCAGCGGCTGACCCTTCGACTTCGAGTAGTCGGTGTAGAGCACCTCGACCGGCTCTTCGCCTGCCCGCCAACGGTTTTCGGCGATCAGAGCGATGATCTCCCCGGCGTGGCTCATCCCGGTCATGGTGAGGTCCAGACCCTCGGCAACCCGCCGGTTGAACACCCGCAGGCCGTTGTGGGCATCAGAGAGCCCCAGCCGGCGGATCCGCGGGTTCAGCCACACCGCGGCCCGTAGCACCAGCCGTTTGAGTGGCGGAACGGCGGCTGCCGCCTCGGCTGCGGCGAACCGCGTGCCGATGACGATGTCGAGGTGGTCGTCATCGAGACGCTCGATCATGCGCACCACGTCGGCCACCCGGTGCTGACCGTCGGCGTCGAAGGTGGCGAACAGCCGGGCTCCGGGTCGGCGACGGGCGAACTCGACTCCGGTCTGGATCGCCGCGCCCTGGCCGAGGTTGACCGGATGCCGCACGACATGGGCGCCGGCGCGCCGGGCGATCGCAGCGGTGTCGTCGTCGCTGCCGTCGTCCACACAGACCACCGCAT
The DNA here is from genome assembly GCF_041287085.1 of Mycobacterium sp. pW045. Classification (NCBI taxonomy): domain Bacteria; kingdom Bacillati; phylum Actinomycetota; class Actinomycetes; order Mycobacteriales; family Mycobacteriaceae; genus Mycobacterium; species Mycobacterium sp. pW045. The sequence goes on along the minus strand of NZ_JBGGKU010000006.1, from coordinate 97,975 downwards.
CGAAAACGGAACGGATTCCGGCGATCACGTCGCCGATGACGGCCGCCTCGCCGAAGGCCGGGACGATGATCCAGACGTCGGGGTAACGAGTCTTTGACCTGGTGTCGATGCCTAAAAAATACACCTGGGCGCGCCGCCGCCGGCGCAGCCGGGCCGGTCGGCGGGTCAGGACGCCGCGCGCAGCGCGGTCAGGTGAGCCGCGATTCCCACCAGCGGGCCGCACAGCAGTGCCACGACGGTTCGGGTCGGCAGTTCCAGCGGCAGCATCAGCAGCAACGTGGAGGCCACGGTCGCCCCCACCCAGCCCAGCGCGTAGGCGCGATGCAGTGCCGCGGCCACTGTCGCCGCGCCGGTGAGTGTCAGCAGTGCGATCGCGGTCGCCCCCGCCGTCAGTCCGGCCAGTAGCGGCCCGCTGGCGTGGTAGTCCGGGCCGAACACGGTGCGCAGCAGCCACGGGCCGACCAGGCCGGCGGCCACCGCTCCGGCCGCGCCCACCGCGGCGACGGACGCGGCCGGGACGCTCAGCGCCCGCAGTCGCCGGCCGCGCTGGTCGACGAAGTGCGCGATCAGGTTGCCCTGCAGGGCAGTCAGCGGCACCAGCAGCGGCGCGCGGGTGACGGTGACCGCGAGGATCACCACGCCGCCCTGGGCGCCCAGCTCGCCGTAGGTGGCCTGCAGCAGCACCGGGAAACCCATCACCAGGATGGCGCTGGCACCGGCCGCGGTGATCGAATGCGCGGCGCCGCGCAGGAAGTCGATGGTGCCCACCGGGGTCAACAGCCGGGCCGCCGATCGGGCCGCGGGGGAGGCGGCCAGCAGCAGTAGCCAGGCGATCGCGCCGGCGACCGTGGCCCACAGGAACCCGACCAGCCCCCAGCCGACGGCGAACGTCGCGGTGGCCACCGCCACCCGGATGCCGGCGTCGGTCACCATCAACGCCCCGTACTGGGTCCACCTGTTGGTGCCGGCCAGCATGCCCAGCAGCGTGGCGTGCACCGCGAAGTTGGCCAGCCCGAAGCACAGCAGTCCGACCGACAACCAGCGGGCCTCGACGAACACATGGCCGCTCCACAGCGGCGAGGTCCCTGCCACCAGCCCGGCCGCCACCACCCCGGCCAGCCCGGCCACCCACAGCGGGCGGGTGTGTCGCGTCGACGGGCGGCTCGCCCCGACCTCCCTGGCGAATCGGACCTCCCGGGTGGTTTCCTGCAGCAAGCCGTTGGTGGCCCCGGCGACCAGGCCGAACGCCCCCCAGAACACGCTGAAAACCGAGAAACCGGCCGGATCCAGGTCACGTGCCGCCAGGTAGAGCACCGCATAGCCGCACAGTGCGCTGAGCAGGGTTGCGGTGCCGACCCGGGCCACACTGGCCCGGGTGACGGGACCGGCGGGCAACCCGCCGGCGGATCGGCGGGGTCCGGTACCACCGATTTCGGTCACCACGGCGAAAATACTAAGCGGGTCGCAGGGTAGGTTCGGGCGGCCCACTCAACACCGCAGACTCGCCGACCGGAGGCCCACCCTTGGACCCGTCGCTGTTGGAATGGCTGGTGACGGTCGCGGGACTGTCTGCGGTACTGGGCTTCGATCTGTTCCTGGTCGCCCGCCGGCTGCATGAGCCGACGATCCGCGAGGTCGCGACGCGGCTGACGTTCTACATCGGTCTGGCGGTGGCGTTCGGCATCTGGGTGTGGGCGCATCACGGTTCGAAGTACGGCATGCAGTTCTTCGCGGGCTGGCTCACCGAGTACAGCCTGTCGGTGGACAACCTGTTCGTCTTCGTGATCATCATGAACAGCTTCAACGTGCCCAAGAAGTACCGGCAGGAGGCACTGTTCGTCGGGATCGTGCTGGCGTTGTCGTTCCGGTCGGTGTTCATCGCGTTGGGTGGGGTTGCCGCGCAACGGCTCTCGTGGACGTTCTACCTGTTCGGCGCGTTCATGGCCTACACCGCGATCAAACTGCTGCGCCACGGCGACCACGTCGGCGACGGCGCCCAGGGCAACAACTTCGTGGTGCGGTTCGCCCGCACCCACTTCAACGTCACCGACCGCTGGGCCGGGGTGCGGTTCTTCATCCGGGACGACGCCGGCGCGTGGGCGGTCACCCCGATGTTCCTGGTGGCGCTGGCGCTGGGCACCACCGACCTGGTGTTCGCCATGGATTCCATACCGGCCATCTACGGCCTGACCCGCCAGCCCTACCTGGTGTTCGCCGCCACCGTGTTCGCCCTGATGGGTTTGCGTCAGCTCTACTTCATCCTGGGCAAACTGCTGAACCGGTTCGTGTATCTGTCCCGCGGTCTGGCCCTGATCCTGGGTTTCATCGGGGTGCGGATGGTGTTGCACGCGTTGCGCACCAATGAGGTGTGGTTCATCAACTCCGGACGTAACTTCAACGTCCCGGAGATCCCCACGCCGGCGAGTCTGGCGGTCGTCGCCGGGGTGCTGGTGCTGACGACGGTGGCCAGCCTGTACCGGACTCGCGGCGGGGCCAAGACCGGCGGGTCACCCGAGTGAGAAGACCGGGATCGAGGGCGCCGCGGACCGCAGTTCGTCGTCGTCGGAGTCCGGTGTCACCCCCGCCATGAACCCCTTGACCTGCCAGTACCACCGCCGAAGGTACTGGCGCAGCACCACCGGCTTGTCGTCGTCGGCGACTTCGGTGACCCGGGTCGGGGTCCGCCGCCACCGCGGCCCAAGCAGCACCTCGCCGGCGGCTCGCGCATTGCGTACCCACTCGGTTTCGCCGCGGGGCGCCACCAGGTAGTCCGCCCCGTCGACCGACAGCAGATTGATCACCACACCGCGGAGTTCGCCGCTGTTGCGGCCCCGCACCGCGAGCGCGCGGGTTCCGGCGACGCTGATGCCGACCTCGGCGAGCCGGCGTATCAGCGCATTGCCGAATCGGGCTATCGCGCTCGGCCGGTCGTATCGGGTGGTCATAGCCCGCCCCCTTCCGTAATGAGAGCACTGCTCTCGCTGGAAGTGATCCTGGCACGTCGAGCCGGCGAATACAAGAGCGGTGCTCTCGAATCTGTCAGACTCAACCCATGGGCAAACGGCAGGAGGCGCGGGAACGCATCGAGGCGAAGATCATCGAGGTCGGCCGGCGACAACTGCTGGCGCACGGGGCCGCGGGGCTGTCACTGCGTGCCGTCGCCCGAGACCTCGGCATGGTCTCCTCGGCGGTTTACCGCTATGTGGCCGGCCGCGACGAGTTGCTCACCCTGCTGGTGGTCGACGCCTATTCCGACCTGGCCGACACGGTGGACCGGGCCCGCAGCCCGGGGGCCCGGTGGCGCGACGAGATACGGGTCATCGGCCACGCGGTGCGGGACTGGGCGCTGGCGCATCCGGCGCGGTGGGCATTGCTGTACGGCAGCCCGGTTCCGGGTTATCACGCGCCGGCCGAACGGACCGTCGTCCCCGGTACCCGGGTGATCGCGGCCCTGCTCGAGACCGTCGCGGCCGGCATCGCCGCCGGGGACATACCCCCCACGAGTCAACTTGCGGCGCAGCCGTTGTCGGCCGACTCCGACCGGATCCGCGCAGAATTCGGCTTCAACGGCGACGACGGCGTCATCGCCAAATGCTTCCTGCTGTGGGCCGCCCTGGTCGGCGCCATCAGCCTGGACGTGTTCGGCGGCTACGGCGCCGACACCCTGACCCAACCGCGGGCGGTGTTCGACGCCCAGCTCAGCCTGCTGCTGGGGATGCTGACCCAGCGGTGATCAGTGACCGGAGGTCGTGAACCGCTCGATCGACCGGGTGATCTCGGCCTCGGCCTCGGCGCGGCCCACCCAGTCGGCGGCCTTGACGAACTTGCCCGGCTCCAGATCCTTGTAGTGCACGAAGAAGTGCTTGATCGCGTCCAGCTCGTATTCCGGCACGTCGCCGATGTCGGCGATGTGGTCCCAGCGGTGGTCGCCGGCCGGCACGCACAGCACCTTGTCGTCGCCGCCGGCCTCGTCGGTCATCCGGAACATCCCCACCGGACGCGCCTCGACAATCACGCCGGGGAACACCGACTGCGGCAGCAGCACCATCGCATCCAGCGGGTCGCCGTCCTCGCCGAGGGTGTCCTCGATGAAGCCGTAGTCGGCGGGGTAGCCCATCGGCGTGTACAAGTAGCGGTCGAGCTTGACCCGCCCGGTGGCGTGATCGATCTCGTACTTGTTGCGCTGGCCCTTGGGGATTTCGATGGTCACGTCGAATTGCACGCCGCACAGTCTAAGGCGGCCGGAGTCATGCCCCCACCCCGCCCTTCCGGCACAATTGGCCCCGACAGGCAGGGAGGGCCATGGACTCGACTCGGTGGCGGCACAGCAGCACCCATCTGGGCATCGCGGGCGCGGTCCTGGCGTTGGCCGCCGCCGCGGTGGTGGTGGCAGCCGTTGTGCTCCCGGACGACTCCGGCGCGGGCGCCCACGTCGTCGCGCCGGCGCCGACGGCGACCGCCGAACCCGGGGTGGTCCCGGTCGTCGACGACGCCCCGGTGCCGACCGGCAGCGCCCTGGGAGCAGCCATGTCGGCCGTGCTGGCCGACCCCAACCTGGGTCGCCTCACCGGCCGGATCACCGACGCGCTGACCGGCAAGGCGCTGTGGACACAGCAGGAAGACCTGCCGATGCAGCCGGCGTCCACCAATAAGGTGCTCACCGCGGCAGCCGCGCTGCTGGCGCTGGATCTGAGCGCCCGCGTCACCACCCGGGTGACCGCGGGTGACCAGCCCGGCGTGGTGGTGCTGGTCGGCGCCGGCGACCCGACGCTGTCGACGGCCGAGGTCGGCCAGGACACCTGGTACCGCGACGCCGCCCGGATCAGCGACCTGGCCGATCAGGTCCGCCGCAGCGGTGTGACGCCCACCGAGGTCCGGGTGGATGTGTCGGCGTTCAGCGGCCCGAGCATGGCGCCGGGCTGGGACCCGGACGACATCGAAGGCGGCGACATCGCCCCGATCGAGGCGGTGATGGTCGACGGCGGCCGGATCCAGCCGACCACGGTCGAGTCCCGGCGGTCGCGGACCCCCGCGCTGGACGCCGGCGAGGCGCTGGCCGCCGAACTCGGGCTCGACGCCGACAAGGTCAGCATCGCGACCGCGTCGGTGACCGGACGCGAACTGGGCGCGGTGTCCTCGGCGCCGCTGGTGGTGCGACTGGGCGAGATGATGAACGCCTCGGACAACGTGATGGCCGAATGTATCGGCCGGGAGGTGGCCGCGGCGATGGGCCGGCCGCGATCCTTCGCCGGCGCGGTCGACGCGGTGACCAACCGGCTGGCCACCGCCCACATCGCGGTCAGCGGCGCCAGTCTCTATGACTCCAGCGGGCTGTCCGTCGACAACCGGTTGTCCGCCCGCAACCTCGACGCGGTGGTGCAGGCGGCGGCCGGCCCGGACCAGCCGGAGTTGCGGCCGCTGTTGGACATGCTGCCGGTTGCCGGTGGCAGCGGCACGCTGTCCGATCGTTTCCTCGACCCCAAAACCGGTCGCGGTGCGGCCGGCTGGCTGCGTGCCAAGACCGGCTCGTTGACCCGCACCAACGCGCTGGCCGGCATCGTCACCGACCGCGACCGCCGGGTGCTGACGTTCGCGTTCATCTCCAACGACGCGGGGCCGACCGGTCGGACCTCGATCGATGCGCTGGCCGCGGTGTTGCGAACGTGCGGATGCAGATGACCGAGCTGGATGTGGGCCGTGCGGTGGACTGGGGGTTCGCCGCCACGGTGGGCGGCTGGCTGGTGCGCCCGGCGCCGCCGATGACCGACTACACCCGCCGCCAGGTGATCGGCGACCTGCACCGCAGCGCCCGGGCCGCCGAACCACTGGTGCGGGAGGTCACCGGGTTGGGCGCCGACGGCCCGGTGCCCGAAGCGCGCGTCATCGACCGGCCGCAGTGGATCGCCGCCGCCGCCGACTCGATGCGGGTGATGACGGGCGGCACCGAGAAGCCGGTCGGGTTCTTCAGCGGCCGGCTGGCCGGGGCGCAGACCGGCGCGCTGCTGGCCTTCGTCTCCTCGGGCATCCTGGGCCAGTACGACCCGTTCTGTGCCGACGACGGGCACGGGACGGGGCTGCTGCTGCTGGTCTACCCCAACGTGGTCGCCGTCGAGCGGCAGCTGCGGGTCTCACCGGCCGACTTCCGGCTGTGGGTGTGCCTGCACGAGGTGACTCACCGGGTGCAGTTCTCCGTGAACCCGTGGCTGACCGACTACATGTCGACGGCGTTGGGGGTGCTCACCGGCGACAGCAGCCCGGATATCACCCAGGTGGTGAGCAGATTGGCCGACTACGTGCGGGGCCGCCGCGACGATGCCGGACCCTCGGGAATCCTGGGCCTGGTGCGGGCGGTGCAGTCCGAGGACCAGCGCACCGCGCTGGACCAGCTGCTGACGCTGGGAACGCTGCTCGAGGGCCATGCCGACCACGTGATGGACGCGGTCGGACCGGCGGCGGTGCCCTCGGTGGCGACGATCCGCAATCGCTTCGAGGAACGTCGGCAGCGCAGCCAGCCGCCGCTGCAACGGTTGTTGCGCGCGCTGCTGGGCCTCGACGCCAAGCTCAGCCAGTACACCCGCGGCAAGGCCTTCGTCGACGCCGTGGTCGGCCGGGTCGGCATGGACCGGTTCAACGCGGTGTGGTCGAGCCCGCAGCACCTGCCGTTGCCCGCCGAGATCGAAGAGCCGCAGCAGTGGATCGATCGGGTGCTGTAGCCGCGCTGCGCGCCGCGCTGCTGGCGTTCGCCGAACGCCACCTGCCCGAGGTGGAGCCCTGGTGCGTGGCGCTGTCGGGCGGTCCGGACTCGCTGGCCCTGACCGCCGTCGCGGCGCAGCTGCGGCCTACTACGGCGCTGATCGTCGACCACGGCTTGCAAACCGACTCCGCACAGGTGGCCGGTCGTGCGCGCAGCCAGGCTATCGATCTGGGATGCGTTGACGCGCAAGTTATCCCGGTGACCGTTGGAGGCCAAGGTGTTCGAGGCGGGCCGGAAGCCGCGGCACGCACCGCTCGTTACGGCGCGTTGGAGCGCGCCCGTGACCAGCGCCCGGTGTTGCTGGGTCACACCCTGGACGACCAGGCGGAGACGGTGCTGCTCGGGCTGGGACGCGGGTCGGGCCCCCGGTCGCTGGCCGGGATGCGGCCCCATGACCCGCCGTGGTGTCGGCCGCTGCTGGGAGTGCGGCGTGCGACGACCCGGGCGGCCTGCGCCGAGCTGGCATTGACGCCCTGGCTCGACCCGCACAACAGTGATAAGCGCTTCACCAGGGTGCGGCTGCGCTTGCAGGTGCTGCCACTGCTGGAGGACGTGCTGGGCGGCGGGGTGGCCGAGGCGCTGGCGCGCAGCGCGACCGCGTTACGGGAGAACACCGAGTTGATCGACGCCCTGGCCGAGCAGGCCGCGCCGGAGGTCACGGCCGGCGCCGGGCTGGACACCGCTGGTCTTGGCAGGCTGGCCGGTCCGGTGCGCCGGGCGGTGATCCGTCGCTGGTTGCTGGCCGGTGGCGGCCGCGGGCTGACCGACCTGCAGATTCGCGCGGTGGATCGGCTGGTCACGCAGTGGCGCGGCCAGGGTGGGGTGGCGGTCGGATCGGACCTGCGCGGTGAGCGGCTGTTCGCCGTCCGCGACGACGGCGTGCTGCGGCTGCGCCGGGAGCCGGTCTGAGCATCGGGAGTGATGTTGTGCGCTGGGCGTGACGCGGCGGTTCAGCTTCGGCTCTCCTTCGTCGAGCCTCGCTAACCGTGGGGTTTGTGCGGCGGTTCAGCTTCGGCTCTCCTGCGTCGAGCCTCGCTAACCGTGGGGTTTGTGCGGCGGTTCAGCTTCGGCTCTCCTGCGTCGAGCCTCGCTAACCGCGGGGTTTTTGCGGCGGTCCAGCTTCGGCTCTCCTGCGTCGAGCCTCGCTAACCGTGGGGTTTGTGCGGCGGTTCAGCTTCGGCTCTCCTTCGTCGAGCCTCGCTAACCGCCGGGAGTTGGTCGTCGCACGCCTTGCATGGCACGCTGTGCTGGTGGCTGCGTTCTCGCCGGGGGAGACACCCGAGTCGTACGCGGGCGACATCAAATCGGTGCTGCTGACCGAGCAGCAGATTCGCGCCCGCACCGCCGAACTGGGCGCGCAGATCGCCGCCGACTACTCCGACGGCTCGAGGCCGGTCAGGCAGGGTGAAAGCGGAGATCTACTGCTGATCACCGTGCTCAAGGGCGCCGTGCTGTTCGTCACCGATCTGGCCCGCGCCATCCCGCTGCCCACCCAGTTCGAGTTCATGGCGGTCAGCTCCTACGGTTCCTCCACGTCCTCGTCAGGCGTGGTGCGCATCCTCAAGGACCTGGACCGCGACATCAGCGATCGTGACGTGCTGATCGTCGAGGACGTCGTCGATTCCGGCCTGACCCTGTCGTGGCTACTGCGCAACCTGGCCGCCCGCCGGCCCCGGTCGCTGCGAGTCTGCACGCTGTTGCGCAAACCCGATGCGGCTCGCGCCGGAGTCGACATCGCCTACGTGGGTTTCGACATCCCGAATGAATTCGTGGTCGGCTACGGGCTGGACTACATCGAGCGCTACCGCGACCTGCCCTACATCGGCACCTTGGATCCGCGCATCTATCAGAGCTGATCGCCCGCCACACGGGGCGGCGGGCCGCTCACGCCCACACGGCGCGAAGCGGCGGCGTCAGGACAGTTCCCACACCGCGGTCACCGAGAAGCCCACCGTCTGCTGGCCGGGCTCCACCGGGGGCGGCGCGGCCATCGCGCGCGGCATCGGCGCCTCGACCGATGTCGGCGACGGCGTGCCACCGGCCGCCTCCGAGATCGAGAGCACCCGGCCCAGCTGCAGGCCCGACAGCTGGGCGTACTGCTCGGCGCGGTCCCTGGCGTCGTTGAAGGCGCGTTCGCGGGCGTCGCGCACCAGCTGCGAATCATCCTCGATGGAGTAGCTGACCCCGTGGATCCGGGTGGCGTCCCCGCCGGCGCGCACGATCACGGCGAGCACCTGGGAGGCGGATTCGCGTTCGACCTTGACCCGGATCGTGTTGCCGGCCCGGTACCCGGTGATGTTGGCCGACCCGCCGGGCTCGGCGTTGCCGTACTGCGGCTGCAGGCTGACCTGGGTGGTGCTGATGTCCTTGCGGTCCACCCCGGCGTCGATCAGCGCGTCGATCACCGCCTGCTGGCGCTCGCTGGTCTGATTCATTGCGGTGGTGACATCGGCGGCGACGAACTCGATGCCCGCCTCGGTGGTCAAGGTATCCGGGATGCCTTGCACCTCACCGGATCCGACGACAGTCACCTGCCGGGATGGTTCCGGGCCGTCGCCGCCGGGCACGGCGTCGCAGCCGGCCAACGCAGCGGTGGTCAGGCCCGCCAGGGCCAGCGTCGTCGACCAGCGGAGGCTCATCCGGGCGCGGCGTGTCGGCATGACTGGCACCTTATCGGAGTCGGGGGACCGGGTCTTGCCAAAAGCCCGATGCGGCACACTGGGACGATGACCGTTGCCCCCGCCAGAGCGCTGTCCAACGCCCTCGAAGCCTTCGCCGGGCAGGTGTATTTCGCACCGGAGTGTCACCGCGGCTACGCGGCGCTGGGTTTCGGGTCCAGTCCGGGGACGTCCGGTGGCGTCGAACTGCCCGACGGCCCGGCCTACTTCTGCAGCCGCGGCTCGGCGCTCGGACAGGCCTCCGGGCAGGTGATCGCCGCGGCCTTCGGGGTGTTCAACCCGGCGGTGGTGGTTCCGGCGGTCGACTACGGCTGGACGCTCACCGACGCGCCGGCCATCCGCGCGGCCCGCACCGATGGCTCGGCGGCCCAGCTGCGCCGCGTCCTCGGCGATGCGCCCGAGGGCCTCGATCGGGTGACGGCGCTGCTGGGCCGAGCCGCCGACGCGCTGCCGTTGGCGGGCAAACCGCTGTTCGCCGGGCTGGTCGCCGCCGGGTTGGTGGGAGACCCGCTCACCGACGCCTGGCTGTTGGCCGACCAGTTGCGCGAGTTCCGTGGCGACGCGCACGTGAACGCCTGGGTCGCAGCGGGTTTCGACGCCGTCGAGATCGGCCTGATCACCGAGTTGTACCGGGGGTTACCGCCGCGCAGCCATGTGCGCAGCAGGGCCTTCAGCGAGGATGAGCTGAGTGCCGGCGAGGCGCGGCTCGCCGAGCGGGGCCTGGCCCGCGACGGCGTGCTCAGCGACGCCGGGCGCGCGGCCCGCGAGTCGGTGGAGACGGCGACCGATGCGGCGTGTGAACCGATCGTGGCCCGGCTCGGCGACGAGCTGCCCGAGTTGGTCGAGCTGGTGGGCGGCTGGTCGAAGCGGCTGCGTGAGGCCGGCGCCTTCCCCGGCTGAGCCTGCCTCAGGGTGTGACCAGGATCTTGCAGTGCCGGTCCGGGTCGGCCAGCTCGTCGAATGCCGTCCCCACGTCGTCGAGTCCGACCTCGCCGGTGATCAGCGGTGCCACGTCGATCCGGCCCTCGGCGATCGCCTGTAGCGACGCGGTGAACTCCGCTGGCTCGTAGGCCAACACGAACTGCACGTTGATCTCCTTGGCGACACCGAAGAACGGATGCACGGTGTCGGGTTGCATGCACACGCCCGCGACCACCAGCCGGGCCCCGACCGGCGCGCGGCGCAGCACGTCGTCGATGATTCCCGGCACGCCGATCGCTTCGAAGACCACCTTCGGCGTTACCGTGTCGAACGGAGAGCCATTGGCCGGGTCGAGTGACCGATGCGCGCCCATCGCCGTCGCGAGGTCGCGCCGGGCGTGTGAATAGTCCGCTGCCACAATGTGTTCCACACCGTAGGTTCGCAGTGCGGCGATGATCGCGATCCCGATTGGGCCGCAGCCCAGCACCAGTGCCGTATCGCCGGGCGTGATGCCGGACTTGTTGACCGCATGCAGTCCCACCGCCATCGGCTCGGTCAGCGCGGCGTGCCGGGGGTCCAGACCGTTCGGGATGGGCACCAGCAGCGGGGCCGACAACAACATCTTCTCGGCGTAGCCGCCCACCGTTGTGTTGGAGTAGACGATCGGTTCAATGCCTTTGGCGGCCAGCAGAACCGGGATCGATGTGACGGGCGTGCCGGCGGGAAAGGTGTCGGTGCCGGGACCGGCCTGCAGTACCCGAGCGCTGAATTCGTGGCCCATGAAGATGTCGTCGCCCAGGTCGACGGCGGTCTCGGCGGCCGGGGTGCCGGCCATGGACCTCGTCGCGGCCAGGACCTGCTCGCCGTGCGCGGCGAAGTGCAGGTCGGATCCGCAGATGCCGCAGGCCAACACCTCGACCAGCACCTGACCCTGGCCAGGCGTCGGCTCCGGCACATCGTCGCGGTAGACCATCCGCCCGTCGCGCAGCACCGCGGCGCGCATCACCGCGGTCCGGACTCGGCGGCGTGCTCGACGACGGCGTTCTTGATCGCCTCGCCGGCCCGGCCGAACAACGTGTCACGCATGCCCTTGGCCCACTCGTGTGACGCCCGCGGCGCGGCGAGTTGGCCCTTGAAGTGGGGAATCACCTTGCGGGCCAACAGCTCGTAGCTGTGGTAGGTCGCCTCCGGTGAGGCCCAGTCGTGCCCCAAGAACAGCAGCGTGCCGAACCCGCCGGAGCGCTCCAGCAGGTCGGTGATGTGCTCGATCGCATCGTCGGGGGTGCCGATGCAGCAGCTGCCCGCCGCCGCATAGGCCTCGACGAACTCGGTCGGGGTCTGTGGCGAGCCCTCGACTTCGCTGGCCAGCGGGACGAACCCGGCCGCGCCGAAGTAGTTCGCGAAATCCTGCAGGCCGTATGTGCAGTCGGCCACCGCCTGTTCACGGGTGTCGGCGATATGCATGATGCTCAACACCCGCCAGCCGGCCCGGTCCGGCTCGTCGCGGCCGGCCTTGGCGGCCTGGTCGCAAACCACCTGCCAGGCGCTCTCCACCGCGGCGAAGCCGCCCGGCACCGACATCGACAGCGACAGCAGTGAGGTGCCCAGTGCGCCGGCCAGTCGCGGTCCGGACGGCGAGATCATCGCCGCTGTCGAGATCTCCGGGTACGGCCAGGTGTAGGGCCGGATGTGCAACGCGGCGTCACGCAGCGTGAACCAGTCCGAATGGCGGGTGACCAACTCGCCGGGCTCGGCGCGGAACAGCGCGAGGATCGCCTCCAGTGACTCCTGCATCATCCGGCGCTGCTCGACGGGATCGATGCCCATCATGTGTGCGTCGGTGGGCAGTGCGCCCGGTCCGGTGCCGAACATCACCCGGCCCCGGGTCAGGTGGTCCAGCAGCACCCAGCGGTCGGCGACCATCAGCGGGTGGTGATAGGGCAGCGAGACCACCCCGGTGCCCAGCCGGATGTGCTTGGTGCGTTCGGCGGCCGCGGCGATGAACACCTCCGGGCAGGCGATCAGCTCGTAGCCCCCCGAGTGGTGCTCACCGAACCAGGCCTCGTCGAATCCCAGCCGGTCCAGCGCGACCACCCGTTCAAGGTCGTATTCCAGCGCGACCGTCGGCGACTGGCCCAGCGCGTGGAACGGCGTGATGAAGACCCCGAAGCGCAGCGGCGCGGCCATCACGACACCGCACCGGCCGGCAGGCCCGCCAGGAACTCGAGCAGCGCGGCGTTGACCTCGTCGGGCCGCTCCTGCTGCAGCCAGTGACCGGCGCCGTCGATCATCACCTCGCGGTAGGGCCCGGTGACCAGTTCGCTGGCCCGATCCCGGCGGGTGAAGCTGAGCACCGGATCAGCGGACCCGGCGATGAACAGTGCTGGAACGTCGATGGTGGCGGCAGGTGGATTGGCCATGATCTCCCAGTTGCGGTCGAGATTGCGATACCAGTTCAGCCCGCCGGTGAAACCGGTGCGGGTGAACTCGGCGATGTAGTGGTCCAGTTCGTCGGCGCTGATCCAGTCCGGCCGTGCGGCCGGTTCGGCCAGCCGTTCGATGAACCCCGCCGGGCCGGGAGCGGTCATCCGGATCGCCGAGTCGTGATCGTCCGGGCTCAGGCTGCCCATCATCCGGCGCATGGTGCGAGCCGGGTCCGAGCCCAGTTCCGCGTCGGCGACACCGGGTTGCTGGAAATAGAGCATGTAGAAGAAGTTCTCGCCGAAGATCTTGCGGAACGCCTCGGTGGGCGGGGCCTGCGGGCGGGGCACCGGCGGCACACTGAGCCCCGCCACCGCGGCCACCCGCTCGGGGTGCAGCTGGGCGGCACTCCAGACCACCGGCGCACCCCAGTCGTGGCCGATCCAGACCGCGCGCGTGGCCCCGACATCGTCGAGCAGACCGACCAGGTCGCCGGTGAGCGCCGCGATGTCGTAGGCCGCGATCTCCTCCGGTCGCGTCGAACCGCCGTAGCCGCGCTGATCGGGGGCCAGCACATGAAAGCCCGCGTCGGCCAGCGCGGGAATCTGATGTCGCCATGAGTAGGCCAGTTCCGGGAAACCGTGCGCCAACAACACCACCGGGGCATTGGGCCCATTGTGGGCGCCCGCTTCGGTGACCCGCAGGGTCACGCCGTTGGTGTCGACGAGCCGTTCGGTTTGGTTGGCCACCGTCCCACCAAAGCACAACCGGACCCGGGCGGAGAAGGGATTGCCGGGTCCGGCCAGCTCCAACCCATACCCGGACGACCGGGGCGGTAGCCTGAACATGCCCAGCTGCATGTACTGGAAGGATTTGGGCCGAGTTCGGCCGATGTCTGATGAATCGCAAAAACGTGATCCGCACCGTCACCGCGATCGCCGTGGTGCTGTTGCTCGGCTGGTCGTTCTTCTATTTCAGTGACGACACCCGCGGATACAAACCGGTCGACACCTCGGTCGCGGTGGCCCAGATCCACAGCGGAAACGTCAAGAGCGCTCAGCTCGACGACCGCGAACAACAGTTGCGGCTGGTGCTGAAGAACCCGCTCACCAGCGTCGAACTCTCCGACAAGGATGACAAGGCCGCCAGGTCGGGCAAGTCCGAGCAGGTCGACAAGCTGATCGCGAAGTACCCGACCGGCTACGCGGTTCCGCTCTACACCGCGCTGACCAAGCAGAAGGCGGAGATCAACACCGTCGTCAACCAGGGCAGCATGCTGGGCACGCTGCTGATCTACATGCTGCCGATGTTGTTGCTGATCGGCCTGTTCGTGATGTTCTCCCGCATGCAGGGTGGTGCCCGGATGGGCTTCGGCTTCGGCAAGTCACGGGCCAAGCAGCTGGGTAAGGACATGCCCAAGACCACCTTCGCCGACGTCGCCGGCGTCGACGAGGCGGTCGAGGAGCTTTACGAGATCAAGGACTTCCTGCAGAACCCGGGCCGGTATCAGGCGCTGGGCGCCAAGATCCCCAAGGGTGTGCTGCTCTACGGCCCGCCCGGCACCGGCAAGACGTTGCTGGCCCGGGCGGTGGCCGGCGAGGCCGGTGTGCCGTTCTTCACCATCTCCGGCTCGGATTTCGTGGAGATGTTCGTCGGTGTGGGTGCCTCCCGGGTGCGCGACCTGTTCGAGCAGGCCAAACAGAACAGCCCCTGCATCGTGTTCGTCGACGAGATCGACGCGGTCGGCCGGCAGCGGGGCGCCGGGATGGGCGGCGGGCACGACGAGCGCGAACAGACCCTCAACCAGTTGCTGGTGGAGATGGACGGGTTCGGTGAGCGGGCCGGCGTCATCTTGATCGCCGCGACCAACCGGCCCGACATCCTCGACCCTGCGTTGCTGCGGCCCGGTCGGTTCGACCGCCAGATCCCGGTGACCAACCCCGATATCGCCGGCCGGCGCGCGGTGCTGCGGGTGCATTCGGCGGGCAAGCCGATCGGGCCGGACGCGGACCTGGACGGGCTGGCCAAGCGCACCGTCGGCATGTCCGGCGCCGATCTGGCCAACGTGATCAACGAGGCGGCGTTGCTGACCGCACGGGAGAACGGCACCGTCATCACCGGCGCGGCGCTGGAGGAAGCCGTCGACCGGGTGATCGGCGGCCCGCGGCGCAAGAGCCGGATCATCAGCGAACACGAGAAGAAGATCACCGCCTACCACGAGGGCGGGCACACCTTGGCGGCGTGGGCGATGCCGGACATCGACCCCGTCTACAAGGTCACCATCCTGGCCCGCGGCCGCACCGGCGGGCATGCGGTGGCGGTGCCCGAAGAGGACAAGGGACTGCGCACCCGCTCGGAGATGATCGCCCAGTTGGTGTTCGCCATGGGTGGGCGTGCCGCCGAGGAACTGGTGTTCCGCGAGCCGACCACCGGCGCGGTCTCCGACATCGAAAAGGCAACCCAGGTTGCCCGGGCGATGGTCACCGAGTACGGCATGAGCGCCAAGCTCGGAGCGGTGCGCTACGGCAGCGAACACGGTGATCCGTTCGTGGGGCGCACCATGGGCACTCAACCGGACTATTCCCACGAGGTGGCCCGCGACATCGACGATGAAGTGCGCAAGCTCATCGAGGCGGCCCACACCGAGGCCTGGGAGATCCTCACCGAATACCGCGACGTGCTCGACACGCTGGCCGGCGAACTGCTGGAGAAGGAGACGCTGCACCGCGCCGATCTGGAGAAGATCTTCGGTGACGTGGCCAAGCGACCGCGGCTGACCATCTTCGACGACTTCGGCGGCCGGGTCCCGTCCGATAAGCCGCCGATCAAGACTCCCGGTGAGCTGGCCATCGAGCGCGGCGAACCGTGGCCGCAGCCCAGGCCCGAGCCGGCGTTCAAGGCCGCCATCGCCCAGGCGACGCGCGAGGCGGCGGCCCGGGCGGGCGAATCCGGCACCAACGGCAGCAACGGCGTGCCCGCCGGTGACGCCGGAGCGGGAACCCAGCCGGACTACGGCGCACCCGCGGGCTGGCATGCTCCCGGCTGGCCGCCGCCTCCCCAGCCGCAGCAGCAACCGCAGCCGCAGCCGCACTCCGGCTATTGGTACCCGCCGCAGCAATGGCCGCAGCAGGGTTACCCGCCGGCGCAGCCCTACCCGCCGTATCAGCCCTACCCCGCACCCCCGCCGGCACCGGCGGCGCCGCCCGGCGAGGGCGACGGCCACCAGCGCGGCACTGAGAAGAACAGGTCCGAACCGCCGTCCGGCGACTGAGAGAGTGGGATCGGCGATGACCTCAACAGGTTTCGATCAAGCGCGCGCCGAAGCAGCGGTGCGCGAACTGCTGTACGCGGTCGGCGAAGATCCCGACCGCGCGGGTCTGATCGACACCCCGGCGCGGGTGGCCCGGGCTTACCAGGAGATGTTCGCCGGGCTCTACACCGACCCGGACACGGTGCTGGAGACCACCTTTGACGAACAGCACGATGAAATGGTGCTGGTCAAGGAGATCCCGCTGTACTCGACCTGCGAGCACCACCTGGTCTCCTTTCACGGGGTCGCTCATGTCGGCTATATCCCCGGTGACGACGGCCGGATCACCGGCTTGTCCAAGCTGGCGCGGGTGGTGGACCTCTACGCCAAGCGACCGCAGGTGCAGGAGCGGTTGACCGGGCAGGTCGCCGACGCCCTGATGCGCAAACTGAACCCACGCGGGGTCATCGTGGTGGTCGAGGCCGAGCACCTGTGCATGGCGATGCGGGGGGTGCGCAAGCCTGGTGCGATCACCACGACGTCGGCGGTGCGCGGCCAGTTCAAG
This sequence comes from Mycobacterium sp. pW045, assembly GCF_041287085.1. NCBI lineage: Bacteria > Bacillati > Actinomycetota > Actinomycetes > Mycobacteriales > Mycobacteriaceae > Mycobacterium > Mycobacterium sp. pW045. The sequence goes on along the minus strand of NZ_JBGGKU010000006.1, from coordinate 81,386 downwards.
TCCGACAGCGCGTCGCGCGCCGAAGCCCTGGAACTCATCCGGCGCAAGTGAACCCGACATGCGTCCAGGTCGTCGGGGTGGTCAACGTCACCGCCGACTCGTTCTCCGATGGCGGGCGCTACCTGAACGCCGACCGTGCCGTGGCGCACGGTCTGGAACTGGTGGCCGAGGGGGCAGCGATCATCGACGTCGGGGGTGAATCGACCCGGCCCGGCGCGGTGCGCACCGATCCGCGGGCGGAAGCGCGACGGGTCATTCCCGTCGTGAGAGAACTTGCGGCCCAGGGTATTACCGTCAGCATCGACACGATGAACGCAGCCGTCGCCCGGGCCGCACTGGACAGCGGCGCCGAGATCGTCAACGACGTCTCCGGAGGGCGGGCCGATCCGGCCATGGCGCCGCTGCTGGCCGCCTCGGGTGCCGGCTGGGTGCTGATGCACTGGCGCCCGGTCGATCCCGGGCATCCGCATCGCGTTCCGGGCTACCGCGACGTCGTCGCCGAGGTGCGTGCCGACCTGCTCGCCTCGGCCGATGCCGCGGTCGCCGCCGGTGTGGACCCCGCGAAGTTGATCATCGACCCCGGGCTGGGATTCGCCAAAACGGCGCAACACAATTGGGCGCTGTTGAAGGCGCTGCCAGAGCTGGTGGGCATCGGCATACCGGTGCTCGTGGGAGCGTCGCGCAAGCGGTTTCTCGGTACGCTGCTGGCTGGAGCCGACGGTGCGCCGCGGCCGCCCGACGAGCGGGAGACCGCCACCGCGGTCGTCTCCGCGCTTGCCGGCCTGCACGGCGCCTGGGGCGTGCGAGTGCACGACGTGCGGGCCTCGGTCGACGCGCTCAGGGTCGTCGACGCCTGGACCGCAGCCGGGTCGCAAGGAGGCACGAGCGATGACTGACCGGATCGAATTGCGCGGGCTGAAGGTTCGCGGCAACCACGGCGTGTTCGCCCACGAGCGGGCCGACGGCCAGGACTTCATCGTTGACATCACCGTGTGGATGGACCTGTCGGTCGCGGCCGCCAGCGACGCGCTGGCCGACACCTACGACTACGGGGTACTGGCCCAGCGTGCCGCCGAGATCATCGCCGGGCCGGCCCGCGACCTCATCGAGACCGTCGCCGCCGAGATAGCCGACGAGGTCATGGCCGATGCGAGGGTGCAGGCGGTGGAAGTGACGCTGCACAAGCCGCACGCCCCGATCCCACTGACCTTTGCCGACGTCGCGGTGGTGGCGCGGCGATCACGGCGCGACCGGCGCGACCGGCGCGGGACGGTGGTCCCGGCATGACAGCGATGAGGAGGAGCGGCGCCGATGACTGAAGCGGTGCTTTCCATCGGATCCAACCTGGGTGATCGGTTGGCCAGGTTGCAGTCGGCCGTCGACGGCTTCGGCACGGCGGTGCGCGAGGTGTCCGGGGTCTACGAGAGCGAAGCGTGGGGCGGGGTCGATCAGGGTCGCTTCCTCAACGCGGTGCTGATCGTCGAGGATCCGGCCGTCGACAAACACGGTTGGCTGCGCCGCGCCCAGGAACTGGAACAGGCGGCGGACCGGGTCCGTGGCGAACGCTGGGGGCCGCGGACCCTCGACGTCGACGTGATCAGCTGCCGCGAACAACCCGGGGGCGCGGAGCTGTTCTCCCGCGACGACGGGCTGACCCTGCCGCACCCGCTGGCGCATCTGCGCGCATTCGTCATGGTTCCGTGGCTTGCGGTCGAGCCGGAGGCGCAGCTGACGGTGGCCGGCCGGCAGTGCGCGGTGGCGGGCCTGCTGGACGAACTGGAACCCGCCGACCGCACCTCGCTGCGGCTGACCGACCTGGTGCTGCAGCGCTGATGGGCCCGACCCGTAATCGAGACGTCACCGCGGGGGTGGTCGCCGCCGCGGTGCTCAGCTACCTGGCGGTGACGCTGCTGTACCGCTGGTTCCCGCCGATCACCGCGTGGACCGGGATATCGCTGCTGGCGGTCGCGATCGCCGAGGCGCTCTGGGGCCGGTATGTCCGGGAGAAGATCGATAACGGTCAGATCGGCGTCGGGCCCGGGTGGCTGCACCCGCTGGCGGTGGCGCGCACCGTGGTGGTCGCCAAGGCCTCGGCCTGGATGGGTGCGCTGGTGCTCGGCTTCTGGCTCGGCGTGCTGGGCTACCTGGTGCCGCGCCGCGCCGCGCTGCACGTCGCCGCCGAGGACACCGGAGGCGCGGTGGTCGCCGCGGTCAGTGCACTGGCACTGCTCATCGCCGCGCTGTGGTTGCAGAACTGCTGCAAGTCGCCGCACGACCCCGGACAGTCCGGGCAGCTGACCGGAGATCAGCCCGGCTGAGAATCGCCGGAGCAGGGCGACACGCGGAGTGACCTCGTACAGGTACAGTCGGGCAATGCGTGTCGGCAACGATGCGGACGCGCTGAGGCGCCCCCGTCCGCACAGCGGCGAGGGGGACGAGGCGACGAGGTGGAGCGGCGCAGATGAATTCGGTCCTGTCCCGCGCCCCGGGTCGGCGCGGGGGTCGCAGGCCGGGCTGGACGCTGATGACGGCCTTGCTGATCCTCGCTATCGCGTCGAGTTCGGCATTGGTGTTCACCAGTCGGGTCGAACTGCTGAAGCTCGCGGTGATCGTGGCGCTGTGGGCCGCAGTCGCGGCGGCGTTCGTGTCGGTGATCTACCGGCGGCAAAGCGACGTCGACCAGGCCCGGGCCCGGGACCTGAAGCTGGTCTACGACCTGCAGCTGGACCGCGAGATCTCGGCGCGGCGCGAATACGAGCTGACGGTGGAGTCGCAGCTGCGCCGTGAGCTGGCGTCGGAGCTACGGGCGCAGGCCGCCGACGAGGTCGCCGCGCTGCGCGCGGAGTTGGCCGCGCTGCGGACCAACCTGGAGATCCTGTTCGACTCCGACCTGAGTCACCGGCCGGCGCTGGAGACTGATTCCACTGCGCGCACGACTATTCGGGCCTACAGCGACTGGGCCCGCTCGGGTGGGGAGTCCGTCGGCGCGCGCGCCGACCAGGCCGCTGCGGCGTACTACCCCGAGGATCCCGTCACCCAAACCACCGAGAGCCCGATCATCGACGTTCCGGAGGTGGGGATTCCGACCGGGGGAATCCCCACGCCGGCGGCGCATCAGACATATCAGCCGCCCCAGCCGTCACAGACCTCGCAGCCGCCGCCTGCCGAGCCGACCTACCGCGGTTCGCATCGCCGGGCCGCCGAGGAGACCCCGCGGCGAGCCGCGGAGGATGGCGGCGCCCGCCGAGTCGCGGAGGAGATCCAGCAGCCCGCGGGCCGCTGGGCGCAACCCCCGCAACCGTTCGTCCCGCCCGAGCCCCGCCGGGAATCCGAATCCCGTCGCGAGCCCGAAGCACCGCCGACGCCACCTCCGGCCGCGCCACCGCCGCCACCCTGGGTGGCGGGACCGTCGGCTTCGGAGCCGGCTTGGACCCCGGCTTCGGAACCGGCTTGGACGCCGGCGTCGGAACCGGCGTCGGAACCGGGTTGGAAACCGGTTGGCGCCGAGGGCGAATGGCTGCCGCCGGGCTCGCCGGGCAGCAACTGGTCGGCTGAGGCTCCTCCCACTGCCGCGGAATCCGGTCGGCACGGTGCCGCCGAACCCCGGCATGCCCGCGATGACACGGCGGCGGCCTCCGAACGCAGCGCCGAAGCGCCGACGCGGCACGGCCGTCACGCGGGGCCGGGCACACCGGCAGACGGCCCGGTGAACGGCGCGGAGCGGGCCCGCCGCGACGGGGAGGGGCGCCGGCGGGCGCGCTCCCGGCACTCGGCGGAGCCGGTCGGCAGCCATGCCCAGCCGGAGTGGGCGCCCGAGAGCGCTCCGGGTCGCTCGGCACGGCATTCCGTCGGCGCCGAGCCGGGAACCGGGGCCGCCGCGAACACCGGTGGGCAGTCGGTCGCCGAACTGCTGGCCCGGCTGCAGGCAACCCCCCCGCCCGGGGGGCGCCGGCGTCGCCGCCGCGCGGAATAGCGGCCGCGGCTGCGACCAACGTCACTCTCCGGGCCAGGGCCGATCGGGATAGACTCTGCCCGACCGTCCGGTACCCGCAACGCGGGACTGGAACGAACCAAGAGAACCTGTGAGGTCGTCTGCATGGTGCAGTTCGACGGACTGCGGCCCGCTCGACTCAAGGTGGGACTCATCTCGGCAGGCCGGGTCGGCACCGCGTTGGGTGTCGCGTTGGAGCGCGCCGACCACGTCGTGGTGGCGTGCAGCGCCATCTCCGAGGCGTCGCGGCAGCGCGCTGTCCGGCGGCTGCCTGACACCCTGGTGCGTCCGGCTCACGATGTCGCCGGTGATGCCGAATTGCTGCTGCTGGCGGTGCCCGACACCGAACTGGCCGGCATCGTCTCCGGCCTCGCCGCCACCGGTGCGGTACGCGCCGGCACGATCGTCGTGCACACCTCCGGTGCCACCGGGATCGGCGTGCTGGCGCCGCTGACCGAGCAGGGTTGCTTGCCGTTGGCGATCCACCCCGCGATGACGTTCACCGGCGACGACGAGGACATCGACCGGCTGACCGACAGCTGTTTCGGCATCACCGCCGCCGACGAGATCGGCTACGCCATCGGCGAGTCGCTGACCCTGGAGATCGGCGCCGAGCCGTTCCGGGTCGACGAAACCGCCCGCACGCTCTATCACGCCGCGCTCTGTCACGGCGGCAACCACGTCGTCACCGTGATCGACGACGCGCTGGCAGCATTGCGGGCGGCACTGCCCGGTGGGCTAGGGGTCAACGACCCCGACGGCATCGCCGAACGGGTGCTCGGGCCGCTGGTGCGGGCCGCACTGGCCAACACCCTGCGCGACGGCCGGGCCGCGCTGACCGGGCCGGTGGCCCGCGGCGACTCGGCCACCCTGGCCCGGCACCTGCAAGCGCTGGCCGAGGTGGATCCCGATCTGGCCGAGGCCTACCGCACCAACGCGCTGCGCACCGCGCACTGCGCGGACGCCGCCGACGACGTGCTGACGGTGCTGGCCCGGTGAGGCCGAACGCGCCCACCTTCACCCCCGGTGGGCTGAACGTGTACCCGCGGCCCGACGAGATCGCCCGCGTCACCCGGGCGCTGCGCTCGACCGGCCGCCGGGTGATGCTGGTGCCGACCATGGGCGCGCTGCACGACGGCCACCTGGCGCTGGTGCGTGCCGCACGCAAGGTGCCCGGCTCGGTGGTGGTGGTGTCGATCTTCGTCAACCCGCTGCAGTTCGGTGCCGGCGAGGACCTCGACGCCTATCCGCGCACCCTCGACGACGATCTGGCGCTGTTGCGCGCCGCGGGCGTCGAGTTGGCCTTCACCCCGACCGCCGCCACGATGTATCCCGACGGGCCGCGCACCGCCGTGCACCCGGGCCCACTCGGATCCGAGCTCGAAGGCGCCGCGCGCCCGACGCATTTCGCCGGAATGCTCACCGTGGTCGGCAAATTGCTGTCGATCGTGCGGCCCGACCGGGCGTTCTTCGGCGAAAAGGACTATCAGCAGCTGGTGCTGGTGCGCCAGATGGTCGCCGACCTCAATCTCGACGTGACCGTCGTGGGGGTGCCGACGGTGCGTGAGCCAGACGGCCTGGCGCTGTCGTCGCGCAACCGCTACCTCGACCCGGCGCAGCGCGAGGCCGCGGCGGCGTTGTCGGCGGCACTGGCCGCCGGTGAGCGCGCCGCATCGGCGGGGGCGGCCGCGGCGCTCGACGCCGCCGGCGCGGTGCTCTCCGCGGTTCCGGCGGTCGAGGTCGACTACCTGCAGGTGCGCGGCGTCGACCTCGGTCCGGCGCCGGCCGAAGGGCAGGCGCGGCTGTTGATCGCCGCCCGGCTCGGGTCGACCCGATTGATCGACAACGCCGCCATAACGCTCGGATTTCCCACCGACGACACGTCGGTCGGTTCGGATGGATATGCCATATCAACCCGGAGGAATTGATGTTTCGGACGATGCTCAAGTCGAAGATCCACCGTGCCACGGTCACCCACGCCGACCTGCACTATGTCGGATCGGTGACTATCGACGCCGATCTGATGGACGCCGCCGACCTGCTCGAGGGTGAGCAGGTGACGATCGTCGACATCGACAACGGCAATCGGCTGGTCACCTACGCCATCACCGGCAAGCGCGGCACCGGTGTCATCGGAATCAACGGTGCCGCAGCACATCTGGTGCATCCGGGTGACCTGGTGATCCTGATCGCCTACGGCACGATGGACGACGCCGAGGCGCGCCGCTACCAGCCCCGGATCGTGTTCGTCGACTCCGACAACAAGCAGGTCGACCTCGGCACCGACCCGGCATTCGTGCCGGATGACGTAGCCGACCTGCTTTCGCCCAGAAGCGTGGGGTAGCCGTGCTGCTGGCTATCGACGTCCGTAACACCCACACCGTCATCGGCCTGATCGCCGGGTCGGGTGAGCACGGAAACGTCGTGCAGCAGTGGCGAATCCGCACCGAGGCGGAGATCACCGCCGACGAGCTGGCGCTGACCCTGGACGGACTGATCGGCGACGACGGTGAACAGCTCACCGGCGCTGCCGCGCTGTCCACCGTGCCGTCGGTGCTGCACGAAGTGCGAGTGATGCTCGATCAGTACTGGCCCTCGGTGCCGTCGGTGCTGATCGAACCGGGCGTGCGTACCGGGATCCCGCTGCTGGTCGACAACCCCAAGGAAGTCGGCGCTGACCGGATCGTCAACTGTCTTGCTGCTTTTCACAAGTTCAACAAGGCGGCGATCGTCGTCGACTTCGGTTCGTCGATCTGCGTCGACGTGGTGTCGGCCAAGGGCGAATTCCTGGGCGGCGCGATAGCCCCCGGTGTTCAGATCTCCTCGGATGCCGCTGCGGCCCGCTCCGCGGGGTTGCGTCGGGTCGAGCTGACCCGGCCGCGCTCGGTGATCGGCAAGAACACCGTCGAATGTATGCAGGCCGGCGCCGTGTTCGGCTTCGCCGGGCTGGTCGACGGGCTGGTTCGCCGGGTCCGCGACGATACGCCGGGCTTGGCCGACACCACCGTGGTGGCCACCGGGCACACCGCCCCGCTGTTGCTCGCGGACTTGGAGACGGTCGACCACTACGACGCCAATCTCACCCTGGACGGTTTGCGCTTGGTGTTCGAGCGCAACCGGGACAGTCAGCGGGGCAGGCTGCGGCCGGCGCGCTGAGCGCCCGCCGGTTGACTAAGCTGGCACGTCGTGAGCTCCGCCGATACCCCCGACAGCCCAGAGCTGTCGCACCCCGAGGACCCCGACCTTCCCGAGCAGTTCCGGATTCGCCGTGACAAGCGGGCGCGGTTGCTGGCCCAGGGCCGCGACCCCTATCCGGTGGCGGTGGATCGCACCCACACGCTCGCCCAGATCCGGGCCGGCTACCCCGACCTCGCCGCCGACACCGAAACCGGCGACATCGTCGGCGTGGCGGGTCGGGTGGTCTTCGCACGCAACTCCGGAAAGCTGTGTTTCGCCACCCTGCAGGAGGGCGACGGTACCCAGTTGCAGGTGATGATCAGCCTGGCCAGCGTCGGCGAACAGCTGTTGGAGTCATGGAAGGCCGATGTCGACCTGGGCGACATCGTTTTCGTGCACGGCGAGGTGATCAGCTCCCGTCGCGGCGAGCTGTCGGTGTTGGCCGACTCGTGGCAGATGGCGTCGAAATCGCTGCGGCCGCTGCCGGTCGCACACAAGGAGATGAGCGAGGAGTCGCGGGTACGGCAGCGCTATGTCGACCTGATCGTCCGGCCGGAGGCGCGTACCGTGGCTCGCCAGCGAATCGCGGCCATTCGCGCGTTGCGCAACGCACTGGAACGTCGCGGATTCCTCGAAGTCGAAACGCCGATGTTGCAGACATTGGCCGGCGGGGCGGCGGCCCGGCCGTTCGTCACGCATTCGAACGCACTCGATGTCGACCTCTACCTGCGAATCGCTCCTGAGCTTTTCCTGAAACGCTGTGTTGTAGGTGGCTTCGAGCGGGTCTTCGAACTCAATCGGGTGTTCCGAAACGAAGGCGCCGATTCTACGCATTCACCCGAATTCTCGATGCTGGAGACCTACCAGGCCTATGGCACCTATGATGACTCGGCCGTGGCCACGCGGGAGATTATTCAAGAGGTCGCCGACGAGGTGATCGGGACGCGTCGACTACCACTGCCCGACGGCAGCATCTACGACATTGACGGCGAATGGGCGACCGTGGAGATGTACCCGTCGCTGTCGCAGGCGATCGGCGAGGAGATCACCCCGGCGACCTCAGCGGATCGGCTGTGGGCGGTGGCCGACCGGCTCGGTGTCGAGATTCCCACCGACCGCGGGTACGGGCACGGCAAGCTGGTCGAGGAATTGTGGGAACATGCCGTGGGTAATGCCCTGAGTGCGCCCACATTCGTGCGGGACTTCCCGGTTGAGACGACTCCGCTGACGCGGCAACACCGCAGTATCGACGGCGTCACCGAGAAATGGGACCTGTACATGCGCGGGGTCGAACTGGCCACCGGCTACTCCGAACTCATCGACCCGGTGGTGCAGCGCGCGCGTTTCGAGGACCAGGCGCGCGCCGCCGCGGCCGGCGACGACGAGGCGATGGCACTGGATGAGGACTTCCTGATGGCGATGGAACACGCGATGCCGCCCTGTACCGGCACCGGAATGGGCATCGACCGCCTGCTGATGGTGTTGACGGGCCTGTCAATTAGGGACACCGTTTTGTTCCCGATTGTTCGGCGCCACGGCAACTGAACTCCTGACGGCGGCTGTTGTGTTGAAGCGGGCGTATTTTTATGGCACATTGGTCCGCGAGGTCGAATACGGCTTTGCGCACAGTTTGCGCGCGGGAAAGCTAACTTAGGGGTACCGATGGCGAAAAAAGTGACCGTCACCTTGATCGATGATTTCGATGGTGAGGGTGCCGCCGACGAAACAGTCGAATTCGGGCTGGACGGGGTGACCTATGAGATCGACCTTTCAACCAAGAATGCCACGCAACTGCGCGCCGACTTGAAGAAGTGGGCGGACGCGGGCCGTCGGGTCGGCGGCCGGCGGCGGGGACGGGCCGGTGGCGCCCGCCGCGGCGCGATCGACCGTGAACAAAGCGCCGCGATCCGCGAATGGGCTCGCCGCAACGGCCACAACGTGTCGACCCGCGGCCGTATCCCGGCCGACATCATCGACGCCTTTCACGCCGCCACCTAAGCCGCACGCACCGGCGTTTCGCTGCGGGCGAACCCGGTGACCCGGCGGAACGCATTCGGGGGTCACGGCGTTACTCCCTTGCATCAGGTGCCAGGCCTTTCGGGGTCTGCCACCCGCAAGTGGTCGATATCGGTACGCATTGCACGGCAGGTCCCAGCGCGCTCGGCCGCCCACTACAGTGGACGGCAGGTACGCGCGGCCGAGCCGAGGCCGACCAAGTACCGATGGTGAGGGAGAGCAGGTAAACACCGATGTTCGAAAGATTTACCGACCGGGCCCGCAGGGTTGTCGTGCTCGCGCAGGAAGAGGCGCGGATGCTCAACCACAACTACATCGGGACCGAACACATCCTGCTGGGGCTGATCCACGAGGGCGAGGGCGTGGCCGCCAAGTCGCTGGAGTCGCTGGGCATCTCCCTGGAGGGGGTGCGCAGTCAGGTCGAGGAGATCATCGGCCAGGGTCAGCAGGCGCCGTCCGGGCACATCCCGTTCACCCCGCGCGCCAAGAAGGTGCTCGAGCTGAGCCTGCGTGAGGCGTTGCAGCTCGGCCACAACTACATCGGCACCGAGCACATCCTGCTCGGCCTGATCCGCGAGGGCGAGGGCGTCGCGGCACAGGTGCTGGTCAAGTTGGGCGCCGACCTGACCCGAGTGCGCCAGCAGGTTATCCAGCTGCTGAGTGGCTACCAGGGCAAAGAGACCGCCGAAGCCGGCACCGGCGGCCGGGGCGGGGAGTCCGGCTCGCCGTCCACCTCGCTGGTGCTCGATCAGTTCGGCCGCAACCTGACCGCCGCGGCCATGGAGGGCAAGCTCGACCCGGTGATCGGCCGGGAGAAGGAAATCGAGCGGGTCATGCAGGTGCTGAGCCGGCGCACCAAGAACAACCCGGTGCTCATCGGTGAGCCCGGCGTCGGCAAGACGGCCGTGGTGGAGGGCCTGGCGCAGGCCATCGTGGCCGGCGAGGTTCCCGAGACGCTGAAGGACAAGCAGCTCTACACCCTGGACCTGGGTTCGCTGGTGGCCGGCAGCCGCTACCGCGGTGACTTCGAGGAACGGCTGAAGAAGGTCCTCAAGGAGATCAACACCCGCGGCGACATCATCTTGTTCATCGACGAGCTGCACACCCTGGTGGGCGCCGGCGCGGCCGAGGGCGCGATCGACGCGGCCTCCATCCTCAAGCCCAAGCTGGCTCGCGGCGAGCTGCAGACGATCGGCGCCACCACCCTCGACGAGTACCGCAAGTACATCGAGAAGGACGCCGCGCTGGAGCGCCGGTTCCAGCCGGTGCAGGTCGGTGAGCCCACCGTGGAGCACACCATCGAGATCCTCAAGGGCCTGCGGGATCGCTACGAGGCCCACCACCGGGTCTCGATCAGCGACTCGGCGATCGTGGCCGCGGCCACCCTGGCCGACCGCTACATCAACGACCGGTTCCTGCCGGACAAGGCGATCGACCTGATCGACGAGGCCGGTGCGCGGATGCGGATCCGCCGGATGACCGCGCCGCCGGACCTGCGCGAGTTCGACGAGAAGATCGCCGACGCGCGCCGGGAGAAGGAGTCCGCGATCGACGCGCAGGACTTCGAGAAGGCCGCCAGCCTCCGCGACCGCGAAAAGCAACTGGTCGCCCAGCGTGCAGAGCGTGAGAAGCAGTGGCGCGCCGGTGATCTCGACGTCGTGGCCGAGGTCGATGACGAGCAGATCGCCGAGGTGCTGGGCAACTGGACCGGCATCCCGGTGTTCAAGCTGACCGAGGCCGAGACCACCCGCTTGCTGCGGATGGAAGACGAGCTGCACAAGCGGATCATCGGGCAGAAGGATGCCGTCAACGCGGTCTCGAAGGCGATCCGTCGTACCCGTGCCGGGTTGAAAGACCCCAAGCGGCCGTCCGGCTCGTTCATCTTCGCCGGTCCCTCCGGTGTCGGTAAAACCGAGCTGTCCAAGGCGCTGGCGGAGTTCCTGTTCGGCGACGACGACGCGCTCATCCAGATCGACATGGGCGAGTTCCACGACCGTTTCACCGCGTCGCGGCTCTTCGGTGCCCCTCCGGGCTACGTCGGCTACGAAGAGGGCGGCCAGCTGACCGAGAAGGTGCGGCGCAAGCCGTTCTCGGTGGTGCTGTTCGACGAGATCGAGAAGGCACACCAGGAGATCTACAACTCGCTGTTGCAGGTCCTCGAGGACGGTCGGCTCACCGACGGGCAGGGTCGCACGGTGGACTTCAAGAACTGCGTGCTGATCTTCACCTCCAACCTGGGCACCTCCGACATCTCCAAGGCGGTCGGACTGGGCTTCACCCAGGGCGGCGGGGAGAACAACTACGAGCGGATGAAGCTCAAGGTCAACGACGAGCTCAAGAAGCACTTCCGCCCGGAGTTCCTCAACCGCATCGACGACATCATCGTCTTCCACCAGCTCAGCAAGGAAGAGATCATCCAGATGGTGGATCTGATGATCGGCCGGGTGGCCAAGCAGCTCAAGGCCAAGGACATGGACATCGCGCTGTCCGACAAGGCCAAGTCGCTGCTGGCCAAGCGTGGCTTCGACCCGGTGCTGGGGGCGCGTCCGCTGCGGCGCACCATCCAGCGCGAGATCGAGGACCAGCTGTCGGAGAAGATCCTGTTCGAGGAGCTCGGCCCCGGCCAGCTGGTGACCGTCGACGTCGACAACTGGGATGGCGAGGGCCCGCAGGAGGACGCGGTGTTCACCTTCGTCGGCAGCCAGAAGCCGGCCGAGGCGGACCTCGCTCAGGCAGGTGCGCCGGCCGGCGACTGATAGCCGGGTCATCGAGCCTGTAGTTGGCGCGGGAAAGCCCGAGAAGGCAGCGCGCTAACTACAGGCTCGAAGCGTTGGCCTACACCGGCAGCAGTCCGAACGCCTGCTTGGCCACCTGCAGCATCCAGCTGCCGACGCTCTTGCCGTGATCGCGCGGCCAGTTGAGCTGGAAGCTGACAACCCAGGGTTGGCCGCCGCGGTCGACGGCGTACCAGCTGAAGGTCAGGTCGCCGGGCAGGCCGCCGGCTTTCGCGCCGATGTAAGGCCAGTCGGCGCGGGGCAGGTCGATGCCGCGGACCGCGGACAGGATCTCGCGGACCGGAGCGGCCTTGCCCACCGCACCGGCCTGCAGCGCTACGTGCACCCGGCAGATGTCCTCTGCGCTGCCGTACCACTCCGCGCCGTAGGCCGACGCCGGAACGTGTGCGCGGATCGGATCCGGCTCGTACGGGCGGGAGCTGGCCTGCTGCAGTAGCTTTGCCCGCTCTTGGGGGGAGCCGTGCTGCCACTGCTCGCGCAGGTCGGGTTTTCCCCAGCCCACCGAGAACAACTCGTACATGGTGGGAAACGGTGTCATGCTGGCCGGGTCGTGGTGGCCGGCGGTGACCAGTGCCTGCTCGACGGCATGGGTTCCCACATGGTCGATCAGCAGGTCGGTCGCCATGTTGTCGCTGGTGGCGATCATCTTCTCGGCGGCCTTGCGCACCGACACGTGGGCGCCCTCGGGCAGTTCCTCCAGTCCCGACGAGCCGACCACCTTGGCCCGACCGGTGATGGTCAGCGGGTCGTCCCAGGACACCCGGCCGGCCCTTACCTCGTTGGCCACCGCCAACAGCACATACAGCTTGAAGATCGACGCCAGTGGCAGCGACTGCCGGGCATTGGTGCCGGCCACCGGCCGGCACGTGTCGTCCTCGATGCGCGACGCCTGATAGGAGTAGCGCGCGCCGGTCCGGCTCAACACCGCGTCGAGGTCACGCCAGGAGCGGATCGTCGGTGCCTCGGTGGTCGGTTTGAACAGGTCCACCATCCCGTTGTCGTCGGTGCGGATCCTGATGTCCTGGTGGGCACCGTAGGAGGTGGTCAGGTGCAAGGTGGCCGCGCCGGCGCTGATGTCGACGCTGTCTAGCTGAAACGGTCGGTCCCACCACAGCGACTCCATGGTGGCGACCACCTGATCGACCTTGTCCGGTGCGGCCAGGGTGGCCACCCCGACCGGGCCGATCGGCCAGTCGGAGTTGAGCATGTCCATGGTCTGCTTGGCGCGCAGACCCGGCGGGGTCTTGGTGGAGATCGCCGCCCCGCCGGTGTCGGCCGGTGAGGCAGGCGAGGGGGCACAGCCGGAGGCCGACGCGGCGAGCAGGCTCGCCAGGGCCACGGCGGTCGTGCATGCCGCCAGTCGGCGCCGCACCGAGCTAGGCCTGGGAGGCGGTTCCGGCCACGTCCAGCACGACCTCGAACTCCAGCAACGACGCACCGGTCGCCACCGGCTTGGCCCGCTGCCCGGCGTGTGCTTCGACGGCGGGGCCCTGAGCCCACGCCTGGAAGGCCTCGTCGGACTCCCAGTGCGTCACCACGAAGTAGCGGTCTTCCCCCTTGACCGGGCGCAGCAGCTGGAAGCCGAGAAAACCGGGCTGGTTCTCCACCGCATGCGCACGGTGGGCGAACCGGTTCTCCAGCTCCGGGCCGGCGTCGGCGGGCACCTCGATTGCGTTGATCTTGACCACGGACATGGGGCCTAGGTTACCGTGCCCCGGGTGGACACCGCCTCGAGCGAGCTGCTGACCTATCGCGGCGGACACGGCGCACCGCTGGTGTTGGTGCACGGCCTGATGGGCCGCGGCAGCACCTGGCCGCGGCAACTGCCCTGGCTCAGCCGGCTGGGGGCGGTCTACACCTACGACGCGCCGTGGCATCGTGGTCGCGACGTCGCCGACCCGTACCCGATCGCCACCGAACGGTTCGTTGCCGACCTGGCCGCCGCCGTCGAGCAGCTGCCGTGTCCGGTCCGCCTGGTCGGCCACTCGATGGGCGCGTTGCACGCCTGGTGCCTGGCGGCCAGTCGGCCCGAGCTGATCTCCGCGCTGGTGGTGGAGGACATGGCGCCGGACTTCCGGGGCCGTACCACCGGCCCGTGGGAGCCCTGGGTTCATGCCCTGCCGGTCGAATACACCCGTGCCGAGCAGGTGATCGAGGAGTTCGGCGACATCGCCGGGCGGTACTTCCTGGAGGCCTTCGACCGCACCGCGACCGGCTGGCGGCTGCACGGCCGGCCCGAGCGGTGGGTGCAGATCGCCGCCGAGTGGGGCACCCGCGACTACTGGGACCAGTGGCAGCAGGTGCGCTGCGCGACATTGTTGATCGAGGCCGGCAACTCGGTGACACCCGCCGGCCAGATGCGCGAAATGCACCGCCTCGCCGGCCAGAGCAGCTACCTGCACGTCCCGGACGCCGGCCACCTGGTGCACGACGAGGCGCCGCAGGCCTACCGCGAGGCCGTCGAGTCGTTTCTGTCGTGACCGGGCAGCGCAAAGCGGCCGTCGGCAAGCTGTTCCACCAGGCCGTCGTCCAGCAGTGAGGCCAGTGCGCGCTCGCGCTGCACCGCATCCGCCGGCCACGCTACGTCGAGGTCGGCGCGCGTGACCGAGAATTCGTTGTCCCTCAACACATCCAGCAAGCGCCCACGCACCTGCCGATCGGTGCCGGCATAGCGTTGGGCGGGTCGCCTGGGGCCGTCGGCTGACGGTGAGCCGGCCAGCCGCCAGCGGCAGTGCTCGCGTAGCGGACAGCTGTCGCAGCGCGGGTTGCGGGCCGTGCACACCAGCGCCCCGAGTTCCATCAGGGCCGCCGAGAACCGGGCTGCCCGAGCGGAATCGGGCAGCAGCGCGGCGACATCGGCGTGGTCGCGCTTCGCCGACGGGCCCGCCGCATCGGCACGTCCGTGCACGGCCCGGGCCACCACCCGGCGTACGTTGGTGTCCACCACCGGGACCGGTTTGCGATAGGCGAAACAGGCCACCGCCCGCGCGGTGTAACTGCCGATCCCGGGCAGTTGCTCCAGGGTCTCGACGTCGTCGGGGACCACGTCGGCAAAATCCCGGGCGATCGTGACCGCGCATTCGTGCAGCCGCTTGGCGCGGCGCGGATAGCCCAGCTTTCCCCACGCCCGCAACACGTCCGCGGGGGTGGCGGCGGCTGTCGCCGACGGTGTGGGCCAACGCGCCACCCAGTCCGTCCAGACCGGCAGCACCCGCGCGACCGGGGTCTGCTGCAGCATGAACTCGCTGACCAGGATCTGCCACGGCGACACCCCGGCCGCCCGCCACGGCAGATCCCGTTCGGCGGAATCAAACCAGCTCAGTAGGTCACCGGCGTCGACGGTCATCGGTCCGCCGTGCACAATGTCGGAATGCCCCACTCCAACCCGATATCCGCATGGAAGGCACTCAAGGAGGGTAACGAGCGCTTCGTCGCCGGCGAACCCCTCCATCCCAGCCAGGACGTCGCGCGGCGCTCGGCGCTGGCCGGCGGCCAGACGCCGACCGCGGTGGTGTTCGGCTGCGGCGACAGCCGGGTGGCTGCCGAGATCATCTTCGACCAGGGCCTCGGCGACATGTTCGTGGTCCGCACCGCCGGTCACGTCATCGACTCCGCGGTTCTGGGCTCGATCGAGTTCGGGGTAGAGGTGCTCGACGTGCCGCTGATCGTGGTGCTGGGGCACGACAGCTGCGGGGCGGTCAAGGCCACCTTGACGGCCCTCGACGACGGTGTCGTGCCGGGCGGCTACCTGCGTGACATCGTCGAGCGGGTGACACCGTCGATCCTGGTGGGCCGGCGGGAAGGCCTCAGCTGCGTCGACGAATTCGAAGCCCGCCACGTCAACGAGACGGTGACGCAGTTGGCCGGGCGTTCCAGGATCATCGCCGACCAGATCGAGACGGGGCGGCTGGCGATCGTCGGCGCCACCTATCACCTGGCGGACGGCCGGGTGCAGACCCGCAATCACCTCGGCGACATCGGCGAAGAGTCGTAGCTCTCCCGGGGGCATCTTGGTCGGCCGGGCAACCGGCGGGGCCCGAATACTCGGGCGAGGTCACAATGCGGCAACGACACGCCGTGAAGGGTCGGACAACTCGCAGTGAGCTCGTCCTACCGTGAGAACGTGATCGATTTAGAACCGCAGGGTCCGCTGCCTTCGCAGATCTACTGGCGACGCCGGGGACTGGCGCTGGGCATCGCGGTCGCGGTGATCGCGGTGGTGGCGGCCATCATCTTCGCTGTCGTGGACAGCAGCGCGGGCGCTGAGAACGCCGACGGGAAGAAGACGACCGCCACCCAGCAAGCCAAGCCGCCGGGCGCGCCGGCCGAAGAGGCCAAGACGCCCGTCGTGCCGCCCGCCGAGGAGGCTCCTCCGCCGGTCCCGACGCCGACCGCGGCGGTGATCCCGCCGCCGGTGCTCAAGGAGGGCGACGACTGCCCCGACTCGACACTGGCGGTCAAGGGCATCACCGGGCCGCAGTACACGGTGGGTGAGCAGCCGCAGTTCACCATGGTGGTCACCAACATCGGCCTGGTCGCCTGCAAGCGGGACGTGGGGGCAGCGGTGTTGGCCGCCTACGTCTACTCGCTGGACAACCAGCGGCTGTGGTCGAACCTGGACTGCGCGCCGTCGAACGAGACCCTGGTGAAGACCTTCGATCCCGGCGAGCAGGTGACGACCACGGTGACCTGGACCGGAATGGGTTCAGCGCCGCAATGTCCGCTGCCGCGACAGCCGATCGGTCCGGGCACCTACAACCTGGTGGTTCAACTGGGCAATCTGCGGTCCGCGACGGTGCCGTTCATGCTGACCGAGCCCGCGCCGGACGGCCCGCCGCCGCCGATCGACCACCTTCCGATGCCGGAAGCGCCGCCGGGCAACTAGATCGCCCGGTCGGGCGTCAGGATCGAAGCAACCGCGGCGGCGCGGGCCGCCCCGCGCCATGGTCGGCGATGTCGACCAGGTGGTGAAGCGCCGCAACGATATTGGCGGCCGCAACCGTGCGCAGCCCGCCCACGCTGGCCGGGGCGCCGGGAGGCGTCAGCGCGGTGGTGAACCCCAGCCGGGCAGCCTCGGCCAGCCGGCGGTCCATCCCGCTGATCGGGCGCAGGTCGCCGGCCAAGCCCACCTCACCGACCACCACCGTGGTCGCCGGCAGCGGCAGCCCCGCGTAGGCCGATGCCAGCGCGATGGCGACGGCCAGATCCGTGGACGGATCGGTCAATCGCATACCGCCCACCGTGGACAGGTAGATGTCGGCGGCCCCGACCGGCAGCTTGGCGTGCTTGTCGAGCACCGCGGTGATCATGGCGGCGCGCGCGTGGTCGATGCCGCTGACCGCCCGGCGCGGCGACCCGCCGGCCGGGTTCGCCAGCAGTGCCTGCACCTCGCCGATCAACGGCCGTTTGCCGTCCAGCGCGACGGTGATCGCGGTGCCGGGCACCGGTTTGCTGCGCTGCTCCAGGAACAGCCCGGACGGGTCGGCGACCCCTTCGATGCCGCTGTCGCGCAGCAGAAAACAGCCCACCTCGTCGGTGGCCCCGAAGCGGTTCTTCACGGCCCGCACCATCCGCAGCACCGAATTTCGGTCGCCGTCGAAATGCAGCACCACATCGACGAGGTGTTCCAGCGAACGCGGGCCGGCGATGGCACCGTCCTTGGTGACGTGACCGACCAGGATCAGCGCCACGTCGCCGGCCTTGGCGGCCGCGGTCAGCGCGGCCGTGACAGCACGCACCTGGGTGACCCCGCCGGCCACCCCGTCGGTGTCGGCGGCGGCGATGGTCTGCACCGAGTCGACCACCACCAGCGTCGGCCGGACCGCCTCGATGTGGCCCAACACGGTTTGCAGGTCTGACTCGGCGGCCAGGTAGATCTCGTCGTGGCTGCAACCGGTGCGTTCGGCACGCAACCGGATCTGCCCGCCGGACTCTTCTCCGGAGACGTACAGTGCCCGCCGCCCCGCGAGCGCCCAACGGTGGGCGACCTCGAGCAGCAGCGTGGACTTTCCCACGCCTGGGTCGCCGGCGAGCAAGGTGACCGAGCCGGAGACCACCCCGCCGCCGAGCACCCGGTCGAGTTCGGCCACACCGGTCTGCTGGTGGCGCGCGCTACCGGGCGCGATGGAGCTGATCGGGACCGCGGGCCGGGCCGGTGCGGCCGGCCGAAGACCGTTCGGCGGTGCCGTCGACTCCGCCACTGGGTCGATGCCGCCCCAACTACCGCACTCGGGGCAGCGGCCCAGCCATTTCGCGCAGGTGTTCCCGCACTCTGAACAGCGATACAGCGAACGCGCCTTGGAGGTTCTGGCCACCCGCTGACGGTATCCGCTGGGTCCGACAGCGAGCGCCGGCGACGCGGTCGGTCAGTGGTGCGAAAGTACGCCGGCCGAGATCGGCACGGCCATGCGGACGGGGCCCGCGTTTTTGAAGTCGAACGTGAAGTCGTAGGTCAGCCCGTTGGAGATCGGCTTGTCCAGCGTTACCGTGGCCGCTGCGGTGCTGGCGTTGCTGACCTCGGACAGCGCCTTGGAGGCGGGCGCCGTGGGCAGGTCCGGGCCGGCCGGGGCGCTGACCACCAGGACGCCGCCGGCGGGCACCGACCTGCCGCCGACCACCGACACCTTCCCGACCGAGCTGCTGATCCCGGTGAGTTCCTCGCCGGTGTCCGTCGACTGGTTGGTGGCGACGAACACCAGGTCGACCGTCTGGCCGGCCTCCAGCGCGTCACCGTCCTGCTCCGCCAGGATGCGCACGTCACGCAGTGCCAGATCCCCGACGGTCGCCGAAGTGCCGTTGACCGCGGGCGCCTGGTCGGCGGACTGGGAGATCTGGCCGGTACCGCAACCGGCGAGTGCCGCGGCGACGGCCAACGCGGTGACGACCCTGTTGAACCGGTTCACTTGAGGCCTCCTGCTCGGCGCGGCGGTTTGTGACTATGCACTGTAGTAGCACGCTTACAGCGGCGGTAGTTCAGGGTTGGGGCTCGCGCGAGCGGGTGCCCAGCGGCGTGATCGAGCGCCCCGAACCGGCCCATCGTGGTCCACGTCATGCATGGTTTGACCGTGCTGTCAAGCCCCCGCCCGGGGCTGCGATGCCCCTGACCTGCACCGTTGTTCGTCCGGTGTCTGAGCGACGTGTTAGGATGGGGTAGCGAAAGGGGCTCAAATCAGATGATCTTTAAGGTCGGAGACACCGTCGTATATCCACACCACGGTGCAGCGTTAATCGAGGCGATTGAAACCCGGACCATCAAAGGCGAGCAGAAGGACTATCTGGTCCTGAAGGTGGCGCAGGGCGACCTCACCGTTCGAGTTCCCGCTGAAAATGCAGAATATGTCGGCGTGCGCGACGTGGTCGGGCAGGAGGGCCTCGACAAGGTCTTCCAGGTCCTGCGCGCCCCGCACACCGAGGAGCCGACCAACTGGTCGCGTCGTTACAAGGCCAACCTGGAAAAACTCGCCTCCGGCGACGTGCACAAGGTGGCCGAAGTGGTTCGCGACCTGTGGCGTCGCGACCAGGAGCGCGGCCTGTCCGCCGGTGAGAAGCGGATGCTGGCCAAGGCGCGCCAGATCCTGGTCGGTGAACTGGCCCTGGCCGAGAACACCGACGATGCCAAGGCGGAGACCATCCTCGACGAGGTGCTGGCCGCGGCCTCCTGACCACCGGAGTATCGGTGGCAAGCACAGTTGCCGTGGTTCCGGCCGCGGGCTCGGGGGTTCGACTCGGCGCCGGGATTCCCAAGGCGTTCTTTCTGCTCGGCGGGCAGACTCTGGTCGAGCGCACCGTGGCGGTCTTGCGGGAATCCGGCGTCGTCGATCAAGTGGTGGTCGCGGTACCGCCGGACCGCACCGACGAGGCCAAACTGATCCTGGGCAGTAAAGCCATGGTCGTGGCCGGCGGCGAGAACCGCGTCGATTCGGTTCGCCTGGCGCTGGCCAGCGCCGGCGAACCCGACTTCGTATTGGTCCACGATGCCGCACGACCGTTGACTCCGGTGGCACTGGTGGTCCGGGTGGTCGAGGCGCTGCACGGCGGGCACCGGGCGGTGGTTCCCGCGCTGCCGGTGCCCGACACCATCAAGGCGGTCGACGCCAACGGGGTGGTGCTGGGAACCCCGGAGCGAGCGGGGCTGCGAGCGGTGCAGACACCGCAGGGCTTCGCCGCGGACCTGCTGTTGCGCGCCTATCAGCAGGCCGGCGCGGGCACCCAGTTCACCGACGACGCGTCGATGGTCGAGCACATCGGCGGCCAGGTCCAGACCGTCGACGGCGACCCACTGGCCTTCAAGATCACCACCGCGTTGGACGCGGTGCTCGCCGAGGCGGTGCTGAACCGGTGAGCGGGCTGCCGCGGGTCGGGGTGGCCACCGATGTGCATCCCATCGACCCGGGGCGGCCCTGCTGGCTGCTGGGTTTGCTCTTTCCCGACGCCGACGGCTGCGCCGGGCACTCCGACGGCGATGTGGCCGTACATGCGCTGTGTGACGCGCTGCTGTCAGCGGCAGGGTTGGGGGACCTGGGCACGGTGTTCGGCGTCGACGAGCCACGCTGGGCCGCGGTAACGGGGGCTGTGATGCTCGACCATGTGCGCGGGTTGCTGATCGACAGCGGATTCACGGTCGGCAATGCCGCGGTGCAGGTCATCGGGAACCGGCCGAAGGTGGGGCCGCGCCGCGCCGAGGCGCAACAACTGCTGTCGGAACTGCTGGGGGCACCGGTATCGGTGTCGGCGACCACCACCGACGGGCTCGGGCTGACCGGCCGCGGTGAGGGTTTGGCGGCGGTCGCTACCGCGCTGGTGGTGCCGGGCTAGTTCGGCTCGGCGGGGTCTAGCAGACGCCGAAGATGCCGCCGATGATGCCGCAGGCGATCTCGCCACCGACGTTCACGCCGGTTTCGGCGGCGATTCCCGGCAGCTCGCCGCCCAGGCTGGCGGCAAGGTCGCCCGCGGTGTCGGCCGCGGCCTGGCCGGCCAGATCCGCGACCGCCTGGCCAGCGGCGTCGGCCGTGGTGTCGGCGATGTCGGCCGTCAGCATGCTGCCGGCGTCGGTGAGAGCACCCGTCAGCACGTCAGGGTCGAGGGTCAGGTCGAGATTGGCCAGGTCACTGGCGATCGGAGCCGCCAGGCCCCAGGCGTCGGTGGCCGCCGCCGAACCGGCGAAATCGGTAGCCGCGGCCGCAGCGGCCTCCGCACCGGTGGACGGGGCTCCGCCGGCGAGAGCGGTCACACCCGACATCAGCATCGGCGCGAGCATCATGGGGGCGTACATCGCCATCATCGGGCCCATCATCGCCATCGAGCTGCCGATGGAGGTGGCCATTGAGCTGGTCGTGGTGGCGCCGGCGGTGGTGGCGGTCTGACCGGCCTGCTCGACCTGATCGGCCTGCTGCTGCTGCAGTTGCTCGTGCTGCGCCTGCTGGGCTTCCGCGGCTAGCTGGGCGGGGTCGGGCTGCGGGGTCGGCTCATCGGCGTAAGCCAACCCTGTACCCGCGATTGTGGCCGCAGCCAGGAGCGCACCGGAGACTGCCACCAGACGTTTACTCACTGCCGCAATATATGCCACCCGTCACCACCTGTCCACCGATGCGGTCATGAGTATCGATTCCTGGGAAATACCTGGTAGAGGCGGTCGCGCCGGTCGCCCACCACCGGCCCGGTAAGCTGGCCCGTCGTGACCGATCGCCCCAGCCTGCGACTACACGACACGGCAACCGGCGCCGTGCGTGACTTTGTCCCGCTGCGGCCCGGTCAGGTGTCGATCTACCTGTGCGGCGCGACCGTTCAGGCGCCGCCACACATCGGCCACGTCCGCAGCGGGGTGGCGTTCGATGTGCTGCGCCGGTGGCTGACCGCCCGGGGCTACGACGTCGCCTTCGTTCGCAACGTGACCGACATCGACGACAAGATCCTCACCAAGGCCGCCGCGGCCGGCCGGCCCTGGTGGGAGTGGGCCGCCACCCACGAGCGGGAGTTCACCGCCGCCTACGACGCGCTGGGCGTGCTGCCGCCGTCGGTCGAACCGCGTGCCACCGGCCACATCACCCAGATGGTCGAGTTGATCGAGCGGCTGATCGAGTCGGGGCACGCCTATACCGGCGGCGGCGACGTGTATTTCGACGTACTCAGCTATCCCGAATACGGTCAGCTGTCCGGTCACAAGATCGACGACGTGCACCAGGGCGAGGGTGCGGCCACCGGTAAACGCGACCCGCGTGACTTCACGCTGTGGAAAGGCGCCAAGCCCGGCGAACCCAGCTGGCCGACGCCCTGGGGCCGGGGCCGCCCCGGCTGGCACCTGGAGTGCTCGGCGATGGCTCGGACCTACCTCGGTGCTGAGTTCGACATTCACTGCGGCGGAATGGATCTCGTCTTCCCGCACCACGAGAACGAGATCGCTCAGAGTCGTGCCGCCGGTGACGGGTTCGCCAACTACTGGCTGCACAACGGCTGGGTCACCCTGGGCGGCGAGAAAATGAGCAAGTCGCTGGGCAACGTGTTGTCGATGTCGGCTGTGCTGCAACGGGTTCGGCCCGCCGAACTGCGCTACTACCTGGGCAGTGCGCACTACCGCTCGATGCTGGAGTTCTCCGAGACCGCCCTGCAGGACGCCGTCAACGCCTACGTCGGCATCGAGGACTTCCTGCACCGGGTGCGCAGCCGGGCCGGTGCGGTGGCCGTCGGCACCTGGACGCCCCGGTTCGCCGCCGCCCTCGACGACGACCTCTCGGTGCCGATTGCGCTGGCCGAGGTACATCGGGCCCGCGCGGAGGGCAATCGGGCCCTCGACGCGGGTGATCACGACGGCGCGCTGGCATCCGCCGGTGCCATCCGCGCGATGATGAACGTGCTGGGCTGCGACCCGCTCGACGAGCGGTGGGAATCGCGCGACGAGACCTCGGCGGCACTGGCGGCGGTCGACGTGCTGGTGCGTGCCGAACTGCAACGCCGGGAAACTGCTCGCAGCGAACGGGATTGGCAGTTGGCCGACGAGATCCGCGGCAGGCTCAAAGACGCCGGCATTGACGTCACCGACACCGGGGACGGCCCGCAGTGGTCGCTGCTGCTCGATGGGGCGGGCTAGATGGCCGGCAACTCCAGACGCAAGGGTGCGGTGCGCAAGCCCGGGACCAAGAAGGGCCCGACCGTCGGTTCCGGCGGGCAGCGGCGTCGCGGGCTCGAAGGACGCGGCGCCACACCGCCGGCGCACCTGCGCGAGTATCACCCGGCCGCGAAAGCCGCCAAGCGCGCCGCCAAGCAGCGCGCCTATCGGACCGCCAAGCGCACCGACGAGAGCGAAACCGTACTGGGCCGCAACCCGGTGCTGGAATGTCTACGGGCCGGGATCCCGGCCACCGCGCTGTATGTCGCACTCGGCGCCGAGGCGGACGAGCGTTTGACCGAATCAGTAACGAGGGCAGCCGATTCCGGGCTGCCGATCCTGGAGGTCCCCCGGTCGGACCTGGACAAGATGACCACCAACGGCCTGCACCAGGGCATCGCGCTGCAGGTGCCGCCGTACAACTACGCGCACCCTGACGACCTGCTGGCCGCGGCACGGCAGGATGTCGCGCCCGCGCTGCTGGTTGCGTTGGACAATATCTCCGACCCGCGCAACCTCGGCGCCATCGTGCGGTCGGTGGCCGCATTCGGCGGTCACGGCGTGCTCATCCCGCAGCGCCGGTCCGCGTCGGTCACGGCGGTCGCCTGGCGCACCAGTGCCGGTGCGGCGGCCCGTATCCCGGTCGGGCGCGCACCAAACTTGACGCAAACCCTCAAAGGGTGGGCGGACCGCGGCCTGCAGGTGGTCGGGCTGGACGCCGGCGGTGACACCGTGGTCGACGAGTTGGACGGGACGGGACCGATGGTGCTGGTGGTCGGCTCCGAGGGTAAGGGCTTGTCCCGGCTGGTCCGGCAGAACTGCGATGCGATCGTGTCGATTCCGATGGCCGGGCCCACCGAGTCGCTCAACGCGTCGGTGGCCGCCGGGGTGGTGCTGGCCGAGATCGCCCGCCAGCGACGGTGATCCGTCGCGCTGCTGTCGCGATGGCGGCTGCGGCTGCGGTGCTTGCCGGATCCCCGGTCGCGGCGCAGCCGGCGAGTTTCGATCTGCAGGCGCATCGCGGCGGGCGCGGCGAGACCACCGAGGAGTCGCTGCGCGCGTTCGCCAAGGCGATCGAAGCTGGGGTCACCACACTGGAACTGGATATCGTGCTGACCCGGGATGCCCAGCCGCTGGTCTGGCACGATCGGGTGATCGAGCCCGCCAAGTGCGCCGATACCGGTCCGGTCGTCACCAAAGACCCCGACTATCCGTACCTGGGCAAGCGGGTGGCCGACCTCACCTTGGCCCAACTGCGCACCCTGGACTGCGGTCAACCGCTGCCGGAGTTCCCTGATGCGGAAGTGGTGCGCGGCAACGTGATCGCGACGCTTCCCGAGGTCTTCGCCCTGGCCGACTCCTACCGCTCCGACGTGCGCTACAACATCGAGACCAAGGTCGACGGCGGCAACCAGCGGCAGATCGTCGAGGTGATCCTGGCGGCGGTGCGGGCCGGTGACAAGCTCGACGCCGTCGAGATCCAGAGCTTCGACTGGCGCACCCTGTCGCTGGTGCGCGCCGCCGAGCCGGCCATTCCGCTTGTCGCGCTGTGGGAACGGGGACCGGACCCGATCACCGGCGCCGCGGCCGTCGGTGCCGACGTGGTGGCCCCGGAGCATCGGATCGTCGACCGGGCCTTCGTCGAGCGCGCCCATGCCGCCGGGCTCAGGGTCATTCCGTGGACCGTCAACGATGCCGACGCGATGCGCGAGCAGATCGCCGCGGGGGTCGACGGGTTCATCACCGACTACCCGAGTCGGGCACGTGAGGTGCTGGCCGAGTCCGGTATGCCGCTGCCGCCTGCGACCGGCTAGGCGCCCAGCAGCCGCGCACCGGCCCACAGCGCCAGCACCGCGGCCAGCAGGGTCGGCGGAACCGTGCACAGCCCCAGCCGGGTGTACTCGCCGACACCGGCCCGGACGCCATAGCGGCGCAGCACCCGGCGCCACAACAGGTTCGACAATGAGCCGGCATAGGTCAGGTTGGGGCCGATGTTGACCCCGATCAGCACCGCCAGCACCGCCACCGGGCCGGCGGGTGCCACCAGTGGCGCCAACACCAGCGTGGCGGGCAGGTTGTTGACCAGGTTGGCCAGTATCGCGGCCACCGCCGCCACGCCGAGCAGCGCGGCGAGCCCAGCGCCCGCCGGCAGCAGCGCACTCATCCGGTCGCCCAGACCGTTGTCCACGACGGCGCGTACCACCACACCGAGGGCCAGCACGAACACCAGAAAGCCCGCGTTGGCGGCCCGCAGGATGCCGGCGGGGGTGCTGCGCCGCAGCACCAGGCCGCGTCCGGCCAGCACAGTGGCGCCGGCCACCGCCGCCCACGCCGGCGCCACGCCGAACGTCTCGGCGACCACGAAACCGGCCAGCGTCAAGCCCAGCACCACCAACGCGAACACCGGGACCGGTGGTGGCGGGCCGGCCCGCAGATGCTCCGGCGTCGCGCGCAGATCGGCGCGGAAGAACCACCTGAAGATCAGGTAGACGACCGCCGTCGCAACGAGCCACGGCGCCGCCATCAGCGCGGTGAACCGCACGAACGACAGGCCGGTCGCCTGGAAGGCCAGCAGGTTGGTCAGGTTGGACACCGGCAGCAGCAGGGACGCCGTGTTGGCCAGATGCGCGGTCGCGTAGGCGTGCGGGCGCATCGGCGCGCGGCGGCGCCGGACCATCGTCAACACCACCGGGGTCAGCAGCACCACCGTCGCGTCCAGGCTCAATACCGCGGTCAGGCAGGCCGCGATGACGAAGACCCGGCGCAGCAGGTGCTGCGGCGGCCCGACATCGGCGCGGGCCATCGCCGCCCCGGCCGCCTCGAACAGCCCCTCGTCGTCGCAGAGTTGTGCCAGCACCAGCACCGCACCCAAAAACGCGACGACGTGCAGCAGCGTGGCGACTTCGGCTGCCGCGTCGTGCACCGAGATCGCCCCGGTCGCAATCAGGATGGCCGCGGCCGGCACGGCCGCGAACAGTTCCGGCCAGCCCCGCGGCCGGGCCACCGCGAAGCCCAGCACCACAACGAGCAGCAGCAGTGCGAGTATCGGATTCAGCGCCACGGGTCTTCGCGCCGCCACACCGTGGGAAGGTGCAGCGCGACGCCGTCGGCCTCGGCCAGCTCACACAGGATCCGCATCGAGAAATCCAGATCGTCGCCGGCGTAGGGCAACGCGCGCAACGGCTTTGACAGTGGCCGGAAGAAATCGTCCCAGTGGGTCAACACGACCGTCTTCGCACCGACGGTGCGCACCGTCTCCGACCAGTAGTCGACGAGGTACTGGCGCGGTTGCAAACCGAGTTGGCCCACACCCAGGTACACCACCTCGGCGCGGTGCCCGGCCAGCGCGCCGGGAACGAACCCGGCGCTGCCGACGATCAGCAGGCCCCGCCCCGAGGGCCGGTGGGTCACCAGCGCCGACCACGCCTCACCGCACTTGTAGGCCGACGCCTTGACCGGCGGGACCACCGCGGTGGTGATGACCCCGGGGAAGCGGTCCGGCGGGCAGTGCCGTGACTCGACCAGGGTGACGTCGTAGGCGCCCAGCGTGATGGGTGCCCCCGCAACGGCGACGATCAACCGATCGTCCGAGAGCCCTTGGCCGCGGCCGATATTGGCGGCCGAGAGGCCACCCACCAGTGCTGCACCGGTGCGTTCGGCTACCACCGCCGAGTCCAGCGCGTGATCGATGTGGGTGTGCAGGGGGATCACTGCGGCCAGCTCCCGCGCCCCGGCCCGGGCCAGGCAGCCGTCGATGCGAGCGGCCGACGGCGACACCTTGCGCAATGCCACCCGGGTCAGACCCGGACGCGAGAAGTAGCCGTCGGTCATCAGCGCCGACGACCCGTCGTCGATCAGCATGCTGGTCACGCCGAGCCACGTCACCCACAGCGGTGCGTCCGGCGCCGCGGCCGGGACGGTGAACCGGTGCGCGTACCTGCCGATGTCGGGGCGGCCGACTTTGAGACGCATCGGCGGGGCCGGGTCAGACCTTGGGGCTGTCGTCGTCGCCGATCAGCAACCGCACCGCCAGGTCCAGTCGCGTGGTGAAGTCGGTCGCAGACGCCCGCCGGGTCAGCCAGGCGAGCAGGTTGGACAGCCACACATCGGAGATGACCCGCGAGATGTGGTACTGCTCCTCGGTCGGCTCGCCGTCGCTCATCGCCTCGGCGAACATCGAGTCGATCAGCTTCTGGACGTGGTCGACCTCACCGGCGGCCGACGCGTCGGCGAAGACGTATGCCCGGGTCATGGCCTCGGTGAGCAGCGGGTTGCGCTGCATGGCGCGGTTGAGTTTGTTGACCACGAGGTTGAGCCGCTGATGCCGGGTTGTTTCGGCGTAGGTGGCCGGGTCGGGCTTGGTCTCGACCCGTGCGATCTCCCTGCCCATCGCCGAGACCAGCAGGTGGACCTTCGACGGGAAGTACCGGTAGAGGGTGCCTACGGCGACGTCGGCGCGGTCGGCGACCGCACGCATCTGCACCGCGTCGTAGCCGCCCTTGGAGGCGATCGCCAGCGTGGCGTCCAGGATGCGCTTGCGCCGTTCCCGCTGCGCCTCGGAACCGAGGTCGGACTCGGTCAGCACGGCCACGCTGGTGACCTCGCGGGGCTGGGTGCCGGCTCCGCGGCCCGGGTTGCTGTCGGCTGGTGACGACATGAGAGGGGCAGCTCCTTCAGTTGGCCTACTCGCCAGTAACGATACGCATCGGGTAGCTGAATCTCTGACTCCCAACACCGGCGGGACGTGACGTGTCCTGCCACAAGGGTTCGACTTGACGTTCGGACGCTGGCACTATTAGAACACGTTCTAGTGAGCGTGGTGGTCTTCTCGCCACGGAAATTCCATACCGCCATGACCCCGAGGAGTCCAGCGTGTCCCTGACCATCGACGACGAACAGCTTGCCGCCCGCGAGCTGGTCCGTGACTGGGCCGCCGCAGCGGGCACCGCGGAGGCGATTCGCGCCGTGGAACTCGGCGAAACCGACGCCTGGAAACCGGTTTTCGCCCGGCTGGCCGAGTTGGGTCTGTTCGGGGTGGCCGTCCCCGAGGAGTGCGGGGGCGCCGGCGGCCGGCTCGAAGACCTGTGCGCGATGGTCGACGAGGCCGCCAAGGCGCTGGTGCCAGGTCCGGTGGCGACCACCGCGCTGGCCACCCTGGTGGTCGCCGATCCGCAACTGACCGAAGCCCTGGCAGTCGGTGAGCGGGTCGCCGGGGTTGCGATCGACGCCGACCTGCACTTCGACGCCGCGGCCGGGAAGGTCTCCGGTACCGCCGAGTGGGTGCTGGGAGCGACCGCTGACGCGCTGCTGGTGCTGCCGGTCGGGCAGGACTGGGTGCTGGTGGATTCCCGGGCCGACGGGGTCGCTGTCGAGCCGCTGATCGCGACCGACTTCTCCCGACCGCTGGCGAAGGTGACGTTGTCGGACGCGCCGGCCGTAATTCTGGAGTCGGGCGGCCGCGTGGAGAACCTGGCGGTCACGGTGCTGTCCGCCGAGGCGGCCGGTGTCGCTCGCTGGGCACTGGACACCGCCGTCGCCTATGCGAAGGTCCGTGAGCAGTTCGGCAAGCCGATCGGCAGCTTCCAGGCCGTCAAACACCTGTGCGCCGAGATGCTGTGCCGTGCCGAACAGGCGGCGGTGGCGGCGGCCGACGCGGCTCGCGCCGCCTCGGACTCCGATCAGCAGCAGTTCGCAATCGCCGCCGCGGTGGCCGCCGCGATCTGCATCGATGCCGCCAAGGCCAACGCCAAGGACTGCATCCAGGTGCTCGGCGGCATCGGCATCACCTGGGAACACGACGCCCACTTGTACCTGCGTCGGGCCTACGGCATCGGCCAGGCGCTGGGCGGACAGGAGCGCTGGCTGCGCCGTACCACCGCGCTGACCCGGGCCGGGGTGCGGCGCCGGCTGGAGGTCGACCTCGACGACACGGCGAGCGACATCCGGCCCGAGATCGCCGAGGCGGCGGCCCGGATCGCCGCGCTACCCGAGGAGCAGCGCCAGGTGGCGCTCGCCGAATCGGGCCTGTTGGCGCCGCACTGGCCGGCCCCCTACGGCCGCGCCGCCGGCCCCGCCGAGCAGCTGGTGATCGACCAGGAGCTGGCCGCGGCCGGTGTCGCGCGCCCCGACCTGGTGATCGGGTGGTGGGCGGCGCCGACCATCCTCGAGCACGGCACGCCCGAACAGATCGAGCGCTTCATCCCGGCCACCCTGACCGGCGAGGTGTTCTGGTGCCAGCTGTTCTCCGAGCCGGGCGCCGGCTCGGATCTGGCGGCGCTGCGAACCAAGGCGGTCAAGGTCGACGGCGGCTGGCGACTGACCGGGCAGAAGGTGTGGACCTCGCGGGCGGACGACTCGCAGTGGGGCATCTGCCTGGCCCGCACCGACGCCGACGCGCCGAAACATAAAGGCATCACCTATTTCCTGCTCGACATGTCCGCCGAGGGCATCGACATCCGGCCGCTGCGCGAGATCACCGGTGATGCGCTGTTCAACGAGGTCTTCCTCGACGACGTGTTCGTGCCCGACGAGATGGTGGTCGGCGGCGTCAACGACGGCTGGCGGCTGGCCCGCACCACGCTGGCCAACGAGCGGGTCGCGATCGCCGGTGGCACCGCGCTGGGCAACCCGATGGAGGAACTGCTGAAAGCCCTGTTCGGCGGGCAGCACGATCGGGAACCGGATACCGCCACCGCCGACCGGCTGGCTCGGCTGATCATCGCCGCCCAGGCGGGTTCGTTGCTGGATCAGCGCATTGCGCAGCTTGCCGTCGGCGGCCAGGATCCCGGCTCGGAGTCCTCGGTCCGCAAGCTGATCGGGGTGCGCTACCGCCAAGACCTGGCCGAGTACCGGATGGAGGTGGCCGACGGGGCCGGCGCCGTGGCCGGGCGCCCGGTGCACGACTTCCTCAACACCCGCTGCCTCTCGATCGCCGGCGGCACCGAACAGATCCTGCTGACGCTGGCCGCTGAACGGCTGCTGGGGCTGCCGCGCGGGTAGCTTCCCGGCACTGCGGGTACCCCCCTGTCGGAAACGCAGCCGACGAACGGAGTGGTGGTGCCGGGCCGAATCGAGGTCGATGGCGTTACGCCGGTTGTGTCCTGCGGCAGGTATCCCGCCAAAGCCGTGGTGGGCGAGGTGGTACCGGTCGAGGCCGCCGTCTGGCGCGACGGACACGATGCTGTCGCGGCGACCTTGGTGGTGAGCTACCTCGGTCGCGACTACCCGGCACCCCCGGGTCCGCGCGGGCTGGACCAGGAGGCCCCGGAGGGCCGTGCCGCATGCCCGCGAACCGAGCCACTGCTGGTAGCGATGACGGCCGGTGCGCAACCCTACGTTTTTCATGGTCAGTTCGTTCCCGACCAGATCGGGTTGTGGTCGTTTCGGGTCGACGGCTGGACCGATTCGATCCGCAGCTGGCGCGACGCGGTGCTGGCGAAGCTCGACGCCGGCCAGGGCGAAGCCGAGTTGTCCAACGATCTGTTGATCGGCGCCGAGTTGTTCGACCGTGCCGCCGCGACGGTACCGGTCGGCAGCCGCCGGCCGCTGTCGGTCGCCGCCGCCGCGTTACGCGACCCCGGCGATCCGCTGACCCGGTCGGCGTCGGCGTTGTCGGACGACGTCGCCGAGCTGCTCGGCCGCTATCCGCTGCGTGACCTGCTCACCCGGGGACGCCAGCAGCTGGTCTGGGTGGATCGGCCGCTGGCCCGCTTCAGCGCCTGGTATGAGATCTTCCCGCGCTCCACCGGCGGCTGGGACTCGGCAGGAAACCCGGTGCACGGCACGCTGGCCACCGCGGCAGCAGCGCTGCCGCGCATCGCCGGGATGGGGTTCGACGTGGTGTACCTGCCGCCGATCCACCCGATCGGAAAGATTCACCGGAAGGGCCGTGACAACAGCGCTGTCGCCGAGTCGGGTGACGTCGGTTCACCGTGGGCGATCGGCAGTGACGAGGGTGGTCACGACGCGGTGCACCCCGCCCTGGGGTCGCTCGATGATTTCGACCGCTTCGTCGCCCGGGCACGCGAGCTCGGTTTGGAGGTGGCCCTCGACCTGGCGTTGCAGTGCGCGCCCGATCACCCGTGGGTTCGCCGTCATCGCCAGTGGTTCACCGAACTGCCCGACGGCACGATCGCCTACGCCGAGAACCCCCCGAAGAAATACCAGGACATCTACCCACTGAACTTCGACAACGATCCGGCCGGCTTGTACGCCGAGGTGCTTCGGGTGGTGCAGCACTGGATCAAGCACGGAGTCAAGGTGTTTCGGGTCGACAATCCGCACACCAAGCCGCCCGACTTCTGGGCGTGGCTGATCGCGAAGGTGAAGGCCGCCGATCCGGACGTGGTGTTCTTGTCCGAGGCGTTCACCCCGCCGGCACGCCAGTACGGCCTGGCCAAACTCGGTTTCACGCAGTCCTACACCTACTTCACCTGGCGCACGTCCAAGGCCGAGCTCGTCGAATTCGGCGACGAGATCGCCGAACTCGCGGATTTCCGCCGTCCGAACCTATTCGTCAACACACCGGACATCCTGCACGCCAGCCTGCAACACCACGGTCCCGGCATGTTCGCGATCCGGGCGGTGCTGGCGGCGACGATGGGCCCGTCGTGGGGGGTGTACTCCGGTTATGAGTTGTTCGAACACCGAGCCCTGCGTGAAGGAAGCGAAGAATACCTTCACTCGGAGAAATACGAGTTGCGGCCACGCGATTTCGCCACCGCCTTGGAGCAGGGCCGATCGCTAGAACCGTTCATCGCGCGACTCAACGCCATTCGCCGCAGTCATCCCGCGCTGCAGCAACTACGAACCCTGCACTTCCACCATGTCGACAACGATGCGCTGTTGGCATACAGCAAGTTCGATCCGGTGAGCGGCGACACGGTGCTGGTCGTGGTGACGCTGAACGCGTTCGCCGCCGAGGAGGCGACGCTGTCGCTGGACATGGCGGCGTTGGGAATGCAGTCCTACCAGCGTTTCTGGGTGCGTGACGAGATCAGCGGGGAGGAATACCAATGGGGACAGCAGAATTACGTACGACTCGACCCGGGCCGCGCGGTCGCCCATATCGTCAACATGCCGGTGATGGGCGCCGGCGTGCGAGCCGGCCTTGAGTGAGGGGAAGGCCCGATGACCCGAAGCAAACACACGTCCGCCGGCCGACTGGCGGTGAATCCCGACGACATCAACCGGTTGCTGTCCGGTGTGTACCACGATCCGCACGCCATCCTCGGCGCCCACGACGACGGTGAACGCACGGTGATCCGAACGCTGCGGCCGGGCGCTGCCGCGGTGACCGTCCTGGTGGGCGGTGACCGGTTGTCGATGAAGCAGGTGGCCGAAGGGCTGTTCGCCGCGACGTTGCCGTTCGCCGACTTGATCGACTACCGGTTGCTGATCGACTATCCCGGCGCCGCGGAACCGCAGACCGTGGCCGACGGATATCGTTTCCTGCCGACGCTGGGCGAGGTTGACCTGCACCTGTTCGCCGAGGGAAGACACGAACGGCTGTGGGACGTGCTCGGCGCTCATCCCCGCGCGTTCACCACCGCAGACGGCACCGTGACCGGGGTGTCGTTCGCGGTGTGGGCGCCCAACGCCAGGGGGGTGGGCCTGATCAGTGACGTCACCGGTTGGGAGGGCATCGGCGCACCGATGCGGGCCCTCGGCTCTTCGGGCGTGTGGGAGCTGTTCTGGCCGGGCTTTCCGATCGGCGGCCTGTACAAGTTCCGGATTCACGGCGCCGACGACGTCGTCACCGAACGCGCCGACCCGATGGCGTTCTCCGCCGAAGTCCCGCCGCAGACCGCCTCCCGGGTGACCACCAGCGATCATACCTGGCACGACGACGATTGGATGAGCCGGCGCCCCGCGGGGAATCCGGCACTGGAAGCGATGAGCATCTACGAGGTGCACCTCGGGTCGTGGCGTCCCGGCCTGAGTTATCGCCAGCTCGCGGTGGAGCTGACCGAATACGTGGTGCAGCACGGTTTCACCCATGTCGAGTTGCTGCCGGTCGCCGAGCATCCGTTCGGCGGGTCCTGGGGGTATCAGGTCACCTCGTACTACGCGCCGACGGCGCGCTTCGGCACACCCGATGATTTCCGGGCGCTGGTCGACGCGCTGCACCGCGCCGGCATCGGCGTCATCGTCGACTGGGTGCCGGCGCACTTCCCCAAAGACGCGTGGGCGCTGGGCCGTTTCGACGGCACCCCGCTCTACGAGCACGCCGACCCGCGCCGCGGTGAACAACTCGACTGGGGCACCTACGTGTTCGACTTCGGTCGTCCGGAGGTGCGCAACTTCCTGGTGGCCAACGCGCTGTACTGGCTGACCGAGTTCCACGTCGACGGGCTGCGCGTCGATGCCGTGGCGTCGATGCTGTATCTGGATTACTCCCGTCCTGAGGGCGGCTGGACCCCCAACATCCACGGCGGCCGGGAGAACCTGGAGGCGGTGCAGTTCCTGCAGGAGCTCAACGCGACCGCGCACCGGGTGGCACCCGGAATCGTGACCATCGCCGAGGAATCGACCTCCTGGCCCGGTGTCACCCGCGATACCAGCCTTGGCGGCCTGGGGTTTTCGATGAAGTGGAACATGGGCTGGATGCACGACACGCTGGCCTACCTCGGTCACGACCCGGTGCACCGCTCCTATCACCACCATGAGATGACGTTCTCGATGCTGTATGCCTACAGCGAGAACTTCGTGCTGCCGATCAGCCACGACGAAGTGGTGCACGGCAAGGGGACGCTGTGGACCCGGATGCCCGGAGACGACCACGCCAAGGCCGCCGGGGTGCGCACGCTGCTGGCCTACCAGTGGGCGCACCCGGGCAAGCAGTTGCTGTTCATGGGCCAGGAATTCGGCCAGCACGCCGAATGGTCCGAGGAACGGGGGCTGGACTGGTTTCAGCTCGACCCGGAACGGCAGGATGGCGGCTTCTCCGCCGGAATCCTCCGCCTGACAAAAGATCTCAATGCCGTTTACCGGAGCCATCCCGCGTTGTGGAGCGAAGACATCAACCCGGCCGGCTACTCCTGGATCGACGCGAACGACTCCGCCAACAACGTGCTGAGCTTCTTGCGCTACGCAACGGACGGATCGGTGCTGGCCGCCGTGTTCAACTTCTCCGGTGTCGCGCACACCGACTACCATCTCGGGCTACCGAGCGCCGGCCGGTGGCGAGAGGTGCTCAACACCGATGCCGTCGATTACCACGGCGGCGGCGCCGGCAACCTCGGTGGGGTGGACGCTGTTGACGAGCCCCGCCACGGCCGCCCGGCGTCGGCCGTGCTGGTGCTGCCACCACTGTCGGCGCTGTGGTTGGAGCCCTGCGAGTGATGCGGGGCTGATGATCACTGCTGGGTCAGCCGGGCCAGCGCCCGCAGCGGAATCGGCAGCCAGCCGGGCCGGTGCCGGGCCTCGTAGCCGGCCTCATAGACCGCCTTGTCGACCTCATAGGCGGCGAGCAGCGCCGGTGAATCCCGCGGATCGGCACCCGATTCCGCTCCGTACCCTTCGCAGAAGGCGGTGCGGCAGCGATCCAGCCATTCGCGGGCGCGGGTGGCCAGTTGCCGGTCCTGCCCGTCGCGCGACAGGTCGGCCAATTTCCCGTAGGCGGCGTAGTCGTAGGACCGCAGCACACCGGCGACATCCCGCAGCGGCGAGTCCGGCCGCCGCCGTTGCGACAGCGGGGCGCCGGGTTCGCCCTCGAAATCGATGAGCAGCCAACCATTGGGGGTGCGCAGCACCTGGCCCAGATGCAGGTCACCGTGGACCCGCTGCACCGTGATCGGCTGTCCGGCCAGGGCCTGGAAGCGCTGTTCGATGGCTGCGACGTGCGGGCGCACTTCGGGCACCAGCTCCGCCGTCTCCGACAATCGCGACAGCAAGGCCGCCGCCGGAAACTCCGCTTGCGAGGTGCCCAAGCTGTCGGCCAGCGTTCGGTGCACCGAGGCGACGGCCTCACCGAGCCGGTACGATTCGCCGGCGAAGTCGCCGCCCACTTCGTGGGCGTACAGATCCGCTTCGGCGAAGAGGTCGCGCACACTGGCGGTGGCCATCGCCCAGCCCTCGGCCGAGTTCATCGCGTACTCGCTGATCATGCCCAATGTGTAGGGCACTGCACCGGACTCGCCGGGCAACTCGATCTGATAGCAGCCCAATAATCGCGGCACGTGCGGATTGGCTGCCCGGCCCAGCGCCGCGTTCAACTCGATGTCGGGATTGATGCCGTCCTTCAACCGCCGGAACACCTTGAGGACCACTTCTTCCTCGATGATCACGCTGGTGTTGCTCTGCTCGGCCTCCGATACGCGAGAGTCCGCCCGGACGGGCAGCGACACCCCCTCCTGGGGGGTGAACGTCACCTCGCCACGGGTGGCCGACGAGGCGATCAGCGACAACAGCACCCTGACTGCTGCAGCGTCGTACAACGCGTCGTAGGCGGTGTGTCCCCGATAGGTTCCGATCATCGCGATCTGGGCGTACTCCGGTGCCAGCTCCACGTCCCAGCTGACCATCACCTGGTAGCGCTCGCCGGCACCGTCGGTGTAGGCGACGTCGAGCAATACCAGATCCAGTCCGTCGCCCATCGCCACCACCAGGGCGGGCTCGGCTACGGCCAGCTCCCGATTACGCCCCGCGTACCAGCGTCGGGTCGGCAGCCATTCCGCCCACGGCAGTCCCGCCGGCTCGCCGGTGCCACCGGTCATGACATGTCCTCCTTCGGCTCGCACAGTTGAAACCAGTAGAAGCCGTGCCCGGGCAGCGTGAGCAGATACGGGAGTTTTCCGATCGCCGGGAACTCCACGGACCCGGTCAGCTCCACCGGCGTACGGCCATCCCAGTGCTGCAGATTCAGTTCGATCGGCTGGGGAAACCGCGACAGGTTGTTGACGCACAGCACCGTGTGGCCCTCGTCGCCGGACAACTCGCGCACATAGGCCAGCACCGACGGATTGGAGCCGCCTAGTTCCCGGAACCCGCCGAGGGCGAATGCGTCGTACCGGCGCCGGATGGCGAGCATGGTGCGAGTCCAGTTCAGCAATGACGTGGAGGTGTCGCGTTGCGCTTCGACGTTGACCGACTGATGGCCGTAGACCGCGTCCTGAATGGGCGGCAGGTAGAGCCGGCCGGGATTGGCGGTGGAGAAACCGGCATTGCGGTCGGGGGTCCACTGCATCGGGGTGCGCACCGCGTCGCGGTCACCCAGCCAGATGATGTCGCCCATTCCGATCTCGTCGCCGTAGTAGAGGATGGGTGAGCCGGGCAGCGACAGCAACAAGGCGGTGAACAGCTGGATCTGGTTGCGGTCGTTGTCCAGCAGTGGTGCCAGTCGCCGCCGGATCCCCACATTCGCCTTCATCCTGGGGTCTTTCGCGTATTCGGCGTACATGTAGTCGCGCTCGTCGTCGGTGACCATCTCCAGCGTCAACTCGTCGTGGTTGCGCAGGAAGATGCCCCACTGCGCCAGCTGCGGGATCGGTGGTGTCTGGGCCAGGATCTCCGAGATCGGAAAGCGCGATTCACGGCGCACCGCCATGAAAATGCGTGGCATCAATGGGAAATGGAAGGCCATGTGGCACTCGTCGCCGCCGGTCTCGGGATCACCGAAATATTCGACGACGTCACTGGGCCATTGATTCGCCTCGGCCAGCAGCACCCGGCCGGGGAACTCCTCGTCGACCACCTTGCGGCAACGTTTCAGGAAGGCGTGTGTCTCGGGGAGGTTTTCGCAGTTGGTGCCCTCCCGTTCGAACAGGTAGGGCACCGCGTCCAGCCGGAAGCCGTCGATGCCGAGGTTCAGCCAGAACCGCAGCACGTCGATCATCGCTTCCTGTACCGCCGGGTTCTCATAGTTCAGGTCGGGCTGGTGGGAGAAGAACCGGTGCCAGTAGAACTGCTTGCGCACCGCGTCGAATGTCCAGTTGGACTCCTCGGTGTCGACGAAGATGATTCGGGCGTCCGCGTACCGTTCGCTGGTGTCACTCCACACGTAGAAGTCGCCGTGGGGGCCGCCCGGGTCATGCCGCGACTGCTGAAACCAGGGGTGGCTGTCGGAGGTGTGGTTCATCACCAGGTCGGTGATGACCCGGATGCCGCGCCGGTGTGCCGCGTCGAGCAGTTCGACGAAGTCATCGACGGTGCCGAACTCCGGCAACACCTTGTAGAAGTCGCGGATGTCATAACCACCGTCGCGCAACGGTGAATCGTAGAACGGTGGCAGCCACAGGCAGTCGACGCCGAGCCACTGCAGGTAGTCCAATCGCTCGGTCAGGCCGCGCAGGTCACCGATGCCATCGCCGTTGGAGTCGTAGAACGCCCGAACCAGCACCTCGTAGAACACCGCACGCTTGAACCAGACGGGGTCGGCAGGCAGTGCCGCGGCATCACCGAAATCATCGGCGGTCGGATGCTCCACCAGGCCGTGTTCGACATGGCTGCCCGCTGCCGGGTCTGGGAGATCCTGACCGAACTCGTCGTCAACGTCGGTGGCCATATTTCGACATGTACCCGATTCGCGCCGCGATTACCTGCCATCGGGGGGATCGTGAACGTCGCCGGGCTTCGACTCGCCACCCGGTGAGAACGATGCCGTGGTCCGGGCGACTCTCGGATCGGTGCGCAGCTGTTCGAAAGACTCGCGCAGCGGCAGCCGCCAGTTCGGGTATTCATCGACGGTGCCGGGCAGGTTGGGCTGGCGGGGGTCGGCCAATACGTCATAGGGGGAGATGAGTTTCAGCCGGCTCGGGGTGGCGGCCAGCAAGCGGTGCATGGCGTCGATGATCTCGGCTTCGTCCGCGGTCTGGCCGTTTTCGGTGCCGGGCGAAAGCAGCCCTTCGGAGCGCAGCAGCGCCAGCCACTCGGCTCGTTCGCGCTCGGCTGCGGCTTGGGCGGCCGCCGCGTCGTCGAGCAGGCCCCGCTCGGCGCGGGCCCGGACGTGCTCGGCACGCAGGAATCCGGCCGCGGTGGGCAGGTCGTGGGTGGAGATACTGGCGGCCACCTGCGCCGGCCACTTCGCCGGTGGCAGCAGCGGCTGGCCGGGTGCCGATTCGTCGCGGGTGAACCAAGAGACCGCGCAGCCCAGCATGTCGTTGCCGGCCAGCGTCCGGGTGACCTCCGGTTCGACGGTGCCCAGATCCTCGCCGATGACAACAGCATCGGCGCGATGGGCTTCCAGCGCCAGCACCGCCAGCATGACGTCGGCGTCGTAGTGGACGTAGGTGCCGCGGTCCGGGCTTTCTCCGGGCAGGATCCACCACAGCCGCCACAGGCCGGCGACGTGATCGATGCGCACCCCGTCGGCGTGGGCGAGTACGGCACGCAGCATGTCGCGCACCGCGGTGTAGCCGGTGGCGGCCAACCGGTCCGGTCGCCACGGCGGTAGCCGCCAGTCCTGACCGTGCGGGCTGAACGTGTCCGGGGGCGCCCCGATGCTGGCCGCACCGGCCAGCAGGTCGGCCAGTGCCCAGGCATCGGCGCCGTCGGCGTCCACGCCGACGGGCAAGTCGTGCAGTACCCCCAGCGCCATGCCCGAGTCCGTTGCGGCGCGCTGCACCGCCGCCAGTTGTTCCTCGCAGCGCTGTTGCACCCAGGCGTGAAACGCGATCCTCGGTGCGAGCTCCCGACGTGCGGCCGCCACCGCGGGCCCGGCCGCATCGTGCAGCGACGCCGGCCACCTCGTCCACCTGCCGCCGTGGCGCTCGGCCAGCGCACAGTACGTCGCCCAGTCGCGCAACGCGGTGTTGCCGGGCGACTCGTCCAGCGGGGACGGGCGGCCGTCGGCGCGCCAGAGCGACTCCAGGGCGGCCCGTTTGGCCGCCCAGACCAGGTCGTAGTCGATCCGCGCCGTGTCGGCAGCAACCCGCAGCGCATCGACCTCCGCCCGGGTGTCCGGGTCGGCGCGGTGATAGACCGCGAGGTCGGGGATGCACAGCGCCAGCGGATTGGCGAACTGCCGGCTCGACGGCGTGTACGGCGAAGGCTGCACCGGATGGGTAGGGCCCGGGGCGTGCAGCGGGTTGAGCAACACCGCTCCGGCGCCGTGCTCGCCGGCCGTCCAGCACACCCAGTCCCGCAGGTCCGACAGGTCGCCGATACCCCACGAACGGGCGGACCGCACCGCGTAGAGCTGCAGCATCCATCCCCAGGTGGCCGGGGCCGCCGGCGCCCGCGGGGGAGCGGCGACCAGTGTGACCTGCCGACCATCGCGCAGCGCAAGCTCATACCAACCGGGCGGCAGATCGGCGGGCAGTTCGTCGCGCACCGTCCGGCGTTCGCCGTCCTCACTCACCAGCTGGGTGGCCCCGGGAAGCGGCTGCGCACGCCCGGTCACCCGCACCGCCACCGTGGGCGGCGCGGCGCCGGCGCGATCGGGCTGGTTCAGTCGGGCCAACTCGCGACGTCGCTCGGTTTCGTCGCCCGCTTCGACGTCGAGCAGCCGAAGTATCCGGATCACCACGTCGGCGTCGACCTGCACCAGCTCCCGCCGCTCATTGCGATAGCAGCTCGCCACGCCGTGCGCGGCCGCCAGCCGGCGCAGGTCATCAGGCACCACGACAACGGCTATACCCGCAGCCGGAACCTTTCAACAAGATCAGCGAGGACCGCGCGATGACCGTAGTGTCGTAGCCGACGAGAGTTTGGCCATCCGGCAGGCGGGTAGCCACGACCGAGTGTCGCGGAAACGGACGGCCTGACCAGATTGAGTGAATATGGGCATTACCCGAAATTCGGAGAGGAAGGTCAGCGCAGTCACGGAAGCAGCCGAGAAACCACCGGTGTCACCGACCGTCTGGCCCGGCAGCAGCGCCCCGCTCGGAGCCGGCTACGACGGCGGTGGCACCAACTTCGCGCTGTTCTCCGAAATCGCCGAGCGGGTGGAGCTCTGCCTGATCGACGAGAACGGCGAGCAGACCTGCATCCCGCTCGAGGAGGTGGACGGCTACGTCTGGCACGCCTACCTGCCGACGGTCTCGCCCGGGCAGCATTACGGCTTTCGGGTGCACGGGCCGTTCGAACCGGCCGACGGGCACCGTTGTGATTCCAGCAAGCTGTTACTGGACCCCTACGGACGGGCGTTCGCCGGGGACTTCGACTTCGGACAGGCGCTGTTCTCCTATGACATGACGGCCGGCGGCGAAGCGGTGAGCGCCGAAACCCTGCCGAGGGTCGATTCGCTGGGCCACACCATGACCAGCGTGGTGATCAACCCGTACTTCGACTGGGCATCCGATCGCCCACCGAAGACGCCCTACCACGAAACGATCATCTACGAGACCCATGTGAAGGGCATGACACAGACCCATCCGGACATCCCGGAGGAACTGCGCGGCACCTACGCCGGTCTGGCCCACCCGGTCGTGATCGAGCACCTCAAGGCACTCAACGTCACGGCGGTCGAACTGATGCCGGTACACCAGTTCATGCACGATGACCGGTTGTTGCAGCTGGGCCTGCGAAACTACTGGGGTTACAACACTTTCGGCTTCTTCGCCCCGCACAGCCAGTATGCGGCGAACCGGACGCCGGGTGCAGCCGTGGCGGAGTTCAAGACCATGGTGCGCACCTTCCACGAAGCCGGTATCGAGGTGATCCTCGACGTGGTCTACAACCACACGGCCGAGGGCAACCATCTCGGCCCGACCATCAATTTCCGGGGCATCGACAACGCCGCCTACTACCGGCTCGTCGAAGAGGACCGCAGTCGCTACATGGATTACACCGGTACGGGCAACAGCCTCAATGCGCGCAACCCGCATGCGCTGCAGCTGATCATGGATTCACTGCGCTACTGGGTGACCGAGATGCACGTCGACGGCTTTCGCTTCGACCTGGCATCGACGCTGGCCCGCGAATTCTATGATGTCGACCGCCTTTCAGCGTTTTTCGACCTGATCCAGCAGGACCCGGTGGTCAGCCAGGTCAAGCTGATCGCCGAACCCTGGGATGTCGGCGAAGGCGGCTACCAGGTCGGCAACTTTCCGGCCTTGTGGACCGAATGGAACGGGAAGTACCGAGACACCGTGCGCGACTTCTGGCGTGGTGAGCCGGAGACGCTGGGCGAGTTCGCCTCCCGGCTCACCGGCTCATCGGACCTCTACGAGGCCACCGGACGCCGACCCGGCGCCAGTATCAACTTCGTCGTCGCCCACGACGGCTTCACCCTGCACGATCTGGTCTCCTACAACGAGAAACACAACGAGGCCAACGGCGACGACAACACCGACGGCGAGAGCCACAACCGGTCGTGGAACTGTGGCGTCGAAGGCCCCACCGACGACCCGGACATCCTGGCGCTACGGGCCCGCCAGATGCGCAACATCATGGCCACCCTGATGCTGTCGCAAGGCACGCCGATGATCGCGCACGGTGACGAAATCGGCCGCACGCAGCACGGCAACAACAACGCCTACTGTCAGGACTCCGAACTGGCTTGGATGGACTGGTCACTGGCCCAGACCAATGCCGATCTGCTGGACTTCACCCGCCGGGTGACGCAGCTTCGCAAAGACCATCCGGTGTTTCGCCGGCGCCGCTTTTTCGAGGGCCTTCCGGCGCGCCACGGCGACGAGGTCGGCGACATCGCGTGGTTCACCCCCGCCGGGCAGGAGATGAACCAGGACGACTGGGACAGCGGATTCGACAAGTGCATCATGGTCTTTCTCAACGGTGAGGCGATCCGCGAGCCCGACGTACGCGGCCAGCGCATCGTGGATGACTCCTTCCTGCTGTGCTTCAATGCGCACCAGGATGAGGTCGAATTCGCCGTTCCCGGACCGGATTACGCACAGGAATGGAGCGTCGAACTAGACACCGCCGAGCCGGCGGCAACGGATGAACGGGTGGTGCCGGCAACAGCCGCATTGCCCGTTGCGGGGCGTTCGCTGCTCGTCTTGCGGAAAGTGCGCTGAGGCGATGACGCCGCGGCCGGTGCTGTCCACCTATCGGTTGCAGCTGCGCGGCCCGGACAGCGGATTCGCGTTCACCTTCGCCGACGCCGAAGGGCTACTGGACTACTTCGACGATCTGGGCGTCTCGCACCTTTACCTGTCACCGGTTATGACCGCGGTACGCGGCTCGGCGCACGGCTACGACGTAGTCGATCCGACCACCGTGTCTGCCGAACTGGGCGGTGCGCAGGGGTTGGCGCGGCTGGCGGCGGCCGCGCATGCCCGCGGAATCGGTCTGGTCGTCGACATCGTGCCCAATCACGTCGGGGTAGCGAAATCGGAGCAGAACCGGTGGTGGTGGGATGTGCTCAAGCACGGGCGTTCCTCGCCGTACTCGGTGTTCTTCGATATCGATTGGGAGCTGGGTGACGGCCGGATCATCCTGCCGGTGCTGGGATCTGACGGCGACGTCGCCGATCTGGCGGTCGACGGTGAGCGGCTGCGACTGGGTGATCTGGTGTTTCCGATCGCGCCGGGTACCGGGACCGGAACCGGCGCGCAGGTTCACGACCGCCAGCACTACCGGCTGGTCGGGTGGCGTAACGGCACGTGTGGATACCGGCGCTTTTTCTCGATCACGTCGCTGGCGGGTCTGCGGCAAGAGGATCGGACGGTGTTCGATGCCTGGCACGCCGAGCTGTCTCGCTGGTTTCACGACGGTCTCGTCGACGGCGTGCGGGTCGATCACCCGGACGGGCTGTCGGATCCGTGCGAGTATCTGGAATGGCTGCGTGCCCTGGTGGGAGCCGATGCCTGGATTGTGGTCGAGAAGATTCTGGCCGTCGACGAATCGCTCGAGCCGACCCTGCCGGTGGCCGGCTCCACCGGCTACGACGTGCTGCGGGAGATCGGCGGGTTGTTCATCGACCCCAATGGCGAGCCGGCGCTGACCGAGCTGGTCGAGACCGCCGGGGTCGACTATCGCGCGATGCCGACGTTGCTGGCCGAACAGAAGGAGATCACGGCCGCCGAGACGCTGGGCAGCGAACTGGCGCGGCTGTGCCGTTGCGTGGTGAGCGCCACCGGCGCGGACCATCCGCTGCTGTCCGAAGCCATCGTGGCCCTGCTCGGCCGGCTGGGCGTCTACCGCAGCGACTACCCCGGCCTGGTGTCGACGCTGTCGGTGGCGTTGGCTGAAACGCAGTCTGGCAAACCGGAACTCGGCGAACCGCTGGCATTGCTGGCGGCCGCGATCGCCGTCGACGGGCAGTGCTCGACCCGGTTGCAGCAGCTGTGCGGGGCGGTGACCGCCAAGGCGGCCGAGGATTGCCTGTTCTACCGCGATGCGCGGCTGGTCTCGCTCAACGAAGTCGGCGGCGACCCGCAGTGTTTCGGGGTGGGGGCGGCCGAATTTCATGATCGGGCCGCGACCCGGGCGCGGTGCTGGCCGCACACGATGACCACGCTGTCCACCCACGACACCAAACGCGGCGAGGACGTTCGGGCCCGCATCGGCGTGCTGTCACAGGTGCCCTCGTTGTGGGCCGAGTTCGTCGCCCGGTGGGAGGCCGTTGTCCCTTCGCCGGACCTGGCCACCGGTCTCTTCCTGTGGCAGAACATCTTCGGCGTCTGGCCGCTGGACGGCACGACGGCCCCCGCGTTACGGGAGCGGCTGCACGCCTATGCGCAGAAGGCGGTACGCGAAGCCGGCCGCCGTACCTCATGGCACGACCCCGACACCGAGTTCGAGGATGCGGTACACCGCTGGCTCGACGACGTACTGGATGGACCGATCGCCAAGCAACTGACCGAGTTCGTCACCGAACTCGCTCCGCACATCGAAAGCGACATGTTGGGCCAGAAACTCCTGGCGTTGACCGTTCCCGGCATCCCGGACGTGTATCAGGGCACCGAACTGCCAGAGGACAGTCTGGTCGACCCGGACAACCGGCGAGCGGTCGACTACACCGCGCGCCGTGAGGCACTCACGTCGTTGCGGCACCCGAAGATGCGGGTCGTCGCCGCGGCGCTGCGAATGCGGCGAGCGCGTCCCGACACCTTCCGGAACGGCGGCTATCACCCCGTGCTGGCGTCGGGCCCGGCCGCCGAACACGTCGTCGCCTTCGCCAGGGGTCACGACGTGGTGGTAGCGGTCAGCCGCTGGACGGTGCGGCTGCGCGACACCGGATGGCGCGACACCGTCGTCGCGATCCCGCCGGGGCACTGGGCCGACGCCCTGTCGGGCGCCGAGCACAGCGGACCGACACCGGCCGCGGAATTGTTCGCCACGCTGCCGGTAGCCCTGCTGGAGCGCGTCGATGACTGACTTCGCCGTCTGGGCGCCGGCCCCGGCAACCGTCGCCCTCGATGTCGATGGGGTGTCCTACCCGATGACCCGTGCCGACGGCGGCTGGTGGCGGACGACGGTCGAGGCGCGCGCCGACGCCCGCTACGGCTATCTGCTCGATAACGACCCCGCGGTGCTGCCGGATCCGCGGTCGGCCCGTCAGCCCGACGGCGTGCACGCGCGCTCGGCGTTGTGGGACGAGACCGTCCCGGCTTGGACCGACGACGACTGGGCGGGGAAACCGGTCGAAGGCGCGGTGATCTACGAACTGCACATCGGCACCTTCACCCGGGCCGGCACCTTCGATTCGGCCATCGCGAAGCTGGATCGCCTGGTCGACTTGGGTGTCGACTTCGTCGAACTGATGCCGGTCAATGCCTTCTCCGGGGCGCACGGCTGGGGGTACGACGGGGTGCTGTGGTACGCGGTGCACGAACCCTATGGCGGCCCGGACGGGCTGGCGCGCTTCGTCGATGCCTGCCACG
Source organism: Mycobacterium sp. pW045 (assembly GCF_041287085.1). Classification (NCBI taxonomy): domain Bacteria; kingdom Bacillati; phylum Actinomycetota; class Actinomycetes; order Mycobacteriales; family Mycobacteriaceae; genus Mycobacterium; species Mycobacterium sp. pW045. The sequence goes on along the minus strand of NZ_JBGGKU010000006.1, from coordinate 36,578 downwards.
GCCGCGGCCTGGGAGTGTTGATCGACGCCGTCTTCAACCACCTCGGGCCGTCCGGGAACTACCTGCCCCGCTTCGGCCCATACCTGTCGCAAGCACGCAATCCCTGGGGCAACGCCATCAACATCGACGGCCCCGACTCCGACGAAGTACGCCGCTACATCATCGACTGCGCGCTGCGCTGGATGCGTGTGTTCCACGCCGACGGCCTGCGGCTCGATGCCGTGCACGCGCTGGTGGACACCACGGCGATCCACCTTCTCGAGGAACTGGCCGCCGAGACCGACGCGCTCGCAGCGCAGTTGGGCCGTCCGCTGTCTCTCATCGCCGAAAGCGACCGCAACGACCCGCGGACCATCACCCGTCGTGAAGACGGAGGGTATGGGATCACCGCACAATGGGACGACGACATCCACCATGCCATCCACACCGCGGTATCCGGTGAGCGACAAGGTTATTACGCTGACTTCGGCAGTATCGCCACGCTGGCGACCACGCTGCGTAACGGCTTCTTCCACGCCGCCACGTACTCGTCGTTCCGGCGCCGGCGGCACGGTCGTCCACTGCCCACCTCGCAGATCCCGGCCACCCGGCTGCTGGCGTACACCTGCACCCACGACCAGGTCGGCAACCGGGCGCTCGGTGACCGCCCCTCGCAGTACCTGACCGCCGGCCAGCTCGCGATCAAGGCGGCGCTGGTGCTGCTATCGCCGTACACCGCAATGCTTTTCATGGGTGAGGAATGGGGCGCGCTGGCCCCTTTTCAGTTCTTCACCTCGCATGAGGACCCGCAAGTGGCACGCGCTACCGCCGAGGGCCGCAAAGCCGAGTTCGCCGAGCACGGCTGGGACGCCGACGAGATCCCGGACCCCCAGGACCCCGATACCTTCCGGCGATCCAAGCTGGACTGGGACGAGGCCGACGGGCACCGCCATCGGCAGCTGCTCGGCGTCTACCGGGCGCTGATCGGGCTGCGCGCCGAAGCGGATCTGGCCGATCCCTGGCTGACCCATCTCACGATCGACTACGACGAGGACGACCGCTGGATCGCCATGCGCCGTGGTCGGTTGGTGCTCATCTGCAACCTGGGTGAGGCCACGGTGGGCGTTCCGGTGTCCGGCGAGCCGGTGCTGGCGTGGGGATCACCGGGCTACGGCGAGGAGACGACGCGGTTGCCGGGGCACACGTTCGCGGTGCTGCGGACTTAGAACACCGTCTGGGCGCAGGTGGACGGCGTGGTCAGGTTGACCCCGCTGTAGACCACCTGGATGTGGGTGCACACGATCACGTTGGCGTCGGTCTTGGGCCGGCCGGTGGAGTACTCCAACACGTCGATGCTGCCGTTGGTCTGGTACTTCTCCGGTGGGCCTTCGCCGTAGTACATCGACTGGATCACCGCGCCGGTGCCGTCCTTGAACACCTTCGTTCCCGGCCCGCCGCGGTCCTTGAACCAGCCCTCACCGCCGTCGGTGTGCACGTCGAGATACGCGGTCCGCTTCGAAGAGCGGATCTCGGTGCTCTGGCGGGCCCACAGGTCGGGCGGGAAGCCGGTCAACCCCTCCGGCGTCTGCAGTCGCACCCCGACCGTGAAACGGCACAGCGGCGGCGCGGCGCAGTCCACCCAACTGTGGGTCTGCAGCTGATCGAACTCGTTGACCGGCATCAGACTGGTCTTGGTGTCACTCGCCGCCGCCGAGATCGCGGGCGGGATCAGCGCGGCCAACAGCGTCACCGTGGCCGGCACCATCAGCAACCGTTTCATGTCGCACCAACCTAGACCCGAGATCACTCGTCGTAGGTCACTTCCACCGAATCGGTCTCGGGATGGGCCTGGCAGGCCAGGATCAGCCCCTCGTCGAGGTCTTGCGGTTCCAGCACATCGTTGACCTCCATGGCGACCTCGCCCTTCTTCAAAACGCAAGCGCATGCGCCGCAGTGCCCCTCCCGGCAGGAGAACGGGGCATCGAGGCCCTTGTCGAGCAGCAGGTCCAGCAGCTTGACGTGGCGCGGCCACGCAATCGTCTGGGTCTGCCCGTCCAATTCGACGGTGACGGTGGCCGGCGCCGTGTCCGCTGAGCCCTCGGGCGCCTCGGTGATCTTGACCGCGGCGAACGGGTCGCTCTCCAACGACTTGAACACCTCGAGATGCACCTGCTCGGCCGGAACCTGCAAAGCGTCCAGCGCGTCCCGCGACGCCTGCATGAACGGGCCGGGTCCGCAGATGAAGGCCTGGCGGTCGGTGTAGGGCGCGATCAGCTGGGCCAGCGCCGCGGAGCTCGGCAGGCCCTGTACCGACTCCAACCAGTGCACGACCGTGAGCCGGTCGGGGTACTTGGCGGCCAGTTCGCGCAGCGCGGTGCCGAAGATCACCGACCGTTCGTCGCGGTTGGCGTAAACCAGCACCACCTTGCCGCTGCCCTGCGACAGCGCCGACTTGCAGATCGCCATCATCGGCGTGATCCCGCTGCCGGCGGCCAGTAGCAGGAAGTCGGTGTCCAGGGACTTGGGCACGAAGGTGCCCGACGGCGCGAGCACGTGGACCCGCATCCCGGGACGGGCGTGATCGCAGAGCCAATTCGAGGCGTAGCCGTCCGCGGTCCGCTTCACGGTGACGGTCAGCGAGTCGTCGGTGAACGGAGAACTGCACAACGAATAGCAGCGGGCCACCGAACCGGTGCGTTCGCTGGGAATTCGCAGCGTCAAAAACTGGCCCGGCGAGTACTTGAGCCGCTCCGCGGGGATCTCCGGATCGTCGGGGCCATCCGGCACGCCGAATACCAGCGAACACGCGTCGTCGGTCTCGGCGACGACCTCGCTGATCTGCAATTCCAGGACGTGACTGCCGAGTGGTTCGTCCGGAATGGTCTCCGTCACAGTCCGCCCCTCACCTTCCGTCATAACTAGAACAGGTTACAGAAAACCGGTCCGGTATCGCTACCAGCCGCAGGAACACCCCACTCGACACAAATCGGAACGTGTTCTAATCTCACTCTAGGCTGGTTGAGAAACGGGCCGCTATACCTGCTCACTCCATGGGAGGCAATCTAGTGACGTCCATTCAGCAGCGTGACGCGCAGTCGGTGCTGGCAGCCATCGACGACCTTCTTCCGCAGTTGCGCGAGCGCGCCCAGGAGACCGAGGATCTGCGCAAGCTTCCCGACGCCAACGTCAAGGCGCTCGAGGAGATCGGATTCTTCACGCTGTTGCAGCCGTCGCAGTGGGGCGGTCTGGAATGTGACCCGGCGGTGTTCTACGAGGCGGTCCGCCGCATCGCCAGCGCCTGCGGTTCCACCGGGTGGGTGGCGTCGATCATCGGTGTGCACAACTGGCACTTGGCGCTGTTCGACCAGCGGGCCCAGGAAGAGGTGTGGGGCTCCGACACCAACGTGCGGGTGTCGTCCTCCTACGCCCCGATGGGCGCCGGCGTGGTCACCGAGAACGCCGACGGTTATATCGTCAACGGCTCCTGGAACTGGTCGTCGGGCTGTGACCACGCCACCTGGGCATTCCTGGGCGGCCCGGTCATCAAGGACGGCAAGCCGGTGGACTTCGGCAGCTTCCTGATCCCGCGCAGCGAGTACACCATCGACGACGTCTGGCACGTGGTCGGCCTGCGCGGCACCGGCAGCAACACCGTCGTGGTCAAAGACGTCTTCGTGCCGCGGCACCGCTTCCTGTCCTACAAGGCGATGAACGACCAGACCGCCGGCGGTTATGAGACCAACACCGCGCCGGTCTACAAGATGCCGTGGGGCACTATGCACCCCACCACGATCTCGGCCCCCATCATGGGCATGGCCTACGGCGCCTACCAGGCCCACGTCGAGCACCAGGGCAAGCGGGTGCGGGCGGCGTTCGCCGGCGAGAAGGCCAAGGACGACCCGTTCGCCAAGGTGCGGATCGCCGAGGCGGCCAGTGACATCGACGCCGGTTGGCGGCAGCTGATCGGCAATGTCGCCGACGAGTACGCGCTGCTGGCGGCCGGCAAGGAGATCCCGTTCGACCTGCGGGCCCGCGCGCGGCGCGACCAGGTGCGCGCCACCGGCCGGGCCATCACCTCCATCGACCGGCTCTTCGAGGCGGCCGGCGCCACCGCGCTGTCCAACGACGCTCCGGTGCAGCGGTTCTGGCGTGACGCACACGCCGGTCGGGTGCACGCGGCCAACGACCCGGAGCGGGCATACCTGATCTTCGGCAACCACGAGTTCGGGTTGCCGCCCGGCGACACGATGGTCTGATCTGGAGGTATCGCGATGAGTATCCGTTCGCTGGGGTATCTGCGGATCCAGGCCACCGACATGGCGGCCTGGCGTGAGTTCGGCCTGAAGGTCCTCGGCATGGTCGAGGGCGACGGCGCCACCGATGGTGCGCTGTATCTGCGGATGGACGAGTTCCCGGCCCGGCTGGTGATCGTGCCCGGTGACACCGACCGGCTGCTGTCGTCGGGTTGGGAGTGTGCCAACGCTGAAGGGCTGCAAGAGATCCGGCAGCGCTTGGAAGGCGAGGGTACGCCCTACAAGGAGGCCTCGGTTGCTGAGCTCGCCGAGCGTCGTGTCGTCGAGATGATCACCTTCGCCGACCCGTCCGGCAACACCCTCGAGGTGTTCCACGGGGTGGCGCTGCAGCACCGCCGGGTGGTCAGTCCCTACGGGCACCGGTTCGTCACCGAGGAACAGGGTCTGGGGCACGTGGTGCTGTCGACCAAGGACGACGCCGAGGCGCTGCACTTCTACCGCGACGTGCTCGGCTTCCGGCTGCGCGACTCGATGCGGCTGCCGCCGCAGATGGTGGGCCGCCCGGCCGACGGCGACCCGGCGTGGCTGCGCTTCTTCGGCTGCAACCCGCGCCACCACAGCCTGGCGTTTTTGCCGATGCCCACCCCGACCGGCATCGTGCACCTGATGGTCGAGGTCGGCGAGGCCGACGACGTCGGGCTCTGCCTGGACCGGGCCTACCGCCGCAAGGTGCCCATGGCCGCGACCCTGGGCCGGCACGTCAACGACAAGATGTTGTCGTTCTACATGAAATCGCCCAGCGGGTTCCAGGTCGAATTCGGTTGTGAGGGACTGGAAGTCGACGATGAGGACTGGGTGGCTCGGGAGAGCACCGCGGTCAGCCTGTGGGGGCACGACTTCACGGTCGGCATAGAGTCATAGCAGTGAGCTCCGAATCGAAAGACGACCTTCCGATCGACCCGCGCGCGTTCCGCAACGTACTCGGTCAGTTCTGTACGGGGATCACCATCATCACCACCGTGCACGACGACGTGCCGGTGGGGTTCGCCTGCCAGTCGTTCGCCGCGCTGTCGCTGGACCCGCCGCTGGTGCTGTTCTGCCCGACGAAGATGTCGCGGTCCTGGCAGGCCATCGAGGCCAGCGGACGCTTCTGCGTGAACATCCTGGCCGAGGAGCAGAAGGACATCTGCGCCCGGTTCGGCTCGCGCGAGCCGGACAAGTTCGCCGGCGTGGAATGGGAACCCTCCCCGCTGGGATCGCCGATCCTGGCCCGCTCCCTGGCCCACATCGACTGCACGGTCGCCTCGGTGCACGACGGCGGCGACCACTTCGTGGTGTTCGGCGCGGTGCAATCGCTATCCGATGTGCCGGAGGTCAAGCCGCGGCCGCTGCTGTTCTACCGCGGCGACTACACCGGCATCGAACCGGAGAAGACCACGCCCGCGCAGTGGCGCGACGACCTGGAGGCGTTTCTCACCGCCACCACCGACGACACCTGGCTGTAGGTTCTTTCTTTCCCGCGAGCAGTCGCGAAAGCCCCCAATTCAAAGGTATTTTAGGGGCTTTCGCGACTGCTCGGCGGCTTTAATGCCAGCGCTGCTGGTGTTCGGCGTGGGTCCGCAGATACGCCCCGGGGCCGTAGAGTTCGTCGTAGAAGTCGGTGTCCAGATGCTGGGCCTGCAGGTACATCAGCACGTGCACGGTCGGCACGGTGCCCGGCAGCTTGCCGAAGGTGTCGTAGATATACGACGCCTGCAGGGTGACCAGTTCGGCGATGCCCTCGGGCGGCAGCGCCGAACCGCGCACCCCCGGATTGTCCGTCCACGGTCCCGCCGTCTCGCGGTGGGACGGACCGCCGGGGCCGAATTTGCGGGCCACCAGCTTGGCCACGCCGTCGGCCACCGACGCGACGTGGGGCGGGCTGAGCGTCTCGAAGTGGCCGGGCAGTCCGGTGACGTTCGGGAACGGCCAGCGCGGGTCGTCATCGGCGACGAAGCCGAACCCGGGTGCCCGCGGGTCACCCGAGCCGCCCAGCACCGACAGCCGGTCCAGGCCGTCGAAGATCCAGCCGCCCAGCCCCATCGCCTGCAATCCCAGCGCCCCGTTGTGGGCGGCGATGGACAGCTCGGCGCTGGCCTCGGTCAGCGTGTACTGCTCGACGAACGACAACGGTATCGGGTCGTCGGCGTGCGCCAGCCCGGAAAATGCTTGGATGCCCGGGATTTCGCAGCCGTTGATGTCGTCGCGAACCGGGTAGCCGTTGGCCGCGAAGAACCACAGGTTCTCCAGCAGGTGCTCGGCCAGATCCGCCACCGCGAACGCCAGCAGACTGCCCGGGTGGTTGCCGATCCAGGTGTTGTGGCCCTCCATGTAGGGCTCTTCGCGGGGCAGCTGCAACCGGGAATCCGAGAGCCGCACATAGGAATCGGCGGTATGGCTGATCCGGTCCTCGAGGGTGTCGAATTCCCGGGACGGCTGATCACGGGTCGGCAGCAGATAGCAGCCGGTGTCGTCGGTGAAGAACACCTGACTGGTGTGAAAGCCCGCCGCCGACGGCATGGCCCGGCCGGTGGCGCTGCCGGGGTAGTTCGGCAGCGCGGGGGCATACCCGGGGTGGTGCGCGATGCCGTCATGCCAGCCGGTGACACCGGCCATCAGCGACAGCAGCAGCGCCCGCTCGACGTCGGAGAGCGGCTGCACCGGCCGGCGGCTGCGGTAGGCCAGGGGGCCAGCCGGAATGACACCGCCGGCCGGGAACCGCCGCGACCGGCGCCCGGAGATGGCGGCGAACAACCCGAACCCGGCCGCCTCGGCCAGCGCGGCTCGTTCGTGCTCGCTGATCCTCAGGCCCATGGCGGACCTATTTGCTGACGGTCTCCAGCAGCATGGCCAGCTGGGTCGGCGACACCGCGATCCCGCACTGGTTCTTCAGGTCGGTGAGCGGCTGGGCGATGCCCTGCAGGGTCGACAGCTGGTCGAGGTGGCCGACGAAGTAACCCTGCACCGAGGACTTGGCCTGCTCCGGCGGCATGGTGGCGGCATTGGTCAGCACGTCGTTGGCCTCCGGGTGCTCGTTGAGGAACACACCCGCCTGGCTCAGCACCCCGCTGGCGGTACTGGACAGTCCGGCGGCCGTGCAGGGCGCCGGTGCCGCATCGGCGGCCGGGGCGGTGGTCCCGGCCGTTGCGGAAGCGGCCACCGCGCCGAGGATGCCGACGGCCGCCGCACCGATCGCCAGTCGAGAAGTCGTGGATGTGCGCATTGCTGTGATCCCTTCGATCAGACGAGCTTGGGCTAAACCTACCCGAGGGGCAGCCACTCGCGGATTCGGCGCAATGCTTCTTCGATGTCGGTGGTCGGGCCGGCGAACGACAGCCGCACGAAGGTGTTGCCCCGTTCGGTGTCGAAGTCGATACCCGGCGCCAGCGCGACCCCGGTATCGGCGAGCAGTCGCGCGCAGAACGCCAGCGAATCGTCGGTATGCCCGGCGACGTCGGCATAGACGTAGAACGCGCCGTCGGTGGGCGCCAACCGGTCGATGCCCATGGACCGCAGCCCGTCGAGCAGCAGTGCCCGGTTGGCGGCGTAGTGCCGCAGATGGCCGTCCGATTCGGCGATCGATTCGGGGGTGAATGCGGCGACGGCGGCGTATTGGGCCAGCACCGGCGGGCAGATGGTGAAGTTGCCGGTGAGGCGGTCCACCGCGCGGCGCAGCGCCGCCGGTACCAGCAGCCAGCCCAGCCGCCAGCCGGTCATCGCGAAGTACTTGGAAAAGCTGTTGGCCACCACCGCGTTCCGCGAGGTCTGCCAGGCGCAGCTGGTCTGCGGGGCGCCGTCGTAGACCAGGCCGTGGTAAACCTCGTCGCTGATCAGCCGCACCCCGGTCTCGTCGCACCAGGTGGCGATCGCGGCCAGCTCGGCGGGCTCTAAGACGGTGCCGGTCGGGTTGGCCGGGCTGGCGACGATCACCCCGGCCAGCGGCCCGGTTTCGGCGAGTGCGGCCAGCATCGCCGCGGTGGGCTGGAAGCGCGTCTCGGGCCCGCACGGGATCTCGACCACCTCGCAGCCCAGCGCGGTCAGGATGTTGCGGTAACACGGGTAACCGGGGCTGGCGATCGCCACCCGGTCACCGGCGTCGAAGCAGGCCAGAAACGCCAGCAGGAAACCGCCCGACGAACCGGTGGTCACCACCACGTCGTCGGGGTCGACGGCCAGGCCGTAGCGATCGCCGTAGGAGCCGGCGATGGCCGCGCGTAACTCCGGGATCCCCAACGCGACGGTGTAGCCGAGTTGGTTGGCCCGCAGTGCCGCTGCGGCGGCGTCACGCACCGGACCGGGCGCGCCGACACTGGGCTGCCCGGCCGACAGGTTCACCAGATCGCCGTGGCTGCGTTGGCGTTCGGCGGCGGCCAGCCACACGTCCATCACGTGGAACGGTGGGATGCCCGCACGCAGCGCGACGCCGCCGGAGCCGGGAGCCGAATCGGTCATGGCATCAACCTGCCATGACCCGCTGCAGGAAACGGGTGGAGTCGGGCATCGAGGCGATCACCGTGCCGGAATGGTCCTGGTCGGGGTAGATATGCAGCTCCACATCCTGGTGATTGTCGGTCAGTTGCTGATACAGCGTCTGGGTGGAAAGCGGCGGGACATCACTGTCGAGCAGCCCTTGCCCCAAAAAGATCGGCCGGCTGTAACCCTCGGTGGGCGTGCCCATGAAGCTGTCCAGCGCCGCGTCGATGCCGGGCAGCGAGCCGACCGGGGCGCTGAACAAGTCGTTGAGCGTGGTGGTCCCGACCCGCTGATCCAAGGCCGGTTTGCACAGCGACTGTGCGGCGTCGGCCAACTCGCGGCCGCGTGGCGTCAGCACCTTGTCGATACCGAGTTCGGTGTGCGCCTCGCGCAGTGCGGCGAGGATGTAGGAGGTGTAGCTGATCGCCGCCGGCGGTGTCTGACGCGGCGGCAGATCCGGCCCGGCCTGGGCGAACACCCGCTCGATGTTGGCCGGTGTTCCGGTGGCCACCACACCGCGGTAGTCGAGTCCGGCGCCTGCGGTCAGCCGGTCGGCCCACCAGGCGCTGTTGACCGCCGCGCCGCCGCCCTGCGATTGGCCGATGATCGCCCATTTTGGCGACAGCGGCAGGTCCAGGTGATGAACCGCGCGAACGGAGTCCACCACCGAATGCGCTTCGGCGGTGCTGTTGAGGTAGCTCATCAGTCCCGGGGTGCCCAGGCCGGCGTAGTCCGTGCCGACGACGACGTAGCCCTGGTCGAGCCAGTGCGTCAGGTACTCGTCGTCTCGGGCGCTGCGGGGCAGCGCCGATGGCGTGCAGTCGTCGCCCAGGCCGACGGTGCCGTGTGCCCAGGCGACCACCGGCCAGCCACCGGGTGGCGGGGCGGTGCGCGGGGTGAAGACGGCCGCCGTGCTGACCGCCGGTTCGGCGTGCTGGTCGACGGTGGCGTACAGGATGCGGAACGCCTCGCCGGCACCGCGCACCGACAGCGCCGGGTTCAGCGGTACCGCGGCGATCACGTCTCCGGCCGACGGGATCGGCCCGGCGTAATCGCGGGCGTCCAAGCCGGACCAGTCCGGCGCGGTGGTAGCGCCGACCGGACTGGTGGTTGCCAGGGCGCACACCAGCACCGCCAGCAGGGCCGCAGCCAGGAGACGGTTCGCAGTCACGTGGTGATTCCCAGAAACGTGAACGGCTCGGTGACCTGGAATTCGGCCGAGCTCTCGCCCGCGAACGTGTTGGATTCGTCGCGGCCCAGATCCAGCTTGCGCACCGGTGCGCCCTCGGACAGGTCGAGCTTGTTCAGGTCCACCCAGAAGACGTTGGGCGTCAACGCCGACTCGAAGCAGTACAGCTTGCGGCTGTGGTGGGCGACGGTGCGCCACCGGGTGGAGGAGATGTTCGGCTCGTCCGGTGTGGAGATGCCGAACGGGACCGACACGTTGCGCACCACGCTGAACACCGAGGCGAGCGCGATCTTGGGGTCTTCGACCTTGGGTATCGCGTTGACGTAGAACGATGCCCGCGCGAACCGGTCGGCGGCCCGGTTGGTGCCCGGCAGCATGACGGTGCCGCCGAGTTGTTCCCAGTAGGCGTTGACGGCGAGTTGCTGTTCGAACACCGGGGAGTTCGTCATCACCTGATAGTCGCGACTGTGGTGGATGACCTGTTTGCCGCCAACGTATTCTACGATCGCACTGTCACCGCTGCTGTCCGACATCGACAGGTGCAGGGTGGCCAGCCGCTCTTCACCGGGCACGCCTTCGGTGAGCACATCGAACGGTTCGGTCTGCAGTGCCGCGACCGCATCGCCCACCGTGGCGAAGTTGTCGAGCATGTACTGGGCCCACGTTGCGACGGACATCACCGGGCGGGAACCGTTGCGGGCGGGATACTCCGACTCGGCCAGCCACAGCAGGTTGGCCGACAGGCCGGCCTCGTTCAATCCGTCGGTGGTGCAGATGTCGTAGCCGGTGGCCACCACGCTGCCGTACTTCGCGGTCCACTCGATGGAGTTCGCTCCGGCCCGCCCGTCGCGCTTCACGCCGCGTGGCAACGACCACAGGTTGGTTGCCAGATCCAGCTTCCAGTCCATCGACCGTCCGGTGATGATGTTGCCATTGGGGCCCAGATAAACCAGTCGGGTGCACATGTGTCTACCGTACGGGCTTCTAGAACACCTCGGCCTGTAACCGCCGCAGGTGTTCTGCCGGCTGGCCGAGCAGCTGCGAACTGCCGTGCGCGCGTTTGAAATAAAGCTGGATGTCGCTTTCCCAAGTGATCGCGATGCCGCCGTGCAGTTGGACCGCCTCACCGGCGACCTTGGAGAATGCCTCACTGGCAACGACTCTGGCCAGCGCGGCCGACGTCGCCGACGGCTCGGCGATCGCGTCGTCGACGACGGCCCGGGCGGCCGAGACGGCCACGTACAGGTCGGCCATCCGGTGCTTGAGGGCCTGGAAGCTGCCGATCGGCCGGCCGAACTGCACCCGGTCCTTGGTGTACTGCACGGTCAGGTCCAGACAGCGGGTGGCCGCGCCGACCTGTTCGGCGGCCAGCAGGATCGCCGCATAGTCGGCGATGCCGGGGTCGGCGCCGATGGGCGCGATCTGCTCGGCGGTGACCCGGCCCAGCCGGCGGGTGGGGTCCATGGTTGCCACCGGCTCGGCGCTGAAGGCCGTCCAGCGCAGCAGTTGTCCGTCTTGGACGCCGATGACAACACCGTCGACATCCGCTGCGCCCACCAGATCGCCGTTGGCCGCGTAACCGTCACCGAAGACCACCGCTCCGATCGCACTGCCTTCGGCGAGCCGCTCCAGCGTTTCGGCATCAGGCTCGGTGGCGGCCAGCAGTGCCAGCTCGGCCAGCACGGTGCCCAACAGCGGGGTGGGCACCAGCGCCTTGCCCAGTTCCTCGAGCACGACGGCGGCATCGCCCAATTCGCCGCCGGCGCCGCCGAGCTCCTCGGGCACCACCAGCGCGGCGGCACCGACCTGCTCGCACAACAGCTGCCACAGCGACTCGTCGTAGCCGCGGTCGGATTCCATCGCGGTGCGGACCGCTTCGGGGGTGGCGTGCTTGTCGACCAGCGCGGCGACCGTCTGGCGCAGCAGGTCGCGTTCTTCATTGCGGGCCATCAGATCGCCTCCAACACTCGCCGCCGGTGGGCGGTGGCATCTCCCCAGGCCGGGCGCACGGCCTGCACCCGCAGCAGCCACAGTGACAGGTCGCATTCACTGGTGAAACCGATCGCACCGTGCGTCTGCAGCGCCGAGCGCGCGGCCAGCAGGGCGGCATCGGCGGCCGCCACCTTGGCCGCGCTGACGTCGCGGGCGGTCTCGGCGGTCTCGGCGGTCTCGGAGGCGAGTGAGAGCGCCGCTCCGTACACCAACGGGCGCGCCAGCTCCAAAGCGATGTGCACGTCGGCCAGCTTGTGCTTGATCGCCTGGTAGCTGCCGATCACCCGGCCGAACTGGGTGCGCTGCTTGGCGTAGTCCACGCTCGCGTTCAGCATGGCCTGCCCGGCCCCGATCAGCTGCGCTGCGGTGGCCAGGGCGCCCACCTCGTAGGCGCGGGCGGTGTCGGCTTCCCAGGAGTCGCCGGTGGCAGTCACGTCGAAGACGCCCCGGCTGGGGTCTACCGAGGCATGCCGGGTGCCGGCCTGCGCCGTGCCGGCCCGGCCGTTCTCTGCCAGCAAGACGAGGTCGGCGGTGTCGGCAGCCACGGCGCGGGGGGTGTGCGGCGGCAGCGCCACGGTGGCGATCAGCTCACCGGCGGCCAGCCCGGCCAGCTGCGCTGCGGCGTCGGGTGCACCGGCCAGCAGAACCGGCGCTACCGCAATCGATTCCACCACCGGCCCGGGTACGCACCAGCGGCCGAGCGCTTCCATGGCCAGCACCAGATCGACCGGGTGGGCGCCGATGCCGTCGAACTCCTCGGGTATGGCCAACGCGGTGACACCGAGTTCGGACAGCTGGTTCCACACCCGCTTGCCGGCCGCCGTGTCACCGGTCGACCAGGCGCGCACCGCGCCCGGCACGTCGGCCGCGGCAAGCGCGGCGTCGATGCTGGCCGCGAAGTCGCGCTGGTCTTGGTCTAGATCGAATTTCACTTCTTCTCCCGGGGCAGGCCCAGCAGCCGCTCGGCGATGATATTGCGCTGGATCTCGTTGGTACCGGCGTAGATCGGGCCACCCAGCGCGAACAGGTAGCCGTGGGTCCAGGCGTCGGCAAGCTCGCCGTCGGCGCCGCGGATGTCCAGGCCGGTCTGGTGCAGCGCGACGTCGAGATCGGACCAGAACACTTTGGTCACCGAGGATTCCGCGCCCAGCTCGCCGCCGGCGGCCAGCCGGGTCACGGTGCCGAAGGTCTGCAGCCGGTAGGCCTGCGCGGCGATCCAGGCGTCGGCGACCCGATCGGTGTACGCCGGGTCGCTGCCGTGCTCGCGCCAGAGCGCGACCAGCTTCTCGGCTCCCACCAGGAACCGGGCCGGGCTGCGCAGACTCATGCCGCGCTCATTGCTCGACGTGCTCATCGCGGCGCGCCAGCCCTCGCCTGCCACACCGATCACGTCGTTGTCCGGTACGAACACGTCGTCGAGGAAGATCTCGCCGAAACCGGTCTCGCCGCCGAGCTGCTCGATGGCGCGCACCGTGACCCCGGGCGCCTTGAGGTCGAACATGAAGTAGGTCAGCCCGTGGTGGCGCTGGGCCTCCGGGTCCGAGCGGAACAAGCCGAAGCCGCGCTCACCGAACGGCGCGCGTGAGCTCCAGATCTTCTGTCCGTTGAGCTTCCAGCCGCCCTCGACCTTGGTGGCCGTCGACCGCAGCGACGCCAGGTCGCTGCCGGACTCCGGTTCCGACCAGGCCTGCGCCCAGATCTCCTCGCCAGTCGCCATCTTCGGCAGCACCCGGTCCAACTGTTCTTCGGTTCCGTGTGCGAACAGCGTCGGCGCCAGCATCGAGGTGCCGTTGGCGCTGGCGCGCCCCGGTGCGCCCGCGCGGAAGTACTCCTCCTCGAACACCACCCACTGCAGCAGGGTGGCGTCGCGCCCGCCGTACTTCTCCGGCCAGGCGATCACCGACAGGCCGGCGTCGTAAAGCACCTTGTCCCAACGACGGTGCTGTTCGAAGCCTTCGGCGGTGTCGTAGGACGCGACCGGGAACTTGTCTTTGTTCGCCGCCAGGAACTCGCGGACCTCCGTGCGGAAGGCCTCGGTGTCGGCATCGAAATTCAGGTCCATCAAGCCCACTCTCTCAACTCATGCTTGACCACCTTGCCGCCGGGATTGCGCGGCAGGGAGTCGGCGAAGGTCACCGATCGCGGTGCCTTGAAGTTCGCCAGATGTTCACGGGCGTAAGCGATCACCGTCGCTTCGTCCAGCTCGGATCCTGCCCGGCGCACGATGAATGCCCGTCCGACTTCGCCGAGCCGCTCGTCAGGCACCCCGATCACCGCCACGTCGGCCACCCCGTCGAGGCGGGCCAGTACCTGCTCGATCTCGGCCGGATAGACGTTGAAGCCGCCGCAGATGTACATGTCCTTGAGCCGGTCGGTGATTCGCAGGTTGCCGGCCGCGTCCACGGTGCCGACGTCACCGGTGTGCAGCCAGCCGTCGGCGTCGATGGCGGCCGCGGTGGCCTCGGCGTCATCGAGGTAACCGAGCATGACGTTGGCGCTGCGCAGCAGCACCTCGCCGGCCTCGGAGTCGGGGCCGTGATCGATTCGCAGCTCGAAGTCGGCGATCGGCCGCCCGCAGGTGGTGGCGACGGTGACGGCGTCATCGTCGGCGCGGCACATGGTGGCGAACCCGCCGGACTCGGTCAGCCCGTAGGCGGTCAACACGATGTCGATGTCGAGTTCGTTCTGCATCCGCTCGATCAACACCACCGGCACGGTTGCCGCACCGGTGACCGCGAACCGCAGCGAGCTCAGGTCATGCCGATCGCGGTCGGGGTGGTCGAGCAGCGTCTGGTAGATGGTCGGAGGCCCGGGCAGCACGGTGATCCGGTGTTCGGCGATGGCTCGCAACGCTGCGGCCGGGTCGAAGGTCAGTTGCGGGATCAGGGTGGCCCCGGTCTGCAGACAGGCCAGGATGCCGGCCTTGTAGCCGAAGTTGTGGAAGAACGGGTTGATGCACAGGTAGCGGTCGTCGGCGGTCAGCTGCCCGCACTCGGCCCAGGCCGCCGGGCCGGCCAGCGACTGCCGGTGGGCGCAGAGCACGCCTTTGCTGCGGCCGGTCGTCCCCGAGGTGAACAAGATGTCGGAGAGGTCGTCGGGGCCGACCGCCGCGGCCCGGGCGTCGATCTCGTCCTCGGTGATCGCCGCTCCGGACGCGATGAACTCGTCCCACGTTCCGTCGGCTATCTCCACCGGTACCCGGACCACGTGCTGCAGGTCGGGCAGTCGGTCTCGATCCAGTTCGGCGAGTCGGTCGGTCTTGAGGAACCGGCCCATGCCGACCAGCACCTTGGCTTTGCTGCGGACCAGGATGTCGGCGGCCTCCGCGGCGGTGTAGCGGGTGTTCAGCGGTACCAGCACCGCGCCGGCGTAGTGGGTGCCCAGGCAGGTGATGACCCAGTGCCAGGTGTTCGGTGACCACAGCGCGACCCGGTCGCCGGGCGCCACGCCCTGGGCGATCAGCGCGGCCGCAGCGCGGCGCACCTGTTCACGCAGCTGGGCATAGCTGAGCCGGACATCGTCGGTGATCAGCGCCTCATGGTCGGGGAGTGCACTCGCGATGTGGTCCAGGGCCGCGGGGGTGGTCCGCGGGTCCGTGATCATGGGCGCCACTCCTCCTCGTCGCTGCGTTCCGCTCGCCGCTGCGCGGCCGGGGGCGCCCCGACCGCATCGTCGCCGGCGCCGGACATCGGGACTCCCTGGGTTCGACGGCTCGTAGCCGAGCAAGTGCTTGGTAGGTTAGCCTACAAGGGTGCAAGCAGTCGAGGAGTTCCGGGCTGAGGTCCGCGCATGGCTGTCCGACAACCTGGTCGGAGAGTTCGCCAAGCTCAAGGGCCTCGGCGGTCCCGGACGCGAACACGAGGCCTTCGAGGAGCGGATGGCGTGGAACCGCCACCTCGCCGACGCCGGGCTGACCTGCCTGGGCTGGCCGATCGAACACGGCGGCCGCGGCCTGTCGGTGGCGCACCGGGTGGCGTTCTACGAGGAATACGCCCGCGCCGACGCGCCCGACAAGGTCAACCACCTTGGCGAGGAGTTGCTGGGTCCGACGCTGATCGCCTTCGGCACCCCCGAACAACAGCAGCGCTTCCTGCCCGGCATCCGCAACGTCACCGAGTTGTGGTGCCAGGGCTACTCCGAGCCGGGCGCCGGGTCTGACCTGGCCAATGTCGCCACCACCGCAGTGCTCGAGGGTGGGCAGTGGCTTATTAATGGCCAGAAGGTGTGGACCTCGCTGGCGCACCTGTCGCAATGGTGCTTCGTGGTCGCCCGTACCGAGAAGGGCTCCAAACGTCACAACGGGCTGTCGTATCTGCTGGTGCCACTGGATCAGCCCGGTGTCGAGATCCGCCCGATCGTGCAGCTGACCGGCACCTCGGAGTTCAACGAGGTGTTCTTCGACAACGCGGTCACCGATGCCGACCTGGTGGTGGGTGAGCCCGGCGACGGCTGGAAAGTGGCGATGGGCACGCTCACCTTCGAGCGCGGCGTCTCGACATTGGGACAGCAGATCCGTTACGCGCGTGAGCTTTCCGCGCTCGCAGAGCTCGCCACGCGCAACGGCGCCGCCGAAGACCCGCTGATCCGCGAGCGGCTGACCCGGTCGTGGGTCGGCTTGCGGTCGATGCGGTCGTATGCGATGGCCACCATGGACGTGGAGCAACCCGGCCAGGACAACGTCTCAAAGTTGCTGTGGGCCAACTGGCATCGCGACCTGGGCGAGCTTGCCATGGACGTGATCGGTCGCGACTCGATGGTGCTCGCCGACGGCGAGTTCGACGAGTGGCAGCGGCTCTACTTGTTCACCCGCTCAGACACCATCTACGGCGGGTCGAACGAGATTCAGCGCAACATCATCGCCGAGCGGGTTCTCGGCCTACCCCGGGAGGCAAAGGGATGAGCTCGGCCAAAGATCTGTCCAAGGCGCCGGAGGAGATCGCCGGACACGGCCTATTGGCGGGCAAGACGGTGCTGGTGACCGCGGCCGCCGGTACCGGTATCGGTTCCACCACCGCCCGGCGTGCGCTAGTCGAGGGTGCCGACGTCGTGGTCTCCGACTACCACGAACGCCGGCTTTCCGAAACCCGCGAGGAATTGGCCGCTCTCGGGCTGGGCCGGGTGGAGGCGGTGGTCTGCGACGTCACCTCCACCGCTGCGGTCGACGAACTGTTCGAGACCGCCGTGGCCAGGATGGGCCGGCTCGACGTGCTGGTCAACAACGCCGGCCTGGGCGGCCAGACGCCGGTGATCGACATGACCGACGATGAGTGGGACCGGGTGCTGAACGTGACTTTGAACTCGGTGATGCGGGCCACCCGGGCCGCGTTGCGCTACTTCCGCGACGTCGAACACGGCGGCGTGATCGTCAACAACGCCAGCGTGCTGGGCTGGCGCGCGCAGCATTCCCAGTCGCACTACGCCGCCGCCAAGGCCGGTGTCATGGCCCTGACCCGGTGCAGCGCCATCGAGGCGGTCGAGTACGGGGTCCGGATCAACGCCGTGTCGCCGTCGATCGCCCGACACAAGTTCCTGGAGAAGACCAGCTCCGCGGAGCTGCTCGACCGGCTCGCCGAGGGCGAGGCCTTCGGCCGGGCCGCCGAGCCGTGGGAGATCGCCACCACGATCGCATTCTTGGCCAGCGACTACTCCAGTTACCTGACGGGCGAAGTCATCTCGGTTTCCAGTCAGCACCCGTGATGCCATGACGCGCCGTGACGAACTCCTGAACCTGGCTGCGGCGATGATCGCCGAGCGTGGGCTGCGCGCGACCACGGTGCGCGACATCGCCGACGCCGCCGGGATCCTGTCGGGGAGTCTGTATCACCACTTCTCCTCCAAGGAGGAGATGGTCGACGAGGTGCTGCGCGACTTCCTCGATTGGCTGTTCGAGCGCTACCAGCAGATCATCGACACCGAATCCGACCCGATGGAACGCTTCAAAGGGTTGTTCCTGGCGTCGTTCGATGCGATCGAGCACCGGCACGCCCAGGTCGTCATCTACCAGGACGAAGCCAAGCGGCTGTCGTCGCAGGAGCGCTTCGGCTACGTCGATGAGCGCAATCGCCAGCAGCGCAAGATGTGGATCGACGTGCTGCAGCAGGGCGTCGAAGCGGGTTGTTTCCGGCCCGACCTCGACGTCGACCTGGTCTACCGTTTCATCCGAGACACCACCTGGGTATCGGTGCGCTGGTACCAGCCCGGTGGCCCACTGACCGCCGAACAAGTCGGCAGACAATACCTCGCCATCGTCCTGGGTGGCATCACCAAAGAAGGAGTCTGAAATGGCCGCACAAGTCTCTGAGGCGTACGTCATCGACGCCGTTCGCACCGCCGTCGGCAAGCGCAACGGATCGCTGGCCGGTATCCACCCGATCGACTTGGGCGCGTTGGCGTTTAGCGGCCTGCTGGACCGGGTCGGTGTCGACCCGGCTGCTGTCGACGATGTGATCACCGGCTGCGTGGACGCCATCGGCGGCCAGGCCGGCAATATCGGCCGGCTGGCGTGGCTGGCGGCCGGCTTCCCCGAAGGGGTGCCCGGGGTCACCGTCGACCGGCAGTGCGGTTCGTCCCAGCAGGCCATCTCCTTCGGCGCGCAGGCGATCATGTCGCGCACCGCGGACCTGATCGTGGCCGGCGGCGTGCAGAACATGAGCTGGATCCCGATCTCGTCGGCAATGATCGTCGGCGAGCAGTTCGGCTTCACCTCGCCGACCAACGAGTCGAAGAAGTGGCTGGAGCGCTACGGCGACGAAGAAGTCTCCCAGTTCCGCGGTGCAGAGATGATCGCCGAGCGCTGGGACATCTCCCGCGAGGACATGGAGCGTTTCGCATTGCAGAGCCACCAGCGTGCGTTCACCGCGATCGCCGAGGGTCGCTTCGACAACGAGATCATCGATGTCGACGGTTTCCGGGTGGACGAGTGCCCGCGCGAGTCCACCTTGGAGAAGATGGCCGGCCTCAAGCCACTGATCGAGGGCGGCCGGCTGACCGCCGCGGTCTCCAGCCAGATCTGTGACGGGTCGGCCGCGGTGCTGCTCGCCTCCGAAAGCGCAGTGCAGACGCACGGCCTGAAGCCCCGCGCCCGCATCCACCACATCAGTGCCCGTGGTGACGACCCGGTGATCATGCTGACCGGCCCGATTCCGGCCACTCGCTACGCGCTGGAGAAGACCGGCCTGAGCATCGACGACATCGACGTCGTGGAGATCAACGAGGCGTTTGCTCCGGTGGTGCAGGCCTGGATGAAGGAGTTCCCGATCGACCCGGCCAAGGTCAACCCCAATGGCGGGGCGATCGCGCTCGGGCATCCGCTGGGGGCCACCGGGGCCAAACTGTTCACCACGATGCTGCACGAGCTGGAGCGGACCGGCGGCCGGTACGGGTTGCAAACCATGTGTGAGGGCGGCGGTACGGCAAACGTCACCATCATCGAGCGGCTGGACAGCTAAACTTCTGCAGCATGGGAGCAATGACGACCCCCGTGCCGGGCGGGCGCCGGATCCGTGGGTTGGACGCCGAGCAGCGTCGCGCGCAGCGCCGCGACCAACTCCTGACCGCGGCATTCGACCTGTTCGCGCGGGACGGCTATGTCAACACGTCGATCGAACAGATCTGCCAGACGGCTTATGTCGGCAACAAGGCGTTCTATGAACTGTTCGACAGCAAAGAAGACTGCTTCCTGGCGCTGCTCAACCAGATCGGCGACCGGCTCAAGGGGGAGGTAGAGGCAGAGCTGGGGCGCAGCGCCCCCGACGAGCCAGGAGAGCTGACGGTGCGCCGGGTTGCCACCACGTTTGCGCACGTGCTGGTCGACGACCCGCGAGTGGCAGTGGTGGCGTTTCGGGAGTGCACCGGTATCTCGCCGCAGGTGGAGTCCCGACGGCAGGAGAACCGCAGGTGGGCAGCGGCCTTCATCGAGGCGTTCTGGCGCAGCAAGGCACCGCCCGACGACAACGCCGACTACCGGGCGATGGCCGTCGCCACCGTCGGGGGGGTCTTCGAGTTGATCGCCGACTTCTTGCATGCCACCGAGCCGCCGCGGTCGATCGACGAGTTGGCGAACGATCTGACCTCGTTCGTGCTCGCGGTCGGACACGGAATCCACTATGCCGGTCCGGCCCGACCGAGCCGGGCCGGGTGAGGTAGCCGGTCAGCGCACCAGCCCGGAGATGATGTCGCCGACCGTTCGTCGTGCCAGGGCATCGAGTTCGCCGCGACTGGTGCCGCGCAGCGGCCCGCGCAGCGCCAGTTCGGCGAATCCGTGTACGGCCGACCAGCACGGCCACTCCGCTCCCGCGCGTTGTTCCGGTTGCAGCACACCGGCTTCGACCATCGCGTCGAGGGCATCGACCAGCGCGCGAAGCGGCGGCGGGACCCGGTCATCGCCGATCGCGCTGAGGTCGGAACCGGGTTCCAGCTTCGCCTCTCCTGCGTCGAGGCTCGCTGAACCGCGGTGTTTATGCGGCGGTCCCAGCTTCGCCTCTCCTGCGTCGAGGCTCGCTGAACCGCCGAAGAACGCCACCGTGAACCACCCGGGTTCGTTCAACGCGAACTCGATGTAGCCGAGACCGACTGCGCGCAGCTGATCACGGGCTCGGGTCTGCGCTGAACCGCGCCGGCTCACCGGTTTGAGCATGCGCGCGGCCATCTTGTCGTGGATGGCCGTCGCCACCGCGGTCAACAGCGCCTCACGGTCGGCGAAGTGACGGTAGGCGGCGTTGGGTGAGACCCCGGCGCGGCGTGTCGCCGCCCGGATGGTCAGGGCATCCGGACCGCCGGTGCGGGTGAGCTGCAGGCCGGCGTCGATCAGTGCCGCGCACAGATCGCCGTGGTGGTAACCGGTCTTCGTCGCAGTCACCTCTTGACAGCTCCCTCGTATCGAAGTGTACGGTGTGAACATACCAATGTAGACGCCGTACACATGACATCGGGAGGAGTTCTCGTGACTACGACCTTGGGGTTGCCGCCCGTCGTGGACCGGTCGGCCTGGCAGCGGGAACTCGACGCCCTGCGAGTCCGGGAGAAGGCGGCCACCCGGGAACTCGACGCCATCGCCGCGCAGCGCCGCCGGTTGCCGATGGTCGCGATGGGCAACTACGTGCTCGAAGGCGAGAACGGCCCGGTTCGCCTGCCGGAGATGTTCGACAACAAGAGTCAGCTGATCGTCTACCACCACATGTGGTCACCCGGACAGGAATGGCAATGCCCCGGATGTACCGGGTACACCGCGCAGTTCACCCGGCTGGAGTTTCTGTCGGCTTATGACGCGCGCTTCGTCATCGTCACGCAGGGTCCCATCGACGAAGCGATCGAGTACAAGCACCGAGTCGGCAACCAGATGGACTGGTACAGCACCGCCGGCAGTGGGTTCGGGGCCGATGTCGATGCTCCGCCGGGCGGTGGATTCGCCGTCAACGTCTTTCTGCGGCAAGGAGATACGGTCTACCGAACCTGGCACACCGCCGGACGTGGTGTCGAACAGCTCAGTCACACGTTCCCATTGATCGACGTGTTGCCCTATGGGCGTCAGGAGGAGTGGCAGGACTCGCCCTCCGGCTGGCCGCAGGGCCCCACCTACGGCCGCTGGGCGAGCTCTCCGGAGATCGCCCAGCTATACGGCCCCGAGTCGTAGTCCCCCAACCGAGAAGGAGAAAGATGAGCACGATCACGACCGGCCTGAAGACGATCAACCTGGTGTGTGTCCCGACGCCCGACCAGGACAAGGCCGTTGCGTTCTATGAGTCGCTGGGCTTCGAGAAGCGCACCGACATCGAGATGGGCGATGGTTACCGATGGATCGAGGTTTACCCGCCGACAGGTATCGCCGGCATCGCGCTGGCACCGCCGCCGCCGGAGAGCGGTCCGGTTGAGCCAGCCGTCACCGGCATTACGCTGACCACCGACGACATCGACGCCACGCTGGCCGCCATGAAAGAGCTCGGGGTCGATGTCGACGAGCAGGTGTCCCGGATGGGTGATCCGGTGCCGCCGCTGTTCTGGTTCCGCGACCCGACCGGCCACACCCTGATGGTGGCCGAGGTCTGATCCTCGTGCCGAGCGCCAATCTCCCGACGCCGCCACGGCGTGTCGCGTCGTGAGATTGGCGCTCGGCGGGCTTGTGGATGGGTGTCGGCGCGGATCGGCATCCGCGGGCAGGCTTTCAGGCTGTGGACGAATTGGGATGGCCATTCCTGGGGCAGGAAGCACTGGCTGCCAAGGCCATCCCCGAGCGGGCGATGCGGGCGCTCTACGAGCCGGTCTATCCGGGGGTCTATGTGCCCTGGGGCGTCGAGCTGACCGCCCGGCAGCGGGCGGAGGCGGCGTGGCTCTGGTCACGTCGCCGCGGCGTGGTCGCGGGTGGCTCGGCCGCGGCACTGCTGGGCGCGAAGTGGGTTAGCGGCGCGCTGGACGCCGAGCTGGTGTACGGCAGCCGCATGCCCCCGCAGAAGCTCATCGTGCACCGCGACACCCTGACGCCGGGCGAGGTGACGAACGTCGACGGGATGGCGGTCACCTCCCCGGCGCGCACCGCTTTCGACATCGGACGGCGTACGTCGTCACGGCTGTGGGCTCTCCAACGGCTTGACGCACTGGCGAACGCCACCGGCGTCGGGGTTGCCGAAGTCGAGACCGTCATCGTCGCCCATCGTGGGGCGCGGAACCTGAACCGGCTTCGCCGGGTGCTGCCGCTCGTCGACCGCGGAGCGGAGTCGCCACAGGAAACGCGGACGCGATTGGTGTTGATCGACGCCGGCCTGCCGCGGCCGGAGACCCAGATCGTGGTGCGCGGCGAATACGGCGAATTCGTGGGCCGCATCGATATGGGCTACCGGGACCTGGAGGTCGGCATCGAATACGACGGTCAGCAGCACTGGACTGATCCGCAACAGCGGCAACACGATATCGACCGGCAGGTGGCGCTGGCCGACGCGGGCTGGGTGATCATCCGGGTCAGCGCGGAGCTGCTGCGTTATCGGGAGGCGACGCTGATCGGCCGGGTGCGGGACGCGATGTGCGCGGCCGGATGGCCAGGCAGCGCGAGCGTCAATCTCCCGACGCCGTCACGGCGTGTCGCGTCGTGAGATTGGCGCTCAGACGACGAAGGAGTTGGCGCTGCGCAGCTGCTCGACGGCGTCGGCCACGATGCCCTCGATCAGCTCCGCGCACGACGGCAGGTCCTCGAGGATGCCGGCCACCTGACCCGAGGCCAGCACACCGGCCTCGGTATTGCCCTCCACCAGGCCGGCTTTGAGCAGCATCGGCGTGTTGGCGGCCATCAGCACCTGCGACCAGGTGAGTTCTTTGCCGTGCCGCATCGCCAAGCCATCCTGAATCATGGTGGGCCAGCTCATCTTCGACATCTTCTTGAACTTCGCCGCGTTGCGGATGGCGGCACTGAAACCGCGCGCCCGTGAGCCGCTTTCCAGCTTCTCCACCAGTTCGGTGCGCAGCACCCGGTGCGGCATGCCGTCGACCCGCGTGGAAACCACGGTGCCACCCAGATCGGCGGCCAGGTAGCGCTGCTTGACCGCGTCCGGAACGGTGGAGTCGCTGGTCAGCAGGAACCGGGTGCCCATCGCGACGCCCGTCGCGCCATAGGACAGTGCGGCGGCCAGGCCGCGACCGTCGAAGAACCCGCCGGCGGCGATCACCTGCACTCCGGTGCCGGCAACGGCGTCGAGCACCGATGGCAGCAGCAGGGTGGTGGCCACCGGACCGGTATGGCCACCGCCCTCGCCGCCCTGCACGATCACCGCGTCGGCACCCCAGGAGGCCACCTTCTTGGCGTGCTTGGCCGCACCGACCGACGGGATCACCACCGCACCCGCCTCTTTGAGCTTCGCGATCAGCTCGGCCTTGGGGGCCAGCGCGAACGACGCCACCTTGACGCCCTCGCGGATCATCAGGTCCACCCGGTCGCCGGCGTCGGCGCCGTCGGCGCGGATGTTGACCCCGAACGGCTTGTCGGTCGCCGACTTCACCTTGGCGATCGCGGTGGCCAGCTCGTCGATGGTCATGGTCGCCGAGGCCAGGATGCCCAGGCCGCCGGCATTGGCGGTCGCCGAGACCAGTCGGGCGCCGGCCACCCAGCCCATCCCGGTTTGCACCACCGGGTGTTCGATGCCGACCAGCTCGGTCAGCGGGGTCTTGAGGCGGCTCATGCCCGTACTTCTTTATCCCGCAGTGACTTCGGGTCGATAACCTCGCGGATCAGCCGCAGCTCCTCGACCTCCGGCAGCCGGGTCGCCGGCGCATCGGCCAGCCCGTGCACCTCGAACGAGGTGTTGTCGGCGACCTCATCGGCGGTGACGCCCGGGTGCAGCGAGACCGCACGCATCTGGTGCGAAGGGCCGCCGAAGTCGAACACCCCGAGGTTGGTCACCACGCCGCCCAGGTTGAAGAACCGGAACGCCGGGTTGGCGGGATCCACCTTGTCGTAGCCGATGCCGGACACGATGTCGACGCTCTCGCAGAACACCCGCGGCGAGTGCGCACCCACCCAATAGCTGGTGGTGTGGTTGATGGTGTTGCCGGGTGCGCCGCGGACGCCGAACATCTGCCGGGTGGGGTGCTGCAGCGGGCCGAACGCCGACAGGTTCTGGTTGCCGTACCGGTCGATCTGGTTGGCGCCCATGATCACATGCCGACGGCCCCACGACAGGGTTTCGAAGACCCGGTTGAACGGCATCCACCCTTCCAGCGGTCCGACCTTCCCGATCGCCGGGGTGTCGGCCAGAATGCGGGCCTCACCGTCGGTGATCAGCAGGTCGGGGGAGAAGGTGAGCCGGGCGAGCCGGGCGCCCACTGATGGCACCGTGGCCATCGGGCTGGCCATGATCTCGCCGGCGTCCCGGAACAACTCGGCGCAGGCGATGGCGCAGATCTCGGCGCGGGTGGGTGAGTCGGTCATGCTTGGGCCCCTGATTCCTGGTCGGATCCGAACTTCTTGACCGCCGCCTGGTAGTCCTCTTCGCTACCGGACAGGTAGGTGGCCTTGAACTCCGCCCAGGTCTCGTCGGACCTCGCGGCTTCGGCGTAGTGCCGCTGGAACTTCTCGTCGCGGCCGTAATCTGCTGCGCCGATGGTGAAGTGGGCACCACCGGGTGCTTCCACGACGCGATCCACCATCATCCGGTTGATGATCTGGGTCTGCGGCGACGTGGTGGTGATCAGCTCCTCGGTGGGCACGATCTTCTCCACCGACAGGAAGCGGCGCTGCGCCGACATCAAGAACAGGTCGTCGAAGTAGGGGTCGATGCCGGTGTAGGCGGCGTTGCCACGCTCGTCGCCGAGGTTCATGTGCACGAACGCGGCGTCGAGGTTCAACGCCGGCATCGCGACCAACGTCTCCTGCCCGCCCTCGACCGGATACGGGGAGGTGACGGTCTTGAGCTCCCCTTCCCAGAAGTCGATCACCGAGCTGCCCAGGCCGGCCCGGGTCGGCAGGAACGGCAGACGCTGGGCGGCGGCCTGCAGCCCGCACCGGAGCATGCCCTCGTCCATCTCGCGGGCCTCGATCGCGCCGGTGGTGCGGGCACGCGCGAACCAGGGATCGTAGAACGGCGGCGAGTCCAGCGAGACGAACCCGTAATAGGCCCGGCGCACCTTGCCCGCCGAGCACAGCAGGCCCAGGTCCGGGCCGCCGTAGGTCACCACGGTCAGGTCTTTGACTCCGGTGCGCAGTATGGCGCGGACGAATGCCATCGGCTTGCGGCGCGAACCCCAGCCGCCGATGCCGATCGTCATGCCGTCGCGCAGCTCGGCGACGGCGTCGTCCAGAGTGGTCAGCTTGGTCGTCACTTCTTCCCCTTCTCGGTGCCGGCGAAGGCGTCGCGGTGCTCGTCGGCCACCCCGGCGAGGTTGAGCTCGAAAGTGAAGCCCTGCTCCATGCGGTAGCTGGAGTTGACCTTCTGCACGTCGATGAGGTTGAGCGCCTCCTTGGCGGCCCGGATCACCCGGGTGTCCTTGGCGGCGATGTCGCGAGCCACCCGCAGCGCGGCCTCGTCGAGCTCGGTGCGCGGCACCACCTCGTGCACCGAGCCGTACCGGTGCAGCGTGGCGGCGTCCACGGTGGCCGCGGTGTAGAACAACCGGCGCATCATGTGCTGCGGCACCAGCCGGGACAGGTGGGTGGCCGCACCGAGCGCGCCGCGCTCCACCTCGGGCAGGCCGAATTTGGCGTCGTCGGAGGCCACGATCACGTCGGCGTTGCCGACCAGTCCGATGCCGCCGCCGACGCAGAAGCCGTTGACCGCGGCGATCACCGGGACCGCGCACTCGTAGACGGCCTTGAACGCTGCGAAGCAGCCGCGGTTGGCGTCGATCAGTGCGGTGAAGCCCTCGGTGTTCTGCATCTCCTTGATGTCGACGCCGGCGTTGAAGCCGCGACCCTCGGCCCGCAGGATCACCGCGTGGGTGGCCATGTCGTTGCCTGCGGCGGTGATGACGTCGCCCAGCTCGAACCAGGCCCGAGAGGGCAGCGCGTTGACCGGCGGATAGTCGATGGTGACCGCGACGATCCCGGGTTCAACGGTCGTGGATGTGATCGGCATCTGCTGTTCCTGGCTTTCCCTGTCGATTCGGGGGGCGTGAACCACCTGAGCTACCTAAGCAAGCACTTGCTTGGTAAACTAGCACAGTGTCTGATCTCAAGTCCGGTTCCCTCTATTTCGGATTGACCGGAAAAGTGGTGCTGGTGACCGGTGGTGTCCGCGGTGTCGGCGCTGGCATCAGCGCCGTCTTTGCCGACCAGGGCGCCACCGTGGTGACCTGTGCGCGCCGGTCGATGGACGGCCTGCCGTATGAGTTTCACGCCTGCGACGTCCGCGACGACGACGCGGTCAAGGGCCTGATCGAGACCGTGGTCGCCAAGCACGGCCGGCTTGACGTAGTGGTCAACAATGCCGGCGGTTCACCGCACGCGCCGGCCGCGCAGGCCTCGGCCAACTTCAGCCGCAAGATCATCGAGCTCAACCTGCTGGCGCCACTACAGGTCGCCCAGCACGCCAACGCCGTCATGCAGACCCAGGACAGCGGCGGGTCGATCGTCAACATCACCAGCGTCAGCGGGCATCGCCCGTCGCCGGGCACCGCGGCCTACAGCGCCGCCAAGGCCGGCGTGGACAACCTGACCGCCACCCTGGCCGTCGAGTGGGCCCCCAAGGTGCGGGTGAACTCGGTGGTGGTCGGCATGGTCGAGACCGAGCAGTCCGAGCTGTTTTACGGCGACGCCGAGTCGGTGGCCGCCGTGGCCGCCACCGTGCCACTGGGCCGGCTCGCCAAGCCCGCCGACATCGGCTGGGCGGCAGCATTTCTCGCATCCGATGCCGCGTCTTACATCAGTGGTGCCAGCCTGGAAGCCCACGGCGGTGGCGAGCCGCCCGCCTACCTCGACGCTTCGAGCGCCAACAAATAAAGGAGAGAGCACACATGGGACTTCTCGACGGCCGCGTGGTCATCGTCACCGGAGCAGGCGGCGGAATCGGGCGGGCGCATGCGCTGGCCTTCGCCGCTGAGGGCGCCCGGGTGGTGGTCAACGACATCGGTGTGGGCCTGGACGGCTCGCCGGCCGGTGGCGGTAGTGCCGCCCAGGGCGTGGTCGACGAGATCGTCGCGGCCGGTGGGGAAGCCGTCGCCAACGGTTCCAATGTTGCCGACTGGGAGCAGTCGGCGACGCTGATCCAGACCGCGGTCGAGCACTTCGGCGGGTTGGATGTGCTGGTCAACAATGCCGGGATTGTGCGGGACCGGATGTTTGCCAATGCCACCGAAGAGGAATTCGACGCCGTCACGGCGGTGCACCTCAAGGGCCACTTCGCCACCATGAAGCATGCGGCCGCCTACTGGCGGGCGCAGTCCAAGGCCGGCGAGACCGTGGACGCCCGCATCATCAACACCAGTTCGGGTGCCGGTCTGCAGGGCAGTGTCGGGCAGGCTACCTACAGCGCTTCCAAGGCCGGTATTGCCGCGCTGACGCTGGTCGCCTCGGCTGAGATGGGCCGCTACGGCGTGACCGTGAACGCGATCGCCCCGTCAGCGCGCACCCGGATGACCGAGACGGTGTTCGCCGACATGATGGCGACGCAGGACCAGGCGTTCGACGCGATGGCGCCGGAGAACGTCAGCCCGCTGGTGGTGTGGCTGGGCAGCGTGGAATCCAAGGACGTGACCGGCAAGGTCTTCGAGGTCGAGGGCGGCAAGATCCGCGTCGCCGAGGGCTGGGCGCACGGTCCGCAGATCGACAAGGGTGCGCGCTGGGATCCGGCCGAATTGGGCCCGGTCGTCAGCGACCTGCTGGCCCAGGCGCGCACGCCGGTGCCGGTGTACGGGGCCTGAGTCGTCGGACAGTGAGGTGCCGCTGCGACGACCGGTCTTGTTCGCCGCACTCGCACGCTTCGCCTGATACGTCGCGGGGCAACGTCGTCGGGCTCAGATATGCCTTGCCGCTTCCTGGACGAGTTGCACGCGGGAAGAGATACCGAGCTTGGTATAGATGTGGTTCAGGTGGGAGTGCACGGTTCGCGGCGAGATGCTCAGTTTCGAGGCGATGTCCTTGTCGCGGAGTCCAGCACTGACGAGCCGGATCACGTTGTGTTCGGCCGGAGTCAGCGAAGCCCAACCACGCGACGGGCGTTTACGCCTGCCTTCGGTGCTGGACGCGTAGGCGATGGCCTCAGCGATCGACGATGCAGTTCCCTGGTCCCAATGACGCTCAAAGTCGTCCTGCCGCATTGCTTCTCGTAGAGTGTTGAGTGCGTCGGTGTATTCGGCGTCGTACACCTTGGAGCGGGCCGTGCCGACGATATCTCGGGCACTGGCCGCCAGGCCGAAAAGCCGTGCTGCGCGAGGGTGTTGGCCCGCAGCGCAGTTCACTGCTGCTAGCGACTCGATTAGTTCGGGGACGGCCAGGTATCCCCCGGTTTCCGCGGCGATCGCCAACGCGTGACGCGCGTCTTCCTCGGCCTGCTTGAGTTTCCCCTCGGCCATCGCTACCCGGGCACGTATCTCCAGTAGCAGTACCCGCTGGAATCCGGAACCCACGGCAAGCGCCTCGTCGGCCAGGTGGCGCGCCGTGACCAGGTCGCCGGACGCCAACGCGGCCCTGGCGACCGGATTGCCGGTTATTGCCAGCAGTTGCGGCAGTGCGCACGTGTCAAACGCTGCGGCACCGGCGCCGACCGCACCGGACACATCACCGGCGGCCAGCGACACGTCCGCCACCGTCCCGAAGCTGACGGCACGGTGGAAGTCGATGAGGTCCGTGGCAGCCTCGACGCACGCGTCCGCTGCGGCCCGGGCACCTCGGGTATCCCCTTGGCACGCAAGGGCCTCGGCCAGGACGGCCAGACTCTGGGTGCTGAACAGCGGATCGCCTGCTGCCCCGGCCTCGACAGCCACGCTCCGGGTCTTCTCGACGGCCATGGTGAGTTCGCCCCGATGAAGGTGTGTCAATCCCAAGCAGAGCCGGCACAGGCGCGAAACCGACCAGTCGCCGACCGCGTCGGCGAGGCGCTGCCCTTTCTCCGCGGCCACGCGCGTGGTGGCCAGGTCCCCGGCGACGAAGGCGGAATAGGCCTGTACGCCATATATCTGCGCCAGCCGCCAATCGTCGTCGAGGGCGGGAGACAGTGCGATGGCCTGCTCGAAGTAGGGCAGGGCCAGCTCAGGGCTGTAGCTCGAGGTGAAACCGCAGGCTGCCAGCGACCAGGCGAGCAGGGCCGGGTCATCGAGACGCCGCGCGATGGCGACTGCCTCCTCAGCTTGATCGGCATGGCCGTAGTCGCCGGTCAACGCCTCGAAGATGGCCTTGTCGGCGAGAGCGCGGGCGCGCGCGGCAGGTGCCATCGAGGCGGGCGTGGTGAGAACGGCATCGAACCACGCCAGGCCCTCCAAGGTCTGACTATGGATCCACAGCGGGAACAACGACGAGGCGAGATGTGCGGCCAGCTCGATGTCGCCATGTTCACGACTCCAGTTGAAGGCGGCCCTGAGGTTGTCGATCTCGAGTTCGGCCTGCGCAATGTGCCATCCGTACCCGGCGGTCACCCCGGCGTCGAACAGTGCTGTGTAGTGGTCACGGTGGCGCGCCCGGATGGCCTCAGCTTCCCCGGCCTGCTCCAGCTTCTCCAGGGCGTACTGCTGCACAGTCTGCAGCAGCCGGAACCGCGTCGATTCTCCGGTGCTGTCGGCTATCACCAGCGATTTATCCACCAGCTGCGTGAGTTTGTCGACGATGTGTCCACGCGGCAGGTCAGTGCTGCCGGCGACAGCGTGGGCGGCGTCAAGGTCGAACCCGCCCCGAAACGGCGCCAATCGGCGAAACACCACGCGTTCGGATTCGCTCAACAAATCGTGCGACCAGTCCTCCGACGCCCTCAGCGTCTGTTGGCGCGGCACCGCAGTGCGCGCGCCACCGGTCAACAGTTGGAAGCGTTCGCCTAGCCCGTCGGCGATCTCGGTCAGCGACAACGCTCGGGCGCGTGTCGCGGCAAGCTCGATGGCCAACGGCACCCCATCCAGCCGCTGGCAGATCTCGGCTACCAAGGCGGCATCGTCGGTGGTGCCGGTGAAACCCGGCCGAACCAGCCGAGCGCGCTGACGGAACAAGTCGACAGCCTCGTCGGCCGGCGAGAGCGAGGGGGTCGTCCAGGTCACCTCGCCGGCCACGCCAATGGGTTCCCGACTTGTCGCCACGATTGTCAGCTCCGCGCTGGCGGCCAATAGCGTGGCGATCAGCCGTGCGCACGCGTCCAGGAGGTGCTCACAATTGTCGAGCACCATCAGCAATTGCCGGCCTGCGATCAAGGACACCAGAGTGTCGAGTGGGGAGCGGTCGGGTCGATCAGGCAGGCCCAGCGTTTTCGCTACTCGCTCGGGAATCAGTTCGGGATCAGTGATCGGCGACAGATCTACACACCATGCCCCGTCGCGGTACCTGCCGGCCACCTCATCGGCCAGTTGCAGCGCCAGCCGTGTCTTGCCGACTCCACCGGTGCCGGTCAACGTCACAAGCCGGTTGCCGTCAACGAGCCGCCGGAGCTCGGTCAGTTCCGCATCGCGTCCGACGAAACTGGTCAGCGGCGTCGGAAAATGCGGCTCGGCCACCGGTTTTCCCGTTAAAAGGGGCGGAAAATCGGTGACGAGGTCGCGGTGGCAGAGTTGGCTCACGCGCTCCGGATACGGTCGGCCGGGAAGCCGATGAACACCCAGATCATGCAGCCACGCCTCCAAGGGAAGCCGATCACCCACCAACTCCCGGGCCGTCTCCGACAACACCGTCTGACCGGCATGGGCCAGGTCGCATAGCCGCGCGGCGCGGTTCACCAGGGATCTCGGGTACGCATCCGGTTCGACCGGCGGCACCTCGTCGGCGTGCACTGCGATTCGCGGCTGGATGGGTGCCGAAGGCGTGCGCTGCAGCGCTATAGCGCACGCCACCGCGGCACCGGTGTCCGCGAACCCGGCGGCGAACCTGTCTCGGCGGTCCTGCTCCGTCAGGCGGATACCGCGGTGGCCGGCCACCACCTCGGCCAGCGTGCGCTCCAGCCACGAGAGCGCGGCGGTCGACAACGACTCCGTACCGGGCTGCCACTGTGGCCGGGGATCCCCGGCGTCTACCACCAGGACCGTCCGCGCTACGGCAGGCGCGAAACCCGCCTCGCTCGCGTTCGACAAGATGTACCGTCCCTACCAGCCGCAATGGTCATGCGAGCGGCTGGCCCTGCTGTCCAGGATGGAGCGCGGCGATACGTCTTGGTTCCCGACCATGTAGGTATTTCTACCGGTACTTCCGCGAGTGCGCCATTGGCCACTTTTGAGAACTTTTGCCGATGTTGTCGGAGGCGCAGTGCCGGACAGTGGTCGGGACGGGCTGCGCTTGCCCGCTGCGCGCCGGACGGTTTGATCTTCGCCCCGCAGCGGTCCACCTGATCGCGACCTTCCGAGCGAAGCACCGAGCAGCGGCGGCGGCTCTTCATGGCCATGGTCATGCGGGCGCGAGCGGGGCGCGGGCCCGTTCCTTTGACGTGTTGCGGCTGCCGGGCATGGCGATTCCAGCAAACCGAAATTAAAGGTGATCCCGATACGCACGCTGTCCTCTAATGCGCACTCAGGTCTAGGTATATAAAGGAGGGTCGGTAAAAATACTTATACGCCCAGCCGACTTGCTGTGAATAATGCCGACTGCTGAATGTGACGGGCGTCGCAGCAGTGTGACGGT
Organism: Mycobacterium sp. pW045; assembly: GCF_041287085.1. NCBI lineage: Bacteria > Bacillati > Actinomycetota > Actinomycetes > Mycobacteriales > Mycobacteriaceae > Mycobacterium > Mycobacterium sp. pW045. Next base: position 4,435 of record NZ_JBGGKU010000006.1, on the reverse strand, counting down.
GGTCTCAAAACGCCGTCGCAACAGCCGCTTTCGTCATTCCAGCCGGGAGTGAAATGCACATATCAACATGATATTCATCACAATTTATGGTCCCTAAGTTGTCCATTAGTGGACGCCTGGCCATAATTCGAACCTTCAGGAATTCTTAGTAGAAACTGTTGAGAGGTTCTTCCATGGGTCGGCGAGTGTCTAGCAAATTGGTACGTTCGTCGGGTCGGGGTTCGGTGCGGCGTCGCGTGGTGGGGGCGTCGAGTTCGGTGGCGGCGTTTTTGGCGTTCGGGGTGGCTCCGGTGGTGGCGGCGCCGAGTGCGCAGGCCGATGACTTCGGTCTGGATGCGTTCTGGGATTTCTTCGGTGTCGATGATGGTGGCGTTGCGTCGGACTTTGATCTGTTCGATGTGTCGACGTGGGGTGTGCCCGGTGTTGCTGAGGGTGGCTTGTTCGGGTTGTGGGATGCCGATCATGCCGAGCAGTGGCAGGAGACGTTCTATCTGCCGTTGCACGCGTTGTTGCAGGACTGGATCAACAGTGATTTCGGTTCGGGTGTCAATGGTGTGATCAATCAGTTGTTCGCGCCGGCGACGGCCGGTTTTTGCGGGATGATCTGCAACGGTGCTGATGGCACCGAGTTCGATCCGGATGGTCAGGCCGGTGGGTTGTGGTTCGGCGATGGCGGTGATGGCTGGTCGTCGACCCTGGAGGGCATCACCGGTGGCAATGGTGGGCATGCCGGTGGTATCGGCAATGGTGGTGATGGTGGTGCCGGTGGCCTGGGGGCTGATGGCGGCGACGGTGGTCATGGTGGTGAGTGGTGGGGCAATGGTGGTGATGGTGGTGCTGGGGGTAACGGCACTGCGTCGCTGAGTGCCGGTAACGGTGGCAACGGGGGTTCGTCGGGTCAGGCCCAGGACTTTTTCGGCATGGGCGCGTGGGGCAACGGTGGCAACGGTGGGGCCGGTGGTGCCGGGTGGACGGGCACCGATGGTGCGGCGGGTACCGGTTCGGGTGGTCACGGTGGTCATGGGGTGGCCGGCGGCAACGCCGGCAACGGCGGTGCGGGCGGTGACGGTTCGTCGTTCGTCGGGATCGGCGGCAATGGCGGTGCCGGTGGTGTCGGCGGTGCCGGCGGCAACGGCGGCGACGGCGCAAAGGGTGCGGCCGGCACGTTCGACAACAGCGGCACCGGCGATGGTGTTGTTGGTGGCACTGGCGGCAACGGCGCTATCGGCGGCCAGGGTGGCGTCGGTGGTGCGGCCGGTATCGGCGGTTCGGGCAACGGCACGGCCGGTCGCGACGGCGACGGCGGTGCGGGCGGTAACGGCGGACTCGGCGGTGACGGCGGCGCCGGCGCCAATGGGCTCGCCGGATATGCCAACGCCGGCAACGGTGGCGACGGTGGCAACGGCGGTGCTGCTGCTGCCGGGGGTGCCGCAGGCGGCCTGACCGGTAACGCCGGTACGGACGGCACGGCGGGTGGCGCTGGGAACGGCGGTGCCGGTGGTAGTGGTCTGGCCGGCATCGATGGCACCGCGCAGGATCCTGACGGTACGGCCGGTGGGGCCGGCGGTGCTGGTGGCAATGGTGGGCTGGGTGGTTTCAACGTTGACGGCTCGCAGGCCGCGACCGGTGACGGTGGTGCCGGTGGCGCGGGTGGCGCCGGCGGCAATGGCTTCAACGGTGCCAACGGTGCCGCGCCGGGTGCTGCGGGCACCAATGCCGGCAATGGCGGTGTCGGCGGTGCGGGCGGTGTCGGCGGTAGCGGCACTCAGGCCGGTGTCCACGGTGTCGGTGGTGTCGGTGGCAATGGTGGCAACGGCGGCAACGGCGCCGACGGTGGTGATGGTGCGGCTGGCGATGCCGGGCATGTCGATGGCTACGCCGGCCAGCACGGTGGCGCCGGTGGCAACGCCGGTAAGGGCGGTGCCGGCGGTCACAGCGGTAATGGCAGCTTCGCCGCAGCGGGTACCGGTGGTGTCGGCGGTGTCGGGGGTGACGGCGGCGCCGGTGGCGCCGGCTTGGCGGGTGTGAATGGCACCGCGGGTGCTGTTGATGGCACCTCCGGTGGCAACGGCGGTGTCGGCGGCAACGGTGGCGTGGGTGGCCTGAACGCCGACGGTTCACAGGCCGCGACCGGTAACGGTGGCGCCGGTGGTGTCGGTGGCGCCGGGGGCAACGGATTCAACGGCATCAACGGCACTGCCCCGGGTGCCGACGGCACCGACGCCGGCAACGGTGGCGTCGGCGGTAACGGCGGTGCCGGCGGTACCGGCGCCACCGCCGGTGCTCATGGCACTGGTGGCAACGGCGGCAACGGCGGCCACGGCGGCCACGGAGCCAATGGCGCCAACGGTGCCAACGGCAATGCCCAGCACCAAGCGGGCTATGCCGGCCAGGACGGCGGCAACGGCGGCAACGCGGGCAAGGGCGGTGCCGGTGGGTCGAGCGGCGGCGGCAACTACGCCTCCAACGGCGGCGACGGGGCCGCCGGCGCCGGCGGCAACGGCGGTGTCGGCGGTACTGGCCTGGACGGAATCAATGGCACCGAGCAGGATCCCGACGGTACTGCCGGTGGGGCCGGCGGCGTCGGCGGCAACGGTGGCGCGGGCGGTTTCAACGTCGACGGTTCGCAGGCCACCACCGGCAACGGTGGTGCCGGTGGTGCTGGTGGGCGCGGCGGTAACGGCATCAACGGTGTCAACGGCGACGAGCCAGGGGCTGACGGCACTCGCGGCGGCAACGGCGGTGCCGGTGGTGCCGGTGGCGTTGGCGGTTTCGGCACTCAGGCCGGTGCTCACGGTGTCGGTGGTGTCGGCGGCAACGCCGGCAACGGCGGCCACGGCGCCGACGGCGGCAACGGTGCGGCCGGCGACATCGGGCACCAGGCGGGCTATGCCGGCCAGGACGGCGGCAACGGCGGCGACGCCGGCAAGGGCGGTGCGGGTGGCGACAGCGGCAACGGCACCTACGCCGCCGCCGGCAGCGACGGACAGGCCGGTGTCGGCGGTAACGGTGGCACCGGCGGTGCTGGCCTAGCCGGTGTCAACGGCACCGCGCAGGATCCTGACGGTACGGCCGGTGGGGCCGGCGGTGCTGGTGGCAATGGTGGGCTGGGTGGTTTCAACGTTGACGGCTCGCAGGCCGCGACCGGTGACGGTGGTGCCGGTGGCGCGGGTGGCGCCGGGGGCAATGGCTTCAACGGTGCCAACGGTGCCGCGCCGGGTGCTGCGGGCACCAATGCCGGCAATGGCGGTGACGGCGGTGCGGGCGGTGTCGGCGGTAGCGGCACTCAGGCCGGTGTCCACGGTGTCGGTGGTGTCGGTGGCAATGGTGGCAACGGCGGCAACGGCGCCGACGGTGGTGATGGTGCGGCTGGCGATGCCGGGCATGTCGATGGCTACGCCGGCCAGCACGGTGGCGCCGGTGGCAACGCCGGTAAGGGCGGTGCCGGCGGTCACAGCGGTAATGGCAGCTTCGCCGCAGCGGGTACCGGTGGTGTCGGCGGTGTCGGTGGTGACGGCGGCGCCGGTGGCGCCGGCTTGGCGGGTGTGAATGGCACGGCGGGTGCTGTTGATGGCACCTCCGGTGGCAACGGCGGTGTCGGCGGCAACGGTGGCGTGGGTGGCCTGAACGCCGATGGTTCACAGGCCGCGACCGGCGACGGTGGCGCCGGTGGTGTCGGTGGCGCCGGGGGCAACGGATTCAACGGCATCAACGGCACTGCCCCGGGTGCCGACGGCACCGACGCCGGCAACGGTGGCGTCGGCGGTAACGGCGGTGCCGGCGGTACCGGCGCCACCGCCGGTGCTCATGGCACTGGTGGTAACGGCGGCAACGGCGGCAACGGCGGCCACGGAGCCAACGGCGCCAACGGTGCCAACGGCGATGCCCAACACATGGACGGCTACGCCGGAGGGCAGGGCGGTTCCGGGGGCGCGGGCGGCGCTGGTGGCGCCGGTGGGTCGAGCGGCGGCGGCAACTACGCCTCCAACGGCGGCGACGGTGCCGGCGGCTACGGCGGCAACGGTGGCGTCGGCGGTAACGCCTTCCACGGGGCTGACGGCAACGCCGGCAACCCCGATGGTGCCGCCGGTGGCAACGGTGGCGTCGGCGGCGTGGGCGGTGACGGCGGTACCGGAGGCGGCACGACCGGCATCGGGGGACGCGCGGGCGATGGCGGCGGCGGCGGCCAGGCCGGCAATGGGGGTGACGGCGCCAACGGAACAGCGGCGAACCCCGACGGCGGCAACGGCGGACGCGGCGGCGACGTCGGTGCTGGTGGCGACGGCGGCACCGGCGGTGCCGGGGCGACGAGCGGCGCCAACGGCAATACGGGAAGCACGCCGAGCAGCGGCGGTAACGGTGGTAACGGTGGTGCCGGTTATGACGCGGCCGGTGACCCGGGTGCTGCACCCGGTACGGCCGGTGGCAATGGCGG
>NZ_JBGGKU010000005.1:0-357777 GCF_041287085.1 Mycobacterium sp. pW045 | reverse complement strand
GGAGAGCCGAAGCTGGACCGCCGCATCAACACCGGCGGTTAGCGAGGTTCGACGAAGGAGAGCCGAAGCTGGACCGCCGCATCAACACCGGCGGTTAGCGAGGTTCGACGAAGGAGAGCCGAAGCTGGACCGCCGAATCAACACCGGCGGTTAGCGAGGTTCGACGAAGGAGAGCCGAAGCTGGACCGCCGAATCAAACCCCCAATACCGGCAAAGCGTCGCCACGACGGTCGGATATCGCCGACACTGGAACGAAGCTGACACGTGTCAAGAAAAGGCAAGGAGCCGCGATGAGCGCACCGATAATCGATCAGGCCGCCCGGGTGTTCACCGACCCGAGCGCTTACGCCGACGAACCACGGCTGCACGCAGCCCTGACGCATCTGCGGGCGAACGCGCCGGTGTCGCTGGTCGACCATCGTCCCTACCGGCCGTTCTGGGCGATCACCCGGCACGCCGACATCATGGACATCGAACGCGACAACGAGCTGTGGATCAACGAGCCGCGGCCGGTGCTGGCCCCTGCCGACGCCGACGATCTCCAGCGTTCGCTGTTGGAGTCCGGAATGGGACTGCGCACGCTGATCCACATGGACGACCCGCACCACCACAAGATGCGCAGCATCGTCTCCGACTGGTTCCGGCCCAAGGCGATGCGGGCGATGAAGGCACGCATCGACGAACTCGCCAATCGCTACGTCGACGAGATGCTGCGGATCGGCCCGGAATGCGACTTCGTTCAGGACATCGCGCTGAATTACCCGCTGTACGTGATCATGTCGCTACTGGGCCTGCCGGAGTCGGATTTCCCGCGCATGCTCCGGCTGACCCAGGAACTATTCGGCGGCGACGACGACGAATACCGGCGCGGCGTCACCCCGGAGGAACAGCTGCCGGTGCTGCTGGACTTCTTCGCCTACTTCAACGCCCTGACCGCCGACCGCCGGGCGAACCCCACCGAAGACCTCGCGTCGACCATCGCCAACGCCCGCATCGACGGTGAGCCGCTGTCGGATCTCGACACCGTCTCCTACTACGTCATCATCGCCACCGCCGGCCACGACACCACCAGCGCCGCGATCGGCGGCGGGCTGCGCGCGCTCATCGAACATCCCGACCAGCGCGAGCGGCTCCGCGCAGATCTGGACCTGATGCCCACCGCGGTCGAGGAGATCATCCGCTGGGTCACGCCGGTCAAGGAGTTCATGCGTACCGCGACCGCCGACACCGAGGTGCGCGGCGTGCCGATCGCCAAGGGCGAATCGGTGTACCTGTCCTATGTCTCGGCCAACCACGACGAGGAGGTCTTCGACAACCCGTTCGCCTTCGACGTCGGCCGGGACCCGAACAAGCACCTGTCGTTCGGCTACGGCGTGCACTTCTGCGTGGCGTCCGCGCTGGCCCGAATGGAAATCGACAGCTTCTTCCGTGAACTCATCCCCCGGCTCGACGCCATCGAGTTGACCGGTGAGCCGCAGCTGATCTCCACGACCTTCGTCGGCGGCGTCAAGCACCTGCCCATCCGTTACCGGCTGCGGGACTGACCGCGGATCATCCCCGACGCGCGATACGCCAGCATCGCGATCGTCGCATGCGGGCCACGGCCCGGCACCCGGGACAGCGCCGAGCCGTCGATCACCCACAGCCCCTCGATGCCGCGCACCCGGCACTGCGCATCGAGCACCGCGGACGCGTCGCCGGCCCGGCCCATCGGGGCACTGCCGCAGAGGTGTTGAGACGTCGACCAGTGCGGCGCGCCGGCATCGGCTTTCACGCCCAGCGTGGCCCCGACGAGCTCCACCCCGGCCCGGAGCGCCGCCAGGTCGCCTGGCTCGCTGTCGTAGCGGAGTTCGATACGGGGCGCCACCCGCGGATCCGCCGATACCAGTGTCAGGCGCCCCCGCGCTCGCGGCGACATCAATGCCACGCCAACGCGCGGCGGCTCCCCGGGGGCATATCCGCCGACCATTCCGGCGAAACCGGTGGTGTAGGGCCGAATTTCGAGATCATCGTGGTATAGCACCGCCTCCAATGGCGGACGTCCCGGCGTTCCCTGCCAGTCCGGGGTCACCAGCCATTCCGGGTGATCGGCACAGCTCGCCCCGACCGGCAGCACCGCTCGCACCGCAACGCCGACGTGCCGCAGCATCGCCTCCTCACCGATACCGGACAGCATCAACAGATGTGCCGACCCGATCGCGCCGGCACACAAGATGATTCGGTCGGCCGTCAGGCGCATCGGACCGTCCGGGCCGAGCGCGCGTACCGCCACGGCTCGCTCCCCCACGATGTCGACGCCGAACGCCGCCACCCCGGTGAGCAGCGTCAGGTTGGTCCGCGGCAATGCCGGGAGCAGATAGGCGGCCCCCGGTCCGGTGCGTACTCCGTCGACCACGTTCAGCGGCACCGCGCCCACTCCGGGGTCGGCTGCGGCAGCGGCATCGTTGAGGTCTGCGATCCAGCTGAAACCCGCTCGCTCCGCTGCGGCAATGAATCGCGCTGTGCCTTCGCACATCTCACGGGTGCGCCGAACGGGTATCGGTCCGCGGTCGCCGTGTTGGTCACCGCCGAAGTCCAAGTCGGTCTCGATGGCACGAAAGGATTCCAGCACCTCGGGCCACGACCAGCCGGGTAGGTCGCTATCGAAGTCGCCGGGCAGCCCCCGGCAGAAATAGCCGCCGTTGACCGCGCCGGAGCCGCCGACGGTCGCGCCGCGCACGATCGTCATCGCGGCGCTCGGGTGGCCGGTCAACTGCGCGACATAGCGCCGCACCAACGGGCTGGCGGTATCGATCGGCAACAGCGAGGCGTCGGCCACCTTGGCAGCCAGCACCGGATCGGATAATCCGACGCCGGCCTCCAACACCGTCACCGTGCACGCCGGGTCCGCCGAGAGACGTTCTGCCACAATCGACCCCGCACTACCGGCACCCACCACGAGCACATCACTGTGCACCACCGGAACCGTCAAGGCGGCCTAACTGCGGATCTGTGGCTTGAGTGCGGCAAAGTTGCGCTCCCGCAGCACCCCGCCCCACAGGCCCGCCCCGTACGCCAGATCGTCGACCCGCTTGAGCAGCAGGTAAGCCGGCAGCCCGAGTGGGCGGGTGTCGTCGCCGTCGCAGCGGGCGTGCCGCAGCCAGTCCACTATTCCGTCGCTGACCGCTGCCAGCAGCACCACCCGCCGGCAGCGCTGCGACAGACACGCGGCCAGCAGCGCGATCGGCCAGTAGTGCCGGCACAGCGCCGAGGCGATCTGCAGCCCGGCCGCCGCCAACCCACGCAGCGTCACCGCCAGCACGTCGGCGGGCGCGGTGTCGGCTCCGCGCATCGACCTGGCGACCCGATGGCCGGTCAGCGCCGTGATCGCCGCCGACACCAGGTAGCCCAGCACCGACCCGAGCGCCATCACCGCCCAACCCGCCAGCGCCCAGCCGGAAATCACCATCGGCGCCGTCTTGTCCGGGTGACGCGCCGACAGGGGTGCCGCCGAGCCACCATAAAATGCCTTGCGCGCCACCCAATCCCGTAGCGCCACCCGATGATCGTGAGCCACCAGCGCGATCGGCTCGTAGCGCAACCTGCTGCCGGCGTCCACCAGCCGCCAGCACAGGTCGACGTCCTCGCCGGAACGCAGCTCCTCGTCGAAACCGCCCAGCTCACGCAGCGTCGAACAGCGGCAGATGATCGCCGCGCTGGGCACATAGGCGACCTTGCCGTACGGCACCACGGGGGCTTCGCACCCGCCGAGGTCCAGTGACGAACGGATGGCCTCGTACCGCGCCACCAGGTGGTCACTGTCGGCCATACCGACAATCCGGGGGGCGACCAGCGCCACGGTGGGATCGCAGAAGTGTCCGAGCAGCGCTTCCAGCCAGCCCCGGCGCGGCACCACGTCGGAGTCCAGGAACGCCACGAAATCCGTCGTGCAGGCCGCGAGTCCGGTATTGCGGGCGGCCGCGGGCCCCCGGGCCTCCGGGTGGCGCAGCACCTCGACCTCGCAGCAATCCGCCGCTGCCAGGTCATCCCTGCAGACCGGGACCTGCGACCCGTCGTCCACCACGACCACGCGCAGCCCGCGCAACGACGCGATCAACCGTCTGAGCCCGATAACATTGTCCCGCACCGGGATAACGACGGTCACGTCACGGTGCGACGGCCCGCCCGCGGGCCGCGGATGGGCCACCGTGGCGTCGAGCAGGGTACGGGCCAGTTGGGCGCTGACGGCGTCGCGTACTTCCAGGCGACCGTCGGAGAGCATCCCCTGGGCGGCAGGCGCCAGCCGCAGCAGCCGGGTGGGTGAACCGCCCAGCAGCGTCGACCCGCGGCCCAGCACCCGCACCTTCCGGTCTACCTGCACCGCGAAACCGTCGGGAAGTCGGGCCGGGGTCATCGCAGCATCCCGTCCGGCCCGGGAGCCCAGGCGTGGATGGCCGCCACACCGCTGTCCAGCATTTCGGCGAACAATCGCTGCCCCTCGGCGGCGGTGGCGGTCGTGGGGTCACCGAGCACTCCGAGGGCACTCACTGCGGCGACACCGCCGCGCCGCATTGCCGGCAGCAACTGCGCCAATGGGGCACTGTTGCCCGGCCGGGCCTGCTCAAATCTCACGTCGTCGGGCGAAAGATACAGCAGCAGAGAGGTTTCGGTGTGACCCGCGTGCGCATCGGCCGCCGCGGTGGCACACGGCAGCCAGGCGACATCGCGCGCTTCGAAGCGCAACCGGCCTACCGCCTCGGCCAGCGCGGGCACGTTGCCGCCGTGCCCATTGACGAAGACCACCCGCTGCGCCCAGCAGCAGGCCGACCGGCCGTACTCCAGCAACACCCGGCTCAGCACCTCGGTGCCGATCGAGATGGTTCCGGCGAAGCTCTGGTGCTCGCCGCTGGCGCCGTAGGCCACCGCGGGCGCCACCGACCAGGCGTGCTCATCGCGGCCCGACGCGGTTCTGCGCAGCCGCCCGGCCGCCGCCCGGGCAAGTGCCTGCGCGATCCGGGTGTCGGTGTCCAGCGGCAGGTGCCGTCCGTGCTGTTCGGTCGAGCCGACCGGGACCAGCAGGGTCAACGACTGACCCGGCAGCTGGCGCTGTAGCCGGTTCTGCAGCTCGTCCCAGGTCGAACTACCGAGATCGCCACGAACCGCCATCGGACGATGGTAAGCGAATTCAACTGCCGTACACCAGTTATTGACAGGGAACGCACGAAATTCCTGGCCGTCGGCATTCCGGAGCGATCGCCGAACATCACGCCCGTCCCGTGCGCCACGGCAGTACCAGGGACGGGCCGGGAGTTCGCAGGTGGACGGCGCTGAGCGGGCTACCGGCCTCCGTCGGAGGGCACACCGAGCGCGCGGGCGAAACCGGACGGGATCAGGATGTCGTCCGGTGACAGATCGTGCACGGAGGCCCGCCCGAGCCCCATCAGGGCCGAGTCGATCCCACCACGCAGGATGTCGAGGACGTTCTCCACCCCGGGCTGGCCGGCCGCGGCCAGCCCCCACAGGTAGGCGCGGCCGATCATCACCGCCCGGGCACCCAGTGCCAGCGCCTTGACGACGTCGCTGCCCCGTCGGATGCCGCCATCCAGCAAAACATCGATCTGGCCGCCGACCGCCTCGGCGACAGCGGGCAGCGCCCGGATCGCCGCCGGTGTGCCGTCCAGATTGTTACCACCGTGGTTCGACACCGAGATCGCCGAAACTCCGGCGTCCACAGCCTTTTTCGCATCGTCGACGCGCATGACACCCTTGAGCATGAAGGGCCCGCCCCAGAGTTCGCGCAGCCAGGCGATATCCTCCCAGGTCGGCGGTGGTGTTCCCATCCACTCGCCATAGGCCTGGAAGAACGGCGGACCCGGTTCGCCGCGTCGGCCCTGGTTGGGCACCCGCAGGCTCGGCGGTCGCAGGGTCTTGGCCCACTGCAGAAACCACCGCGGCCGGCTCAGGGCCTCGGGCATCATCTTGATCATGGTCTTGAGGTCCATCTGCTCCGGGATCTTGGGGCTTCCCCAGTCCCGGCCGTGCGAGAAGGACCAATCGGTGGTGGCGATCAGGCCCACCGCACCAGCGTCCCGGGCACGCTCGACGCGTTCGGCGATCGCATCGCGGCCCCCGAGCCAGTAGACCTGGAAGAAGGTCTTGGGGTTGGCAGCGATGACCTCTTCCATCGGCTTGCTGGCGAACGACGACAGGCCCATCGCGGTGCCGCGCGCGGCGGCCGCCCTGGCGACCGCAACCTCACCGTCCGGGTCGACCGCCTGCACGCCCGTCGGCGAGATCATTACCGGAAACGAAAGCTCCTGGCCCATAACGGTAGTCGACAGATCACGCTTCTCGCACGCGCCGACCACGTGCGGAGCGAAACCCAACTCGCTGAACGCCTCGACGTTGTCGGAGACGGTCACACCCTTCTCGCTGGCTGAGATCAGCGACGAGTACGCGGACTTCGGGAGGCGTTTGCGCGCGCGCTCCTGGGCGATGGCGACGGTTTCGAACCAGATATCACGAGCCATGGATCAGACCGGACTTTCATCGCACAGCCGTTTGGGCGGCTTCGTCGGGGTGAGCAGGGTCAGGGATTGCCTTGCGCTGCTGCGTGTCCCACGCGAGTGGTCGCTGCTCGGACGCGGCTTCTGTCGGTCGCCGGCCAGCGCCTGCTCGCCGAATCCACGAACGCACTCCGGGTCGGGCCCGTCCATCGGCAGGCCGGTGAAGAACTTGGCGGCCATGCAGCCGCCCCGGCAGGTGTCATACAGCGGGCAGCTGGCACAGGCACCGCCCGCCGTGGGGCTGCGCAGCTCGTTGAACAGCTTGGAGTGCTTCCACACCTGATCGAACCCGCCGTCGGTCAACACATTTCCGGCCAGGAACTCGTCGTGGATGGCGAACGGGCAGGCGTAGACGTCGCCGACCGGGTCAATCAGGCAGACCACCCGTCCGGCCCCGCACATGTTCAGGCCGGCCAGCGCACCGGACTCGCCGAGCGGCGCCAGGTGGAAGAAGGAGTCCCCGGTCAGCACCCCGTCACCCTTGGCGACGAGCCAGTCGTAGAGCTGGCGCTGTTGGGCGGCGGTCGGGTGCAGGTCGTCCCAGACGTCGACGCCACGACCGGACGGGCGCAGCCGGGTGATTCGCAGCGTGGCGCCGTATCGCGCTGCCAGCGCGGCGAAGTCATCGAGCTGGTCGATGTTGTGGCGGGTCGCCACGACCGAGATCTTGGTGTCGGCGAAGCCTGCCGCGGACAGGTTCTCCAGCGCACGGATCGCCATGTCGAAGGAGCCCTTGCCACGAATCGGATCGTTGACCTCGGCGGTGGCGCCGTCCAGCGAGATCTGGACGTCGACGTAGTCGCTGGTCGCCAGCCTGGCCGCCACCTCCGGAGTGATCCGCAGGCCGTTCGTGGAGAACTTCACCCCGACGTGGTGGGCGGTGGCGTAGTCCACCAGTTCCCAGAAGTCGTCTCGCACCGTGGGTTCGCCGCCGCCGATGTTGACGTAGAACACCTGCATGCGTTCCAGCTCGTCGATGATGTCTTTGCACGCCCTCGTGGACAGCTCCCGCGGGTCGCGCCGCCCGGACGCCGACAGGCAGTGCACGCAGGCCAGGTTGCAGGCGTAGGTGAGCTCCCAGGTCAGACAGATCGGTGCGTCGAGGCCGTGCTCGAAGTGTTCGACCAGGCTCGGGGCGACGGCTGGAGCGGTCACGGGGTCTCCTTCGGGTCCGTGGGGATCAGGATGTCGGACGCCGCCAGGACGCCCAGGGCACGCAGGTAAGCCGGCTCCGCGCCGGGATCGATGCCGGCGGCGCGGCACGCCGACCGCGCGTCGGGGTGCTCGGCCAGCGAGGTGACCAGCGTGACCATGGTGAGGTTCTTCAGGAACGACAGCTTGCGCGTCCCGAAGTGATACAGCAGCGCGCCGAACGTCTCGGGCCGGACCGACACCTGCGGATGCAGGCGCCAGCCAAGGTCCGGGTCGAAGCTGTCGGTGACGCGCGCCGCCCCGGCGGCGACGGTCACGGTCAGTAGACCCCGCACATGCCGTCGATGGACACTTCCTCGACCAGGTTCTCGACGACGAGGTCGGTGTCGGTGCTGGCTTCGGTCTGCTGCTGAGCGTCCATGGGCCGGGCCTTTCTTCGCGGTGGGGGTCGACAGCGCACTGTCGGATCGGTCACAATCCCGGACAGAATATGGCATCGAGTGCCGATATGGAAGTGGGTCGGGAGAAAAGTGGCCGGGACCGAGTCGCAGGCGCAGGCGCGCGTCGGCCGTCGCCGCTCCACCACGCGGGAGCACATCACCCACGTGGCGATCGACCTGTTCGCCACCCGCGGCTTCAGTGAGGTCAGTGTCGACGACGTCGCGCAGGCCGCCGGGATCGCCCGCCGCACACTATTTCGGTACTACCCCTCGAAGAACGCCATCCCGTGGGGCGACTTCGATGCCCACCTGCGCCAATTGCGCGAGTTACTGGACGGTATCGAGCCCGAAGCCCCACTCGGTGATGCGCTGCGCGCGGCGCTGTTGGCGTTCAACACCTTTGACGAAGGTGAGACGGCACGGCATCGCCGCCGGATGCGGGTGATCCTGCAGACCGACGAACTGCAGGCGTATTCGATGACGATGTACGCGGGTTGGCGCAGTGTCATCGCCGAGTTCGTGGCACGCCGAGCCGGGTTGGCACCGGTCGACCTGCGGCCGCAGACGGTGGCGTGGATGATGCTCGGGGTTGCGCTGAGCGCCTACGAACACTGGCTCGGCGACGAGGAGTTGGCGCTGCCGCAGGCCTTGGGCGAGGCGTTCGACACCATCCGCGGCGGCCTGGACTGAGCGCCTTCTCCGGCGAGTGTGCGCGTCCCCGGCCGACACACCGAACACATCACCGGGTTTGCGCACGCTCGCGCAGCAGCGCGGATGGCTCAGGGCACGAGCTCGCGGTAGGCGCGCACCACTGGCTCCAACTCGTCGGGCGTGGCGCCGTGCATGATCACCGCGTCGGCGCCGTAGCCGAACTCCGCTCGGATCCGGTCAGCGCACTGCCGCGCCGAACCGGTGGCCGCCGGTTCCAGCCACTCGTCGGGGATCAGGGTGGCGATGTGCTCGATCTGATCGGCGCTGGCCTTGTGGTCGATGCCGCCGGCGATCGAGGTCACCACCGGATCCTCCCGGAACCGCTGTAGCACAGCGGGATCCCAGTTGTTGGTACGCACCATCAGATCGCCGTAGCCCTGCAGGTAGGTCGCGAGCCTCGCGACCGTCTTCTTCAGCCGCAACTCCTCGGGCAAGTGATCGCCGACGGTGGCGAAACACGACCACACCCGCACGCTGTCCGGATCGCGACCGGCCCGTTCCGCGGCGTCCTTGACTGTCTTCACGCTGCGCTGCAACGTTTCCGGAGTGAAGTAGGTGTGCAGGATGACGTCATCGAACAACGCGCCCCCCAGCTCGAGCGTGTTCGGGCCGAACGCCACCAGCGCCAGCCTGATGTTCTCGTCGAAGTCCGGATCCAGAAACAGCACCTGATAACGACCGATCGGCCCGTCGTGGTTGAAGATGACCTCACCCTGCCAAAGCCGCCGCATCACAGCCGCGAAGTCGGCCATCTGCGCAGTGGTGACGCTGGGGATGCCGAACGCGGCATACATGGCCGCCACGCCGCGGCCGATGCCCAGCGTGAACCGGCCGCCGGACAGCCGGTGCATGGTGGTCGCCCACGACGCCGTGATCAACGGATGACGGGTGTTGTGATTGGTGGCAGCGGTGGCGATCTGCATCCTGCTGGTGACCGCGCAAGCCGCCCCAACCAGCGATGACGCCTCCTTGACGTTCCAGCGCTCGGAGATGAACGCGGTACCGAAGCCGAGCTGCTCGCCACGGCGGGCCTCGTCCATCAGCGCAGCCGGCCCTTCGCCACCGGCGCCGGCCAGCAGGTAGTAGCCCAGTTCGTCGAGTACCCGGTCGGTCATGCCCAAACCCCTTGCTTGTAGCCGCAGTTCCACACCTCGGTGATCTTCCCGTCGACCACGCGGAACACCTCCATACTGCTGACGGTCATTTCAGTCCCGTCAGTCAGCGTCATCGGCGACTGGTAGACGATGGCGACATGTTCGCCGTCGTCGCCGGCGACGACGAGGTTGAGTTCGAAACGCAGCTTGTCGAACAGCTTCCAGTGATCCACCACCCGCGCAACCGCCTGGTCATGCGTCAGCGTGTGCGCTTCGCCCACCTCGTGTCGCACCACGACGTCACCGATCAATTCGTCGGCGAGCGCGAAATCGCGCTCGTTCCACACCACCAGGTTGTACAGCTCCACCACCTCACGGGCGCTGCGGACCCTGCTGCTCACGCAAACGCCCCGATCGCATCGACGTCGTCAATCGTCGCCACCGCCCGGCCGGTCAGCGTCAGGCACAAGTCGCGGGAGCGTTGCGGCATCGTGTCCCAGCCGATCAGGGCAAGGACGGGAAACAACAGCAGATACGCCACCGCCATCCGGTAGTGCCGCCACGCCTCGTCGAAACCGTAGTCGGTGATGCCGCGCGCGGCGAGCTCGGCCAGGTAGTCGTGCACCAGTTCCTCGTCGTGGCCGCGGCGGTCCTGCACCGGCAGCCCCTGGCTGACCAGATATCCGATGTCGGCGACGCCGCAACCCAGCGAGGCGAACTGGTAGTCGACGACTTTCAGCGCGTCGCCGTCGAAGAACATGTTGTCCGCACGGATATCGCCGTGCAGCAGCATCCGGCGTTCTGTCAGCGCCACCAACGCCTGCGGGGCGAACTCGGTGAACCGCTCGGCATACCGAGCCACCGCAGCGGGCACTGGGGCCGCGGACTTGTCGCGGTAGATCTGCCATCCGATTCCGAAGGCCGCAACCAGCAGCTCACGAACCACCGGCGTGTCCAGGCTGGGAAAGACCGCGAGCGCATCAGAGTCGGCGGCGGTGACCGACCAGGCATGCAAACCGGCCAACTGCCGGATCGCCACGCGGGCCTGTCGCATTGAGAGTCCGGCGAGATGGTCGGCATTGACCCAGTCCGCCAGGTCCTCCATCACCAGCACGAAATCGGCGCCGTCGATCAGGGCGGCGTAGACCCGGGGCGTCGGCAGTGGCGCCCTGCCCGCCACCGATTGGTAGAACGACAGTTCACGTTGGTAGCCGCCCAGCATCTCCATGGCCCCCCTGGCCTCGGACTGGGCGGGCAGCTTGACGATCAAACTCGGTGGCAGCCCCTGGCTTCCGGTGATCCGCAGCCGATACAACAACGCCGAGAACCCGGTGTCCTCGGCGATCCGCTCAGCCGAGACCCCGGTGACTGCAGCGGTGTCGGCGATGGTGCCGCAGGAACACAGTGCCCCGGTCAGCCATTGCGGTGTCACAGCGTCGATGCCGGAGGGAATCGCCAACGCCGTCATCGGCCAGCTCCGATCTGCGACAGAAACCGTTCGGTCTCCGCCTGCACCCGCCGCGAGAAGATATGTCCGGCGTGGCCGCCATCATGCCAGAACAACTGG
Source organism: Mycobacterium sp. pW045 (assembly GCF_041287085.1). Lineage (NCBI taxonomy): Bacteria > Bacillati > Actinomycetota > Actinomycetes > Mycobacteriales > Mycobacteriaceae > Mycobacterium > Mycobacterium sp. pW045. The sequence goes on along the minus strand of NZ_JBGGKU010000005.1, from coordinate 346,268 downwards.
CCGCCCCACCGGTCATGCAGGGCCACCGCGGGTTCGGGATACGCCATCTGGTCGTGGCGCGCGGCCACGATCAGCCGGCGATCGGCAGCCGGTCTCGGATTGGTGGCCAACAGATCGACCACCGACATCAATGCCGCGGCCGTCTCCGAGCGCAACGCGTCGGCGACGGAGAGCCCCGCCGGTCCCCACCGCCACAGATGGTGCGCGATCATCGAGTTGAGCCCGGCGATCGGGGTGTAGACCGCAACGGCGTCGACGCCGGACTCCAGGTGCGACACCAGCCCGGCGACCGGGCTGCCCAACGACACACCCGCCACCGTCACGGCGGTAGCCTGCGGCGTCGCCCAGCGCACCACCGCACGGACTTCGGAGATCGCGCGCATCATCCCGGCGACATTGGCCAGCGGATCATGTCCGGGGTAGGCGGGCCAGGCGCGGCGACGCACGCCGTGGCCGGGCTGGACCGGCAGCGCGATGTTGAAACCCAGCCGGTGCAGCCGCTGCACGCGCGCTACCAGCAGATCCGACCAGTTGCCCTGACCGGCTCCGTGCACCCAGACCAGCCAGGGGCGCGGGCCGCCGCGGTGGCGGCACACCACGACTGCCGCGCTCGCCGGACCGGCGAACTCCGCCAGCGACGGCGGCAGCCCGGGATCGTGCCGGAACCTCAGCTGCTCGACGGTCAGCCCTGCCACCCGGCGCCGACGAATCGTCGCCACCCGCAGTGGATCCGGCGCGGTGTGCGCCCCGTCGATACCCAGCCCGGACAGCTCGTCGGCGGCCGCCAGACACTCGGACAACGGGCGAGCCAGCACCGGGGCCGGAGCAAGCAGCGTCATGCCGGTCAGCGTCAGCTCGTCGACCAGCACCTCCCCCAGTTGACGCATCCCGCGGGGCGAGGCCGCCGTCCAGTCCGCTGAGGTCTGCAGCGCTCGGACCGATCGGGGCAGCACCCCACCCAGTCCCCGGATGATCTGCGGTACCCGTTGCGTCGACCCCATCGTCGTCACCCGAGTTTGAAACCGCTGTAACCGGCGGCGGCGATTTCGTCGCAGCGGCGGCGGTACTCCGGAATGCCTCCGGTGTATCCCATATACATCCGCTTCTTGCCGGGAACGTTGCCGCCGTTGTACCAGGAATTGCAGCTCGGGTGAACCAGCACGGTCGGCGCGACCAACGAGGTGGTGTGGTCGATCCACTCGGTCTGAGCGGCCGGTAACGCCTCGATGGTGCGGTACCCGTTGGCCCGCAGGTAGGCGATGCAGTCACCGATCCACTCCACGTGCTGCTCCAGAGCGGCGACGAAATTCGTTGCCGCGCTGGGACTGCCGGGACCCTGAACGGTGAACAGATTCGGGAACCCGGCGACCTGCAGCCCCAGATAAGACACCGGCCCCTGTTCGGCCCAGACATCACGTAGCAACACCCCGTTACGGCCACGGATATCGATGCGACTCAGCGCACCGGTCATGGCGTCGAAACCGGTGGCGTAGATGATCACGTCGAGGTCGTAGTGGTCCCGCTCGGTCCGTATCCCGGTCGGCGTGACCGCGCTGATCGGCTCGGTGCGGAGATCCACCAGCGTCACGTTGTCGCGGTTGAACGTCTCGTAGTAGCCCTGGTCGATGATCGGTCGCTTACAGGCGAACGGGTGGCTCGGCACCAGCGCGGCCGCCGTCGCCGGGTCGCGCACGATGCGGGCGATGGCTTCGCCGTACAGTTGCGCGGCCATCCGATTGGCGTCGATGTCGAAGAAGAGGTCTCCCCAGTTCAGCGCCCCCATGACGCCGTGTTCCTCGATTGCCCGGAGTTGCTCGTCGCGCGACGCCGTCTTGACCGGCGGGCGGCCCAGCATGTCCAGCAGCACCGAGAAGGCCGACAACCGCGCGGCACCGACCGGGTGTTCTCGCTGGGCGGCGCGGATCCGGGCGTAGTCGGCCTTCAGCGCATCCAATTCGCCAGGGCCGAACGGCCGCACCTTCCAGGGCAGTGTGAAGGCCGGAGAACGCTGGAATACATAGAGCTGACCGGCATCTCGGGCGACCACCGGGATCAGTTGCACTCCGGTGGATCCGGTGCCGATGACCCCCACCCGCCGGTCGGTCAGGTCGGCACCGGCTCGCGGCCAGCGACTGGTGTGCAGCGAAGTCCCGGCGAAGCTGCTCATGCCGGCGATATCGGGCTCCAACGGCACCGACAGGATGCCGGAGGCGGCTACCACGAACGGCGCGACGAACTGCTCACCCGTTTCGGTGGTCACCGTCCACACCGCGGCGTCGGCATCGAAGGTCATCGCAACGACCTTGGCGTGGAAAGCGATATCGCGGCGCAGGTCGAGTCGGTCGGCGACGAAGTTCAGGTATGCCTCGATCTCCGGCTGGGCCGGCATCGTCTCCGTCCAGACCCACTCCTGCTGGATCTCATCGGAAAAGCTGTAGGAGTACTCGATGCTCTCGATGTCGCAACGGGCTCCGGGATAGCGGTTGACCAGCCAGGTACCCCCGACCGAATCGGCCATCTCCAGCACTCGGGTGCGCACGTTGAGTTCGCGCAATCGATGCAAGGCATAGAGCCCGGAGAATCCCGCCCCGATGACCAGTGCGTCGAAGTGCTCCGCGGCTCCGCCCGGGTGTGACACGTCCGCGGCCGCAACGGAATGGGCCATGCTGTGGCAGCCTCCAAGTTTCGGGTTCCTCTACCGATGGGTTTACGGTACGGTATTCAGTTATGCGCCCGCGGGAGAACACGAAATGAAGGTCCCGTTCACCTGGAAAGTCACCGGCTGGTTCATGATCGGCTGGTCACCCGAGTTCGAGGTCGGCAAGACCCGCGTGCTGCACTATTTCGGTGAGGATCTGGTCGCCTACCGGGGCGAGTCCGGGGAGCTGCACGTGATGGAGGCGCACTGCAAGCATCTCGGCGCCCACCTCGGCCACGGCGGCAAGGTCGTCGAAGACCGGGTGGAATGCCCGTTCCACGGCTGGCAGTGGGGACCCGACGGCTGCAACAAGTTCATCCCGTACCAGCCGGACCGACCCAACAAGGCGTTGCGCCTTCGCGTTTATCCGGTGATGGAGCAGTACGGCTGCGTGTTTGTCTGGCACCATCCCGACGGAGCTGAGCCCGGGTGGGAGATGCCGGACATCTTCGGCAAGTTCCCGCAGTTCACCACCGGCCCCGAGGGTTACTACCGGGCGTATCCGGAGTTCTCCCGCCGACTGGCCGACGAGCCGGTTCATCCGCAGATCGTCGCCGAGAACGCAGCCGACAGCGCGCATTTCCAGTACGTGCACCACGCAACGGTGACACCGAGGCTGCTGGAGTGGAAGATGACCGACCGGGAGTGGCACTTCGTCGCCGGCTTCCCCGATGTGAACAGCGACGACCCCGATCAGATGGCGCTGCGTTTCCACTCCCATCTGTTCGGGCTCGGCGGGGCGATCAGCATCTTCGAAGGCGTGCAGCAGCATCGGCTGATCTTCACGTGCACCCCGGTCGACGAGGGCCGCTCGGACCTGTTCTATTCGATCTGGTGGCCCCGAGTTCCCGGCGACGAATCGGAGGCGCCCCCGGAGGACGTGCGGGCCCGGGTCGAAGAGCAGTTCCTGTCCACCGTCGAGGACGACCTGGGCATCTGGCGCTACCAGCGCTACGTCGAGCATCCGGCGTTGTCCAAGGTCGACGCGAAACCGTTTATGACGCTGCGCAAATGGGCGACGCAGTTCTACGACACGCCGCCGGCCGAGCCGGCCCTGTCATCGCGCTGACATGGGTGTCACGCTCGCGGAGCTGGTGGCACCCGCACACACCGCGATCATCACCCAGGAGCTGCAGGGAGCGGTCGTCGGAGTCGATGCCGGACTGCCGGTACTCGCTGATGAGGCCCGCCGCGAAGCGTGTCCGAACATCGCACGGCTGCTGCCGGTGGCCAGAGCCGCCGGAGTACAGGTGGTGCACTGCCTGGTACACCGACGGCCGGACGGACGGGGCTCCAGCCACAATGCACGACTGTTCGCCGCGGGACGCAGCGCCGTCAGCATCGATCCGGGTAGCCCCGGCGCCGGCCTGCTGCCCGAATTCGGGCCGGAGCCATCGGATCTGGTTCTGAGCCGTTGCCACGGTGTGGGACCGATGGGCGGGACCGATCTGGATGCGGTACTGCGCAACTTGGGGATTTCGACCATCGTGGTGGCCGGCGTCTCGTTGAACGTGGCCATCCCGAATCTGGTGATGGATGCGGTCAACGCCGCTTACCGGGTGGTGCTGCCCCGAGATGCGGTAGCCGGTGTGCCGGCCGAGTACGGGGCTGCGATGATCAAGAACACCCTGTCCCTGCTGGCGACGATCACCACCACCGAGGAGCTGATGCGCACGTGGCGCCCTTGACCCAATTCACCGTTCCAGAGGTCATCGACGCGGTGGCCGCGGCGATTCCGGACCGCGACCTGGTGGTCCAAGGCGATCGGCGCTTCAGCTACGCCCAGATCCTCGAGCGGTCCAACCGGTTGGCGGCGTACCTGCATGCGCAAGGGCTGGGCTGCCACACGGCGCGATCAGACCTGCTCGGACACCAGACCGGCCAGGACCTGTTGGGGATCTACGCCTACAACGGCAACGAGTTCATCGAGACCCTTCTGGGCAGCTTCCGCGCCAGGGTGGCGCCGTTCAACGTCAACTACCGCTACGTGCGCAACGAACTGGCCTACCTGTTGGCCGATTCCGGCGCCACCGCGTTGGTGTATCACGCCAGGTTCGCGCCCACGCTGGCCGAGGTGCTTCCCGAGCTGCCGCAACTGCGGGTGCTGATCCAGATCGCCGACGACTCCGGCAACGCCCTGCTCGACGGCGCCGTGGCCTACGAGACGGTGCTGGCGGACAGCTCGCCGCAACCGCCGCCGGTGCAGCCGGACCCCGATGACCTCTACGTGCTTTACACCGGTGGCACCACCGGGATGCCCAAGGGCGTGCTGTGGCGACAGCACGACATCTTCATGGGCTCGTTCGGCGGCCGCAACCTGATGACCGGCGACGAGGTCGGCTCCATCGACGACATCGTGGGGCCGGCCGGGGAGAACCCCGGCGTGAAGTTGATGATCCTGCCGCCGCTGATCCACGGCGCCGCGCAGTGGGCGGTGATGACCGCGATCAACACCGGCCAAACCCTGGTCTTCCCTTCGGTTGTCGACCATTTCGATGCCGACGACGTGGTGCGCACCATTGAGCGGGAGAAGGTGCTGTCGGTCACCGTGGTCGGTGACGCGATGGCCCGGCCGCTGATCACGGCGATCCAGCGGGGTGAGGCCGACGTGTCGTCGCTGATGGTGGTGGCCAACGGCGGCGCGCTGTTGACGCCGCACGTCAAGCAGCAGATCGTCGAGGCGCTGCCCGGGGCGATGGTCATCGACGGGGTCGGCTCCTCGGAGACCGGCGCCCAGATGCGCCACATGTCGACGTCGGGCGCGGTCTCGACCGGGACCTTCGGCGCCGGGCCGGACACTTGTGTGGTGGCCGAGGATCTCGGTTCGGTGCTGACACCCGGCCACGACGGTCTGGGCTGGCTGGGCCAGCGCGGCTACGTCCCGCTGGGCTACAAGGGCGACGCGGCCAAGACCGCGGCGACGTTCCCGGTGATCGACGGGGTGCGCTACGCCGTTCCCGGTGACCGGGCCCGTCATCTGGGCGACGGCTCGGTGGAGTTGCTCGGCCGGGATTCGGTGACGATCAACTCCGGCGGGGAGAAGATCTTCGCCGAGGAGGTCGAGACGGCGATCGCGTCGCATCCGGCCGTGGTCGACGTGGTGGTCGCCGGCCGGCCCAGCGACCGTTGGGGTCAGGAGGTGGTGGCCGTGGTCGCCCTGGCCGACCAGGCCTCGGCCACGGCGGCCGAGATCATCGAGCACGCCGGCGGATCGCTGGCCCGCTACAAGCTGCCCAAGGCGATCGTCTTCCGGCCGCAGATCGTACGCAGCCCGGCAGGCAAGGCCGACTACCGGTGGGCCCGCGAGCAGGCCGAGCAGGGCTAGCCGCGCTTGAGCCGCCGGTGGGTCCGGCTGCGTGCCCGGCGCAACATCGCATCGGCATAGAACCGCATCCCGGGTGTGAACGGCGGCGCGGCGGATCCGGTCAGGCTGAACGGCAGGTCTGAGCCGACCACCGTCCGGTAGTGACTGAAGGCGTCGAAGCCGGCTTTACCGTGATAGGCGCCCATCCCGCTGCGCCCCACACCGCCGAACGGGGCAGCCGACGGGATCATCTGCGCGGCGAAGTCGTTGCGGGCCACGCCACCGCTACGGGTGCGCCGCACGAAATCCCGGAAGCTGCCGTCGTCGGGGCCGTACCAGTAGGCGACCAGCGGCGCGGGACGCGCATTGATCTGATCGATCGCCTCATCGACGGTGCGGTATCCCTGCACCATCAACACCGGCCCGAAGATCTCCTCCTCGGCGATCCGCATCGTGTCGTCGACGTCGCGAACGATGGTCGGGGCGATCTTGCGGGAGCCACGATCCGGCAGCGATTCCGCTTCCGGCGCGATGGTTTCCACCCTGGCGCCGCGTTCGCGGGCGTCGTCGATCAGGGCCAGCACCCGGTCGAAGTTGGCCCCGTTGACCGACGAGCAATAGTCGTCGTTGGCCACGATGGTCGGGAACATCTCCCGCAGCGTCTGCCGGGCGACCTCGACAAACGAGTCGATGTCGCGTTCGGGCACCAGCACATAGTCGGGGCATACGCAGACCTGACCGCCGTTGACCATCCGGGCCGACGCGATCCGTTTCGCCGATCGCCGGACGTCGGCGTTCGGAGCGACCACGACCGGGTTCTTGCCACCGAGTTCCAGTGTCACCGGGACCAGGTTCTCGGCCGCGGCGCGTTGCACCAGCGCACCCACCGACGGCGACCCGGTGAAGAACAGGTGGTCGAACGGCAGCCCCGCAAACGCGGCCGCCACGTCGGCGCCGCCGGTGACGACGGCGAGTTCGTGGTCATCGAAGTAGTTCGGTGCCAGGTCTTTCATCAACTCGGCGGTGCGCGAGGTGATTTCGGACATCTTGATCATCACCCGGTTGCCCGCCGCGAATGCCGCCGCCGCCGGCAGCACCACCAGCTGCAGCGGGAAGTTCCACGGGCCGATGATCCCGACCACGCCCAGCGGGCTGGGCTGCACCTCGGCTCGCAACCCGGCCAGCCGTGCGGCCCGCATCAACTTTCCGGCCCGCATCCACTGCTTGACATGGGATCTGGTGTGCTCGATCACCGGGATCATGCCGACCAGTTCGGTGGACAGCGACGCCGCGCGCGACCGGGTCCCGAAATCGGCGGCCATCGCGTCGACGAAGGCGTCGGTGTTGTCCAGCACCAGGGCCAGCAACCGGTCGATGCGGCCATGCCGGACGTCCACATCGGGCGGCCCGTCGGCGACGAACGATTGCCGCTGCGTTGCCAGCAGGTTCTGCAGGTCGGCGATCTCGCCGGCCGCCGGCGCGGTCACGACAGGTCCAGCGGCCCGGTTTCGGCCACGGTACGCAGCTGCCCGAGCTCGACACCGCGGTCCGCGGCGGCCTCGATGCACGCTGCCACGTCTTTGCGCATAAAGGGCGCAACGACTTTGCCAAAGTCCTCCACGCCCCCGGCCGACTGCACGTATCCCGCAGCCCGGCTGCCGCCGCTGCAGTGTTCCAGCGCTGCGAACAGGCTGGTTTCGGGCACCCCGAGGTTCTTCGCCAATTCGACGGCGGCCGCCACGAGTTGGGCGTTGGAGGCGAACAGCACATTGTTGATCAGTTTGAGGTTCAAGGCGGTGCCCAGAGCACCGGTGGTGATCACCGGGTCGGCGTAGGCGGCCAGCACCGGCTGGGCGCGAGCCACCGCGTCGCCGGGGCCACCGAGCAGGACCGTCAGCTTCCCGGCGGCGATGTCGTGGGCGCCGCCGCTGACCGGTGCGTCCGCCAGCACCGGCCCTGCGGGGAACTGCTCGAGCAGTCCGGTCAGAGTGCTCACCGTGCCGGTGGTGTGCGACACCACCACGGTGCCGGGCTTGACGTTGGCCAGCAGGCCGTCAGGACCAGCGGCGATCTCGAGCAGTTGGGCGTCGGAGAACAGGCAGCTGATCACGAGGTCGGATTCGCGACCGACCGCGGCGACCGATTCCACCGGCACCGCACCGGCCGCCGCCAGGCGCTCGCGCACATCGGGCCGGCGTGCATACACCTGCACGCGGTGGCCGGCATCGAGCAGGCGCAGCACCATCGGCTCGCCCATCTTGCCTGCGCCGATGAACCCGATGGTGTCGGTCATGTTCGGCTCCTCCTGCGTCGTGCGCCGCCCCTGCCGGGAGTTCAGCGGGTGGTCCGGAGGGCCAACCGTAGCATTGTCGGGAGCCCCCGAGTTCGTTACAGTCGAGCTTACTGTCGACATTTCGGGTTCACCAGAAAGCTGGCGAGAATGAGCAACGCTCAGCGCAGGGTGGTGGTCGTCGGCGCCGGATCGGGGATCGGCGCGGCGACGGCCGCGCACTTTCACCAGCGTGGCGATTTCGTGCTCGCCGTCGACGTGCGCCCACAGCAGACCCCGGCGTCGCAGCACGCCTGCTGCGACTTACGCGATGCCGGCGCCATCGCCGAGTTCACCGGCGGGATCGGCGACGGCTGGGACCTGCTGGCCCACGTCGCCGGGGTACCCGGGACCGCATCGGCCGCGGACGTGTTGACCATCAATTACTTGGGCATGCGCCTGATGATCGAGGCCATGCTGCCGCGGCTGCGCCCCGGCGGCGCGGTGGTCGCGGTGGCCTCGACGGCCGCGCTGGGCTGGGAGCAGCGTATCGAGACGCTCAACGGGCTGCTCGACGCGACCGATGCCGAGTCGGTGCTGCGCTGGCAGGCCGGCCAGGATCCGGCGTTCCCGGTGTACACCTCCTCCAAGCAGGCGATGATCCTGTACGCCAAGCGATTGGCCGCGACCGCGCACGCCAAGTACGGGGTGCGGATCAACACCGTCAGCCCGGGCCCGGTCGAGACCCCGATCCTGGCCGACTTCGAGCAGTCGATGGGCAAAGAAGTGCTCGACACCGTGCGCGACACCGTCGGCCGGCACGGCGTCGTCGACGACATCGTGCCGCTGATCGACTTCCTCGGCTCGCCGCAGGCCGGCTGGATAACCGGTCAGGACATCGCCGTCGACGGCGGCTTCATCACCGCGATCACCGCCGGCACCCCCATCACCGTCTGAGCCGAGAGGACGACATGACCCTGAGTTCACCTGCCAGCCCGCCCACTTCGCCGCGCCCCTACCACCGGCTCGATATCTCGGATCCAGCCTTCTGGGGCAATGACTTTCGCTCCCGCGATGAGAGTTTCGCGATGTTGCGCGGCGAACCGGGGCTGAGCTGGCACCGGCCGATACCGGCCGTATTCCCCCACGAAGAGACCGGCTACTGGGCGGCGACCCGGCACGCCGACGTCAAGTTCGTCAGCCAGCACGAGGAGCTGTTCTGTTCCAGTGAAGGGGTCAGCGTCGATCCGATGCCGGCCGAGATCCAGCGCAACATGACGTTCTTCCTGGCGATGGACCCACCGGAGCACACCCGCTACCGCAAGCTGATCAGCTCGGGCTTCACCCCGCGGCAGGTCCGCCGCATCGAGGAGCAGATCAAGACCAACGCCCGCCGCATCGTCGACGACCTGCTCGAGCAGCTGCACACCGGCAACCAGATCGACTTCGTCGCAAGCTGTTCGGGCCAGCTGCCGATGCGCACCGTCTCCGACATGATCGGTATCGATCCCGCCGACCAGCAGAAGGTCGCCTACGCCGCCGAATGTCTGTTCAGCGGCAGCGACGACGAGTACGCCTCGCTGGAGGAGCGGGCCGTGCATGTCATGACGCAGCTGGGTGTGCTGGCCGGTTCCGGCGTCGAGTTGGCGCAGCGCCGTCGCGCCGAGCCGCACGATGACCTGATGACCGAACTGGTCAACGCCGAGGTCGACGGCCACCGGCTCACCGACGAAGAACTCGGCTCCTTCATGGTGCTGCTGGGTTCGGCGGGCAACGACACCACCAAACAGACCACCACGCACGCGTTCAAGGCGTTGATCGATCACCCCGAACAGCGCGCCTGGCTGTTGGCCGACTTCGACAACCGGATCGGCGGGGCGGTCGAGGAATTCGTGCGCTGGTCGACACCGGTGCTCGCGTTCGCCCGTCACGCCGTGGTCGACACCGAAGTCGCCGGGACCGAGATCAAGGCCGGCGAGAAGATCGCACTGTTCTACTGCTCGGCCAACCGTGACGAGGCGGTGTTCGACCGGCCGCACGAGTTCGACATCACCCGTGATTCCAACCCGCACCTGGGATTCGGCGGCGGCGGCGCGCACTACTGTCTGGGCACCCACGTCGCCCGGATGCAGTTGCGCCACCTGTTCTACGAGCTGCTGACGCGGCTGCCCGAGGTCACGCTCGGCGAGCCGGAGTACCTGCAGAGCACCTTCGTGCACGGCATCAAGCGGATGCCGGTCAGCCTGGCCTGAGGGTGGCGCAGGTATGTGTGATCATTTACTGTAATGCTTACAGTATTCTTCTCAGCCAGACGGGAGACCAGTCGTGGAGAGCCAGGTTGACGGCGCCGCCACCGCACTCGACAAGCCGACCGGCTTCATCCGGGACCCGTACCCGTACTTCGAGGCCAAGCGCCGCGAGGCGGGCATCTTCCCCGGAACGGTCATGGACTACTCCAAGACCCCGGAATCCCTGCGACCGAAGATGTCGTTCGCCGCTGTCTCTTTTGAAGCAGTCAACCAGGTGTTCCGCGAGGCGGAATCGTTCAACTCGCGCATCTACGACATGACGATCGGCCTGTTCCTGGGGCCCACCATCCTGGCGATGGAGGGCGAGCCGCACCGCAAGCACCGCAACCTGGTGTCCTCGGCCTTCAAGCGGAAATCGTTGGTGCACTGGGAACCGGACGTGGTGCGGCCCGTCTGTAACGCCCTGATCGATGAGTTCATCGACACCGGCTCCGCCGATCTGGTGGCCGGTTTCACCTTCGAGTTCCCCACCCGGGTCATCTCCAAGCTGCTGGGCCTCCCCGAAGCGGACCTACCGTGGTTCCGGCAGCGAGCGATCGAGCTGATCAGCTACACCGTCGACCACGAGCGCGCATTCAGCGCGTCGGCGGCGTTGAAGGACTATTTCCTCGACCAGATGGACGAGCGCAAATCGCACCCGACCGCAGACATCATCGGCGATCTGGTCACTGCCGAGATCGACGGCGAGAAGTTGAGCGACGAGGCGATCTACTCGTTCCTGCGGCTACTGCTGCCGGCCGGGCTGGAGACCACCTACCGGGCCACCAGCAACCTGCTCTATCTGCTACTGACCCATCCCGAACAGTTCGCCGCCGTACGGGCCGACCACGACCTGATCGGCGCCGCCATCGAGGAAGGGCTGCGCTACGAAACCCCACTGACCACCGTGCAGCGCACCGCGATCCGCGACACCGAGGTCGCCGGAGTGGCGATCCCCGCCGGCGCCGTCGTCGATGTCTGCATCGGGTCCGCCAACCGGGACGAGACCCGGTGGGAGCGCTCGGAGGAGTTCGACATCTTCCGCAAATGGATTCCGCACATCACGTTCGCCGCCGGCGAGCACACCTGCATGGGTCTGCATCTGGCCCGCATGGAGATGCGCGTTGCGATGGAGTGCCTGCTGGACCGGCTCGGCGACATCGCCCTGGCGACCGACGACAACCCGCACATCTACGGTCAGCCGTTCCGCTCCCCGCGTGCGTTGCCGGTGACGTTCACCCCGAAGTAGCCGCCGACTGTGCGGTTTGGTACGCGACACACCGACGCTGGCCACCCAGACCGCACAGTCGATGATCCAACCGCGGGGTTTCCTTACGCCCCCCGCGGTCTGCGGTAGCCGATGGTCTTGGTCTCCAGATACTGCGAGAACCCCTCGATCCCGCACTGCCTACCCCAGCCGCTGCTCTTGTAGCCGCCGAACGGCGCGTCGGCGCCGTAGTACATGCCGCCGTTGACGCCGATGGCCCCGGTCCGCACCCGGCGGGCCACGGCCATGGCCCGCTCGCTCGACGCCGACACCACCGCGCCGGCCAGCCCGTAGGCGCTGTCGTTGGCGATCCGCACCGCCTCGTGGTCATCACCGAACGGCAGGATCACCAGCACCGGACCGAACACCTCCTGTTGGGCGATGGCCGCGCTGTTGTCGACGCCGACGATCACCGTCGGCCGCACGTAGTACCCACCCCCCAGTTCACCCGGCAGATCCGTGACGTCCCCACCACCGGTGGTGATCTCGGCGCCATCGCGGCGGGCTTGTGCAATCGCATCGAGCACCCGCTGCTGCTGCGCGGCGCTGATCAGCGGTCCCACCAGGGTCTGCGGCAGCGCCGGGTCACCGACCGTCACCGCCGCGAACGCCGCGGTGACCGCGGCGACCACCTCGTCGTAGAGCGAGGTGTGCACCAGCATCCGGGTGGTTGCCGCGCAGGCCTGTCCGGCGTGCACGCACACTCCGACCGCACCCGGGATCACCTTGGCCGGGTCGGCGTCGTCGAGCACGATCAGCGCCGACTTCCCGCCCAGTTCAAGGAAAGTGCGCTTCATGGTGTCGGCGCTCTGGCGTGCCAGCAGCTTGCCTACGGCGGTGGATCCGGTGAACGAGATCATGTCGACGCGGGGATCGGTTCCGAGCAAACCGGCCACCTCGTTGGATCCGGTGGGCACCACGTTGAGCACGCCTGCGGGAATGTCGGTGTGCTCGGCGACCAGCCGCCCCAGCCGGGTGGCGTTCCACGGCGTGTTCGGGTCGGGCTTGAGCACGACGGTGTTGCCGGCCGCCAGTGCCGGCCCCAGCTTGTTGAGGATCACCTCGATCGGGAAGTTGGACGGGGTGATGGCCGCCACCACTCCGACCGGCTCCTTGACCACGGTGCGCATATTGCGCTCGCCGAACAGCCCGCCACCCTGCAGCGGCCGCTCCCACTCGAACTCATCGATCAGCCGGGCGGGATAGCGCAATGCGTCGGCCAGCGGCCAATCCAGCTGTGCCAGTTGGGTCGTCATCACCGGACAGCCCACTTCGGCGATCAGCTCGGTGCGCAACTCCTCCTGTTCCGACTCCAGTGCGGACTGCAACTGCTGGAGGCATCGCTTGCGCAGTTCCCTGTTGATCGACCAGTCGGTGTCGTCGAACGCTCGGCGGGCCGCGCCGACGGCCCTGTCCATGTCGGCGGCATCGGCGGCCGCGGTGGTGCCCAGCACCCGCCCGGTGGCGGGGCTGATGTTGTCGAACTCCGCGCCTGAGGCCGCCCCGACCAGCTCACCGTCAATGAGCATCCGCGACTCGGCGGCTGTCGCGGCGCGTTTGCCGATCTCGACACTCGTGGCCCGGACCACGCCGGCGTCTTTCGGATGCCCAACCGTAACCATTACAGTAGAATACTCCAATTGGTCGGATGTCAGGAGCGTGCCGGGTTGATCAAGGTCATGGACGGCTTCCGGGTACTGGAGGTCGCGCAGTTCACGTTCGTCCCGGCGGCCGGGGCGATCCTGGCCGACTGGGGCGCCGACGTCATCAAGGTCGAGCACCCGGTGCGCGGCGACACTCAGCGCGGATTCATCCGGATGGGCGGTTTCGAACTCGACCCCGACCGGCATCCGCTGATCGAGCATCCCAACCGCGGCAAGCGCAGCGTCGGCATCGATGTCTCGACCCCCGACGGGCAGCAGGTGCTCTATGAACTGGCCGCGACCGCAGACGTCTTCCTTACCAACTACCTTCCGCGGGCAAGGCAGAAGAACCGGTTCGACGTCGAGCACATTCGTGCCGCGAACCCGAACATCATCTACGCGCGCGGCAGCGCGTACGGCGACAAGGGCCCGGAGCGTGACATCGGCGGCTTCGACGGCACCGCGTTCTGGACCCGCAGCGGAGTGGGCCACGCGCTGAGCCCAGAAGAACTGGGGGCGCCGCTGTCCCAGGGGATTCCCGCGTTCGGCGACTCGGTCGGCGGCATGAACATCGCCGGCGGTATCGCCGCCGCGCTGCTGCATCGGGAACGCACCGGGGAAGCTCTCGAGGTCGACGTCTCGCTGCTGTCCACCGCGTGGTGGGCGGCCGGCGCCAGCGTGACCCAGGGGATGGAGACCGGCGAAGCCATGCGTTCGCTGATGCCGCAATCCGGTGGCTCCCCGGCGAATCCGTTCCTGGGCAACTACACCACCTCCGACGGCGGCACCATCAACCTGTGCATCGTCAGCCCGACCGGATACATTCGGGACACCTTCGAGCACCTCGGCATTCCCGAAGCCGCCGACGACCCCCGTTTCTCCGACGTGCTGCCGCTGATGGAGAACGCCGATGCGGCCAGTGAGTTGATCGTCGCCGCGATCGGCGCGAAGCCTTTCGAATACTGGCGTCAGCACCTCAAGACCATGAAGGGCCAGTGGGCGCCATTCCAGAGCCTGGTGGACCTGGGCTCCGACGAGCAGGCGATCGCCAACGACATGATCGTCGAGGTCGACGCGGGCGATGGCGGGCCGGCGTTCAAAGTCGTCCGTGGCCCGGTGCAGTTCAACCACGAGCCGCTGGAGACCACTCGCGCCCCGCAGGCATCCGAGCACACCGAGACGGTGCTGATGGAACTCGGGATCGACTGGGACCGCATCGAAAAGCTGAAGGAGTCCGGCGCTATCGCCTAGCCTGCCGCGGGGCTCTCCCGGCTCGGATCGAAGTTGAAGTTCGCGACGGCGGTCGATACACCGTTGCCGATCGGGCCGCAGCTGTCCAACAGGGCGGCGCTTCCGGTCGCCACGCCCGCATCGCTGTAGTGGGTCAACGCCGCCAGCCCGATGTAGGGGCCGACCGGCAACCTGCTCAGGGTCAGGGTGTAGTCGGCGTTGATGAACGCCAACCCCGTGGTGCTGAAGTTCGTCAGCGACGCGGTGACGTCAACGGCCATCGCCGCCCGCACGAACGGGGTCAGTTCTTCGCCGTCGACGAGATCTCGGATCTCGCGTATCCAGGCGTACCGCGGTCCCGAATGCTGCCACGGGAAGCGGCCGCCGTCGTTGTTGCCGTACGTCTGGATGAACATCGGCACGGATTCGTCGAAGCGCGCCGGCTCCTCCGGCACCGAGGGCATCGTGACCTCGGTGGTGTAGAACTCGCCGCCGGGCTGGGTGCCGCGCCGCAGATACAGTGCCGATGCGCGGGCGACCAGCTCGCCGTCCTGCGTCATCGCGGCGTCTACCGCGCGCATCCGCGACCCGGCGCGGACCACCGACGCAGTGACCCGCAGTGGTTCGCATGCCACCCGGCGCAGGATCTCGACGGTCAGCCGCGCCGGCTGCAGGTCGTCGTCGGAGACGTGTTGCTCCACAGCGCGGGCCAGCAGCCCGCCGACCACCTGTCCGCCCAGCGTCGGCCCCCACCCGCCGTGCGCGATGGCGTTGGGCACGAAGCCGTCGTCACGCCGGACCACGAACGGGATCATGTCTTGCTCCGCTCCACGTAGAACCGTGCGGCACTGCGAATCGCACGCTCGGTCGGCTCGGGGTGCCAGCCCAGTTCGCGGGTGGCCTTGCTGTGATCGGCGGGCGACGTCAACGCCATCAGCCGGGCACCCGTTGCGGTGAACGCGAAGTCGCGGCGCAACAGCGCGCCCAGTGCCCCGACGACTTGCCCAGCGATATGCAACACCGCCATCGGTATGCCGAAGCGGGGCGGCGTTGCCCCGACCTCGTGAGCCGCGATGGTGAGCATCTCGCGCTGACTCATATACCGCTCGGAGATGATGTAGCGCTGGCCGATCCGCCCCCGTTCCGCGGCCAGGATCAGGCCTCTGGCGGCATCGTCGATGCCGACCACCTCCGATCCCACCCCCCGCGCGTAGGCCGGCATCTTGCCCAGCGCCGCGAGCTGGACGAGCATGCCCTGGCGCGGCTGCCAGTCGGGCGGGCCGTAGGGGTTGGACACGTTCGTGACGACGGCCGGCAGACCACGGTCGGCGGCGTAGGACAGCACCAGCCGCTCGGCCTCGCGGCGGGAGGCGATGTAGGCGCCGCCTTGGTCGGCCCAGTTGAACGGTGTCTCCTCGTCGACCGTTTCGCCGTTGCGCCCCACCGCGATGGTGCCGATGGTGCTCAGGAAGACGAACTTGTCGAGGTCGGCATTGGCAGCCACCTCCAGCACGTTGCGCAGCCCCTCGACGTTGGTGCGAAACAGCGGTGCCGGGTCACGGAGTTCCGCGCGGGTGTCGACAACGCAGTAATACACCACCTCGCGGTCTGCCATGGCGGCGGCGACGGCCTCGGTGTCGAAGATGTCACCGTAATGTCGCTGCACGTCGAGCCCGTCGATGCCCTTGGTGGAACTCGAACGACGCAGCAGCACCCGCACATCGTCGCCACGGGCGACCAGGTGCCGGGTGACGCAGGCGCCGACATTGCCGCTGGCGCCCATGACGAGGATGCGACGCCGTTTCGCCGATTCGTTGTTCGCCGTCATCGCCTCAAACCCCACTGTTCAACTCGCGCTAGCGTACATTACTGTAAGCGTTACAGTTAATAAACCCGTTGCGCGGAGGATCCATGCAGAAGGCGCTAGCTCCCGATATCTCGACCTGGCCGGACGCGAGCCCGCAGCTGATCGGCAGCCGCTGCGCGGACTGCCAGGCCACGGTATTTCCGGCGCAGCCGCGCTGCCCGAGCTGCAGCGGTGACCAGATGACACAGCAGCTGCTCCCCCGCAACGGAACCCTGGTGGCCTGGACCACCCAGGGCTTCCCGCCCGGCCCACCGTATCTAGGCCCGACGGGGAAGGACTTCGTCCCGTTCGGAGTCGGCCTGGTGCAGCTCGGGGATGCCGTGCGGGTGGAAGGCCGGCTCACCGAGAACGACCCCGAGAAGCTGGAGTTCGACATGCCGGTGGAGCTGACCATGGTGCCGTTCGCCACCGACGCCGACGGCACCGAGATCATCACGTTCGCCTTCCGGCCGATGGAGCAGGGCGCATGAACGACGTCGCCATCATCGGGGTCGGCCTGCACCCGTTCGGCCGCTTCGAAGGCAAGTCCGCGATGCAGATGGGGGTGGATGCCATCTTCGCCGCGGTCGCCGACGCGGGCGTGGCATGGTCGGACATCGGCGCCGCGACCGGCGGCAGCTGGACGGTGGCCAACCCGGATGCGATCGTCGGCATGGTCGGGCTGTCGGGTATCCCGTTCACCAACGTGTTCAACGCCTGCGCCACGGCGGCCAGCGCCGCCAAGGTCTGCGCGGACGGTATCCGGCTGGGCGACTACGACATCGGTATCGCCGTCGGCCTGGACAAGCATCCCCGCGGGGCGTTCACCGAGGACCCAGCGCTGGTCGGGATGCCACGCTGGTACGCCGAGAACGGCCAGTACCTGACCACCCAGTTCTTCGGCATGAAGGCCAACCGGTATCTGCATGATCACGGTATCTCCCAACAGACATTGGCCAAGGTCGCCGCCAAGAACTTCCGCAACGGGGCGCTGAACCCGAATGCGTTCCGCCGCAAGCCGATCTCTGAGGAGGAGATTCTCGGCTCGACGATGCTGAACTACCCACTGACGCAGTACATGTTCTGCGCACCGGATGAGGGTGCGGCGGCGGTGGTGATGTGCCGCGCGGACATCGCGCACCGCTACACCGACAAGCCGGTCTACCTACGCGCGGTGGAGGTGCGCACCCGCCGCTACGGCGCCTACGAGGTCAACACCACCTTCGCCCCGGTCACCGAGGATGTGGCGCCCACGGTGTACGCCGCTCGCGCCGCGTTCGAGAAGGCCGGGGTGTCGCCCCAGGACGTCGACGTCATCCAGTTGCAGGACACCGACGCCGGCGCCGAGGTCATCCACATGGCCGAATGCGGTTTCTGCGCCGACGGCGACCAGGAGAAGCTACTCGCCGACGGTGCCACCGAGATCGGCGGCTCGCTGCCGGTCAACACCGACGGCGGGCTGATCGCCAACGGCGAGCCGATCGGCGCCTCCGGGCTGCGCCAGCTCCACGAGCTGGTGCGCCAACTGCGTGGCGAGGCCGGTGACCGCCAGGTGCCGGGCGAGCCCAAGGTGGGGTTCGCCCAGCTCTACGGGGCGCCGGGCACCGCCGCGGCCACCATCCTGACGACGTAATTACCGCGAGCAGACATGAAAGCCCCCAAAACACGCTGATTTTAGGGGGCTTTCGCGACTGCTCGCGGTGGGAAAGGAACCCGTCATGACCCAATTCCGCGACGCACCGATCTTCGATGCCGACCAGCACATGTACGAAACCCCCGAGGCACTGACCAAGTACCTGCCGGAGAAGTACTCCCGCGCAGTCCAATTCGCGCAGATCGGCCGCCAGACCCGGATCATCATCAACAACCGCGTCAGCGACTTCATCCCCAACCCGACGTTCGAGCGGGTCGCCGCGCCGGGTGCCCACGAGAAATTTTTCGCCGGCGAGAACACCGAGGGACTGACCCTGCGCGAGATGCAGGGACCCGCCATCGAGGCGCCTGCGGCCACCCGCAACCCCGCCGACCGGGTCGCCGAACTCGACCGCCAGGGGGTGGTGGAGGCGCTGAACTATCCGACGCTGGCCAGCCTGGTGGAACACTCCAGCGCCGACGACCCAGAGCTCACGCTGGCCATCATCCACGCGCTGAACCAGTGGATGGCCGAGCACTGGACCTACAACTACGACGGCCGGGTCTTCTCCACGCCGATCATCAACCTCTCCGAGGTCGACGGCGCCCAGCGCGAACTGGAGTACATCCTCGATCACGGCGCCGCTGTGGCGCTGATCAAACCCGGCCCGGTCAACGGCGTCCACGGCTGGCGCTCACCGGCACTGCCGGAGTTCGACCCGTTCTGGCGCGACGTGGAAGCCGCCGGCCTGCCCATCGTGCTGCACGCCAGCTTCCCGCCGCTCGACGACTATGTCGGCCGCTGGGAGCCGCCGTACACCCAGAATTTCATGGCGCAGAGCGCATTCCGGTGGATGGTGCTGGGCCATCGGGAGATCGCCGACATGATCACCGCGCTGATCTGCCACGGCACCCTGACCCGCTTCCCCAAGCTGCGCATCGCCAGCGTCGAGAACGGCAGCTCCTGGATCGCCCCGTTGTTCCACGACTTCGCCGACCTGTACAAGAAGATGCCGCAGAACTTCCCCGAACACCCCCACGAGGTGTTCCGGCGCAACATCTGGGTGAGCCCGTTCTGGGAGGGCTGCATCTCCGACGTGGTGGACACCGTCGGCTGGGACAAGGTGCTGTTCGGGTCGGATTATCCGCATCCCGAGGGCCTGGCCGAACCGAAGGGATTCTGGCGCTACGCCGAGGGCATGGACGTCCGGCGCAGCTATGACTTCATGGGCGACAACGCCCGCCGGTTCATGGCCTTGCCGATCGCGAACCCGGACCCGGCCGCCACCAAGCCGCCGGTGCTCGCCGGCCCCTGAGCCGTCTTGAAACTGCAGTCAGGGCTGTGAATCCACGCAATTCACAGCCCTGACTGCAAAGTCAACGCAAGCTCACTTCGGCGCGAAGCGCTGGCCGGCATCGAGGCGGATGCACTGGCCGTTGAGCATCGGGTTCTCCACGATGGCCGCTGCCAGCTTGGCGTACTCCTCCGGGCGGCCCAGCCGCTTGGGGAACGCCGCGTCCTTGGTGAGCACCGCGGCGAACTCGTCCGGGATGCCCTGAGTCAGACCGGTGGCGAACAAACTGGGCGCGATCGCCAGCACCCGGATGCCGACGCCGCCCAGATCGCGGGCCATCGTCAGACACATCCCGGCGATCGCGGCCTTCGATGCGGTGTAGGCGATCTGCCCGATCTGGCCCTCGAACGCCGCGATCGACGACGTATTGATGATCACGCCGCGCTCGTCGTCCTCCGGCTCGTTGGTGCTCATGTGCCAGGCGGCCAACCGGCTCACGTTGAACGTACCGACGACGTTGAGATCTTGGGTGGACCGGAACGCCTCCAGATCGTGCGGCCCATCGCGTTTGATCGTTCGCTCACCGATACCGCCGCCCGCGGTGGTCCCGCCGGCCGTGGTCACCGCGATGTGCACACCGCCCAGCGCCTCGACGGCCTCGTTCAGCACCTTCTCGATCCCGGCGAAGTCGGTGACATCGGCCTCGAAGAACTGGCCGCCGAGCGCGTCGGCGACATCCTTGCCCTTGGACTGCGGCCGGTCCAGGATCGCTACCTTGGCCCCGCGCTTGGCCAACAGCTCCGCTGTCGCCTTGCCGAACCCCGATGCGCCACCGACGATGATCGCGCCTTTGCCTTCGATCTCCACGAACACTCCCCTTCTCGGTTTACGAGCACCCGGGACCGGTCCCGGCGCCTATACTATAGACCTTTCGGTAATACCATCGGGACAGTGCACGGCAGTCCTGGGCACGCTCACTTCATCAACCGTCCCGCCACTGCGGCCAGCACCGCGCGCACGCGCGGTGACAGGTAGACGGCGAACAACCCGTTGAACACGTCCTCGCGCAGCCGGGTGAGCGTGGAACTCGCTATCCGCCACTGACCGTCGGTCTTCTCGTAGGTCTCGGTGTAGTGGCCGTAACCCCGCAGGTTGACTCCCGGGCCGAACCGGACCACGTCTTCCAGCGCCCACACCCCGCCGGCGGTGGTCGGTGAGGTCAACTCGATGTCGGGAGCGTGGACCTGGTGGACGGTGGGTTGGTCGCGCAGACTTTTGCGGGTGAAGGCGACGAATTCGTCGGCGCCGCTGATGAGTTTGCCGCCTGCGCGGGAGGTGTCACTGACGAAGTCGTCGGTGAACAGGGCACGCCAGGCCGCCCAGTCCTTGGTGTCCAGGTAACGGCAGTAGCGGGACTTCAGGCGTTTGATCGCCTCGATTTCCGCGGCGTCGTCAGTCATGGTTCGCCGCCGGTTCGTAGCGCAGCATCGTGACGTCGTGCTCCGGATAGTCGCAGAACACCGGTCGCACCCGCATACCGACCGCCAGTTCTGCGGGGTCGACGTTGACCAGCTCGGTGGAGAACCGTGGCCCTTCATCCCATTCGACGATGGCCAACAGTTGCGGCACGGCGTCGGCGAAGTGGATGCCGACCGGCCGGCGTGCCACCGTGAAGGAGTACAGCGTGCCCATCCCGGAGATCTCGCGCCATTCCAGGTCGTCGGCCAGGGTGCGCGGTGCCCGGACCCGTGGGTAGAACACGTAGCTGTCGGTTGACGGCGAGTACTGGATGACGATGCGGTGTTGCGCCAGTGCGTCCCAGAACGGTGCGGTGGTGGGCGTCTTGACCGGCATCGGGCGTTCGAAGGTGGTCATCGGTGCTCATTCCCCTTCCAGGATGAGAGCGGTCTGTTCGCTCAGAATGCCGCCGTTGCCCGAGACGAAGGCCCGGTTGCAGTCGGCCACTTGCGCGGCACCGGCCCGGCCCATGATCTGACGAGTGGCGTCACAGACGTGGTGCATGCCGCCGGCCAGGCCGGCCTGCCCGAAACCGAGTTGGCCGCCGGCGGTGTTGAGCGGGAAGTCGCCGCGGAAGGTCAGGTCGTGGTCGGTGATGAACTGCATGCCTTTGCCCTTCTCACAGAAGCCGGCGTCCTCCAGCGACAGCAGCACCGTGATCGTGTAGCAGTCGTAGATGGAGACCATGTCCATGTCCGCGCGGGTCAGGTCCGTCATCGCAAAGGCGGTGTCGGCGGCCTCGGCGATCGGGGTGGCCAGCAGGTCCGCGGCGTAGGTCGGGGTCTTGAACGGAACGTGCTCGCCGAACCCCTTGACCCACACCGGACGGTTGCGGGCTCGCCGGGCGACCTCGGCGTTCGCGATCACCACGGCGGCACCGCCGACGCAGGGCATCACGATCTCCAGCATGTGCAGTGGATCGGCGATGATCGGGCTGGCCAGCACGTCCTCGACGGTCAGCGGCGTGTCACGCCAGATGGCGCCGTCGGTGTGGTTGGCGTTGACCCGCTGGTCGACGACAAGCTTGGCCATCGCCCGCTCGTCGTAGCCGTAGACCGCTCCGTAGCGGGTGGCCACCTGCCCATAGGGGCCGTTCTGGCCGAGGTTGCCGTAGGGGATCTCGAACTCCGCCTGGGGAGAACCGTATTGGTTGCTCGACGAGCCGAAGAACATCGCGTCGACCAGCGGCTTGGGTTTGCGCTCCGACATCGGGGTGATGTAGCGGGCCGGTAACGCGCACAGCACCACATCGCAGATGCCGAGTTCGATCGCGGCCGCGGCCCGCCACACCATGGCAGCGGCACTGGCCCCGCCCAGGTCGACGATCTCGGCGAAGCGGGCCGGCACGCCGAGATATTCGGCGATGGTGGAGGGCACGAAGATCTCCGACTCGCCCAGGTGCGAGGTGACGATTCCGTTGACGAGCTCACCCGATAGCCCTGCGTCGGCAAGCGCGTCCGCGCTCAGCTCGGCCCATTGCTCGAGCGTGAACGGGGCCGGGGTGCCCTTGTTCATCCGCTCGGGCGGCAGCTCGACGTAGCCGACGATCGCGGCCTCTCCTCGTAATCCCATGTGTTGTCCTCTATCTGAATGCGGTCATTTGCGGGGCAGGCCGAGGATCATCTGGGCGATGACGTTCAGCTGGATCTCGTTGGTGCCGCCGCCGATCAGTTCGGCCGGTGACAGCAGGTACGGTTCGACGACGGCCGGGTCGGAGTCGGTTGTCATCGCCAGCCGCCCGGCGATGGCCAGGGTGGCCCGGAAGGTGCGGCGCAGCAGGACGTTCATCGCCACTTTGGCGATGCTTGATGCCGGCCCCAGGCCCTGGCCGTCCAGCAGTCTGATGGTCTCGCGTACGCCGAGCGCCTTGATCGCCTGCGTGTAGGCGTCGAGCTCACCGAGAGCCCGCACCGCGTCGTCACGCTGCTCGCCCGGGGCGGCGGCCAGCCGCCGCAATGCGACCGCCCGGTCGTACTGAACGTATCCGCTGATGGCGGAACGCTCTTCGGCCATGGTGGCAAGCGCCAGCTGCCAGCCACCGGTGGGCTCGCCGAGCAGCATGTCATCGGGGACGAAGACGTCGTTGAGGAAGACCTCGTTGAACTCGGAGTCGCCGGTGACCTGCACGATCGGCTGGACTTCGATACCTGGCGAGCGCATGTCCACGATGAAGTAGCCGATGCCGCGGTGTTTGGCGGCGTCGGGATCAGTGCGGGCCAGCAGTGCGCCGTAGTCGGCGCGTTGCGCGCACGACGTCCAGATCTTGTGTCCGTTGACGCGCCAGCCGCCGTCGACCTTGACCGCCCGGGTGATCAGGGACGCCAGGTCCGAACCGGCCCCGGGTTCGCTGAAGAGCTGGCACCAAGCCAGCTCACCGCGTTGCGTCGGCGGAATCAGCTGCTGGCGCAGGGCATCCGGCGCTGCCCGCAGGAGCGACGGCAGGATCCATTCGGCGATGCCCAACGACGGCCGTATCAGGCCGGGGCGGTTGGCGAATTCCTCGACGATGATGAGCTGCTGCAACGGGGTGGCGTCGATACCCCACGGCGCCGGCCAGTGCGGCGCGATGAGCCCGGCTTCGGCGATCAGGGTTCGCTGCGGACCTGTTTCGAAGTGCGGGTAGTCGCCTTGCCGTCCGGGTCCGTCGTTGCGCAGGAGACTCGCAGCGTCGAGTGTCGCGGCGATCTCCGCCCGGAACTCGGCTTCGGCGCCGCCGAGATCGACGGTGAAATCCCGCTGCTGCGTGGTGGTGAGCTCGCCGAGGCGCCGTGCCCAACCGGTGGCGGCGCCGATCGATGCGGCGATGCTGGTGGCGCGGCGCCAGTACAGGTGCAGGTCGTGTTCCCAGGTGAAGCCGATGGCGCCGAACATCGTCAGCGTGTCCAGGACGGCGTCCGGGCACGGCGCGATGGCGGTCAGCGCCGCAGCGGCGGCCGCCATCTCGTGCTGGTCGGAGTCGTCGGAGGCTGCGCGTACGGCGTCCCAGGCGGCGGCGCTGGCCAGTTCGCTGTTCACCAACAGCATGGCCGCTTGGTGTTGCAGCGCCTGGAATGTCCCGATCGGCTTGCCGAACTGTTCGCGGGTGTGCAGATGTTGGGTGGCCGCCTCGACGCACCATCCGGCGATTCCTGCGGATACCGCCGCGGCGAGCCCGACGGTGAGCCATTCGGCACGGCCGGGGTCGATACCGGTCATGACGTCGGCCGCCGCCGCGGGGTAGCCGGTAAACGTGATCGTTCCCACGTCGGTGAGCAGATCGGTACCCGCGGCCGGCCGGACCGCCACTTCCGGTCGGGACATGTCCACGGCCAGCCAGATCGCCGCACCGTCGGTGAGCTCGGCGCAGACCAGCGCGAGCCGCGCCGAGCAGGCGCCCGAGATCAGTTCGGCGGCACCGTCGATGAGCCATCCGTCGCCGATCGGATGTGCGGTGAGCTTCGCGTACTGCGGCAGGAGCACGGTCGCCGGCGTACCCGATGACAAGGCGCCCAGAAACACCTCGCGGGCAGGTGTCGCATCGGCGAGCAGCCCGACCGCTCCCGCGGTGACCGTCGCCAGCAGCGGCCCCGGCAGGGACGCTTTTCCGGCGGCCTCCAGAACGCCGGCGGCGTCCAGCAGACCTCCGCCCTGCCCGCCGCACGATTCGGGCAGGTGGATGGCGTGAAAGCCGTTGGCCACCAGCTCCGGCCACCATCCCGGCAGCTCCCCCGCCGCCAGCGAGTCGAACGCCTTGCGGGCGTCGGCGATCGGTGCGTGCCGGGCGGCGAAGCGTCGCAGTGATTCGCCGAGTTCCCGCTGCTCGACGGTGAGTGCCACGCTCACGAGCTCTCCTGGTTCTTGGTGCGCCGCCTGCTGCGGAAGAAACCGGCGGCTTCGGCCAGTGCCTCAGTGGCCGGCCGGGGCTCCCACCCGAGTTCCCGGACGGCCTTGTCGTGACTCATCGGCGACATGATGTGCATCAGCCGTATCGACAGCGGGGTGAGTGCGGTTTCGCGCCGCCGCCGCCGCGCCGCGAACTGGGCGAGATGTCCCAGTGCCGACATCACCGCGACCGGCACGCCCCACCTCGGTGGCTCGACATCGACCGCGGCGCATGCCGCCCGGTAGATGTCGCGAGCGCTCATGAACCGTTCGGAGACGATGTAGCGTTGGCCCGGCCTGCCGCGTTGCCCGGCCAAAATCAGGGCGCGCGCCGCATCATCGACACCGACGACCTCGGCTTGCGCACCGGAGATGTAGAAGGGCAGCTTCCCGCGGACGGCAGCGGCGACCAGCCCGCCGTGCGGGGTGGGCTGCCAATCGCCGGAGCCGTAGGTGTTGGCGACGCACATCGCCACCGCAGGCAGGCCCTTGTCCCGGTGGTAGTCCAGCACCAGATTCTCGGCCTCGACCCGGCTTCGGATGTAGTCCCCGCCGGAGTCGAGCCAGTTGTGGGCGGTGCGCTCGTCGGCCAGACCGTGATCGACGCGCCCGATGGTTCCGATCGAACTGGTGAACACGAACCGGTCCAGTGCCGCGCCGGCCGCAACGTCGAGGACATGGCGCAGAGCTTCGACGTTGGTGCGGTACAACGGTTCCGGATCGGTCAGCCATGCCCGCGCATCCACGACGCAGTAGTAGACGACATCGCATCCGTTCATCGCCGAGCGCACGGCGTCCTGGTCGAAGATGTCACCGCGCCGGACGTCGACATCGAGGCCGTCGATCGCGCGTGTTGAGCTGGTGGCGCGGATCAGGACCCGAACGTCTTCGCCGGCGTCGACGAGTTGCCGGGTGACATGCGAGCCGAGGAATCCGCTGGCCCCGATGACCAACTTCTTGTGAGTATCGGCATGATCGGTCATACCGGCTCTTTCCTTGCCGTCCAGAGTGATTCGATGCGCCGCGCGGTCTCCTGCACGACCGCTCCGAGATCACTGACCTCGGCCGGAGTCATCGTCGCGAACGGGGACGCGCCCACCGACATGGTGACCGTGCCATCCGTGTCGTGGATCGGTGCGGCCACGTTGGCGATCCGATGCTCGGCGCTGTCGAGCTCACCGGGCAGGTAGTCGACCACGGTCAGGTCGGCGAAGGCGCTGGCGAGCCGCGAGGTGATCTCGTCGGGCTCGCCCTCGGCGGCCAGCGCCTGCAGCGCCGAATACACCCGGACGTACTCGCGGCTGAGCCGTTCGACCGCGTAGCCGCGAGCGCGCACTTCATCGAGCACCGCGGCCAGTCGCCGGCGCAGCCGCGGCGACGGAGCCCCCAAGCCGCTCAACCATTCCTTCTTGAGCTGATCGCTCGCTTCGGCGACGAACTCCCGGCAGAACGGGGCCACTATCGGCATTCGGAAGCCGACGCTGACGTGCGGCGCGGCAAGGGATTCACCGACCGCATCGGTGACCACCACCGTCGGTCCCTGCCGCGCGCCCAGGATGACCTGCATGCCGACATCGTCGGAGAGCCGTTGCAGCTCCGGTCGGAACGCCTGCTTGTTGACCGGCCGGGTCAGTGCGGCCAGTGCCGGCCCCCACGAGTAGCCGCTCGAGCGCCGGTCGCGCACGATCCACTGCCGGGCGGCCAGGGTGGTGACGATCGCGTGACACGTGCCGTGGCTGATGTGCAGTATCCGCGCGATCTCCGACAGCGAGAAGCCGCGTTCGGGGTCTGATGCCAGCAGCTCCAGGATCCTGATCACGCGCTCGGTCGGCGGCGACGACACGGGCCGGCCGGACTCGCCGGCATTTGCGGTCATATCAAGCGTTTTCGGCAGCCACCCGGGCGCGTTCACGCACCGAGGCGACCACGCCGCCGTCATTGAGGATGTCGGTGCCGGTGAGATAGCCGGCAGCATCGCTGACACAGAACGCGAGCAGCGCCGCCATCTCTTCGGGTTTGCCCCAGCGCGGGACGGCGGCGTCGACGACCAGCGCCCCGGCACCGGCTTGTTCCTCCAGCCGGCCCATTTCGGTGTCGGTCGACCCGGGCGAGACCGAGACGATGCGCAAACCGCGGCCGTTGAACCGTTCAGCCTGCGAACTGCTGTACCAGCGGACGAATGCCTTGCTCACGGCATAAGCGACACCCGAACGCACCTCTTGCGGCATCGGTTCGCAGACCGTCGCCATGGCCGCCAGGAAGGCGCCGGCGTCACCGAGGGCAAGCGGGAACTGCCCGACCGGGATCAGCTCCTCGGGCAGCAGATGCGCGGCCATCGATGCCACATTGACGATCGCCGAGCCCTGCCCGGCCGCACCATAAAAGGCCTCATTGACGTTGAGCGTGCCGATTGCGTTGGTCCGCATGACATAGTCGGCGTCACCCATGCTCGGGCTGACCCCCGCGGCGTGGATCACCGAGGCGACCGGCCCGATGGCGGCCGCGGTGTCGAACAGCTCGGCGACAGCCCGGCGGTCGGTGACGTCGCAGTTGACCACCGATGCCGCGATGCCTAGCGCTTCAAGGGTTTTCGCCGCGGTATCCAGCCGGTCCTGCCGAACATCGCACAGCACCAGCGACTGCTCGCGACCGACGATCTTCGCCGTGGCCAGGCCTATGCCGCCCGCACCACCGGTGATCACCGACACCATCGACATGGCTCCCTCACTTCCCCATGGTGGCGTTGATCGCCTGTGCCATGAATGCGACCGACTCGTTGCGGCCCAGCGAGGCCAACAGCTGCGCCGCACCGGCGACCCGGGCGCCGACGTCCGCCGTCACATTGTCGAAGGATACGTCGACTATTCGACGCATACAAGATCAACAGCCGACGGCGAACCGGTAGGCTCGGCACACCTCCGAAAGCCGCTCGTCAGCCAGTCGGACGATACGACTCGTGAACCTCGAACGGCCCAACGTGAATACGTTGTCGAAGTTGACCGCGCATTGTCGCGGTAGCCCGTCTGCCCGGTCCAGGGCAACCTCAGTGGGGATATTGCGGACCGTTGTCGTCACCGGCGCGACCAGCAGTGACGTCAGACGCGAAGTGAAGCGCTGTCTGGTCAAGACGAGAACGGGACGAATCTTGTCGCCTGGCACGTCGGCCCACCACACCTCGCCCCGGTTGATGACCGGTCCGCCTACTCCTCCCATGGCACCGCACTCAGGTCGACCGGGACCTCACCCGGCAGTTCGTCGTCGCGGTTCGCCTCAAGCCATCGCTTCTCAAGCTCGCGTTCGATGAGTGCGCCGAGCGCATCTTCGAGCAGTTGGGAGACGTTTGAGGTACCGGTAACCGCCTGAGCCTGCCGCAAACGCTCGGGTGTCAGCGTCGCCGAGACCTTGGTTTTCGCTGCCATGAAAATGATCCTACTAATTATCCTCCAAATGTGCCGACATCTTTTCCCGACACTCGCGAGACCCCTATGCTTTCGCCAGCTGCTTCTCGGCGTACCGGCGCGCCCACTCGGCACGCGGCCGGATGGACACGTCGACGTCGGTCGCGGTGGCCCGCAACGCCCCCACCGTCGCCTGTTCGCGCGAGGTGTGGGCGAACGGGTCCCAGCCGAAGAACCGGCAGGAGTTCTCCCAGGTGATCTTGTTGATGTCGGAGTCACTGGCGCCGGCGGCGTTCAGTTCGGCGAGCACCTGCTCGGGAGCGTCCGGCCAGAAGCAGTCCGAGTGCGGGTAGTCGCATTCCCAGGCGATGATGTCGATACCGATGTCGTGACGCAGTTTCAGCGACGTCTTGTCGGTGACGTAGCAGGCCAGCGAGTGCTCACGGAACACCTCGGACGGCAGCTTGTCGCCGAAGTCGCGGCGCAGCCACTTCTGGTTGGTGTAGTGCCGGTCGCTGCGATCCAGGTAGAACGGGATCCAGCCGATGCCGCCCTCGGAGAACGCGAACTTCAGGTCCGGATAGTTGCGCATCGCCGGACCCCACAGCAGGTCCTGGGCGCACATCGCCGAGATCTGGGTGGCCAGGATGATCAGGTTGTCGATCGGGGCGTCCGGCGCCATGCTGATCGCCCCGAAGCCGGTGCCGATGTGCAGGCACATCACCACGTTGCACTCCGACAGCGTGGTGAACACCGGTCCCCAGTACTCCTCGTCGTGGTAGCTGGGCAGCCCCTCCAGGTGCGGCAGCTCGGGCATCGTGACCGCCCGGCAGCCCTTGGCGGCCACCCGGCGGATCTCGGCGCACATCGCCTCGGGGTTCCAGGTCGGCAGGATCGCGATCGGGATGAAGCGGCCCGGGTAGGAGCCCGCCCACTCATCGATGTGCCAATCGTTGTAGGCCGACACCATCACCAGCGTGACGTTCTCGCGGGTCATGTTGAGATGCCTCGCGGAGAACCCGGTGAAGGTCGGGAAGCACATCGAGGCCAGGATGCCGTTGCGGCTCATGTCACGGACCCGTTCGTGCACGTCGTAGACGCCGGGGCGCATCTCGGCGAAGCCGGCGGGGTCGCGGCCCCACTCCTCGGCGGGCCAGGAGACCACCGCGTTGAGCCCGCTGACGCCTTGCGGGCGGCCCTGATACATCCACTGGTCGACACCGTGAGAGTCGGTGACGACGATGGGCGCTTCGTCCTTGTATTTGGCCGGCACGTGGCGCAGGAACATGTCGGGCGGCTCCACCACGTGGTCGTCGATGCTGACCAGGATCAAGTCGTCGGTATTCATGTCTCTACTAGTACCCTGGAAAACCGTGACCGTCTCCGCGCGTTCGGCCATAGACTTTGCAGAACCGGCCAACATCGATCTGCGCCGGGGCGGTCGCGCCCGCGCCGGCAGCTATCTCTACGAGGGGCAGCATCTGGTCACCGGGTGGCACTCCCATGAGATGCACCAGATCGAGTACGCCGTCGGCGGGGTGGTGGAAGTCGAGACCGCCGCGGCGCACTATCTGTTGCCGCCGCAGCAGGCGGCCTGGATTCCGGCCGGGCTGGAGCATCAGGCCGTCATGCGCCCGGAGGTGCGCACCGTGGCGGTGATGTTCGACCCCGAACTGGTGGCGCATGCCGGTGACCGCGCCCGCATCCTGACCGTCTCGCCGCTGATCCGGGAGATGATGCTGTACTCACTGCGCTGGCCGATCGAGCGATCCGACGGCGACACCGTCTCCGACGACTTCTTCCGCACGCTGGGTCATCTGGTCTCCGCAGCACTCGACCATGAGGCCCCGCTGAGCCTACCGGTGTCCGATCACCCGATCGTGGGCCCGGCGATGGTCTACACCAAGGCGCACCTGTCGTCGGTGACGGCAGCCGACGTCGGTCGCGCGGTCGCGGTCTCCGAGCGCACGCTGCGCCGGCAGTTCGAAGCGGTGACCGGGATGTCGTGGCGGACGTATCTGCTGCACGCGCGGATGCTGCAGGCGATGGCGCTGTTGGCGGCCCCGGATCAGGGGGTGCAGCAGACGGCGACGGCCGTCGGGTTCGACAGCCTGTCGGCGTTCACCCGGGCGTTCACCAGGTTCGCCGGCGAAGCCCCGTCGCGCTACCACCGCCGGATCACGACGGCTTGACCACGCGGCGAATGGGCCGCATCGTCGAGTGACGAAGTCTACTGAATCACCGTATCCTGCAACCCAACTGATCCACACCTACCCAAAGGGATGAGCGTATGACGGACTGGCGTGCCGAAGGTCTTCGAGTTTTCCGGGAGATGCTGCCGGGGGTACTGCCCGACGGCGACGTCGATTTCCACCACGGGTTCGCGCCGGAACTCATGGATATCGGCGTCGAAGGTGTCTTCGGCCGGCTCTGGTCACGCGAAGGCCTCGCACGCCGGGACCGCAGTCTGCTCACGCTGGGCATGCTGATAGCGCTGGGCGCCGAAGAGGAACTCGAGTCGCACTTCCGGATCGCCGAGCAGAATGGCCTGACCCGCGGCGAACTGGCCGAAGTGGTCTATCACACCACCGGTTACGTCGGCTTCCCCGCTGCCAACTCGGCCCGGCAGGCAGCGACACGCGCCTTCGCCAAGCGGGCCGACGAGGGCGACACCGCCGTCACTTGACCAGCGGCGGCGAATAATTCGGCTTGCCCAGCCCGAGCACGTACTGGGCGATCATGTTCCGGAACACCTCCAGGGTGCCGCCGTAGATGCCGACCAGCGGAGCGAACCGGTAGACGTAATCGGACGCACCGTCGTCGATGGCGCCGTCGGTGCCGATCGGCAGCGCCGATGCGCTGCCGAGCAGGTCCATCAGATCCGGTGACACGTCGCGCATCGTCTGCGCGAGCGCGACCCGGCCGAAGATGGACGGGGCCGACAGGGACGCCTCCACCCGCGCTGCGGCCCGACCGAGTCGGTAGGCCACCGAACGATCGTCGATGCGTCCCGACCGCCCCACGACCGCGCCGGCTTTGTCGACGGCCTCGGCCATGAAGCCGGCCTGGTGCATCATGATCGACACATCCTGTAGCCCGTCGGGATCGGCGTCCACGGCACCGTGTTCGACGTTGAGCGGTTCGCGCAGCACCGTCCAGCCGCCGTTGACTTCCCCCAGCCGGTATTTGTCGTCGACGCGGACATCGCTGTAGTAGACGATGTTGGTGCGATCGCCGTCGACGGTGCGCAGGCCCTGAATTTCGATACCCGGGGAGTCCAGTGGCACCAGGAACATGGTCAGGCTCTTGTGCTTTCGCGCCTCCGGGTCGGTGTTGGTGATCAAGAAAACGTACTGGCAGTTGTGGGCGCCGGTGGTGAACATCTTGGAGCCGTTGACCACCCAGCTCGACCCGTCCCGGACCGCGCGGGTTTTGCAGGTCGCGACGTCGGAGCCGCCTTCGGGTTCGGTGTAGCCCAGGCAGAGCCGGATGTGGCCGCTGAAGACGCCGGGCAGGATCTCGTCGCACAGCTCCGGCGAACCGAACGACGCCACCGAGCGCGCCACCATCGCGGTGGTCCCCCAGGTCACCCAGGGCACGTGTGCGCGGCGCTTCTCCAGTTCCCAGATGCGTCGCCGCACCCGGGAGAAGCCGCCGTCGGCCTCGGTCTTCCATTCCTTTTCCAGGTAGCCGGCGGCGCCCAGCGCCAGGTGCACGCCTTCGTCGAAGTTGTCACCGGTCTCGCGGTCGCGGCGCTTGACGTCCTCGGTGACGTGGGTAGCGAGGAAGGCGCGTGCCTCTTCGAGGAAGGCAAGGTCGTCGTCGGTCAGTTGGGGTCGTGAGAAGTCCATGATGTTCGGTGTCCTATTCGGCTGCGCGGGCGGCGGTTTCGCGGGCGGCGGTTTCGCGGGCGGCGACGAACTCGGCGATGCGGCATGCGCTGGCACCCGGGTCGCCGCCGGCCAATGGCCAGCCGCGCGCCCGCACCAGATATGCCGTGGCCGCGGCCTCCGCCGAGACCCCGAGACCACCTTGGATGTGCACCGCCATGGTGGCGGCCTTGGCGGCTTCCTCGGCCATGAACACGAACGCCGAGGCGGCCAGCTCCGGCCGCTCATCGGGCTCGTTGTCCATGAACCATCCGGCGCGGTAGGCCAGATTGCGCCCGCTGGCAACGGTGATGGCCATGTTCGCCAGCGGGTGTGAGATCGCCTGCAGGGTCCCGATCGGCACCCCGAGCGTGTAGCGGGTCTTGGCGAACTCCGCGGCGATCATCATGGTCTGCTCCACCATCCCGACCAGCGCGGCGGCAGTCAGCAGCCGCCATTCATCCAGCGCCCGCTGGTATTCCGCGGCGGCTTGGACACCTTCGGCCAGCACGGTCCGGGCGTCGGCAGTGTCCGGGTCGATCCAGGCCATCGGCAGCCGGCCGATGTTGTCGACGGTCGCCGGCCGGGTATCGAAGACCAGGCGGACGATCTGGTCACCATCGCGGACGATGATCTCGTCGGCGATCGAACCGGTGGGCAGCAGACGCGGCCCCACAGCGCTGTCCTGATGCGGGTCGAACGCGACCAAGCGTGTCCCGGTGACGATGTCGCCGTGCGACAGCGCGCCGAGTCGTTCCAGTAGCCGTGCGGCGCAGACATGGTCGATCCACGGCACCGGGGCCAGCGCCCGGCCGATCTCCTCGGCGACCAGGGTGAGGTCCACCAGGGTCGCGCCGTCGCCACCGACCGACTCCGGCAGCGCCATGGTGGTGGCGCCCATCGCGCACAGCCGCTCCCACAGATTCTTGTCGAAGCCGGATTCCTCGGCGGCACGCACGGTTTCGATATCGCAGTGGGTGGTGAAGAACTGCTTGTAGGCGGCCTGCAGCGCCTGGTGATCCTCGGTCAGGCTGTAGTCCAGCCTGCGCAGCTCGAAACGGTCCATATCAGCTCTCCTGTTCGGGGGCGCGTAGATCGGC
The DNA here is from genome assembly GCF_041287085.1 of Mycobacterium sp. pW045. NCBI lineage: Bacteria > Bacillati > Actinomycetota > Actinomycetes > Mycobacteriales > Mycobacteriaceae > Mycobacterium > Mycobacterium sp. pW045. Next base: position 313,050 of record NZ_JBGGKU010000005.1, on the reverse strand, counting down.
GAAAAAGAAGTCCGCAGCATTGCGGTACAGGTACTTGTCCATCACCTCGGGGGGCAGGTCCAGTGCGAGTGCTTCGGGCACCACGCGGTTCATCCGCAGCACCGGCCAGTCGGAGGCAAAGATGATCTTGTCGGCGCCCCGGGTGCGCAGGTAGTGCAGCAGGGCTTCCGGCAACCGTTTCGGCGACCATGCCGAGGTCATCAGCCGCAGGTTGCGGTATTTGATCAGCATCCGGATGGCAACGTCCCACCAGGGGTCGGCGCCGTGGATCATGCACAGCCGCAGCTCCGGGAAGCGCACGCAGACCCGGTCCAGGTGGATCGGATGCTGCACCTCACCGGGGATGGGCGGTCCCGGAATGCCGGTGTTGACACATAGCGGCAGGTCCAGTTCGGCGCACTTGGCGTACAGCGGGTAGTAGACGGCGTCACTGGGCGGGTATTGGCCATCGCCCCAGAAGCTGGGCCCCACCACGGCGTAGGCGACCGGCAGGTCCTTGACGACGGCACTGAGTTCGCGCAGCGACGGCACCGGCCGCAGCAGATTCGCCCCGCCCATCGCCAGGGCGAAACGATCCGGCCTGTCCGCCACGAACTTTCGCGCGGTCACCGACGGCTTGGCCAGGTTGTCCATCAGCACGGCCTTGGCGACACCGTTGGCGTCCATCTCGTCGAGCAGCGCCGACATGTCGACCGGATCGAACATCGACGCCGGCCCCTTGAAGTACTCGTCGCGCGTCTTGCGCATCCAGGCCGGCTGCTCGCTCTCGCCGAAGTGCACATTGACCAGGCAGTCGATTGCTCTCATGCCGTAGGAACCTCTTCATTGACCTGGCGTTTCGCCCAGCGGTAGTCGGCCTTGCCGTTACCCAGTCGGCGCACCTGTGCGACGACGATGAACTCCTTGGGCACCTTGAATCCGGCCAGCACCGATCTGCACTCTGCGGCCAGCAGGTCAATATCGGCGTCCGACTGCAGTGCCACCAGCGCAACGAGTTCTTCGCCCCACCGGTCGCTGGGACGTCCCACCACCAGCGCGTCGGCGACCCCGGGGTGGGCGCGCAGCACTTCTTCGACCTCCTCGACGAATACCTTCTCCCCGCCGGTGTTGACCACCAGTGCATCGCGACCGAGGAAACGCAGGGTTCCGTCTTCCTCGATCGAGGCCCGGTCTCCGGAGATCACCACCCGTTGACCGTCGACCTCGCAGAAGGTGCGTCGGGTCGCGTCGGCGTCATCGAAGTAGCCGAGCGGGATCCGGCCGGTCCGCACCACCCAGCCGACCTCGGGATCACCTGGCTGCAGGAACCGGGTACGGTCCTGCGAAACCACCGATCCCCCGGTCCGCAACTCGAAGGTGTCGCGCCGCGCGTCACGCTGACTGCGCCCGAAGCCCATGTTCCCGGTCTCCGATGACCCGTACCCATTGATCAGGGTGATCTGCGGAAGGTATTCCAGCAGTGCCGCCTGATATTTCGGATTCGTTGCCGCGCCGCCGGTTCCGATCGAGTGCAGCGACGATAGGTCGTAATCCGAGCGGCCCAGTTCGGCGACAAGTGGTGCGGCGTAGGCGTCGCCGACCATGGTCATCAAGCCGACCTTCTCCCGCTCGACGGTTTCCAATACCGCACGGGGGTCGAACTTGGTGCGGGTGTCGTTGAGGATCACCGTCTGCCCGCTCAAAATCGCCGAGAACGCCGTCCACAGACCCGCGGCGTGCATCAGCGGCGACAGCGCGAACCACGGCGGGCCGGCGTACTGCACTTTCTGGTGGATTTCCGCGGCCGACGCATGGTCGTCGCCGACCATCGACGAGACGTAGATGTCGCTTTGGCGCCACAGCACACCTTTCGGGCTGCCGGTGGTCCCCCCGGTGCAGATCATCAGCACGTCGTCCGGGGACGGCGCGATCTGCTGATCGGTATCGCCTTGCGCCAGCGCATCATCCAGCGATGTCGCGTCCAGGATCGGCGCGTCGGCCGCGCCGTCGTCGATGCGGATCAGCAGGTCGGCCCCGCAATCCCGCAGCGTGTCGGCGAATTTCGCCTCCAGGCTCGCATGGAAGATGACCGCACGGGGCCGCAAGTAGTCCAGCAGCTCGCCCGCTTCGACCGGGGTGTAGTAGTGATTGACGTTGACCGGAACGGTCCGCGCCTTGAGGCAGCCGACCACCATGTCGGGGTACAGGTCGTTGTGCATGAGCAGCGCGACCCGGTCCTGGCCGCACTCCCAGTTCGCCAGCTCCGCACGCTCTCGCCGGACGCCCAGCCCGCGGCCGGCCAAGAAGTTGGCCAGCCGGCGGGTGCGCTCGGCACTCTGCGCAAACGTGCTACGCCGGGTGCCGCATACCGTCATCTCACGATCGGGCACGACCTCCGCGATCGCGTCAACGACGCCGCCGATCGTCCATTCGCCCACCGTCAGACCGAAGCTGCCAGGTGGGCGGCGCCTGGTGCAGTACGATTCGGATCACCCAGCAGGGTCAATGCGTTGTCCCGCATCACCATTCGGGTATCTTCCACGCTGAACTCAGGGAACTGCGGGATGTCGGCGGTGAAGGTGGTCGGGTCGGCCAGGCCCTCACCGTGCGGCCAGTCGGAACCGAACAGGATCTTGTCGACGCCGATGGTGTCGGCTAGCAGCTTCACGTCATCCTCGTAGTAGGGGGCAATCCAGACGTTGTTGCGCAGCTGCTCGATCGGATCTTCCTTATAGTGGTACGGCGCATTGTTGGCCGACTTCTTCAACCGCTTGATCAGCCGGTAAACGAAGTACGAGCCGTTCTCGATGCTGGCCACCTTGAGCTTGGGGTGACGGGTGAACACCTGGTGCACGATCATCGAGGCGATGGTGTCGTGGATCGCGCGATCGTCCATGATCACCATGTCCAGCGGGTCGCGCTTGCCGAATCCCTTGAACACACCGCTGCCGCCCCACAACGCAGGGATCGCCATGTAACCGGAGTCGGACAGGTGGAAGACGACTGCGACGCCCGCCTCGGCAAGGCGCGCCCACACCGGGTCGTGCACCGGGTCACCGAGGGACCGGGCCCGAACCTCGCCGGGCACCGGCGCCGGACGCACACACACCAGCTTGGCACCGCGGCTGATCACGAATTCGACTTCGTCGACGGCCTTCTCGGGGTCGGCCAGCGAGATGATCGGTGCGGATATCAGACGGCCGTCGGGACGGTCGAAGCCCCAGTCCTCGTCGAGCCAAAGGTTGAACGCGTGTACCGACGCCATGGTGGCGGGGATATCGTGCTTGAGTCCCTCCTCCACACCACAGGCGAAGGTCGGCAGCATGAACACCGTCTCCAGCCGCTGCCGGTCGAGCACCTGCACGCGGGCGTCGCGGTTCTGGTATTCGGGATGCTCGGAGAGCCGGTCGAGCTTCATCAACGACGCCGGGTCCACACCTTCGGGGATCTCGCCGCGGAACAGCAGATCGAGGCAGCCGGGTTCGATGATCGGGTCGAAGCTCGGGTTCGGGATGAAGTGGTTGACGACCCCGCCGAACACCGCCAGGGTGCGATTGCCGTCCTGCAGCATCTGGACACCGCGGCTGCGGAATTCCTTGGGCAGGTGCCGAGTGAAGGCGTCCAGCGGCTCGTAGTAGTGGTTGTCGACGTCAACGGCCAAGTACGGGAGCCGTTCAGGTGTGGCAGTCATGTACTCAACCTTTCTGCATGAGAGGCGGGAAGTTCGGCGGGCGTTTCTCGAAGAAACTCGTGATGCCCTCGATGAGGTCGGGCCGCTGCAGCGACTCGTACATCAGCGTCTCGGCGCGCGCGCTCACCGCCGCGACGTCGTCGAGCGCATCGCGGTAGGCCTGTGCTTTAATCACCGCCAGCGATGCCGGTGAGCAGTTCGCGGCGATGTCTCGCGCGTAGTCCATGGCGCGTTCCAGCAGCCGGTCGCCCGCGACGACGTGGTTGACCAGGCCGAGTTCGCGGGCCTCCTCGGCGAGAAATGTCCGACCGCTCAGCAGCAGATCCATCGCCGCCCCCCAGCCGGCCAGTCGAGGCAGGATCCAGGTGATGCCGTGTTCGGCGATCAGGCCGCGTCGGGTGAACGCAGTGGCGAACTTGGCTCCGGCAGCGGCGAATCGGACATCACACATCAGCGCGTGGGTGAGCCCGATACCGACGCAGGCGCCGTTGATCGCCGCGATGACCGGCTTGCGCAGTTCGGTCAGGAAGTAAGCCGGCCGGTCCCCGACCAGTTGGGCGACATCGGTCTTTGAGCTGTCGCCCCCATCCTCCTCGAGGCTCGTGGTGGGCCCCAGGCTCGCGCCGGCACAGAACCCGCGGCCGGTGCCGGTCAGCACGATCGCCCGCACGTCGGGGTCCGCCTCGGCGCGGTCGATCGCCGCGTACAGGCCCGCTGCGGTGTCCGCGCCCCAGGAGTTGAGCCGCTGCGGCCGGTTGAAGGTGAGCACCGCGACGCCGTCTCGCGCCTCGTAGCGAACCGCGGCGCCTGCGTCAACGAGCGTGCCGTCGTCGGCAGCGGCCATCGATCCCGCACCTCCGCACCTTGGGAATCCTTCGGAATGATTCTTACTGTATACCTTTCGGTAGCGCATTCCGCAACCCACGCCGATCCTGGCGCGAACTGTCATGTCAGCAGGTCAGGGCTGGTTTCGGGCGCTCCGATCAGAGGAAATCCGAGCCGCCGTCGACGTTGACGTTGGCCCCGGTCATGTACGAGTTGCGGCGCGAGGCCAGAAAGGCCGCCACCGCGCCCACTTCGTCCGGCAGGCCGGCCCGTGGCAGGTGCGCCGGATGACCGAAATGCTCGGTGATGGCGCCCATCAGCCGGTAGGGGTCATCACCGTCCACCCCGATCGAGCGGGCCCAGCCAGTCAGCGCCTCGGAGGCGACACTGCCCGGGGAGACCACGTTGACCAGGATCTCATCGGGGGCCAGCAGCAGCGACAGGTTCTTCGAGACACTGTTGACCATTGCCTTAGCCGCGGTGTAGGCGGCCAGCACGGTGCTTTGGCGCTGTGTGGATTGTGCCGAGAAATTCACGATCCGGGCCCATTGCGCGTTGCGCAGCAACGGCAATGCCGCCCGCACGGCGTGAACCATCCCCATCGCGCCCTGGTCGATGGCCCGGCGCCACTGCTCGTCGGTGAGCTCGTCGAAGCTGCCCTGCACATCGGGTCCGGCGGTGTTGATCAGGATGTTGAGTTCGCCGCCCCAACGCTCACCGAGCTCGGCGAAGACCTGCTCAATGCGCTGTTCGTCGCAGGCGTCGGCGACCAACCCGAGCGCGTCTGGGCTGCCGCGCCGGGCCAGGTCGTCGGTCGCGCGGTCAAGGTCGGCGGCCGTGCGCGCCACGACAGCGACGCGCGCGCCGTCGTCGGCCAAGCAGCGGGCGGTGGCCAACCCCATGCCGCGGCCGCCGCCGACGACGACGGCGCGCGCGTCGCGCAAGCCCAGATCCACGACTACCCGCCGGGATCAGGCGCCGGTCCAGTTGGGGGCGCGCTTCTCGGCGAACGCGATGGCGCCTTCTTTGGCGTCCTTGGAGGCGAACACCGGCGCGATCAGCTCGCCCTGCTTGGCCCACATCTCGTCCTGGGACCAGCCGGCGGCCTTCACCATGATCTCCTTGGTTACCGCCACCGCGAGCGGACCGTTCGCGGTGATCCGCTCGGCCAACTCGATCGCCCCGTTCAGCGCCTCGCCCGGCTCGGTCAGCACGTTGACGAAACCCCATTGGGCGCCCTCGTCGGCGGTGAAACTCTCCCCGGTCAAAGCCAACTCCAGCGCCTTCTGGTAAGGGATGCGGTGCGGCAACCGCAGCAGACCGCCACCGGCGGCCACCAGACCTCTTTTGACTTCCGGGATACCGAATTTCGCCCCCTTGGCGGCCACCACCAGGTCGGTGGCCAGCACCAGCTCGGTGCCACCGGCCACCGCGTGACCCTCGACCGCGGAGATGATCGGCTTGCGGGGCGGGCGTTCGGTGAAGCCCAGACCCCGGCCCGGTACATACGCCAGTTCGCCGGCTGCAAACGCCTTGAGGTCCATACCCGCGCAGAAGTTGCCGCCGGCGCCGGTCAGCACCGCCACCGATAGTTCCGGGGTGCCGTCGAGTTCGTCGCAGGCGGCGGCCAGGCCTTCGGCGACCGCCTTGTTGGCCGCATTGCGGGCCTCCGGACGATTGATTGTGATGATGAGGGTTCGTCCACGACGTTCGCTGAGCACTGCTTCTGACACCGGCCACCCCTACACGCGTTGCGACAATTTATATCAAAATGCTTACCATATGCTTTACGGTAAGAGAAGCTCGATGCCCGGTGACGACGAGGGCACAGGTAGGTTTGACGACTAGGTTTGACGGCGAAGAATCCGGCCTTGTCGACCAGAACTGGAGGTACCCGCAGTGGCCAAGCAGCCAGTCGCCGAGAAGCGGCAGCGGCGCGAACGCGGATCCATCAATCCCGACGACATCATCGACGGCGCGTTCGAGCTCGCCGAACAGATCGGGGTCGACAACCTGAGCATGCCGTTGCTCGGCAAGCATCTCGGCGTCGGGGTGACCAGCATCTACTGGTACTTCCGCAAAAAGGACGATCTGCTCAACGCGATGACCAGTCGGGCGCTGCGCCAGTACGTGTTCGCCACCCCGTACGTGCAGGCCAAGGATTGGCGTCAGACGTTGCGCAACCACGCCCACACCATGCGGACGACGTTCCTGGGCAACCCGATTCTGTGCGACCTCATCCTGATCCGGGCAGCGTTGAGCCCCAGAGCCGCGCAGCTCGGCGTCCAGGAGGTGGAGCGGGCGATCGCCGGGCTGGTGGAAGCCGGGCTGTCACCGCAGGACGCCTTCGACATCTACTCGGCGATCTCGCTGCACATCCGCGGATCGGTCGTGCTGCGGCGCCTCTACGAGAAGAACCGGGCATCGGATGCCGAAGGCCCATCCGACTTCGAGGAGGCGATGGTCATCGACCCCGAGGCCACCCCGTTGCTGGCGCAGACCACCCGGCAAGGGCACCGGATCGGCGCGGCCGATGACGCCAACTTCGACTACGGGCTCGACTGCATCCTTGACCAGGCCGAGCGATTGATCGAGCAGAACAGCAAGCCGGCGCGGCGTCGCACCGCGCCGGCTTCGGCTAAAGCCCGCTAGCGGCCGTCAGACCTCGATGACCACGGCGCCGCCCTGACCGCCGCCGGCACACATCGCCGCCACGCCGATACCGCCGCCGCGCCGGCGCAGCTCGTAGGCCAGGGTGGTCACCATCCGTGCGCCGGAGGCCGCGATCGGGTGACCGAGGCTGCAGCCACTGCCGGAGAAGTTCACCAGTTCCTCGTCGAGGCCGTACTCGCGGCACGCCGCGATCGGCACCGAGGCGAACGCCTCGTTGATCTCCCACAGCGCGACATCGCCGGGCCGCAGGCCCGCCCGCTGCAGCACCTTGCCGATCACCTTCACCGCGCCGAGTCCGGTGTCGCGCGGGGCCACACCGGCGGACGCCCACGCCTTCACCGTGCCCATGACGTCCAGGCCCTGGGCTTGCGCATAGCCGTCGTCGACGAGCGCCACCGCGGCCGCGGCATCGTTGGTGCCGCTGCTGTTACCGGCGGTGATCGAGAATCCCTCGATCTCGGGGTGCAGCACCTTCAGGCCGGCCAGCTTCTCCGGTGTGGTGTCGCGGCGGGGGTGCTCGTCCACGGTGAACTCGGTGACCGAGCCGTCGGGCAGTTGCACCTTCAGCGGCACGATCTCGTCGGCGAACTTGCCGGCGTCGATCGCGGCGATCGCCCGCTGGTGTGAACGGGCCGCCCACGCGTCCATCTCCTCGCGGGAGATGCCAACGGCTTGGGCGGTGTTCCAGCCCACCGTGATGGACATGTCGCGGGTGGGCGCATCCACGGTCTCGGGGTGGGTCGGCGGCATCCACGGCTCGGCGAAGCTGAGCTCCGGGCCGGGGATGCGCATCTTCATCACCGGCAGCATCGACAGGGTCTGCACACCCCCGGCGATCAGCACCCGCTCCATCCCGGATCCGATCTGCGCGGCGGCATTGCCGATGGCGGTCAGGCTGCCCGCACAGTGCCGGTTGACGGCTTGGCCGGGCACCGACTCCATCCCGCAGGCGGCGGCCGCGAAACGCGCCATATCGCCACCGCCGTAGTGGGACTCGGCGAAGATCATGTCGTCGATGTCCGCGACCGGGATACCGGCCCGGCGGATCACCTCGGGCACCACCGTGGTGATCAGCGTCTCCGCGGAGGTGTTGGCCAGTGTTCCCTTGAATGAGCGTCCGATGGCTGTGCGAACGGCGCCGACGATGACAGGTGTGGACATTCTTCGAACCTTACATTGTTGATTGTTTCTGTAAAGCTACCGGTTTGCGGCGGCAGGCGCCGCCCGGGGCCGGATCACGGTTCCGGCACGTGGAAATGCTCATCACGCAGCCGGAACGCCTCCTTGGTGCCGTGCTGCGCCCGGGTCTTGACGAAGTTGAACTCGCCCGGTGCGAACTGCAGGTTGGTGCCGTAGGCGTGGAACAGGTAGCTGGCCACCTCTTCGCCCTGGTAGGCCTGGCTCTGCTCGACCAGCCGGAAGGCCTCCTTCGCGATCACCACCCCGTCGGCGGGCATCTTGGCCGCCTTGCTCGCCCAATAGCGTGCTCGCGCCGAAACCGCCGAGGGGTCACAGGTCTCGGTGAAGACGCCGAGGTGTTCGACCGCGCCCGCCTCGATGATGTCCCCGGTCAACAACAGTCGCCGTGCCAGCACCGGACCCAGCCGATGGAAGAACATGTGCAGGCTGCCCAGCGCCGGACCGAGGAAGCGGGTGGCGGGCATGCCGATCTTGGTGTCGCGCGCGATCACCGAGATATCGGTCATCAGCGCCATCTCGAAACCGCCCCCCAGCGCGTAGCCGCTGATCTCGCCCACAGTGACCTTCGGAAAGCCCATCAGGTTGTGGTAGAAGCCGAACGAGCGGCGGTCGACGGCGAGGCGGCGACGCTGGCTGGGCCGGCTCTTGGCCGGCGGCTGCTCGCCCCGCTCGCCGTACCAGCCGTAGGCGTTGTTCATGTCGGCTCCGGTACTGAACACGCCGTCGGCACCTCGGAGCAGCACCACCACGACGTCATCGTCGTCGGCGACCCGGTCCAGGAAGCGGGCGATCGCATCCCGCATCGCGGCATCGTAGGAATTGCGCCGGCCGGGGTTGTTCAACGTGATGGTGGCGATCCGCCCGTCGGGGTCGACGTCGAAGAGCACCCGGTCGTCGCTGCCATCGCTCATCGCTGCGTCTCCTTGCCCGGCCGCCGGCGGCCGAATCGATTGGCGCTCACCTTCTCCGGCGGCATCGCCGCGGTGGAGACCTCGCCGGTGCACAGCAGCTCGCCGCCAAGGGTCAGTCGCGCGGTGGACGTGATCCCACGCCCGGTCTCGGTTCGCGCGATGTCGAACTCCAACTCGGTGAGGATGGGCGTCGGGCGGCGGTAGGCGACCAGCAGCGACCGGGTGCGGCCGGCCAACCCCGCCGCGCAGCTCTGGTGCTGGGTGACGCAATCGAAGAACACGCCCAGAAACCCGCCGTGCACCAGCCCCGGAGGCCCTTCGTAGGCCAGCGGGAACGTGACTCGTCCCGACGCCGTGTCGGTGTCGAGCAGGTCGAACCGGTACTCCGGAAAGCACGGGTTGAACGCCCCGACGTCAAAGGCGTGGTTGAGGTAGACCCGGCCGCGGTCGTCGGATTCGAGGCGGGGCGTCGCGTCCGCCCGGACGACCCCACCCAGTTGTCGCTCCCAGTCGGCGAATCGCGCCAGCATGTCGTCGACCACCGGGTGCGGATGCTCCAGCGCCAGCAGCAGCCCGGTCATCCGCCGCAGCGCGCCGGCCGCCGCCACGGTCTGCTGCAGCGGCTGTTCGCCGAAACGGCTGCTACCGGCCGAAACCGCTGAGCTGCCCGAGCCGTCCGTCATGGGGCCCTTCCCGGTCGAATCCGCGGCGAAACACGCTAATCGTATAGCATACTGTAGCTCTCACGATATGGCGCTGAAAGGTGGGCAGCACAGTGGCCGACTCCCCCGATTCCGGGTCCGGGGCCGCGGACTCTCCGGTTGATGGTTCGGTGACGGTGCTGCGCGACGGCGCACTGCTGCGACTGACGCTGGTCCGCCCCGATCGCCGGAACGCGCTGAGTCCAGCGATGACCGAAGCGCTGATCAGCGCCCTGACCGAGGCGGCGAGCGACGACACGCTGCGAGCCGTTCACATCCGGGGTTCCGGCGACGATTTCTGCGCAGGCGCCGACTGGGTCGCCACCAATGCGGCCGACCGGCGGCCCCGCACCGGCGATCTGGTCCGGCGCATCCCGCATGCCGCGCACCGGATCATCGAACTGGTGCACACCATCCAGCTGCCGGTGGTGTGCAGTGTGCAGGGCTGGGCGGTCGGTTTGGGCTGCAATCTGGCGCTGGCTGCCGACTTCACCATCGCCGCCGCCGACGCCGTCTTCTGGGAGCCATTCCTGGCCCGCGGCTTCAGCCCCGACTCTGGAGCCACCTGGTTGCTGCCGCGACTGGTCGGGCTGGCCCGGGCCCGCCGCATGCTGCTGCTCGGCGAGCAGGTCAGTGGAACCGCCGCCGAACAATGGGGGCTGATCCATCAGTCGGTGGCACCAACCGACGTCGACGCGACCGCGGACGAGCTGTTGGCCAGGTTGGCCGACGGACCCACCGTCGCCATCGGCCTGACCAAGCAGGCGCTGCACTACGGGCAGCACGCAACGTTGCCCCAATCCATGACCCAGGAGCTGTTCAATCTTGAACTGGCCTGCCGCACCATGGATTTCAAAGAAGGACTGGCCGCGTTTTCGCAGCGGCGCCCGCCGGGATTCACCGGACGCTGAGAAGAAGGGACCGGCCATGCCGACATTCGACACCATCACCTACGAACTGGACGGCCATACCGCGACGATCACCCTGAATCGTCCCGAGGCACTCAATGCACTGAGCCCGCACATGGTCACCGAACTGCGGGCCGCCTACGCCGAGGCCGAGAACGACGAGAAGGTGTGGTTGCTGATCGTGACCGGAACCGGGCGGGCGTTCTGCACCGGCGCCGACGTGAAGGCGATCCCCGGCGACGGGAAGGTGATCAACGAACGGCCCTACCTGTCGACCTACGAGCAGTGGGAGGCCCCGCAGGAGGGGACCCCGCCGTTCCGGACGATGGCCAAACCGGTCCTGGCCGCGATCAACGGAATCTGTTGCGGCGCGGGCCTTGACTGGGTGACCACCGGAGACATCGTCATCGCCTCGGAGCGTGCCACCTTCTTCGACCCGCACGTCTCGATCGGCCTGGTCGCCGGCCGTGAAGTGGTGCGGCTGGCACGCGTGCTGCCCCGCTCGGTCGCCCTGCGCATGGCGATGATGGGCCGCCACGAACGCATGAACGCCCAGCGGGCCTACGACCTCGGCATGATCAGCGAGGTGGTGGAGCACGACCGGTTGCTGGAACGCGCGCATGAGATCGCCGGCATCCTCAACTCCAACGCTCCGCTGGCGGTGCGCGGGACCCGGCTGGCGATCCTCAAAGGCCTCGACCTGCCGCTCCACGAAGCCGAAATGCTCGCCGAGGCCTTCCGGGAGCGCAACCTGCACACCGAGGATTCACTGGAGGGCCCCAAGGCCTTCGTGGAGAAGCGGGCACCGGAATGGCAGTGCCGATGACGCCGGACAGCTTCGAGACCATCCTGCTCGATGTCGACCGCGACGACCGGGTCGCCACCATCACGCTGAACCGGCCGGATCGGCTCAACGCCTTCAACCGCACCATGTGCGAGGAGATGGCCGCGGCGTGGCGCATCGTCAAACTCGACGAGGACGTCAACGCCGTCGTGCTGCGAGCCGCCGGCGACCGGGCTTTCAGCGCCGGACTGGACATCAAGGCCTCCTACGGACAACCCGACAACGTCTGGAATCACGAGGATCCCGGCGAGGCGCTCAGCCCCAAGTGGCAGAAGATGTTCAAACCGGTGATCTGCGCGGTGCAGGGGATGTGCACCGCCGGCGCGTTCTACTTCGTCAACGAAGCCGACGTGGTGATCTGTTCGGCCGACGCGACGTTCTTCGACTCGCACGTGTCCGCCGGACTGGTCTGCGCACTGGAACCGATCGGACTGATGCGCCGGATCGGTCTGGGCGAAACGTTGCGGATCGCGTTGATGGGCAACGACGAACGAGTCGGCGCCGACACCGCGCTGCGCATCGGCCTGGTGTCAGAGATCGTGGCACCCGAACAACTCTGGGGGCGGGCACACGAGATCGCGGCCGCCATCGCGGCCAAGCCGCCGTCGGCGACCCAGGGCACGGTGAAGGCGATCTGGGAATCGCTGGACAAGCCCTACCGAGCCGCCCTGGAACAGGGACTGATCTACACCCGGCTGGGAAACCCGCTCGGCAAAGCCGAACTCGACGCCCAACCACCCCACCCTGCCGCCCCGCCGCGGATCCGCTGATGGCGCATCCGCTCACCGAACGTATCGCCGCGGTCCTCGACCTGCAGCCCGACGCGCGCGCGTTCGAATACGCCGGCCAATGGCACTCCTGGTCTCAGGTCGCCGTCATGGCCCGGCGCATCGCGGCACTGACCGCCGGCCGAAGAGTCGGAATCCTGCTGCGCAACCGTCCCCCGCAGCTGGCCGCGCTGCTCGGCGTGCTGCTCGGTGGCGGCTGCGTGGTGGTGATCAACCCGTCCCGCGGCGACGAACGCACCCGCGCGGACATCGCCGCGCTCGAACTGCCGGTACTCATCGGCGAACCCGAGGATCTGACCGCCCTGGTCGCGCCGACACCGCGCACCACGACGGTGTCGGTCTCCGACCTCACCGGTGAGCCACAGGTCACCGCGGCCACCGAGGCCGGTTCGGATGCGGGCCGTCCCGGCGTGGCGGTGTGGATGCTGACCAGCGGGACGACCGGCCCCCCGAAACGCATCGACCTGACCTACGACATGCTGGCGCACAGCGTGATCGGCCCCGATCCCGCCCGGGCACCGGCACCGACCCAGTTGCGCGGCGGTGTGGCGATCGTCAATTCACCGCTGGTACACATCGGCGGAGTGTTCCGGGTACTGCAGTGTGTCGCCGAGGCACGGCCATTCGTGCTGCTGGACCGCTTCGAGCTGACGGGCTGGGCCGAGGCGGTGCGCAAGTATCGGCCGCGCGCGGTGTCGCTGGTCCCGACCGCGCTGCGGATGGTGCTGCACTCAGACCTGACCCGTGAGGACTTATCCAGTATCCGTGCTGTCACCTCGGGCACGGCTCCGCTGTCGGCCGACGACTCCGACGCCTTCACCGCCAAATTCGGCATCCCGGTGCTCACCTCCTATGCGGCAACCGAATTCGGTGGCGGAGTAGCCGGCTGGACCCTGGGCGACTACCAGCGGTTCTGGCAGGACAAGCGCGGCAGCGTCGGACGGGCAACTCAGGGAGCACAACTGCGGGTTGTCGGTGACGACGGCGTCCCAGTCGGCCCCGACAAGCCCGGCTTGTTGGAGGTCAAGCCGGGCCAACTCGGCCCAGACGCGGACTGGATGCGCACCACCGACCTGGCCCGCATCGACGTCGACGGATTCTTGTGGATCCTCGGCCGGGCGGATCAGGCCATCATCCGCGGTGGTTTCAAGGTGATGCCCGACGATGTGCGGGTCGCCCTGGAGGCCCACCCGGCGGTGAAGGGCGCCGCCGTGGTGGGACGCAGCGACGATCGCCTCGGTCAGACACCGGTGGCCGCGGTCGAGCTGCACTCCGGAGCCGTCACCGATGCCGAGACACTGGCCGATTTCCTGAGCACCCGGCTGGCCCGCTACGAGATCCCCACCGACATCACGATCGTCGACGCCCTGCCGCGGACCCCGTCGGGCAAGGCCGACCTCAATGCGGTGCGGGAGCTGATCGGCGCACAGGGACGGCATGTCCACTGATGTACTGCCGGAAATCCTGCGCGCACAAGCTCGTTCGCGCGGGGCTCATCCGCTGCTGATCTGCGACACCGAACGCATCAGTTACACCGAGGCGGAGCGGCGATCCGCCCAGCTGGCCGGCCGGCTGCTCGCGCTCGGGGCCGGCCGCGGCAGTCACATCGGACTGCTGTACCCCAATGGCGGGTCGTTCCTGGTCGGCGCGCTGGCCGCCGCACGTATCGGAGCGGTGGTGGTCCCCTTCCCCACCTTCGCCACCGCCCCGGAGCTGCGCCGCCAACTGGCCCACAGCGATGCCCAGATCCTGCTGGCCGGCGAGTCCTATCGGTCGCATGACTACCGGCAGCGGCTCACCGAAGCGCTGGAGGTCGGGCTCGACTGTGGTGAGCCGGTATTCAGCGTCCATGCCCCGCAGCTGCGCCGGGTGGTCTTCGATGCCGATGCCGGTGGCGAGGCTCCGGAAATCCTCGAAGCCCTGGAGACCGATGTCGACGGCAGCGATCCGCTGTGCATCATCTACACCTCGGGGTCCTCCGGGATGCCCAAAGGCGTGATCCATACCCACGCCGGGCTGTTGGGCCACCAGCGCAATCTGAACGACATCCGGCGACTGACCGCCGCCGACATCCTGTTCTGCAACTCGCCGTTCTTCTGGATCGGGGGATTCGCGTTCGCGCTGCTGGCCAGCCTGCTGGCAGGATCGACACTACTGTGCTCCAACGCCACCGACCCGGGCGCCACGCTGGACCTGATCGAGGCCGAAAAGCCCACGATGACCAATGGTTTCGTCAGCGGGATAACGGCCCTGGCGCGCCACCCGAGCCTGCCCCGCCGTGACCTGTCCACGCTGCGCCGGGGCAACCTGTATCCGCTCATGGCCCCCGATGCGCGACCCGCGGATCCCCAGTTGCGACACCAGATGTTGGGTATGACCGAGACCGGTGGCCCGGTGCTGCTCAGCGAGGACGACAGCGATCAGGCCGAGCATCGGCGCGGCAGTTTCGGCCGGCCCGCGCCCGGGTTCGAGTGCCGAGTCCGCGACGGTGAGCTGATGGTGCGCGGACGCCACCTGATGCAGCGCTATCACAAGCGCAGCCGCGAGGAATGTTTCGACGCCGACGGCTGGTTCGCCACCGGGGACCTGGTGCGCACCGACGCCGACGGCTTCTACTACTACCAGGGCCGACGTGACGCGGTGATCAAGACAGCCGGCGTCACCGTGTCACCGATCGAGGTGGAACGCGCCATCGCCAAGGTGACCGGCGGGGCCGTCGCCCACGTGATCGGCATTCCCGACCCCGATCGCGGACAGCTGGTGGCGGCGGTCGTCGTGCAGCAGGACCTGGATCTGGGATCGCTGCCGGAGCTTCTCAAGCCGGAACTGTCGGCCTACAAGATCCCGCGCCGCTTTGCCACGGTCCCGGCCGCCGAGCTCCCACTGCTGACCAGTGGCAAAGTCGACCGGCACCGGCTGGCCGAGGTCTTCGATGTCTGACTCCGCCACCATCGACGCCCTGGTCTGCTCCCGTGCCGGCTCGCAGCCCGACAAGCCCGCCGTGATCGATCCGAGCACCCGGCTCAGCTACGCCGAACTCGACACATCGTCTCGTGAGCTGGCAGCGGTCTTCGTCCAGGCCGGTGTCGGGAAGGGCACCCGAGTGGGGCTGATCATGCCCAACGGCGTCGAGTGGGTGCGCACGGCGATAGCCCTGACCCGCATCGGCGCGGTGCTGGTGCCGCTGAGCACACTGTTGACCCCGCCGGAGCTGGTCGCCCAGCTTCGCGTCGCGGCGGTGCAATTCTTGGTGAGCGTCGACGAATTCCGTGGCCGACGTTACCTCGACGGACTGGAAGTGAATACTTCGACTCTCCCCGCTCTGCAACAGATTTGGGATGTCGAACAGTTGGCTTCCGTCACCGCGGGTGCCGCACCCGCCCGGATCGTCGACGCACTCGCCGCGGCCGTCACGCCCTCCGACCCGCTGGTGATCATGTTCACCTCCGGCAGCAGCGGCCCGCCGAAAGGGGTGCTGCACTCGCACGGCAACGCACTGGGCGCCGTTCGGGCCGGTCTGGCCGCCCGCTGCATCCACGCCGGCACCCGGCTGTACCTGCCGATGCCGTTCTTCTGGGTCGGTGGCTTCGGCGGCGGCGTGTTGTCGGCGCTGCTGGCGGGTGCGACGTTGGTCACCGAGCAGATCCCGACACCGGAGACGACCCTGAAACTGCTGGAATCCGAACGGGTCACGTTGTTTCGCGGCTGGCCCGACCAAGCCGAGACGCTGGCACGCCACCGCGGCGACGCCGACCTGTCGGCGCTGCAACCCGGCAGCCTGGAAGCACTGCTGCCGCCGCAGCTGCGCGCCCAGCCAGGCGCACGCGCCAATCTGTTCGGGATGACCGAATCGTTCGGACCGTACAGCGGCTATCCCGCCGACACCGACATGCCCCGGTCCGCCTGGGGCAGCTGCGGTAAACCGTTCGAGGGCATGGAGGTTCGGATCGTCGACCCCGACACCGGCGTCCCGGTACCGGCCGAGACGGTGGGCATGATCCAGCTGCGCGGGCCGCACATGCTGCGCGGCATCTGCCGCCGCAGCCGCGAGCAGACCTTCACCGCCGACGGCTTCTACCCCACCGGTGACCTGGGGCGCCTCGACGACGACGGGTTCCTGTTCTACCACGGCCGATCCGACGACATGTTCAAGGTCAGCGGCGCCACCGTGTATCCCAGCGAGGTCGAGAAGGCGCTGCGCGCCATCGACGGCGTCGAGGCCGCCTTCGTCACGAATGTGTTCGATGACGGCCGGGATCGGGTCGGTGCGGCGGTGGCCGGTGCTGCCCTGACGGTCGAGCGACTGCGCGAGGATGCCCGCGAGCGGTTGAGCCCCTTCAAGGTGCCGACGGTGTGGCTGCTGTTCTCCAGTCCCGACGCCGTTCCGCGCGGACCGACCGGCAAGGTCGACAAGCGGCGACTCCGCGAACGACTGACCGAGACCATCGAAGCAAATCGGCTTTGAGCCAGCTGACGGCGGCCCTCAGCTTGGTTGCCGCCGACGCCGACCCGATCCGCCGGCCGACTCCACCACACCGTGCTCGACGAGGTGATCGATCAGTGGGGCCGCACCGGCGGCCAGATGCTCGGCCATCGCCGCGCGGGCCAGTTCTTCGTCGCGCTTGGCCAGCGCCGCCAGCACGGCGCGGTGGTGGCTGGTCGATTTGGCCGGCCAACCCGACACGGTGGGAAACACCGATTCCGGTGCGTACCGGGTGATCTGGTACATCAGCTGGGCGAGCTTGGGCGAGTCGGCGGCGACATTGATGGCACGGTGGAACTCGTGGTTGAGCCGCACCGCCCGTTCTTCGTCATCGGCGGTGTAGGCGTCTTCGAGCTGATCCTGGATCTCGTCGAGTTCGCGTAGCTGGTCGTCGGTGATGTTGGCCGCCGCCCGCGCGGCGAGCTCGCCACCGATGTGCGCCTGGACGTCGGAAACATCGGTGATGTCGCGCCGCGTCACCGGGAGCACGACGAATCCGCGATGCGGCTGCTGATCGAGCAGGCCCTCGGCGCGCAGGCCGAACAGCGCCTCGCGCACCGGGGTCACGCTGACACCCAGCTCGGCCGCCAGCTGGTCCAGCCGCACATACTGCCCGGCGAGATAGTCCCCGTTGAAGATTCGCTTGCGCACGAAGCGGGCCACATCCTCGGAGAGCTGTGACCGCACCGGGAAATCGGGGGCGCCCACTTCTCAGACCCGGTAGTCGGCGAGCAGTCGCTTGCTGATGATCTGTTTCTGGATCTCGCTGGTGCCCTCGCCGATCAGCAGGAACGGCGCGTCGCGCATCAGCCGTTCGATCTCGTACTCCTTGGAGTAGCCGTAGCCGCCGTGAATCCGGAAGCTCTGCTGGGTGACCTCCGAGCAGAACTCGCTGGCCAGGTATTTGGCCATCCCAGCAGACACGTCGTTACGTTCGCCGGAGTCCTTGAGCCGGGCGGCGTTGACCATCATCAGGTGCGCCGCTTCGACTTTGGTCGCCATCTCGGCGAGCTCGAAGGCGATCGCCTGGTGCTCGGCGATGGGTTTCCCGAAGGTCTCGCGCTGCTGGGCGTAGCGCACCGCGAGCTCGAACGCCCGGATACCGACCCCGCAGGCCCGCGCCGAGACGTTGACCCGGCCCACCTCGATGCCGTCCATCATCTGGAAGAAACCCTGACCCGGCGCTCCGCCCACCACGTCGTCGTCGGCGGCGGCGTACCCGTCGAAGATCAGCTCCGTGGTGTCGATGCCCTTGTAGCCGAGCTTGTCGAGCTTGCCCGGAATCGTCAGCCCGGGAAGGACTTCGCCGAAGCCGACCGGCTTCTCCACCAGAAAAGCCGTCAGGTTGCGATGCGGCTTGTCGGCGCCCTCGTCGGTGCGCACCAGTACGGCGATCAACGTGGAGCTACCGCCGTTGGTCAGCCACATCTTCTGCCCGTCGATGACGTACCCGCCGTCCGGCTGCCGGGTGGCGCGGGTGCGGATCGCAGCGACATCGGACCCCAGTTCGGGCTCGGACATGGAGAACGCGCCGCGGGTCTCGCCGGTGGCCATCCGCGGCAGGAAACGCTGCTTCTGCTCGTCGGTGCCGTGTTGGCGCAACATGTAGGCGACGATGAAATGGGTGTTGAGCACACCGGAGACGCTCATCCAGCCGCGGGCCAACTCCTCGACGCACAGCGCGTAGGTGAGCAGGGATTCGCCGAGGCCGCCGTATTCCTCGGGGATCATCAGGCCGAACAAGCCCATCTCCCGCATCGAGTCCACGATGGCCTGCGGATAGGTGTCGGTGCGCTCCAGCTCGCCGGCCGCCGGGATGACGTCCTTGTCCACAAATCGGCGCACGGTGTCGAGGATCTCGGTCTGGAACTCGGTGAGCCCCAGGGTTTGCGCGAGTTTGGTCACGGCCCGACCCTTTCGAAGACGGCGGCGAGCCCCTGGCCGCCGCCGATGCACATGGTCTCCAGTCCATAGCGGGCGCCGCGCCGGTTGAGCTCGCGGGCCAGGGTGGCCAGCATCCGCCCACCGGTCGCGCCGACCGGATGCCCCAGCGAGATTCCCGAACCGTGCACGTTGGTTCGTTCCCGGTCGGCGGCGCCGAATTCCCATGCGGCCATCACCGCGAGTGCCTGCGCGGCGAACGCCTCGTTGAGCTCGATGAGGTCGATGTCGGACAACCGCAGCCCGGCCTTGCCCAACGCGACGTCGGTGGCGGGCACCGGCCCGATCCCCATGACATCGGGCGCGACTCCCGCGACACCCCACGACACCAGTCGCACCAACGGGGTCAGGCCCAGCTGCTCGGCCTTTTCGCGGGTGGTCACCACGCACATCGACGCCGCGTCGTTCTGGCCGCTGGAGTTGCCGGCGGTGACGGTGGCGTCCGGATCACTCTTGCCCAGCACCGGTTTCAGCTTGGCCAGCGACTCCACCGAGGTGTCGGCTCGGGGATGTTCGTCGGTGTCGATGCACTCCTCGCCGGCGCGGGATCGCACGGTGACGCCGATGATCTCCTCGGCCAGCACGCCGGACTGCTGGGCCGCCACCGCACGCCGGTGCGAGGTCACCGCCAGCTCGTCCTGCTCGGCGCGGGAGATGCCGTACTCCCGACGCAGGTTCTCAGCGGTCTCCAGCATGCCGCCGGGTACCGGGTGGTGCCGGCCGCCGGCGGTGGTCCGGCCACGCGCCAGGCCGTCGTGTATCCGGACCCCGCCGCGGGCCCCGCCCCAGCGCATGTCGGTGGAGTAGAACGCCACGTTGCTCATGCTCTCCGCGCCGCCGGCGATCACCACGTCGCAGTCGCCGCTGCTCACCTGCAGGCAGGCCTGCAGCACCGCCTGCAGCCCGGAGCCGCAGCGGCGGTCGACCTGCATGCCCGGAACCGTCACCGGCAGACCGGAATCCAGCGCGACCACCCGTCCGATGGCCGGTGCCTCACTATTGGGATAGCAGTGGCCGAGCACCACGTCATCGATCGCGTCGGCGGGCAGCCCGGTGCGGTCCAGCAGACCTTTGAGCGCGGCGACGCCGAGCTCGACGGCGGTCAGCGAGGCGAACATCCCACCGTAGCGGCCGATCGGGGTACGGACCGGTTCGCAGATCACCGCCTCCCTCGGCCGAGAAGTCCCCCGCAAGCGGGAGGTCCCCCCAGCGAAAGCCCCCATTCTAGACCCGATTTGGGGGCTTTCACGTCTGCTCGCGCCGGTCATAGATGCCTGCCGCCGGTCACCTCGAGCACCGTGCCGGTCATGTAGGACGACATCCCGGAGGCCAGGAACAGCGCGACGTTGGCCACCTCATCGGGCTCCCCAGCCCGACCCAGTGGCACCTCGGCCACCTTGGAGTCCCAGATGCGCTGCGGCATCGCCTCGGTCATCGCCGATCGGATCAGCCCCGGCTGGATCGCGTTCACCCGCACCCCCAGGTAGGCCAGCTCCTTGCTGGCCGCCTTGGTCATGCCGACGATGCCGGCCTTGGCCGCCGAGTAATTCGTCTGGCCGACCATGCCGACCTTGCCCGAGATCGAGGACATGTTGACGATGGCGCCGCGCTTCTGCTCCCGCATGATCGCAGCGGCCGCCCGCAGTCCGTTCCAGGTGCCCTTGAGGTGCACCGAGATCACCTGGTCGAACTGGTCCTCGGTCATCTTGCGCATGGTGGCGTCGCGGGTGATGCCGGCGTTGTTCACCATGATGTCGAGCCCGCCGAACATCTCCACCGCGGCGGCGACCAACGCCTCGACCTCGGCGGAGCTGGTGACATCGCAGCGCACCGCTCGCGCCACCTCGGATCCCCCCAACTGCGCAGCCGCCTCCTCGGTGGCCGCCAGATTCACGTCGCCCAGCACCACCCGGGCGCCTTCGGCGATGAATCGCTCCGCAATCGCGTAGCCCAGCCCCTGGGCGCCGCCGGTGACGACCGCTGTTTGACCGGTCAGCAAGGACACTCGATCACCCGCCTTCTGTGAGATGTTTGCAGCATCATATTTCATATATGATCATCGTCGGTAACGGGTCGTTCAACGTGTCGGACGTGAGGAGAAGCGGCGTCGATGAGTGAAGTCAGCGGCGAGGATTTCGCCGAGATTCTGGCCCAGACCCGCCATTTCGTTCGCAGCTCGGTGGTTCCGCGCGAGGCCGAGATCCTCGCCGAGGACCGCGTTCCCGACGATCTGCGCGAACAGGCCAAGGCGATGGGCCTGTTCGGCTACGCCATCCCGCAGCAGTGGGGCGGGCTGGGACTGGACCTCACCCAGGACGTCGAGTTGGCCATGGAGTTGGGCTACACATCGCTGGCGGTGCGCTCGATGTTCGGCACCAACAACGGCATCGCCGGTCAGGTGCTGGTCGGGTTCGGCACGCAGGAACAGAAGAGCCGCTGGCTGGCCCCCATTGCCACCGGCGACGTCGTGGCCTCCTTCGCGCTCACCGAACCGGGTGCGGGCTCCAACCCGGCCGGACTGCTGACCAAGGCGGTCCGCGACGGTTCGGACTGGCTGATCACCGGCCAGAAGCGGTTCATCACCAACGCGCCCACGGCCGAGTTGTTCATCGTCTTCGCCCGCACCCGCCCGGCCGACGAGCAGGGCGCCGGTATCGCGGTCTTCCTGGTTCCCGCCGGCGCCACCGGCGTCGAGGTGGGCGTCAAGGACGCCAAAATGGGCCAGGAAGGGGCGTGGACGGCCGACGTGGGCTTCACCGACGTGCGCGTCTCCGATGCGGCGCTGGTCGGCGGCAGCGAGGATCTCGGCTACCGGGCTGCATTGACCTCGCTGGCGCGCGGCCGGGTGCACATCGCCGCGCTGGCGGTCGGCGCCGCCCAGCGCGCTCTCGACGAGTCGGTCGGCTATGCGGCCACCGCCACCCAGGGCGGCACCCCGATCGGCAGCTTTCAACTGGTGCAGGCGATGCTGGCCGACCAGCAGACCGGCGTTTTGGCCGGCCGCGCCATGGTTCGTGACGCCGCGCGCAAGTGGGTCACCGAGGAAGACCGCCGAATCGCGCCGTCGGCGGCGAAGCTGTTCTGCACCGAGATGGCCGGCAAGGTCGCCGATCTCGCGGTACAGGTCCACGGCGGCACCGGTTACATGCGCGGGGTACCGGTCGAACGCATTTACCGCGATGTCCGGCTGCTGCGCCTGTATGAGGGCACCAGCGAGATCCAACGGCTGATCATCGGCTCGGGTCTGGTCAAAGCCGCTCAGCGGCAGACATGAATCGACAAGGGAGGGATCAGGCATGACGGGACGGTTGACCGACCGGGTCGCGTTCATCACCGGAGCCGCACGCGGGCAGGGGCGCGCGCACGCGGTGCGCATGGCCAGCGAGGGCGCCGACATCATCGCAATCGATGTGGCGGGCAAGCTCCCGGACTGCGTACCGTACGACCCGGCAAGCCCGGAGGATCTGGCCGAAACGGTACAACTGGTGGAAGCCACCGGTCGGCGCATTGTGTCCTCGGTGGTCGACACCCGCGACTACGACGGGTTGCGGGAGGCGGTCGTCGCCGGGGTGTCCACGCTGGGAAGGCTGGACATCATCGTCGCCAATGCCGGTGTCGCAGCCCCGCAGGCCTGGGATGCCATCACCCCGGAGAATTTTCGCGATGTGCTGGACATCAATGTGACCGGCACCTGGAACACCGTGATGGCCGGTGCGCAACACATCATCGACGGAGGTCGCGGCGGCTCGGTCATCTTGATCAGCTCGGCGGCCGGCATCAAGATGCAGCCGTTCATGGTGCACTACACCGCCAGCAAGCACGCCGTCACCGGCATGGCCCGCGCGTTCGCCGCCGAACTGGGCAAGCACGGGATCCGGGTCAACAGCGTGCATCCCGGCCCGGTCAACACCGACATGGGTACCGGCGACATGGTCAGCGCGCTGGGGCAGGCGATGGAGACCAATCCGCAACTCTCGCAGATGCTCACGCCTTTCCTGCCCACTTGGGTGGCCGAGCCGGAAGACATCGCCGGCACGGTGTGCTGGCTGGCCAGCGGTGACTCCCATCTGGTCACCGCCGCCGCGATTCCGGTGGATCAGGGCTGCACGCAGTACTGAGGTGGGGAATGGACCGGTTCTGCGCAACGCTATCGGCGGGCCTCAACAGCTACGGCGCAGCCCCGTGTATCGAGTTCGAGCGAACCTGGTACTCCGGCAATGACATCACCGGCTACATCGCAGCTGTCGACGACCAGCTGGCCCGGGCGGGTGTCGCACCCGGCGATCCGGTGGGCGTGGTGGTGCGCAACCGCGTCCCGCACGCCGCGGTCATCCTAGGCTTCGTCGCCGCCGGTCGTCCGGTCGCGATGATCTACTCCTACCAATCGGCCGAATCCATTGCGCGCGACATCACCTCGCTTCGGCTACCGGCGATCCTGGCCGACCAGCAGGACTGGACCGGACCGGTGCGCGACGCCGTCACGCATGTCGGATCGGCCGGGATCGGGCTGATTCCCGAGCCGATCGGTGTCGAAACCATCGCTGCGCGACGGCAAGTCGGTGATGCAGCGCCCGGCGGCAGGCTCGCACCCGGACTGCACATCTTGACCAGCGGCACTACCGGAGCGCCCAAACGGGTGCCGGTATCGACGTCGGCACTGCAGCACACGGTGCTGACCATGACCGTGGGGCAGCGCCCCGCCCCCGACGATTCCCCCGAACTGGTGTACTGGCCGTTCGGCAGCATCGGTGTGTGTCAACTGCTGGCGGGCCCCTACCTCGGTAAACGGATGGTGCTGCTGGAGAAGTTCACTGTCGCCGAGTGGGTGCGGGCGGTCAAGACCTACCGGATTAAACGGACCGGTGTGCAGCCGGCGATGCTGCGCATGCTGCTCGACGCCGATGTCGCCGAATCGGATCTGGCCTCACTGGAGTACCTGCCCGGTGGTTCTGGCCCGTTGGAGTCGCAGCTGCGCGAGGAGTTCGAGAGCCGCTACGGCATACCGCTGCTGTGGGCGTACGGCGCAACGGAATTCGCCGGCTCGGTTTGTGCCTGGACGCCGGAGCTGTACGAGCGCTACCGCGACACCAAGCCGGCCAGTTCGGGCAGGCCACTGCCGGGCGTGCAGGTTCGCATCGTGGATGCGGACACCGGCACGGTACTGCCGACCGGTAGGCACGGCCTTCTCGAAGCCCGGGTGCAGGTGATGGGACCGGAGTGGATCCGCACCACCGATCTCGCCTCGGTGGATGCCGACGGTTTCGTCACGATTCACGGGCGCGCGGATGGCGCGATCAACCGCGGCGGTTTCAAGGTCCTG
This sequence comes from Mycobacterium sp. pW045, assembly GCF_041287085.1. Lineage (NCBI taxonomy): Bacteria > Bacillati > Actinomycetota > Actinomycetes > Mycobacteriales > Mycobacteriaceae > Mycobacterium > Mycobacterium sp. pW045. The sequence goes on along the minus strand of NZ_JBGGKU010000005.1, from coordinate 288,786 downwards.
CCGGAAACGGTGCGCGCGGTACTGGTGTCACATCCGGCGGTGCGGGACGCCTGTGTGATCGGGCTCCCTGATACCCGCCTGGGTCAAGTCCCGGTAGCGGCCGTCGAGCTGCGGCACAGTGGCGGGAAGCCGTCGGAGGACGACCTGAAGACCTTGGTGCGCAACGCGCTTCCCAGCCATCATGTGCCGGTGGCGATCGTCGTCGTCGAACAACTGCCGCGCAATGCCGCGCTCAAAGTGCGGCCCGCCGATGTCGCGGCGCTGTTCGAGACGCGGCGGTCATGAGTCCGGCCCGAGCCGAAGTGGCAGCGCCGGCAGCGAGCACGTCGCCGACGGCCAGCTGATCTCTGGCACGAAACCCGGTGCGAGCCCGAAATCAGGAATGCGGGCCAGCCATTCCGAGACCACGAGTTTGAGCTCCAGACGGGCGAGGTGTGAGCCCAGACAGCGGTGCGGACCGCCGCCGAATCCCCAGTGTTTATGCACCTTTCCGTCGAGAACCGGTTCATTCCCGGAATACTCGTCGCTGCCGTCTCGATTGATCGCACCGAGGCAGAGGCGGACCTGGGCGCCCGCGGGAATCTCAATGCCGGCGACGGTGACCGGGCGGGTGGTCGCTCGCCCGACGACGGGTGCCGCAGGTTCGAGGCGGATCATCTCCTCGACGAAGACCGCGACACCGTCGGGGTCGGCGCGCAATTCCGCACGCAACCCGGGCCGGCGGGCCAGTTCCAGCATCGTCATGCCGATCATGGCGGTGACGGTGTCCAGCCCGGCCAGCACGAACACCAGGGACAGTCCGGTGGCCTCGTCGTCGTCGAGCGGGTCTGCGCCGTGCAACACTTCCGAGAGAATGCCGGGCCGTGGTTCCTTGCGTTGGCGGGCAACCGCTTCGGTGAGGTAGCCGAACAGCTCCACTGTCGGGGTCAGATCCACGCTGGCGGGGTCGTCGGTCAGACTCAACGCGATAATCGCGTTCTTCCAGGCGACCAGGCGGTCCCGATCCTCCAGGGGCAGACCGAACAGCGTGAGGAACACCTGCGATGGGTAGGGGGTGGCCAATTCGGCCATCACCTCACACCGGTCGTGCTCGGCGATCCCGGCGATGAGCTCGGCGGCCTGCGACTGCAACGATGGCAGCAGAGCCATCAGGGTCTGGGGGCTGAAGTAGCGATGTAGCAGCTGCCGGTACTGGGTGTGGTCAGGCGGGTCGAACCCCAACGGCACCAGCGGAACCGGGCTGATCATGTCGCCGTAGGGGATCCTCGAGGAGAAGACCTCCCAGTCACGCAGCGCGGCAAGCACATCATCGCGACGGGTGAGGTAGTAGGCGCCCTCGCCGTACACCACGGGCCCGAGATCGCGCAGCGCCGCCCACCCTTCACCACGATCGCGGGCCATCGGCAGGTCGGCGTAAGCGAAGTGCGGCACCGCCGGTGCCACGTGCACGTCGGTCATGACCGCTCAACCACCCTGCGGTTGTGCAGCTTGCTGTCTGGCCAGCCGGGCCTGGTACCGCTCGACCAGCTCCCGGAAGCCGAGCCGGTCATATTGCGGAACGGGCTGAATCCCCCAGATGTCCTTGGCGGTGTCCTTGCCCTCGGCGCCCTCCGGAGGGCCGAGCGGCGGGTAGGGGTACTTGCACTCGAGGGTGTCGTCGGAGTAGCGCACCTTGAGCAGCTCGCTGCAGATCTGGGTGAGACTCAGCGTCGGGTAACCGTAGTAGATCGCCATGAACGGCAGGGTGAAAGCGCCTTCGATGACCAGTGCGACCAGGCACACCAACGTGGCGCGCTTGATCCAGGTGTGCATGCGCGCGTAGTACGGCGTGGTGCCCGGCGGGAGGTCTTCGGCGGCAGTGGTTTCCATAGTTGCGCTCCTTTTAGTCGGTGAAGACTTCGCGGTTCACCGTGTGCAGGTACGGGATGGCGAGGAAGGGGGTGATGTAGAAGATGTCGTAGAGCCACCAGCCGATGACCGGAAAGATCACCCCGGCGAACCGCACGTCGGCGAACATCGTCATGTTGAACACGTACAACACCCAGATCAACACACCCATCCAGCAGGTGACGATCATCCATTGGTGGCCCCAGCGCTTCATCTGCAGAAAGCCGATCGCGGCGGCGCAGCGCATCGCGAACACCGTGAGGATCATGCCGAAGACCATGGATTTCTCCCCGGGCCCGGCGGCACCGCCGACCCAGAGTTCGTTGTAGTGCCAGAAATAGCCGGCGTCGAACATGTGACCCCAGCCGATCATCAGCACCCGGTTGATCAGGGTGTGGTTGGCAACCAGGTCCAGCGACCAGCCCAGGCTGTTGAGCATGCCGTCGATCAGCACCAGATAACCGATCAGCGTGACGATCATGGGCCGCACCGACAGGCCGGCCCGCTGGGCCTCACGCTGCAGCCACACCCCGCGCATGAAGATCGGAAAGCCGATCAACCCGGGTGCCCACATACCCATCAGCGCAGCCCCGACGATCATCCATTTGTCGGCCTGCCACTGGGCGAGGCGGGACTGCTCCTGGTGGTCTTCCAGACCGACCGGTGGCCCGGTGACGGTCACAGGTACCACCAGCCCCGTTCGAACGACATGTACAGCTGGATCAGGAACATCGTGAGCAGGTAGCCGTAGATGACGATCTGGAAGACGATCAAGGCCCTCTTGCGCTTCTGCTCTCGCTGGTCGGCCATTTCGGGTGTCCTTTCTAGAGTTTGTCGGCGTCGAGCAGAACTGCGGCCGCGATCTCGCGCAGCCCTTCACTGATGGCGCCATCGGTGCTCAGCGGCGCAAGGATGCACGCTTCGGCGGCTTCCAGTTCGCCGGCACCGGCCGCGATGAGCTGTGCCGCGGTGACCAGCACCCGGGTCGACGGCGGCTCGAAGTGGAACGCCTCGTCGGCGGTGCGGATGGCGATGGCGCACTGCACGAGTCGCTGCGCGGCGGCGAGTTCGATGCCCGTCTCCGCGACGACGGCCTGCGCCTCCCGCTCGGGGGGAAGGTAGGTCATCGGCAAGGTGGCGAAGCGCTGCCGAAATGACGGTTTGAGTTCTTTCAACGAACTCCGGTACGCCGGGTTGTAGGAGCACACCAGCATGAAATCGTCTGGCGCCGGGACCACTTCGTCGGCCCGGTCCAGATACAGCGTGCGCCGATGATCGGTGAGCGAGTGCAGAATCGCCAGTGAGTCATGACGCGCCTCCACCACCTCGTCGAGGTAGCAGATGGCACCGGTTTTGACCGCCCGGGTCAGTGGTCCGTCGGTCCAGGTGACGTCACCGCCGGTCACCATGAAGCGTCCGACGAGATCTGAACTGGTCAGGTCGTCATGGCAGCTGATGGTGATGACGGGCCGACCCAGCAGTGATCCCATGTGCTCGACGAACCGGGTCTTACCGCAGCCGGTCGGCCCGGTCAGCATCACCGGGATCTTCCGAGTGAAGGCCTGCTCGAAGAGTCGGACCTCGTTTCCGTTCGAGTAATACATGTCGCTGCTCATGTGGCTCCCTCCCTTACGTACTGATCAGTTCGCGGTGCACGCGTGCCAGTACGCGCGGCAGTTCTTCGACCCGGCTGATCCGTTGTGAGCGTTTGGGTCCGAAAACCTCGGGCAACGGGTCGACGCGTGTCGGGCCGACGCCCACGTAGTAGACCGACACACCGGCCTCGTTGGCCTCCTCCACCGCGTGTGCGGCGTCCGACCAGGCGTACCTACCCTCGTAGCCTTCGTCGGAGATCATCCCGTCGCCGATGATGATGAGTAGTCGGCGCTCCGAGGGCTGGTCGAGCAGTCGGCTGGTCAGATGCCGGATCGGGGCACCGAGGCGGGTGTAACCACCAGCGGACAACCCCATACCGCTCGGCGGCACGAAGCGGGCTTCCGGAAAGTCCTTCAGGCAACGGACTTCCACCCGATGTCTGGTGTTGCCGGTGAACACGAAGATCCCGTGCCGCTCACGCGCGTGGGTCATGGCGCGGGACAACGCATCCGCGCAGGCCAGCTCGAGCCGGAACACCCGTCCCCCGTGTACCCCCAGCGAGGAGCTGCCGTCGAGCAGCAGCGCGGTGTTGACATCGCGGTCACACGGCAACAGGTCGCGGAACAGTCGGGGCTCGCCGGCCTCCCCGGTGCGCAGGTCGACGTAATGGCGGACGTACTGGTCGATATCGAGATCCGACCCGTCCTCGAGCCGGCTGACCATCGCGCGATGGGTGTCCTCCTGAAACCACTTGCGCAGGTCAGCCGAGGTCGTGGTGGGGGCACCGACTCGTCGGTCACGCGCCAACTCCACAACGGCCACGTGGTCGGGCATCAGGCGCTCGGTCCAGGAATTCCACTCCGGATACGGGATTCCCGGACGGTGCTCAGGGGTGACATCGGTGTCGTTGTCCTGCGGCCGGCTCGGGGGAGGCAGGTTCGGATTGCGAACCCCACCGTCACCGCCGACGGGCACCGAGTACGGCCGCGGCATCCGCTGCTGCGTCGTGGTCCAGGGCATCCTGCCGAACTGCCGCCGCAGTCTGTCGGTCAGCCCGGTGGGCGCCGTGTAGATCGCCGGCAGCCGGCCCAGCAACGGGTCGAGCTCCGCCTGATCCGATGCCCGGGCGGTCTCGATGGCCCGACCGATCATGTCCTGCGCCTCGAGCTGTGGGTCCGCCGGTGCGAGTTCGGGTAGCAGACGGTCGAACTCGGGCATCAGGCCCGGCCACCGCGCCGCGATCCAGCCCAGAGCGACGCCGGCTTCCACGACGGTCAGCGCCCGCAGTTCACGTGCCGACAGTTCGTTGATCCGGTACTGGCCCAGCCGGTCCTTCGACGATGCGCATTGCAGGGCGATCCCGCAGGTCAACGATCGCCGGGTCCAGTCGGTCCGCAATACCGGGTAGGGCACGTGCACGTGACTGCGCGACACGCTGAGGCCGAAGCCGCGGTGGTCGCCGGTGACCAGCCGCACGCCGGCGCGGTTCTCCTCGCTCAGCGCGACCGCGGTGACCGAGCAGCTGCGCTCCAGCGCCATGGCGGCGGTCTGGTCGAGGTCAGTCATGAAACGTCGCTCCCGGGCAGATGTGCGCCCGGCTCAGAATGTGCCGATGTTGGAGAACATCCAATACCAGAACCAGATGACCAGACCGGTACCGCCCCATGCCGCGACGTAACGCAGAATCTCCCAGACGTAGTCCATGGTCGGACCTCCTTGTTGACGGGTTCAGGCCGTGCGCCGCGGCGCAGGACGACTTGTAGCGCATGATGTTTCGTCCGCCACCGCGAAGCCTCCCGAAGACCACGCCGGCCCGTGTCTGGCGTCGGGGGGTGTCGTGCCGGACTAGGCGCAGCTGTGGGGTCATGGTGCACTGTTTCTAACTCATTGACTGACTTCAGTCAATAGAACGGATGCTTGCGGGGTGGTCAATCGGTGAAGATCTCGCGGTTCACCGTGTGCAGATACGGGATCGCAAGGAACGGGGTGATGTAGAAGATGTCGTAGAGCCACCAGCCCACGACCGGGAAGATCACCCCGGCGAACCGCACGTCGGCGAACATCGTCATGTTGAAGACGTACAACACCCAGATCACCACGCCCATCCAGCAGGTGACGACCATCCACTGGTGACCCCAGCGCTTCATCTGCAGGAACCCGATCCCGGCCGCGATCCGCATGGTGAACACGGTGAGAATCATCCCCGCTTCCATGGCCTTTTCGCCTGGGCCGGCAGCGCCGCCGACCCAGAGTTCGTTGAAATGCCAGAAGTATCCGGCGTCGAACATGTAGCCCCAGCCGCTGAGCAGCACACGCGCCAGCAAGGTGTGACTACCGATCAGGTCGAGCGCCCACCCCACGGTGTTGATCGCCGCGTCGACGATGACCAGGTACCCCAGCAGGGTCACCAGCATCGGCCGCACCGACATCCCGTTCCGCTGCGCCTGCCGTAGCAGCCACACTCCCCGGAGGAACAACGGCAGGCCGAAAATGCCCAATGCCGCAGTTCCTATCAGGATGCTTCCGCTGATCAGCCATTTGTCCGCCTGACGCTGGGCGAGGCGCGACGCTTCCATATGCTCTTCAACCGACAGTGCACCGGGCATGTCGACTGACTCTAGTCATTCAATGTCGCGGACGACAAGGATTGATCAGGCGATCACGGCCACGCTGTGCAGGGTGCGCTTCACCAGATCTTCGAGCAACTCGTGACGCATCGGATCGTTGGTGGTGATCGCCAGCGCGTAGAGACCGAGCAAGAAGAACACCGCACTGTTGATCGGCCGGACCTCCGGGTCCACCTCCCCCTCGGCCTGGGCCTGCTCGATGCGCTTGCCCAACAGCAGGACCAGTGAGTGATCACTACCGTCCTCGGCGGCCGGGCGGGTCTGGGAGAAGTGCAACGCCAGGAAATCCTTGAACAACAGCTCGCCGAGGCGGCGCTCCAGCCCCAACACCAGTCGCACCGCTTCGGTCAAGGCGGATTTCAGGTCATGCCCCTTGGCCAGGTACCGGCCGAACTGCTTTGCCATCCGGTCCTCTTCACGCTGCTCGAGCTCTAACAGCACATGTTCCTTGGTGGGGAAGTGGAAGAAGAACGTGCCGTGCGCGACGCCGGCGGCGGCGACGATGGCCCCGACGTCGGCCTGCGCCATCCCGGTCCGCTTGAACTCGGCCGTCGCCGCACCCAGCAGGCGCTCGCGCGTTTGCAGGCGCTTGGCTTCACGCGCCGTCATCTTGTCTGACTTGTCCACCACGGCCATGCCCGGATCCCTCTGCCTACTGCGTTGTGACCATTCGCCGGTCACGACAGTACCGCCTCGGCACTCCCCCGCCGGAAGATGACTTACGTCAGTGACTGCGTTCCGGTCGGAGCTGCCGCTATCAGGGCGCGGATGTTGTTCTTACACCGCCCGCATACCGTGCCCGCCCCGGTGAGTTCACCGACCTGTTTGGTGTTCGACGCACCGGCGGCGACGGCATCGATCACCTGCTGACTGGTCACCCCCGCGCACAGGCAGACGTACATGGGGTCTCACGCCCCGGCCTGAGTCTCCAGTTGTCCCTTGTCCACCTTGCCGGTGGCGTTCAGCGGCAACCGGTCTACGAAGCGAACCGAACGCGGAACCTTGAAACCCGCCATCCGGTCACGGCTCCAGGCGATCAGCTCCGATTCCGAGAGCCGCGGATCCCGTTTCACCACAAAGGCCTTGCCCACCTGGCCGAGCCGCTCGTCGGGGACACCGATCACCGCGGCCTGCGCGACGGCCGGATGCTCCAGCAGGAAGCCCTCGATCTCGGCCGGGTAGGCGTTGAAGCCGCCGACGATGAACATGTCCTTCTTGCGTCCCACGATCCGCAGCCGACCCGCATCGTCGATCGTCCCGATGTCTCCGGTGTGCAGCCAGCCCTGCGGATCGATCGCCTCGGCGGTCGCTTCCGGGTCGTCGAGGTAGCCGGCCATCACGTTGTAGCCGCGTACCAGGACCTCGCCGGCTTCGGCGTCGCCGGCTATGCGGATCTCGATGTCCGCACAGGCCTGGCCCGCCGTGGTGGCGATGTCCTCGAATGAGTCGCCGCGGCGTGAGGCGGTCACCGTACCGGCCTCGGTCAGGCCGTAACCGGTCATGATCGACTGGAACGGCAATTCGCTGCGGATCCGGCGGATCAGGTCCACCGGGATGTCGGCGGCGCCGGTGACCGCGGCGCGCAGCGATGACAGGTCACGCGCGGACACAGCGTCCAACAGCGACTGATACAGCGTCGGCGGACCCGGCAGCATCGTGATGCGTTCGGTCTCAATGAGTTCGGCCACCACGTCGACGTCGAAAACCCGAACCGGGACCATGGTCGCCCCTCGGATGCAGGCGGCGATGCAGCCCGCCTTGTAACCGAAGGTGTGGAAGAACGGGTTGACCATCAGATAGCGGTCACCCTCGCGCAGATCGGCCAGGTCGCACCACTCGGCGTAGAGCCGCAGATTCTGCTGATGGCTCATCATGACGCCTTTGGGCCGGCCGGTAGTGCCCGAGGTGAAGATGATGTCGGCGATGTCGCCACCGTCGACCGCGCGGTGCAGCGGCGCACCTGAGGCCAGGAAGTCTGATTTCAGGTCGATCACCGGGATGCCGGGCGGGGCGGTGAAATCCAGCCCCAGGAAACCCTTTTCGACCATGACCAGCTTGGCGCCGCTGCGACGGATGATGTCGTCGGCCTCTGCCGCCTTGAACCGGGTGCTGACCGGAACGAGCACTCCGCCGGCGGTCAGCAGCCCGAATGCGGCGATGATCCATTCCGCGGAGTTGGGCGCCCAGATGGCCACCCGATCACCCTTGGCGACCCCCGCCGCGGCGAACGCTCCCGCCGCGCAGCGGACCCGGTCGGCCAACTGGGAAAAACTCAGCCGCACCGGGCCGTCGGCGATCGCTTCGGCGTCCCCGAAGCGATCGCCGACACTCAAGACCATCTCGGGAATGGTCTGCCAGCGCGGCACCGCTAAACGGTGACGAGCCGACCGAGGTTACCGCCCATGATCTTGGCCTGGTCCTCGACGGAGAGGTGCGACAGCGCCGTCACGTAGTGGGTCGGCTCGGCCAGGCCCTCCGGGTGCGGCCAGTCGGAACCGTAGAGCACCTGCTCCACCCCGATCAGGTTGATCAGATCGTCGATGCCCTCTTCGTAGAACGGGCTGACGTAGATCCGGTTCTTGATCTCTTCCATCGGGTTGCCCAGGAAGGCCTCCGGCGCCTTCTTGTACACCTCGGCCATGGAGTCCAACAGCGGGAACATCCACTTCGAGCCGGCCTCCACGATGCCCACTTTGAGCTTCGGGTGGCGGAACAGCGCACCGTGGATCACCCAGGAGCCCACCGCATCCTGGATCGGGCGCCATTCGTTCAGAATGTTCATCGCATTGGTCTGGAAGGGCAGCATCTCCTGTACCGTGCCGTCCCACTCCGACGTGTAGCGCGCGTAGCCGCTGTCGCTGGAGTGCATGCCGACGAACACGTCATGGTGCACGCAACGCTCCCAGAACGGGTCGAACTCGGGCAGCGCGAACGAGCGCGGGCCGCGGAAACCGGGGACCGGAGCCGGGCGGATCAAGATGGCGCGGGCACCACGCTTGACACACCACTCGAGCTCCTCGATCGCCTTCTCCACGATGGGCAAGGTGATCACCGGGGTGGTGAAGATGCGGTTCTTGTAGTTGAAGCCCCACACTTCGTCCAGCCACTGGTTGAGCGAGTGGATGATGACGTGGATGGCGACCGGGTTATCGCGCAGCCGCTCCTCGATGAGGCTGGCCAGCGTGGGGAACATCAGCGAACGGTCGACGCCCAGTTCGTCCATCAGTGCCAGGCGCGGAGCCGGCTCGAAGAACGCCGGGATCGACTTCATCGGCTCCCCGAACAGTTCACGCTTGCTCTTGCCGTCGGGGTTGCCGAACTTGAAGTACTCCTCCCAGGCGCCCGGCTTGGCGACGTGCGAGAAGGTCGGGTTCGGGATGTAGTTGCTGATGTGGCCGTCGATCGCAATCTTGGTACGCCCGTTGATCTCCACGTACTGGACGATGTCCTTGTACTCCTTGGGCAAGTACTTGGTCAGCGCCTCCGGCGGCTCATAGAGGTGGTTGTCGGCGTCGAACAACGGGAACGGGATCTCGACGCGATGTGACAGTTGACCCATGGAATGCTCCTTTTCGGCTCGTGAGAATCATATTCTCACAATGGTGTCGGTGCAACCTCGCTGGCAAGGCCCTGCCGCACCCGGTACTTCTGCACCTTGCCGCTGGCGGTGCGCGGGAAATCCTCGACCACGTGCAGTTCCTCCGGCCACTTCTGCCGCGCCACGCCCATCCGCTCGAAGTGGGCCCGCAGTTCCGGCATCGTCGGCGACGCGAAGCCGGGTTTGAGCCGGACCACCGCGGCCGCCCGCTCCCCGAGCCGCGCGTCGGGCGCCGCGACCACCACCGCCTCGGCGACGGCCGGCATCGCCAACAACACCTCTTCGACCTCCACGGCGCTGATGTTCTCGCCGCCGCGGATGATCACATCGGCCTTGCGGTCGGTGATGGTCAGATACCCCTCGGCGTCCAGCACGCCGACGTCGCCGGTGTGGTACCAGCCCTCGGCGTCGAACGCCGCCTCGGTCAGGGCATCGTCGGTGTAGCCCAGGCACAGGTCGGGTCCCCGACTCAATATCTCCCCGTCAGGGGCCAACCGGATCTCCACGCCGGGCCGCGCGTCACCGTCGGTGAACAGCCGCTTGTCCTCCGGAGCGCTGGAGGTCGAGCCGGTGATCGACGGGTGCTCGGTGCTGCCGTAGGAGCGGTAGACATAGATGCCGAGGTCGGCAAGCCGGCGGGTGACCGCCGCGGGCACCGTCGCCCCGCCGAGCCCGACATTGGGGATGTGTTTGAGATGCTCGGTCGCAAAGCCCGGATGATCGAGCAGGCTGGTGACGAAATACGGCGGTCCGCCGCCGATCGACACGCCCTGACTGGTCATCAGCTCCAGCACCTGGGCGGGATCCCAGGTGTCGGCGAGGTCGATCGGAGCGCTCTCCAGCACCGGGATCAAGAAAGCGCCGAGCATCCCGATGAAGTGCCCGACCGGGGTTGCGGTCAGTTGCCGACCGCGATCCTTGGGGTAGTTATCGAGCAGCTGGCGCGTCTCGAAGCACAGCGTCTGGTGACTGTGTATGACGCCCTTGGGGTCTCGGGTGGTGCCGGACGTGAACGCGATGAGCGCCGGTGCGCCGGGGTCGGTGGCCAGGATCCCGGCCATCGGTTCAGCGGCGAGCAACTCATCGAAGTCCTGGCCCACCACGCTCGCCGGTCTCCCGCCCACCACGCTCGCCGGTCTCCCGCCCACCACGCTCGCCGGTCTCCCGCCCACCACCCCGACGATCGGGATGTCGCCGGCAAGCTCCGGCCGAAAGCTCATCCGCCCGAACTTCTCGGCGGTGATGAACACCCGGGGCTTGCTGGCGGCCAGGATGTAGCCCAGCTCCTTGGGGCCGTAGAAGTGCACGACCGGCACCACGACCGCCCCCAGGAACGCCGCCGCCCAGAAGGTCGCGGCGGCCTCCATCCAGTTGGGCAGCTGGAACGCCACGACATCGCCGGGCCCGACGCCGCGGGCCCGCAGCCCGGCCGCCAGCCGGCGGGCGGTCAGCTCCACCTCGCCGAACGTGCCGACCCATGGGCGTACCGCGGAGTGCACCTCGAAGTGGTTGGCGGCCCCGCGGGACAGACCGTGACCGAGCAGGTCCCCGAGGGTCTCCCGGGTCCACCACCCGTTGGCTTCGTAGCGACGCACCAGATCGTCGGGAATCTTTCGCATGTTCCCCGCGATGTTATTCTCCTGATCCGAGAATGCCAATATCCTCATTGGAGAGTCATGGTTGATGTCGAGCTGGATGAAGGATTGGCGGTCATCACGATCGATCGTCCCCAGGCGCGCAACGCGATCGCCCCGGAGACGATGGATCAGCTCGATCGTGCTCTTGATGCGGTAGCCGCGGCACGAGCGCTGGTCATCACCGGCGGCGGCGATCGCGCCTTCGTCTCAGGCGGCGATCTCAAGCAACTCGCCGCCATCCGCACCGAAGCGGACGCGCAGGCCATGGCCTGGCGGATGCGGTTACTGTGCGACCGCATCGCCGCGTTCCCCGCGCCGGTGATCGCGGCATTGAACGGCCACGCGCTGGGCGGCGGCGCCGAGGTCGCGGTAGCCGCCGACATCCGGATCGCCGCCGCCGACATCAAGATCGCGTTCAATCAGGTGTCATTGGCGATCATGCCGGCTTGGGGCGGGGCCGAGCGCCTGGCGGCCCTGGTCGGGCACAGTCAGGCGCTGCTGCTGGCCGGCACCGGAACCATGCTCGACGCCGCCGCGGCCGAACGGATCGGGCTGGTGAACCGGGTGGTGCCACGGGAGTCGTTCGAGGCCGAATGGCGTGGGCTGGCGCGGTCGCTGGCCAACCGGTCGGCGGGCGAGATCAAACGGGTGCTGGCCGGCGCGTCGGCGGACGAGGCGGTGGCAGCGTTTGCCCGGCTCTGGGTCTCCGACGAGCATTGGGCGGCCGCGGACGCGCTGCAGCAGCAGCGCAACAACCGCTAGCGCGCAGCGGCACTGGCCGGGAGGACCTGTCCGTCGGCGCCGGTGACCGCTTGCGGCTCGCCCTCGAAGCGATGCAACCACCGCTCCACGAACTCGACGGTCTCGGCATGGCCGAGGGTCATGCCCAGCGCCTCGTGTTCGATGATCAGCATCCGCGACGCGCTGGTCATCAACACCGTCAGCACCGTCGCCGGAAACTCGCCGCCATCGATGCCATAGCGGGCCAGCAGGCCGGCCACCGCCTCAATCTGTTCGGCGCGCAGCCGCTCGGCATAGCTGGCGATCTCCGACCGCAACGCCGCACGCTCGTTGGCCAGCGCCATGAACTGCATGGTCAGCGCGGTCCACGCCGGGTCGGTGTTGAACCGCCACAGCGCCCACAACGGCTGCGGCGACGCCAGCGCCGCGGCCTGCTCGGCCACCCCTTGATCACCCCGACGGCGGAACATCGCCAGGAAAAGATCATCCATGGTCCGGAAGTAGTAGTGCACGAGTTGGTGCTTGAGACCGGCCCGCTCGGCGACGCGGCGCGAGCTGACGGCGGTGTGGCCGGCGGTCAACAAGAGTTCCTCGGCGGCATCGAGCAACCGCAACCGGTTCTTCGCGTCCGGAGCCCCAATTCTGCGCTGCCCCTTACCAGATTCGGGCATACGGTCCGCTCCGCGTCATCACATTCCACCTTTACACGTCCGGCGGCCAGCGTAATGCCGCCGCAACCCTTGCTTCCCGGTCCCGCCCATGCTAAGCAGATGCACAGCACATGTCAGCCCATTCAGCAGAGGGGTCCACGTTGACCGACTTCGACACCATCGACTTCTTCACCGATCAGTCCCTGATACCGGACCCTCACCCGTACTTCGACTACCTGCGGGCCCAGAATCCGGTGACCCCGCTGAACGTCTACGGCGTCGTCGCCGTGACCGGTCACGAAGAAGCGAACGAGGTCTACCGCGACTCTGACACCTACTCCAACCTGGTGGCCGTGGGTGGGCCTTTCCCGCCGCTGCCGTTCGAGCCTGAGGGCGACGACATCAGCGAGCAGATCGAGGCGCACCGCCATCAGATGCCGATGGCCGATCACATGGTCACCATGGACCCACCGATGCACACCAAGGCCCGGTCGCTGCTGAATCGGCTGCTGACACCGAAGCGGCTCAAGGAGAACCAGGACTTCATGTGGCAGCTGGCCGACCGCCAGCTCGACTACTTCGCCGAAAGCGGCAAATGCGAATTCCTCTCCGAGTACGCCCGCCCGTTCGCACTGCTGGTGATCGCCGACCTGCTCGGTGTGCCCGAGGAGGACCGGCCGACGTTCCAGGAGGTGCTGGGCGCGCCGCAGCCGGGCGCCCGTATCGGCTCGCTCGATCACGAGGAGTTGGCCCACGACCCGCTGGCGTGGCTGGACGACAAGTTCAGCGGCTACCTGAATGACCGGCGGGAGAATCCACGCGGCGACGTGCTGACCGACCTGGCCACCGCCACCTACGAGGACGGGTCGATCCCCGAGATCTCCGACGTGGTCAAGAGTTCCACGTTCCTGTTCGCGGCCGGACAGGAGACCACCACCAAGCTGCTCAGCGCGGCGCTGCGGTTCCTGGCCGAGGACCCCGGCCTCGTCGCGCAACTGCGCGAGGACCGCAGCAGGATCCCGAACTTCCTCGAAGAGACCCTGCGGATGGAGAGCCCGGTCAAGACCGACCCGCGGCTGGTGCGCAAGACCACGACGTTGGGTGGCGTCGAACTGAAGGCCGGCACGGTCGTGGTGATGTTCCCCGGGGCGATCAACCGCGACCCCCGCAAGTTCGAGAACCCGCACGAGTTCCGGATCGACCGGCCCAATGTGCGCGAGCACCTGGCGTTCGCCCGCGGCAGCCACACCTGCCCGGGCTCGCCGCTCGCCCGCGCCGAGAGCCGGATCTCGCTGGAACGCATCCTGGACCGCATGACCGACATCCGGCTCGACGAGTCGCAGCACGGACCGGCCGGTGACCGCCGATTCAGTTTCGAACCGACCTTCATCCTGCGCGGCCTGACAGAACTCCACCTGGAATTCACCCCGGTGGCGGCTCCCGTCCCCGCCGGCCTCTGACCGCTGTTCTCCCACCCACTCAAAGGGGCAACCATGACGGTGACCACCACCGACGAAGCGCGCTATGACCCGTACGATGTCGAACTCAACAACGACCCGTACCCGATGTTTCGCCGGCTGCGCGAAGAGGCGCCGTTGTACTACAACGAAGAACACGACTTCTACGCGCTGAGCCGATTCGACGACGTGCACGCCGCGTTGGCCGACTACCAGACCTTCAGCTCCGCCAAGGGTGCCGTCCTGGAGATCATCAAGTCCGGCATGGAGATTCCGCCGGGCATCCTGATCTTCGAGGACCCGCCGATCCACGACATCCACCGCAACTTGATGGCGGGGATGTTCAGCCCGCGGCGGATGAACGCCCTCGAATCGCAGATCCGGGAGTTCTGCGCGCGCTGCCTGGACCCGCTGGTGGGCACCGGCCGATTAGACTTCGTCACCGATCTCGGCGCGGAGATGCCGATGCGGGTGATCGGCATGCTGCTGGGTATTCCCGAGGATCAGCAGCGCCACGTCACCGAGCACGGTGACGCCACCATCCGCACCGAGCCCGGTCAGAAGATGACCGACAACCCGGACGGTCCGATCGCCACCGGTGACGTGTTCGCCGACATCATCGCCTACCGGACCACGAACCCCTCCGATGACCTGATCACCGAGTTGATGAATGCGGAGTTCGAGGACGAACACGGCACCCGGCGCCGAATGTCCCGCGAGGAACTGCACCTGTTCCTCACCGTGCTTGCCACCGCCGGCAGTGAGACCACCACCCGGTTGATCGGCTGGGCCGGCAAAGTGCTGGCCGACCACCCCGACCAGCGCGCGCAGCTGGCGGCCAACCCGGCACTGATCCCGCGGGCGGTCGAGGAGCTGGTCCGGTTCGAGCCGCCGGCACCGCACGCGGCCCGGTACGTCACGCGCGACGTGGAGTACTACGGCCAGACGGTGCCCGAAGGCTCGGCGATGCTCCTGCTGATCGGTGCCGCCAACCGCGACCACCGCCGGTTCCCGCCGGATGGCGACGTGTTCGACATCCACCGGGAACGGCGCCCGCACCTGGGCTTCGGTCACGGCACCCACTTCTGTGTGGGCAATGCCCTGGCCCGGCTCGAGGCGCGGATCGCGCTCGAGGAGATCCTCAAGCGTTTCCCGGAGTGGGAGGTCGACCTGTCGGCGACGCAGATCTCCCCGACGTCGACGGTGCGGGGCTGGGTCTCCATGCCGGCGCTCATTCCCTGAACCCCCTAGTCACCCGAAATTTTCCGCAACAACAGAATTGAGGTTTCCAATGACCGGACGTGTTGAGGGCAAGGTCGCGTTCATCACCGGCGCGGCGCACGGCCAGGGCCGTAGCCACGCGGTGCGGTTGGCCCAGGAGGGCGCCGACATCATCGCGATCGACGTCTGTAAGCCGATCGTGGAGAACTCGCCCATTCCGCCGGCCACCCCGGAGGAGCTGGCCGAGACCGCCGACATGGTCAAGGCGCTGAACCGCCGGATCTACACCGCCGAGGTCGACGTGCGCGACTATGACGCTCTCAAGTCCGCGGTCGATGCCGGTGTCGAGGAGCTCGGCCGCCTGGACATCATCGTCGCCAACGCCGGCATCGGCAACGGTGGCGACACCCTCGACCAGTGCAGCGAACACGACTGGCAGGAGATGATCGACATCAACCTGTCGGGTGTGTGGAAGACCGTCAAAGCCGGTGTGCCGCACCTGATTGCCGGGGGCAACGGCGGTTCGATCGTGCTGACCAGCTCGGTGGGCGGGCTGAAGGCCTACCCCCACTGCGGCAACTACGTGGCCGCCAAGCACGGCGTGGTGGGCATCATGCGCTCCTTCGCCGTCGAGTTGGGGCAGCACAACATTCGCGTCAACAGCGTGCACCCCACCCATGTCAGCACGGGAATGATCATGAACGAGGGCACCTGGAAGATGTTCCGGCCGGACCTGGAGAACCCGGGCCCCGACGACATGGCGCCGATCTGCCAGCTCTTCCACACCCTGCCGATTCCGTGGGTGGACGCGGTCGACATCAGCAACGCCGTGCTCTTCCTGACATCCGACGAGGCCCGCTACATCACCGGGGTGACCCTGCCCGTCGACGCCGGAAGCTGCCTGAAGTAGCCGCGCCGGTGATTCCCGACAGCTGGGAGTCGATAACACCGGAGTGGGTGACCGCTGCCATCAGCGGTCACCACCCCGGCGCGGTGGTGCAAGAGGTCTCGGTCGTGTCGCGCGACGACGGCACCAACCGGCGGGCTCGGCTGGCGCTGCGCTACGCGGCCGGAAGCGGGCCGGCCACCGTCTTCGTCAAGGCGGTCGACCCCGAGCACGCCGATCTAGTCGAGCTGACCAGCGGTCTGTACCACGAGCCGCGACTATTCCTCGCGCAAGTTGAACTGCCACTGGATCATCCGACGGTCTACCGGGCGGTGATCGACGAGCAGCGCCGCGACTTCCTGCTGCTGATGGAGGATGTGGTGGCACGCGGCGCCGACCCGCGCGACGCGACCCGGCCGTTGAACCTCGACGAAGCGGCCCGGGGAGTACGCGGCCTGGCCCGCCTGCACGGGGCGTTCTGGGGTGAACGCATCAGCGGCAATCCCGCGCTGGAGTGGGTGGAGCCGTTCGTGCCGTTCGCCGGTCTGGAGCTCGCACCGCTGGACGTCGCCTACCAGCGACTGGGCGACTCGGTTCCCGCCGAGATCACCGCGATGAGCGGGCCGGAACTCTTCGGCGACATCTGGGCCCGCTACATCCGCAGCCTGGCCCGGGGGCCGCAGACTTTGCTGCACGGCGACCCGCACATCGGCAACACCTACGTGCTGCCCGACGGTGACGTCGGCTTCCTGGACTGGCAGATGGTCCGGCACGGCAACTTCTCGCTGGACCTGGGCTACTTCCTGCAGGGTGCGCTGACCATCGCCGACCGGCAGGCTGCCGAGCGTGACTTGGTCGAGGACTACCGTGGCGCCCTGGGCCTTCCGTCTGCCGAACTACCCTCGGCCGAGGAGATCTGGTTGCACTACCGGGCTTCCGCGGCGCACGGCCTGGCGATCTGGATCGCCACGCTGTCCGGTGGCGACAACTGGCAGCGGCCCGACATCAGCCTGGCGCTCGCGCAGCGCTACGCCGCGGCATTCACCGATCTGGACACCCGGGCGGCGCTGGACGCGCTGGACAAGCCGTAGCCGTTGATCATTGACGCTGAGCCCATGGCGAAACGGTGCGAGAAGGGTGCGCCGTGAGTGCAGCGTCACTGCGACGGCGGGTTGCCGGCTAACCGAGTGCGTTGCCGATCACACCGTCGGCTTCCAGTGCGGCGACCTCGGCCTCGGTGAAACCCAGCTCGCGCAACAGTTCGTGGTTGTGTTCACCGAGCAACGGCGCCGGGCGACGGTGGCACCGGCTGGGCCCGTGCGTCGAACGCACCGGCAGCGTGCTGTGCCGCACCGTCGGGTTCACCGGGTGGGCGACATCTTCGAAGAAGCCGCGATGCGCCAACTGTGGCGATTCGGCCTGCCGGTGCGGTTGCACAGCTTTGGCCACCGGAATCCCGGCCGGCCAGAGCAACTCGACGATCTCATCGCCGCTGCGTTCGGCGCACCAGGCGCCGAGCCGGGAGTCGATGAGATCGTGGTGTTCGCGCCGTCCTGCTGCCGTCGCCAGGCTCGGGTCGGCCGCCCAGGCCGGTCGACCCAGTGCCTCGCAGAGCGCGATCCACTCTTCGTCGGTGCTGATCGCCACTGCGACCCAGCTGTCGAGCCGGCCGAACTCGTCGATATCGGAAGTGCGGTACAGGTTTTGCGGTGCTGCGGTCGGACCCCGATTGCCGTCGCGCTGTAACAGTGCGCCGTAGGCGGAGTACTCGATCACCTGCTCGGCGGCGACGTTGAGGGCCGCATCGACCATCGCCGCTTCCACCAGGATCCCTTCGCCGGTACGACGACGATGCTCCAGCGCCAGCAGCAGCGCGTTGAGGGCGTGCACGCCCGCGTTCGGATCGCCCACCGAATACGGCTCGTAGGGGTTGCGGTCGGGGAAGCCGGTCAGCCAGCTCACGCCGGCGGCGGCCTCGATCGCGTAGGCGAACGCCGGATTGTCACGCCACGGCCCGTCGAGCCCGAAACCGGGCATCCGCAACAAGATCGCGTCGGACCGCAACCGGCGGACCGTGTCGAAATCCAAGCCGATCTGCTCGAGCACCCGCGGGGTGAAATTCTCCACGATCACATCCGCGGTCGCGACCAGCTTCCGCAGAATCTCGCGGCCGGCCTCCCGACGCAGGTCCGTCGTGAGCCCCCGCTTGTTGGTGTTCAGCGCCGAGAAGATCGGTGAACGCTCCCACCATTGCGGTTCACTGGCCGGGATTCCGGCGATGAGCCGGGTGCCGTCGGGTTTGCCGGTCGATTCGATATGGATGACGTCGGCGCCGAGCATGGCCAGCAGATGGGTGCAGCTCGGGCCGGCCCAGAATGTCGTCAGGTCGAGCACCCGAAGGCCGCTGAACGGCCCGGCGTCGTGCTGCTCACCCCCACCGGCAACACGTGCTGGTGGCGGCGTCGAACGGTAGTGCTCGGTATGCTCGCCGAGACGCGGCGCCGGCTGTGGGGGGCCCCAGCTCAGTTGCGGCATCCGATAGGGGCGATCGGGCTGGATGAATCCGCCGCGCGGGTTGGTGACGAAGACCTGCCGCGCCTGGAAGTGATCCAGTTCGGTGACGTTGGCGCCGTTGCCGACCGGGGCGTTGGGGATCCGGAACGCGGTGGCCAGATCCCGGATCTCCTCGACGGTCTGCTCTTTGAACCAGGCGTAGATCTCCTCGGCCTTCTCGTTGGCCTGCTCGGTGATCGACAGCGGCGAGTCCTCGTCGATCCACTCGGGATGCCCGGTCATCGCGCACAGGTCGAACCATTGCTGGGCGGTGCCGCACCCGACATCGACCAGGCCGTCCTTGGCGGAGGCGATACCGGGCACGGTGAGCCTGCGAGTGTCGCGCCAGGGCTTGCCGAGCATCTCGAAGTAGGTCACCGGGTAGTAGGTCAGGCCCATGATCTGTGTCTCGAGCATCGACAGGTCCAACAGGTCACCACGGTCGCGGCGGGCGAACCACGATGCCAGGGTCAGCGCACTGGCGTAAGCGCCGGCGAGGTACTCGCCGATCTGTCCGCCGACGAATGCCGGTGGCCGGTCCTGCGATCCGCGCCCGATCCCGAAGATGCCACCCGACCACGCCTGCAGGGTGAATTCGGTGGCCGGCCGATCGCTCCACGGACCGTCCAGACCGAAGGGCGTGATCGCGGTGACGATCAGATGCGGATGGTCGCGAGTGATCTGGTGGGGCGCAAACGCCGGGTGCTCGGCCAGCGCCGATCCGCGCGACCAGATGACGGCGTCCGCGCCGGAGAGCAACCGGTCCACGAGCGCGGTGCCGGATTCGGGATCGGTGACGACGCTGCGTTTGCCGCCGGACAGAAAGCTGAACAATGCCCCTTCGCCGGCGGTATCGGCACCCGAGGCCGACCAGTACCGCAGTGGATCGCCCTGCGGCGGCTCGACTTTGAGGACTTCCGCGCCGCCGTCGGCCAGCATCTTGGTGCAGTAGGCCCCGGCGATCCCGGTGGAGAGATCGATGGCCGTGAAGCCGTCGAGTGGTGTCACGACGACCTCAACTGTCCTTGCTGCGACTGGACTTGCTCAACCTGAAGTCGGGCGGGAACCTCGAGTCGTTGTCCTTGACCGCTCCGGACAGGCCGGACTCGATGGCCTCATCGAGCATCAGGTCTCCCGCGTCGGGGGCCACCCCGGAGCCCATCGACTCGAAGAACGCCGACAGCAGGCTGCCCATGTACTCGCCCTGGTGCTGCTTGTAGACCTCGAAGAACATCTTCTGCATGAACACCGTGTCGACGGGGCGGTTGCGAGCGCACGCCAGCGCATACTTGTCGACCTCGGCCTCGAGCTGATCGCGCGAGACCACCTTGTTGAGGAAGTTGCACTTCTCCATGTCGGCGGCGGTGAAAGGCCTTCCGGTGAAGACCATCTCGGAGAACTTGCGCAGCCCCATCATCTGCACCCACGTCCACATCCGCGGCCCCCACCCGTAGTAGCGGAACGACGGGTGGCCGAACAGGGCGTCGTCGGAGGAGATCACCAGATCGGCGTCGGCGGCCTGGTAGAAGTGCCAGCCGTAGCAGTAGCCCTTGGCCTCGACGATGCTGATCTTCTTGAGCTCCTGCAGCGGCCGGTTGCCGGCCTGCACGTTGGCGTACCAGGCGCTGATTGTCGCGCCGTTACGGAAAGTCCCCTTCGGCGGATAGTTGACGTCGGTGCCCTCCAAGCGCAGTTCCGCCAACCGCTTCTCGGGCTCATCGACACCTTCCATGAACTCCGGCAGGTCGGCACCGCTGCCCAAGTTGTCTCCGACACCACGGATCACCACCACCTTGACGTCGTTGTCGACGCTGGCGCCGCGCAGCAGGTCCGCATACCGCAGCCGCGCGGACGATGTTGGCGCATTGAGATATTCCGGCCGGTCGAAAGTGATGGTGGCGATCTTGGTGGCCGGGTCCTTGTGGTAGCGGATGATCTCCTCGGCGGACGGCCGGCCCGAGTCCGTGCGCGTGTCTGACATTGGTGTTGTGCTCCTTCAGCTGAACGGACTGGTGGTCAAAACTTTGTGGCCATCTTCGGTGATCAGAACCGCCTCGCGCCCGAACACCGCGCCGACACCGGGCTCGAACACATACCCGGTGACGGCCAGCACCATTCCCGGTTCGAGCCGTTCGGCGCCGGCGGTCTGCGGCAGCCGCGCCGAGACCACCGGCGGGTCGAAACCCATGCCGAGCCCGTGAGCCACCGGCACCGGCGGCAGCGCCTCGCCCGCCGCGGCGTAGGCGTTCAGCAGCTCGCTGCCGGCCGCGCCCGGGCGGCAGGCGCCGGATAGCCGCTGCCACAACGCGTCCCATCGCCGATACAGCGCTGCGGCGTGGCCGTCCGGCGGGCCGCCGGCGACATGGGTGCGTCCCACCTCACCGAGGTAGCCGCCGGCAACCACGGCGGCCGAGATTCCCACCAGGTCCCCGGGCCCGACCCGCCCATCGCCCACTGCCCGTCGCCACGGCTGGTCGCGTGAGGTCACCCAGGCGACGTCCTGGTTCGCCGGAGTGCCCCCAGCCCCGGCCATCGCCTGCATCATCGCCCCGGCCAGGGCCGCCTCACCAACCCCGGGCTGCAGTGCGTCCACCGTTGCGGCCAGCGCCGACTCCGCGACGGCGATGGCGCTGCGCAGCGCGGTCAGCTCGTCGGGCGTCTTGATCGCCCGGGCCGCCCGCATAGCCGGTTCACCGTCGACGAGTTCAGCTTTGGGGAAGGCCAGCGGCAGCAGCTGGGCGAACAGCGGTGAGATCGCGTCGGTTCCGACCCGACGCGCGGTGAGAGCGCCCTCGATATGCGCCAGCGCGGCAATGATATTCGTTGGATTGCACGAGATCTCGTAGAGATTGTCGTGCGGGATGTCGTCGGGGACACCGTCGTCCCAGCTGCTCAGCAGGTGGATGGCGCCCGTTGCGCGCACCAGCACGCAGTTGGGCGAGAACGGCCGGGTGCCGGCCATCCAGCGCTGCGGCGCGCCGGTGACATAGCGGACATTGGCCTGGCGGCCCAGTACCAGCACGTCGAGGTCATGGGCGGCCATCTGGGCCAGCGCACGCTCCCGCCGCCCGCAGCGCAGCCCGGCGACGTCGGGCAGAACGTCAGTGCTCATAGGGCGCAAACGGGTAGTCGGTCAGCGAGATGAAGCCGTCCTCGGTGATCACCACGACCTCTTCGCCGCGGTAACCACCGGTGCCGTCCTCCCACACGATCGGCTCCAGCACCAGCACCATGCCCGGCTCGAAGACGAAATTGCGGTCGAACTCTGCACCCAGGTCGGTGCCGATCTTGGGCATCTCGGTATCGGTCACGCCGATGCCGTGGCCGAGGCAACCGTGCGGCAGCCACGGCCGCACGCCGGCGTTGGCGGCGGTGGCCGCCCGGGCCAGCTCGGCGGCATTGCAGCCCGCGCGGATCACTTCCTGCATGGCCGAGATGATCTCCCGCCACCTCCGGAACTGGGCACGCTGGCGTGACGTCGGTTCGGATCCGGCGATCCAGGTGCGTCCGAGTTCTGAGCAGTACCCGCCACAGCTGATCGAGACCTGGCTCCACAGTACGTCGCCGGCGGTCAGCTCACGCCCGGTGGCCAGCAGTGGCAGCGCCAGCTCACCGTGGGTGGTCCACACCCCGGCGGACCTGCTGGCCGGCATCACTTGCCAGATCGGTTCGAACATGCTGGCGTCCGCGCCCAATTCGAACGCCCGCCGCAGGAAGTGCGCGGACAGGTCGAGTTGGCGGGCGCCGGGCGCCAGCATCGCCTGCGCGGCGGCCATCGCCTGCTCGGTGATCCGGCAGGCGGAGCGGATGTAGGACAGCTCATCGGCGGTCTTGATCAACTTGGCGTCGGAGACCACCTGTATCGCATCGATCGGCCGTCGGCCGGGAAAGAGGTGCTGCTGAGCGCGACGCATGGCACCGGTGCACTCGTCGACGCCGATTGCGGAGCCAGCCGGAATGAGTTCGGCGATCTCCTTGGCGAACTGCGCTACCCCTTCATCGAATTCGAGGTACACCGGCCCGTGCAGGTGATCGGCCGGCAGCTCCGGGTTCTCCGAACCGCCTCGGTGGAACGGCAGGAACAGATGCGGGTGGGGGTCATCGGCGAGGACCACCGCTACCGGTCGGTCCACGTGGGACAGTCCGGCGTCGCCGAGCCGCCGGCTGGTTCCGGTCGCGTAGGTGACGGCGTCGTTGCCCAGCAGCACCAGGGCGTCGATTCCGCGTTCGGTCATCGCCGCGCGCAACCGGGCGCCGGTCTCTCGACGTAATCGGGCGCGGTCCGGGACATCTGCGATCTCAACGCTGCCGGCCGCGGCCGGCAGCGTTGCCGCAGCCGGCCCCATCAGACCCCCAGAAACTTCTTGATGTTGGTGCTCACCACTTTTGCAGCATCCTCGGGTCCCAACGCGTTGACCACGCTGGTCAGTGACTTCTCCGAGTAGCCGAAGGTGCTCTCGTTGTGCGGGTAGTCCGACGACCACATCACCTTGTCCACCCCGATCTCGTCGATGAGCCGCAGGCCCAGCGGATCGACCATGAACGACGCGCTCATGTTGGTGTTCCAGTAGTGCCGGATCGGATGCTCCAACTGGTGGTTGAACATGTGCTGATAAGAGGCGAGCAGATGTTCGGCGTCCTGCAACGCCGAGGGCACCCAGGCGATGCCCCCTTCGAACCAGCCGACCCGCAGGCCGGGGTTCTGGTCGAGGATCCCGCCGAAGATGTACTTGGAGAACATCTCCCGGAACGAGTCGACATTGATCATCATGCCGACGACGACACTGTTGACCTCACACGGGGTTTTCGGCGGGGTCTCGCCGATGTGGTGGGTCACCGGCAACCCGGCCGCCTCGATCTCATCCCACACCGGGCGCATCGTCGCGCTGGAGTAGTCGATGACATTGCCGTCGTCGTCCTTGCCTGGGTTCAGCGGCAACAGAAACGTCTTGAGGCCCAGCGATTTCAGCTCTTCCAGGTTGCGCCGGGTGCCGACCGGATCCCACCAGTTGATCAGGCCGACCCCGTAGAAGCGGCCGCCGGAGCGCTCCTGCAGCTCGGCCATGTGCTCGTTGTAGATGCGGAAGACACGCTCCCGCAGTTCCTTGTCGGGGAAGTGAAACAGCGCCAGCACCGCATTGGGGAACGCCAGCTCCTTGTCGACACCGTCGCTGGCCAGCTCCTGGATCCGGGCCTCGATATTGCTGCTGGCGGCGCCGGCCAGGTCGTCGTACTGCATCAGCACCGCCGAGAAGTCGCCCGGCAGGAAAGTCTGACCCTTGCGCCCGACCATGTAGGCGCCGTCCTCATACCAGATCCGGGGTGCCTTGTCGCGCAGGTCCTCGGGAAAGCGCTGATAGAAGATGTCGTCGGCTATCGAGATGTGGTTGTCGGCGGAGAACACCTCGGTCCCGGCCGGCAGGCCGACATCGCGTCCGGCCTGCCCGCGGCGGTCCTTGGGCGCCCCGTAGCCACCGGGGGGATAGAACGTGGCGTCTCGAGTAGTTGTGCTGGACATGTCAATCCACTCCAATCGGGCGGTTACCAGGTGACGGGGAGTTCGTAGACGCCGTAGGCGAGGCGGTCATTCTTGAACGGGATCTCATCGACGCTCACCGCGAGCCGCAGCGTCGGTATGCGGCGGAACAGCGTGCGGAAGGCGATCACCATCTCGGCGCGCGCCAGCTGCTGGCCCACGCACTGGTGCGGGCCGAACCCGAAGGCCATGTGCTGGCGGGCCGGCCGGGCCAAGTCGAGCAGCTCGGGCTCGGGGAAGACGGCGGGGTCCCAGTTGGCCGGCGCCAGGTCGATGATGATGCCCTCTCCGGCGCGGATGGTCTCACCGCCGATCTCGATGTCCTCCAAGGCGACCCGGCGCTGGCCGGTGTGGATGATCGACAGGTAGCGCAGCAGTTCCTCGACCGCATTGGCGATCGCGGCGTCGTCGTCACCGCGGAACACCGCGGTGCGCTCGTCGATCTTGTCGGCCTCATGCAGCAGGGCCACGATGCCCAGGCCGATCATGTTGGCCGTGGTCTCATGGCCGGCGATCAGCATTCCGGTACCGAGCTGGGTGGCCTCGCGTATCGATAGCTCCCCGTCTTTCACGCGCTTGCCCAGGGCGGAGACCATGTCGTCGGCCGGCTCGGCCATCCTGGTCTCCAGCAGCCGGACCAGGTACTTCGACAGTTCGGTGGCACCCTCAGCGAGGTCGTCGGAGGTGGCGTTGCGGTCCACCCCCATGGTGGCGTGCTGCTGGAAGAATTCGTGGTCCTGGTAGGGAACACCGAGCAGTTCGCTGATCACCAGGGAGGGAATCGGCAGCGCGAATCCCTCGATCAGGTCGGCCGGTTGCGGGCCGGCCAGGATGGCGTCCAGGTGTTCGTCGGTGATCCGTTGCGCCACCGGGGTCAGCGCGTCGACGCGTTTCATGGTCAGGGCCGGGGACAGGATCCGCCGGTAGCGGATGTGTTCGGCGCCATCGGTGGTGAACACCGACTTGGGCCGGTGGTCGACGCTGGCGCGCATCATCTCGTTCCAGTGCGGAAAGCCCGGCTGGTGGTCGTCGACGCTGACCCGGGGATCGGAGAACAGCGTGCGCACCGCCTCGTAGCCGGTGATCAGCCACGGCGTGCTGCCGTCCCAGATCCGCACCCGGCTCAGCGGGGCCTGCGCAGCCAGCGCCATAGTCTCCGGCGGCGGGGCGAACGGGCACCGGCCGTCCCGACTCATCGGGTACTCCGGCGTTTCGGTGGCCGCCATGGTGGTTGCGTCGGTCACGCTCTACTCCTCAACGATCTTGATTGCTCGGGACGGACACACTGCGACCGCCTGACGAACGGCGTCGGCCAATTCGTCGGGCGGGTTCTCATCGAGCAGGACGACGACGCCGTCCTCATCACGCTGGTCGAACACCCGGGGTGCCAGTGCGGCGCACTGCCCCGAGGACGCGCAGATGTTCTGGTCGGCGGTGACTTTCATGGCGAACCTCCCTGCACTCCGGTGACCGGCGCCAGCCACAACCCCACGATCGCGTCGATGAGGCCGGACCCGGCCTCCGCCCAGCTGATGGACGCCGACGAACCCGACGCCAGCGCACGTTCATGGTCGGCGCAGGTGTGCATCAACAGGTTTCGGGCCATCACGTTGCGGCCCTGGCGGACCGGCACCGGAAGGTCCGGCAGGCAACGGTTGATGCCGTCGATGACCTGCACCAGCGACGGCGAACTGAGCGCGTCCTTCACGACGATGTCGTGGTAGGCCGGATCGGCCATCACCTGTGCGGCGAACCGCGCGTACCAGGTCGGGTTACCCAGCGCGGCAAGGTGGTCGGTTAGCGGCCGAACCAGGCAGGACACCCAGTCGCGCAGTTCGGTGGAATCGGCGGCAGCGGCGACCAGCTGTTCGCGCAACCGCTCGACGGGGGCCCGGTGCCGGCGTTCGATCTCGCGCACCAGGTCGGTCTTGGTGCCGAAGTGGTAGCCGACGGCGGCGTTGTTGCCCTGTCCGGCGGCCTCGCTGACCTGCCGGTTGGAGACGGCGAACACCCCGTGGTCGGCGAACAGCCGTTCCGCGGCGGTCAGGATCGCCTCCCGCGTGCTGTTGGCCCGCTCAGCCCGCACGGCCCGATCAGCGGTGGTCACGGCGCCAGTCAACCCCGTCCAGACAATTAAGTCAAGCGATTGATTTAACGTTTTTGGTCGCTGCGCCGCCGGATGGCCTTTCCGGCCACCGTGCCGCCGTCGACCGGCAGCACGATGCCGGTCACGTAGCGGGATCGTTCACCGGCGAGGTACAGCGCGGCTTCGGCCACGTCGGCCGCGGTACCCTCCCGCTTCAGTGGGCGATCAGCGCGCATCGTCTCGCGGATGCCCGCCTCGTACCGTTCGATGGCTTCCCGGTCCAGCCCCGCGGCGGCCGACGACGCCACGAACGGCGTCGGAATGTTGCCGGGCGCGATGGCATTGACCCGGATGTCGTAATACGCCAATTCGATCGCGGCGGACTTGGTGAACTGTATGACGGCGGCCTTCGACGCGCGGTAGGTCATCACCCCGCCGCCGGCTTGGATGCCGCCGATCGAGGTCAGGTTGATGATCGATCCCCCGCCGGCCTTGGACATCCGCCGGGCGGCATCGCGGGTTCCGGCCATCACGCCGAGCACATTGATCGCCATGATGCGGTGGAAGTCAGCCAGGTCGTCGTCGAGGAATCGGTTGTGCATGGTGCCCGAGACGCCGGCGTTGTTGACCATGATGTCGAGTCCGCCGAACGTCTCGACGGCGGCGTCCACCAGGTCGCTGACCTGTTGCGGGTCGGCGACGTCGGCGACCCGGAAGACGGTGTCAGCGCCGAGTTCACCGGCGAGCGCCGCGCCGCGCTCGGGATCCAGGTCGGCGAGGACCACCCGGGCTCCTTCGGCGAGGAAGCGCTCGGCGATTCCGCGACCCAGCCCCGACGCTCCCCCGGTGACGATCGCCGTCTTGCCCGCCAGCTCGTTGACCATCCACAACCCTTCACCAGACCGGAACACCGCAGCGGTTCGACTCAACCCGTTTCACCCCGCTCAGTCAAGCGACTGAATTAAATGGCGAGCCTCGGGCCCGGCGGTCAGGGCGTGAACCGGATGTGCAGTCTGGTCAGCCCGCGCAGGATGAAGGTCGGCAGGTACCGGTACCTGCGCTGCCCGGGCGGACCATGTACCTCCTCGTCTATCCAGATTTCGCAGGTGCGGTCAAGCAAGCGCTGGAGGCTGACCAGCGCCTCGGTGCGCGCCAGCGGGGCACCGGGGCAGCTGTGCGGACCGCGACCGAAGGCCACGTGATTGCGCGCGTTGTCGCGCTCGGCGTCGAAGGCCTCCGGGTCGTCGAACTTGCGAGGATCCCGGTTCATCGCCGCGTTGACCAGCATCACGATGGTGCCGGCCGGGAGGTCGACGCCGCCCACGGTGACCGGCACCCGGGCCATCCGGAAGTCGCCGCGCACCGGGCTCTCATAGCGCAGGCATTCCTCGATGAACCGCGGCAGCAGATCGCGGTTGTCGCGCAGTCGCCGTTGCAGCGCTTGGTCTTCGGCGATGATCATGACCGCCGTCGACAACAGCCGCACGGTGGTCTCCTGGCCGGCGGCGAACAGGTTGGCCGCCACCCGGACGGCGTCGATCACCTCCGGCGTGCTGCCGTCGGGAAAGGTCGCCGAGGCCACACCGGTCAGCACATCACCGCGCGGTTCGGCGCGTCGGTCGCAGATGTACTCGGTGAACTTGCCGTAGAGGTACTCCAGTGGCGTGTGGGTCATCGCATCACCGGAACTGCTCCCGATGGTCCCGGTGGCACCCTTGAGCAGTGCCGCGCGAAATTCGTCGTGATCGGATTCGGGGACACCGAGCAGATCCGCAATCACCAGCATCGCGAACGGGTTGGCGAAATCACCGATGAATTCACATGATCCGCCCGCCAGCACCTCGTCGTACTGCTGGTCGGCCAGCCGCCAGATGAACTCCTGATTCTCCTTCAGTCGCTTGGGCGTGATCATCCGGGCGAGCAGCTCCCGGTGCGCGGTGTGCTTCGGGGGGTCGAAGGTGGGTAGTTGGTCACTGAACGGCAATTCGTCGCGATACTTCTCGATCAGCGGCGAGACGTCCGCCCCCTCCAGTGGGACCGGGAAACCCGGGAACGGCCCGGTCACCGACACACACGCCGAGAACCGTTCGGTGTCGTTGTAGATGACCACGCCTTCGTCGTAGCCGGTCACCATCACCACGCCGTGGTGCGGTTCCCGGCGCAGCGGGCATTCGTCTCGCAGCTGTGCGAGATAGGCGTACGGATCATGCAGCACCGCGTTATCGGTGAAGAAGTCGACCGCGTCGATGTCGGTTCGGCCGGTGATGGTCACTCGGATATCTCCACTGCCTGGTAGCTGTCCAGCATCTCCATGTTCGGTAGTGCCATCTGCAGATACAAGTCGATGCGGGAGATCTTTCCGTCATCGGCGAACTCGTAGACCGACAGCGAGTTCACCACCGACGTGAACTCACCGATCTCGCTGCGCTCCTCGAGTTCGAGGAACACCACACCGTCGACCTCGCTCACCCGTTTGAACGAGGCCTCCCAGCTCGACGACGGCGCCCAGTTCGACAAGAACCCGAGGTACTCCGTCCAGTTCATGACCTCTTTGAAATTGCCGACCCGCTCGAAGGCTGCGGTGTCGACCAGCGCCGCCAGCGGGGACCAGTCATCGGCGGTGAAGCCCGGCGCCTTGGCGGCGTCGGCCAGTCGTTTGACCGTCTGGGTGTACAACAGCACGGTGTGCGCCCGCCCGCTATGGCCGTCGATGACCTCGTCAACGTCCTTCATCGCAACTCTTTTCTCGCAACGGTATTCGGTCAGATGGAGACGCCGGCCTTCTCCAGGCAGCGGTGCAGCGCGTCCACATACTCGGTGGTGCCGTGGAACGGACCGCTGACTCCGATCGCGACCTCCAGGAACGGGCTGTACTCGTCGTTGACGTGGGTCTCCCAGCGCGACACCTCGCCGTTGTCGTTGGTCTCGACGAAGCTGTAGGAGTAGAAGCCCATGGTCTTGCCGTCTTTGGTGGTGCCCTGCCACCGGGTCTTCATCACGAACCCGTTGTCGGCGGGCCAGTAGTTGAAGCTGGCCGGTTTCCAGTCGGGAAAGGTCAGCGAGTAGGCCTTGGCCTCCATCGTGGCGGCCTGCGCGGTGTCGGCGGGAAACTCCTTGAGTAAGAAGACCTGATCGCCGGTGAAGTACGGTGAGACGTACACGCCGTCGTCGGCGAAGGTCCACGCCTCGTAGCTCTCACCGTCCTGAACCCCTTGGCGCAGATAGGCGTTGCGGTACGCCTCGGCCATCCGGCGGTGGTGCTCGATACGTTCCCGGATATCCATGCTGTTCACCCTTCGCTTCGGTGGTTTGAGTTCCCGCACATGGCCGCGATGCAGTTGTCGACGACCGAGTGGAAGTGCGCTATCACCACTTCCTCCTTGACCAGTGCCATGTAGGTGAGCATGCTGTTGCGCAACCCGGCCTGCTGGCGCGGCATCTGGTCGTAGTCCTGTTGCAGGGCCTCGAAGTACTTGTAGCTTCCCGGCTCGTCGACCACGACGGGTTCTGCGACGAACGACGCTTTGTACTCCTCGGGCAGGTACATGTAGCTGGCCACGTGCCAGACGCAGCGATGCGGATCGCCGTCCGGGTCCGGCAACGCCATGATGATGTGGCATTCACCGGCACGAATCGTCATGAAGAAGTTGGGGAACAGCACCCAGCCGTGACTGTCGCTCATCTGGGCGTCGGTCAGTCCGCTGACGTCGAGCCCCATACCGGTCAGGGTGTCGCGCGTCGCCTGCTGCAGCAGGGTCCGGGCGGTGACCCCCTCGGGGAAGGTCAGTGCACCGTCCGGCGATTCGTACTGTGCCACCAGCTCTTTGAACCGCGGCAGCACGGCGGCCGTCGACGGGAAGGTGTCGGGCAGCGCCATGGTTCCTTCGACCTGATCCGCCGGGGTAGCACCCACGACGTCGAATGGGGCGACGGCAACGCTGTGCCGGTCGAAGAACCGGTACCGGGTGGTTGCCGGGTCGATGTTGATGACCCGCAGCAGTTGCGGGTGGATGCCGTTGATGTGGTAGCCCTCCTGAAAGGCGTCCATGACGACCTTCCAGTTGCAGTCGATGCGCTCGGTCACGTCCATCACGGTGACCATCTCGTCGAGGTGGTATGGGGCGAGCATGGTGGCGATCTCGTCACCGATGAACTCCGACAGCGGCGCGGCCTGCGGGTCCGGGTTGAGGAAGATGAAGCCGGCGAAGGTGTCCACCGGGACTTCGATCAGGCCGTGGGTGTCCTTGTCGATCGGTCCGGCCAGATCTTCACGCAGCATGCCGGTGAGCTTGCCCTGCAGGTCGTAGGACCACAGGTGGTAGTTGCACAAGAAGTTGCGCTTGGTGTTGCCGCGCGCCTCCGGGCAGAGCAGGTTGCCGCGATGACGGCAGGCATTGACGAAGCCGCGGATTTTGTCGTCCTTGCCGCGCACCACGATGAACGACTGGTCGGAGATCCGGTACTGCTTCCAATCGCCGGTCTTGGCGAGTTCCTCGACCCGCCCGGCCACCTGCCAGGTCTTCAGCCAGATCGATTCACGTTCCACCGCAGCGAATTCCGCGCTGGTGTAGCGCTCGGTCGGGATCTGCATCCGGTACCGGTCAGGACCGATGTCATCGAGCGATGTGGCGTTGTCGACCCAGCTGCCCGGGAGCGTTGTCTGCACAGTGGCCTCCTATCGCGTGACTGGCATCACGACTATACATGGTTGTATATTTAATACAAGAGTGTTTGAAAGTAGCCCGGCCGCTCTCCGTTGTCCGTGGAAGGATCGACAGATGGCTGAACGCTGGACCATGCAACGCCGCCTCGAACACACCCGAAACCTGCTGTTGGACGCCGCCGAGCAGATCTTCGCGCGGCGCGGGTTCGACGGAGCCGCGCTGGAGGACATCGCGGATGCGGCCGGCTACACCCGGGGCGCCATCTACTCGCACTTCGGCAGCAAGGCCGAGCTGTTCCTCGCGGTGATCGAACGGCAACGCCAGCAGTTCCTCGACGGGTTCGCCGACGTCATCGCCACCTTCCACCGACTCGACGAACTCGACATCGACGAGCTCGCCGAGCGCTGGCGCCAGCTCATCACCAAAGAGGGGCCCGACCGTTCGATGCTGGGCTACGAGTTCACGTTGTTCCTGCTGCGCAATCCCGATGCCCGCGAGCGTGTCGCGGCCCAGCGCGAGGAGACCGCGCAGGCCCTGGCCGACTACATCACCAAAGGCGCCGCGCGGCTGGGCGGTGAGCTCGCCATGCCCGCGCTGGAACTCGCGCGTGTCATCCTGGCGGCCAACGACGGCGTCACGCTGAACAGCCTGCTCGACGACCAAGCGGTGTTCCGGCCGTTTCTGCGCATGGTGGTCGCCAATATCGTTGCGCCGCGTGGTGGCTGAGCGCCGTTACGATCAGGGGACTTTCGGCTTGATCTCCTCGATCACCCACTGCGCGTAGTCGAGGTACTCATCAACGTCGCGCACCGAGGGCAGTGGCACGGCACTGACCGTCACGCCCTGCTCGGCGAGCCAGCTCAGCCGATCGATGATCTGCTGACCGCTCATCCCTGATCGCGCGTTCGGGTCGTTGCGCGCAACGTGGCCCTCCCCGACCCGCGTGGTCGCCATGCCGTGCACCACCTCGAAGGGACGCCCGTCATATTCCGGCTGGGACTTGATGAAGTCCACGCGCTGCGCGATCTGCTCCGGCGGCGTCAGGAAACTCCACCACCCCGAGGCGTACTTCGCCGCACGCCGTAGCGCCGCATCTGCATCGCCACCGATCCAGACCGGCAGATGGGGTTTGCGCACCGGCTTCGGCTCGAACGCCACCTCGTCGAAAAAGACATAGCGGCCCTCGAACCGCGGCGACTCACTGGTCCACAACTCGATGATCGCCGCCAGATACTCATCGGCGATGCGCCCGCGTTCAGCGAACGGCACGCCGAGTAGTTCGAACTCACGCTGGAGCCAGCCCACCCCGAAGGTGACCATCATGCGGCCGCCGCTGAGCCAGTCCGCGGTGGCGAGCGCCTTGGCGAGCACGATCGGCTGGTGCAGTGGCAGCACGGTGACGCACGAGTTCAGCGTGATCCGGTTGGTCGCACCGGCGAGATATGCCTGGGCGGCCGTCGACTGGAAATAGTGCGGCCCGGACAGTTCCACGTGCTCGGTGGGGATCACGAAGTGCTCGGGGACGGCGATCATGTCGTAGCCCCACTCGTCGGCGCACTTGGCCATCCGGGTTTGGTCGGCTCCGGTGACGTCGGCCTCCCACGGTTGCATCATGGCTTTGAGCCGCAGCATGTGGGGAAGGTTGAATATTAGCTTCATATCGCCGCTGACTCTACAACAGTAGAGACATTGCGGACTAGACTCGGCAGCACCATGCGACGCAAGCCCAATCCAGATCAACGCCGGCGCGAGCTCTGCGATACCGCCATCCGGCTACTCGCCGACGACGGGGTCAAGGGGGTCAGCCATCTCAAGGTGGACCGCAAAGCCGGTGTCCCCGATGGAACCACGTCGTTCTACTTCCGCACCCGGTCGGCACTGCTGCAGGCGGTCGCGGTCCGGGTCTCCGAGCTGGATCTCAAGGACCTGATCGCGGCGACTCGGGCGCAATCGCCGGCCGGACTCACCGCGGACGAACCGTCCGGGCTGGCCACCCTGGTGATGCGCACGGCGACCGGCACGAGGCTGATCCGCACCAAGGCCCGCTACGAACTCGCGTTGCAGGCCGGCCGGGACCCACTGCTCGACGAGGCCCTCCGCAGCTACGGTGACCGGTTCCGCGCCCTGATCGTCGACGTGGTGCTGCGGCTACAGGACAAGCCGGACCGAGCACTGGCCGACCGGCAGGCCTACGTGGTGATGATGTTCATCAGCGGCGTGATGCAGGCGTTCGCCAGCGGTGACCGCAGTATTCGCAGCGCCGCGGAACTGGACGCGCTCATTTCGGGGATCGTCGCCGGCGTCGGCTCTTCCTACGCTCTACGTTAATAGAGTAGCGTTACCGCGCATACGGAAGGATCTGCGATGACTGCGGTACAAGATGATTCGGGTGTGTTGGCCGGCGAGGCCCGGATGCTCGTCGACGGTGAGTTGGTGGGAACCAACAGCGGGGCGACGTTCGACGTCGTGCACCCTGCCAGTGAACAGGTGGCCGGAACCGCCACCGACGGCACCGTCGACGACATGGAACGCGCGGTCGGCGCTGCCCGGCGCGCATTCGACACCAGTGACTGGTCCCGCGATCTGGAGTTCCGACACCACTGCCTGATGCAGCTGCACGCTGCACTGGAGGCCGACAAGGAACGGCTGCGCCGGATCCTGATCACCGAGGTGGGATGCCCGGTCACGGTCACCGGCAGCCAGATCGAGTCCCCGATCGCGGAGGTGAAGCACTGGGCGGATCACGGCCGGGCGTTCGAATACCTGGTGGACACCGGCCTGCACGACACACCGCTGGGCCCGGCACGGCGCAAGCTGCACTACGAACCGCAGGGCGTGGTCGGTGCGATCACGCCGTGGAATGTGCCGCTGTATCTCAACATCGCCGAGACCGTGCCGGCGTTGATGGCCGGTAACACCGTGGTGCTCAAGCCGGCGCAGCTCACGCCGTGGTCCGGAAGCGAGCTGGGCCGGATCGTCGCCGAAAAGACGGACATCCCGGCCGGGGTGTTCAACGTCGTCACCTCGAACGCCAACGAGGTCGGCGCGGCATTGTCGGCCGACCCGCGGGTCGACATGATCACCTTCACCGGTTCCACGGCCACCGGCCGCGCCATCCTGGCGGCCGCAGCACCCACGGTGAAGAAGACGCTGCTGGAACTCGGCGGCAAGTCGGCGCACATCGTGCTCGACGACGCCGACTTCAACTCCGCGCTGCCGCTGGCGGCCATGATGGCCTGTGTGATGTCGGGCCAGAGCTGTGTGCTGCCGTCGCGGATCCTGTTGCCCCGCAGCCGCTACGACGAAGGTCTTGCGGTGCTCCAGGCGTCGATGGAGAACTTCCCGATGGGCGATCCGTGGACCCCGGGCAACATGCAGGGCCCGCAGATCAGCGAGACCCAGCGACGCAAGGTGCTGGGCCTGATCGCCTCCGGCCTGGACTCGGGCGCGCGGCTGGTCACCGGGGGCGGCGTCCCGGAGCACCTGGCCACCGGCTATTACGTGCAGCCGACCCTGCTGGCCGACGTCGACCCGGACAGCCAGATCGCCCAGGAGGAGATCTTCGGCCCGGTGCTCACCGTCACCCCCTACGACACCGACGACGATGCGGTCGCGATCGCCAACAACTCGATCTACGGCCTGTCCGGCGAGGTCAGCAGCGCCGACATGGACCGGGCGATGGCGGTGGCGACCCGGATGCGCACCGGCAACGTCAGCATCAACGGCAAGAGCCACTTCGGTATCGACAGCCCGTTCGGCGGCACCAGGCAGAGCGGCCTGGGGTATCGCAACGGCGCCCAGGGCTTCACCGAATACCTGCACATCAAGACGATCGGGATGCCGGAATGACGTTCCCGGCCGACGACCGGCTGGAGATCGCTGCGCTGTTGTACCGCTACGCCCGCGCGGTCGACACCAAGGACTGGGCGCTGTACCGGTCGGTGTTCACCGATGACGCCGTCATCGATTACTCGTCGGCCGGGGCCATCTGCGGCACCCGCGACGAGGTGGCCGACTGGCTGGCCGCCGGCTTCACCGCGATCCCGATGTCGATGCATTACATCAGCAACATCGAGATACTTGACTACGCCGGGGATTCCGCGCAGGTGCGGGCGATGTTCTACAACCCGATGCAGCTACCGGGGATGGCCGAGCTCAGCTACTGCGGCGGCTACTACCACCACGACCTCGTTCGCGCCGCCGACGGCTGGCGCAGCCGGGGGCTGCGCGAGGAAAACCTCTGGTTCACCAATCCCCCGACGCGGCCCGACGCCTGCTGATTTCCCTTCCCCTCCCCCCGGGCCTGTAGTTGGCGTGCCCACTACTCGCAGTTTCACGCGCCAACTACAGGCTCGCGGTTGGTCGAGGAGATGGCGGAGTTGATCAGTCGCCGGAACAGAAGTCCAGCAGTAGCCGGTTGACCTGCTCGGCCTGCTCGATCTGCGGACAGTGCCCCGCGGCATCGACGACGACCGATCGGCCGGCGGGGATCTGATCGGCGATCTGCGACGCCCAGCCGGACGGCAGCAGCTTGTCGCTGCCGCCCTCGACCACCAGCGCCGGCACCGAGATGCGTTCATAGGCACGGCTGCTCGACGCCGGTGGCGGGGGCTCGGCACCCGGCCGGCGGAACCTGGCCGCCGCGATGGCCTCCCACGCTCCGGGCGCAGTGCTCGACTCATAGCGCCGTCGCACATACTCCTCGTCGGCGGGATAGGCCGGGTCGTGGAACAGTGCCGCCACGATCCGGCGCATCGCGGGCAGCGTCGCGTCATAGTCGTAGAGCGCGGCCATGTGTTCGTTCTGCTGGATCTCGCCGCCGCCGCAGATGGCGACCAGCCGGCGTACCGGCAGCAGCGGCGCGTCCGAGGTGGTGTCGACGAGCAGCATGATCGCGCCCATCGAGTTGCCCACGAAATCGGCTGACTCGACACCCAGCTGGGCGCAGAACCGCGCGACGTGGCGAATCCGCATGCCGCGGCCGTCGTTGAAGTCGATGACCTTGGCCGACTCGCCGAAGCCGAGCAGGTCCGGGGCCAACACCCGGTGCCGCTGCGCCAGGGTGGTGATGTTGCGCTCCCAACCGATTTCGGCGCCCGCGCCGAATTCTCCGCCGTGCAGCAGCACCACCGCCGGGGCGGCCGGATCCCCGGCTTCGAGGTAGGAGGTGCTCAGGCCGTCCACGGTGACGGTCTTACGCTCGATCGGCAACGTCGACTCCTCAGTCCGGGATCAGTGGGCCGACCGGCCGGGTCGTGGTGGCGTGCACCAGCAGTTCGGCGAGCTCGGCGGGGCGGCTCAGAAAGGGCGAGTGCGAGGCGTCGATCGTCAGCGGCTCGACTCCGAGTCGGCGGCATACCAGGTCGGCCAGCCAGCGCGGATAGGCGCGGTCCTGCTCACAGCGAATGAAGCTGCGCGGAATATCGGCCGCCCAGAAGTTCGGCACCGAAACCGGGGCGACCGTGGTGTCGCCGAAACGTTCCGGGCCCAGCCGTTCGAACGCCCATCGCAGCGTGTCGTCGTCGCAATCGTGGTAGAAGTATTGCCGCGCACCGTCGATGTCGGCGAAGGTCATCGCGCCGTCGTCGGCGAAGTGCAGGTGGGACAGCATGTCGCCGGCCGCGGTGTCGAAGAACTCGGCTCCGTCGCTGCCCATCGTCATCGCATCGGTGTAGCTGCGTCCCTCCCGGGGCAGCGCCGCGGCGAGATAGACGATGTGGCGCACCAGGTCCGGTGCGCTGTCGGCGCCCAGCGTCGCATCGAAGCCGCCGCCGGAGTGTCCCACCAGGACGTCGCCGGGCTGTAGCACCTCGGTGACGGCCTCGCGCCGGTTGGCCAGCGTCGACTCCTCGCCGAGCCGGGCGCCGTGTCCGGGCAGGTCGATGGCGATAGCGCTGTGGCCGATGCGCTCCAGCTCCGCCATGGTGCGTTCCCAGCACCAGGCGGCGTGAAATCCGCCGTGGACGAATACGAATCGCATGTGCTTTCCTCTGCCGGTCTACTTGATCGCGATCGGGTTCACCGGTGACCCGACGCCACCGGTCACCCGCAGCGGTGGCGCCACCAGTTGGAACTCATAGACGCCGTCCGCGGCGCAGTCGGCAGCCAGCGCGCCGAGATCCCAGTACTCCCCGAGCATCATCCCCATGTCGCGCAGGCACAGCATGTGCATCGGCAAAAACGTGCCCTCGACCCCGGAGACCGGGTTCTCGACCATCAGGTTGTCGGCGGCCACCGCGGCGATGTCATGCTCGTGCAGCCAGGTGGCGCACCGCCAGTCCAGTCCCGCGCCCGGCTCGGCGCCGTCGCCGGTCTCGGAAAACCGTTGCCACCAACCGGTTCGGACCAGCACGATGTCGCCGGGGGAGATCGTGACCTGCTGGGAACGTGCTACGTCGTCGAGTTCGTCCGGGGTGATCGGGGTGCCGAGCGGCAGGAATGTCTCCGCACCACGGTGGGCGACCACGTCGAGCAGCACCCCGCGGGAGGTGATGCCCTTGCCGTCGACTTTGTCGATGCCGCAGTGGTAGGCGCCCAGGCTCGTCACCGAGCCGGCCGGGAAACCGTTGTAGAGCTGATCGTCGTAGTAGACGTGCGACAGCGCATCCCACTGGGTGGCGGCCTGCAGCGGCATGACGACCATGTCGTCGTTGAATCGGAAGGGATTGTCGGTGAAGAACTCACTCAGCTGCTGTGCCACGATATTGCGGTGCCATTCCGGGCCGTATTGCGCCAGCGTGTGGACGTCTCCGCCGTCCACGGTCATCACGTGAATCGGGTTGTGCCGGAACGCGAATGCGCCCTGCGGACCCGAGGATCCGAAGTCGACGCCGAGCGGGAAGACCTTGCCGTGCCGCACCAGGGCCGCGGCCGCAGCAACCTTCTCCGGTGTGATGAGGTTCAGCGTGCCCAGTTCGTCGTCGTCGCCCCAGCGCCCCCAGTTGCGCACCGCATCGCCGACCCGGCGGAACTCGGTCAGGCCGGCCATGCACACGATCCGTCCGGAAGCGTTGCGGCGGTGCGACTCCCGATGTTGCCGCCGTCGACCCAGAGCACCTGACCGGTGATGTAACCGGCGGCCGGGCTGTTGAGGAACACCAGCGGTGCGGCCTGTTCGGCCGGGCTGGCAACCCGGCCGAGCGGTTTGGGGATGTCATCGAGATAGCGCTGCCCGTAGCTGCTGCGCAGCTGGTCCAGTATCGGTGTCTCGGTGACGCCGGGGGCCGTGCAGTTGATTCGGATACCACGACTACCCAGCCGGCCCGCGTTGATCATGCCGTAGAGGATGACCGCCTCCTTCGACAGCCGGTAGCCGCCGTCGGCGAGCGCTTCGGGATTCGCTCGGCACCACCGCAATCCGGCGGGCATGTCGGCGGTGTGCAGCAGGCCGGCGGTGGTCTCGGCGTTCTCCAGGTAGGCCGCGGCGGCCAGCGAGGAGACGTTGGCGATCGCCGAGCCGGCCGACATCGCCGGCAGCAACGCCTCCGTGAGGTGGCGCATGCCCAGGAAGTTGATCATGACCACCCGCTCCGGATCGCCGATGCCCGACGACACCCCGGCGACGTTGAACAGCGCATCGACCCGACCTCCCGTTCGGATCGCCGCCACCGCAGAATCGATCGACGCCGGATCACTCAGGTCCAGCCGGTGGAATTCGCCCACCGCCCCGGTGGGCTCGGCCAGGTCCAGACCGATCACGTCAGCTCCGAGCTCACCGAGCTGGGCGACCAGCTCCGCGCCGATACCCGACGCGCAGCCGGTGACCACGGTCCGTCGACCGTCGTAGCGCCAAAGCCCGGCGGGTGCAGTCATTTCTGGCCGCGGCCCCGCTCTGCTCGCTCGTCTTTGGCCAGCTGTGCAGCCTGCACCCGGCCCTCGTTCATCTCGGCCATCGCCTCGGGGATCTCAGTCGCGGTGAACTTACCACCGCGGCCGGTCGGCAACCCGCCGAACGAGTAGGACTCGTCGAACTTCGGCGCGACCGACTCCGTACGCCGCGCCTCCAGTTTCTCCAGCACCGGCGCCAGCCGCTTGGCCTTGTCGGCGACCGCCTTCTCGTCGCGTTCGATGAACTCCGGCAGCACCTCTTTGCCCATCAGCTCGATGGCTTCCATCGTCGCCTCGTGGCTGCGCGGGTTGAGCAGCAGGATGAGCTCGTCGACACCGCTTTCCTCGTAGCCCCGCAGGAACTCCCGTGTGGTCGCGGGGCTGCCGATTGCGCCGCGGCCCGGCCCGTAGGCCAGCGTCGGGTCCTTCTCGACCTCTTCGAGGTAGCGCTCCCATACCCGGGTGCGACCGGGGGTGTGCTCGCCGGTCATGTAGTAGTGCATGATCCCGAACGAGAAGAACCCGCCGCCCACACCGAGCCGCTGCAACGCCTGCTCGTCGGTGGGGGCCACCATCATCGACAGGTCGCCGCCGATGGCCAGGATGTTGGGGTTGACCTGCGGGGTGACCGGGACGCCGTTCTCCTCGAGTTCCTTGTAGTAGCCGTTGACACGTTCGGCCAGCGGTCCCGGGCCGGTGTAGGCGAAACTCAGTGCGCCGATGCACTTCTGGGCGGCCATCTGCACCGAGGCGGGCCGCGTGCAGGCCACCCAGACCGGCGGGTGCGGCTTCTGCATCGGCTTGGGGATGACGTTGCGGGCCGGCATCTGCACGTGCTGGCCCTCGAAGCCGGTGAACGGCTCCTCGGTCATACAGCGGATCGAGACCTCCAGCGCCTCTTCCCACTGGGCGCGTTTGTCAGCCGGGTCGATGCCGAATCCGCCGAGTTCGGCGATCGACGATCCCTCACCGGTGCCGAACTCGACCCGGCCGCCCGACAGCAGATCCAAGGTGGCGATCCGCTCGGCCACCCGGGCGGGGTGGTTGACCACCGGCGGCAGGTGCATGATTCCGAAGCCGAGCCTGATGTTCTTGGTGCGCTGGCTGGCGGCGGCCAGGAACATCTCCGGCGCGGTCGCGTGGCAGTACTCCTCCAGGAAGTGATGCTCGGTGAGCCACACCGTCGAGAATCCGGCCTTGTCGGCGGCCTCCACCTCGTCGAGGCCATCTTGAAAGAGGATGTGCTCGTCGTCGTCGGACCATGGCCGGGGCAGTGCGAATTCGTAGAACAGTGAGATCTTCACGGGTTACCTCCTTGGAGTTTGGTTGCAGTCTGGGTGCCGAGTAGCCGGCGGGTCGCGTGAATATGTCGGGCGGCGACGTAGCCGAAGGTCATCGCCGGTCCGATGGTGGCTCCGGCACCGGCGTAGCTGCGGCCCATCACCGGAGCCGAGGTGTTGCCCACCGCGTACAGCCCGTCGATCACCGAGTCGTCGGCGCGCAGCACCCGAGCGTGCTCGTCGGTACGCAGGCCGCCCGAGGTGCCCAGGTCGCCCAGGATGATCTGGAACGCGTAGTAGGGCGGCTTGCCGAGCGGGTGCAGGTTGGGGTTGGGCAGGGTCGGGTCACCGTAGTAGTTGTCGTAGGCGCTGTCGCCGCGGTTGAAGTCGTCGTCGTGGCCGGATCTCGCCAGATCGTTGAACCGTTGCGCGGTGCGCTCCAGCCGGTCGGGCGGGACGCCGATCGCGGTGGCCAGCTCGGCGAATGACTTGGCGGCCTTGACCACTCCCGAGTCGAGCCAGGCCTGCGGGATCTTGCGCCCGGTCGGTACCGGGGCGCCCGGGATCTTCGGGATCGGCAGGTGCCCGGCGACGACGTAGCGGTGGAAGGACCGCTGGTCGGTGATCAGCCAGCACGGGATGTGGGTGACGCCGGATTGCTGTCCGGCGATCATGGCGTGCGCGAAGTCCATGTAGGGCGCGGCCTCGTTGATGAAGCGTTGCCCGTCGCCGTTGACGATGAACTGCGACGGCATCATGCGTTCGTTGAGCATGAACTGCAGCCGGCCGTCCGGCCAGCAGATGGCCGGGAACCACCAGGCTTCGTCCAGCAGTTCGGTGGCCGCCCCGACGCGCTCTCCGGCCCGGATGCCGTCGCCGGTGGCGACGGGGTTGCCGAAGCTCCAGTCGTGTTCCAGCACCGGCTGATGCTCCTTGCGCCACGCCATGTCGTGGTCGAAGCCGCCGCTTGCCAGGATGACGCCGTGGCGCGCGGTGATGCGCTGCGGCCGACCGTCGCGCTGCACCACGGCTCCGGTGACCGCGCCGGAGGCATCGGTGATCAGCTCGGTCATCGGGGTGTCGAGCCAGAGCGGGATGTTGCGTTCGAGCATCGCCAGCCGCAGCCGGGCCGCCAGTGATTGGCCGATGGCCGCCATGCGGTCCCCGAAGACCCGGGCGCGGAACATCCGCCATGCCAGTTTGAGCAGCACCGCCTTGCCGCGCCAGGACTGCCGCACTTGGTAGAACAGCCGCAGGTCCTTGGGGCCGAACCAGATTCCCTTGGGCGCCAACGCCAACGGCGCCAGCAGGTGCTGCTCCTGATCGCCGAGCTTGCGCAGGTCGATCTCCGGCACGTTGATGGTGCTGCCCAGTGCCGATCCCCCCGGCAGCTCCGGATAGTAGTCGGCGTAGCCGGGCTTCCAGACGAACTCGAGCCAGCCGCTGGCCTGTTCCAGGAACGCCATCATCTTCGGTGCGGTGTCCACGTATTGCCGCAGCCGCGCCTCGGTGACCAGGCCGCCGGTGATCGCACGCAGGTAGGCGACGACACCGTCGGGGTCGGGGACGTAACCCTCCCGGCGCTGCGCCGGTGCGCCGGGCACCCAGATGCCGCCGCCGGACAACGCGGTGGATCCGCCGAAGTGCGGCGACTTCTCCACGACCAGGGTCTGCAGGCCGCAGGCGTCGGCGGCCAGCGCGGCGGTCATTCCGCCACCGCCGGAGCCGATGACCAGCACGTCGACGATGTGGTCGTTCTCGGTCACGAGCTCACCTCCACCGGTTGCGCGGTGCGAACGGCGAATCCGGCGATCAACTCCGGGGCCGGCCGATAGTAGTGGTTGGCCGTACGGTACGGGCCTTGCGCCGCCAACGCACCGAAAGCAGCTGCCCAGGTGCGGATCTCGTGTGCAGATCCCCCACCCGCCTCGGTGATGTACGAATTCGACCAGTCGGCCAGGTCGTCGAGCCGGCCACTGTCGAGAATGGACAGGAACCGTTGATCGAATTCCGGGTTCAGCGGCGTCAGGTCGCTGGCGCCCGCGGCGAAATCGCGGGCTGCCGCCGTCACCGCGTTCTGGCGGGCCTGGCGCTGCTCGGCACTCATCGGGGTGCCGTGCAGGATCCGGTCGCGAGTGACCGGTGGCGCGGTCGCCAGGGTAGGCATCGGCGGATCGTGCGATAGCCCGCCCGATCCCAGGATCAGCACCCGAAGATCCAGGGTGCGCAGGTAAGCACCGACCGCAGCGCCTAGCGCGCGGGCGCGGTGTATCGGCCCCAGCGGCGCGGCGACGGCGTTGATGAAGATCGGGATTACCGGGCATGCGCCTGCGTCGCCGAGCAACCGCTCCAGCGGTTGCACCGTGGCGTGATCGACATCCATGTGAGCCGAAACAGCCACATCGACACCGTGTTCCAGCACCGCGGCCGCAGTCTCACCGGCGAGGTCGGCGGCGACGTTCAACGGGCCGGCGTAGGTGCCGTAGTCGCCGACACCGTGCGCGGCGGTGCCGATGCAGAACGGCGGCATCAGTTGCAGGAAGAACCCGTTGTAGTGGTCCGGCGCGAACACCACCGTCAGCTGCGGGTCGAAGTCGGCGATGAACGCCGCCGCCGCATCGACGGCGGCCTCGATGTCGGCCATCAACTCAGGGGGTGGTCCCGGCAGATTCAGCAGCGGGCTGTGGGACATGCAGCACAGGGCCAGTGCCATCGGCGTTATCACCCCCTACGGTCAGCGTCAGGACGTCGACGAGCCGGGCGCTCACCTCGGCGGCGCGCTGGGCGATGCACGCCGCGGCGATGCAGCGATCCGGGCGCAGGAACAACACCGACTCGGTGTGGCGGTCGAACCAGGCCTTCAGCTCTCCGGTCCGGTCACCCACGATGGTGACGGCCGGATCATCGACCTGGCCGGGCGGCGTCCAGTGCAGCTGAGTCAGCGGCCGGATGGCGATGAAGCTCGCTCCCAACGCGTTCCACTGCGCGAAGGCGTCCTCCCCGAGCAGCGCACGGGGATTGTTGTTCCAGGCCAGCACCGCGAATCCGACCCCGATGACGTCGTCGAGGAGCAGATCCGTCCCGGTGCGGGTGTCCACGCGGGGCTGAATGAACAGGGTCCCGGTCGGCGAATCGGGACGATGCGGCTGGTCGTGGACGACCGCACCGTGGTCATAGCGCGGCATCGGCTTGAACCGCATCTCCAGCACGTAGCGCTTGAGCGTCGGTACCGCCGAGGCGGCCCGGATCACCCGGTCGCGCACCGCCGCGACCCGACGGTTGGTCGGGGAGATCACCCGGCCCACCATCGTGGAGAGGTCGATCATGGCGCGGGCGTGCTTGCGCCGTTCGGTGTCGTAGCTGTCCAGCAGGCTCGGCTGCGCTTGCCCTTGCACCACCGCGGCCAGTTTCCAGCCAAGGTTCATCGCGTCGCGGATTCCGCTGTTGTAGCCCTGCCCCTGCCAGACCGGCATCAGGTGTGCGGCATCGCCGGCCAGCAGCAGCCGGCCGCGGCGGAAGGCGCCGGCGATTCGGGAGTGGTGGGTGTAGACCCGGTGCCGGATCACGTCGACGTCGTGCGGATGCGGTAGGAACGGCGCCAGCATGGCCGCGACGAATTCGGGGTCTTCGGCCTGCTCGTCGGTTTCATCGGCGTGGATCATGAACTCGAAGCGCCGGATGCCGTGGGCGATCGAGATGGAGGCGTAGGGCCGCGCGGGGTCGGCGCCGACCTCGCTGTTGGGGTGGCCCAACGGGTCGTTGGCGAGGTCGATGACCAGCCAGCGGGTCGAGGATGTGGTGCCGTCGAAGGACACCCCCATCAGTCGGCGGGTGGCGCTGCGGCCGCCATCGCAGCCGACGACGTAGCGAGCCGAAATCGGCTGCGGTTCCTGGCCATCCGAACCACCCAGGCTTACGGTGACGCCGTCGGCCGTCTCAGTGCAGCCGGTCATCGGGCGACCCCACAGCACCCGGACGTGGTCGAACCGTTCCAGGCCGCGCAGCAGTTCAGCGTCGACCAGTGGCTGTACGAAGCCGTTGCGCTTGGGCCAGCCGAAACATGCGTCGGCGGGCGCCATCTCGGCCAGCAGTCGCCGCTTACCGTCGAAGAATCGCAGGATCTGGTTGGGCACGGTGTGCGGCAGGATGGCGTCCACCAGGCCGATCGCCTGGAACGTGCGCAGCGATTCGTCGTCGAGCCCGACCCCCCGGGGATAGTCGATGAGGGTGGCGCGGTCCTCGACCACCAGGGTCCGGACCCCTTGCAGGCCGAGGATGTTCGCCAGCGTCAGGCCCACGGGCCCGGCACCCACGATCACCACGTCGACGTCGACGGCTGCACTCGTTTCAGCGGTCACGCTAACGCCCCAGCAGGAATTCCAGGTGGAGGCGATTGAACGTCGCGGGGTCTTCGTACTGCGGCCAGTGGCCGCAGCC
Organism: Mycobacterium sp. pW045; assembly: GCF_041287085.1. NCBI lineage: Bacteria > Bacillati > Actinomycetota > Actinomycetes > Mycobacteriales > Mycobacteriaceae > Mycobacterium > Mycobacterium sp. pW045. Next base: position 244,103 of record NZ_JBGGKU010000005.1, on the reverse strand, counting down.
CGGCATCAGCTCGAACCGGGCACCCGGGATCATCGAGGCGATCCGCTTGCCCTCCTCGACGTCGGCCGTCGGATCGTCACTGGTCCAGACCACCAGCGTCGGCGCGGTGATCTTGCCGTAGTCCCCCGGTCCCAGCAGGTTGCGGGGGCGGATCTCGGGATCCTGCAGCGCCATGATGTCGCGCATCGCGTCGATGAAGCCGGGCAGCCGGTAGATCCGCTGCCGGCTGGCCACGATGTCGTCGTAGCCCTTGGACTTGTCGGCCATCAGCCACTTGATGCGGGCCTGCACCGTCTCCCAGTCGGGGTTCTCCACCGCCGCCATCGACAAGGTGATGATCCGCTTCATCACCTCGGGATCGGCCTGGGAGCCGCCTGCGGTGTTGAGCACCAGGCGCTGCACGCGGTCCGGGTGGTCGATGGCGGCGCGCGCCGCCACCCAGCCGCCGAGTGATTCACCGCTGATGCTGGCCTGCCCGGCGCCGATGGCGTCCAGCACCGCGGTCAGGTGCGCCACGTAGTGGGGAATCTCCAGCGGATGACCGGGTTTTTCGGTGTAGCCGTGGCCGAGCATGTCGATGGACCAAGTCCAGAAGTGCTCCGCGTGCGCGGCCAGATTGCGGACATAGGCCTCGGCGTGACCACCGGAACCGTGCAGCAGGACCAGGACCGGCTTGCTCGGGTCGCCCGCCCGAAGGTAGCGGGTGCGCACCCCGCCCGCATCGAGATACCCCTGCTCGAACACAACGCCCTGAAGATCACTCCAGATGCTCTCGAACTCCGGCACCGGCCACCTCTCCCTGCGCAGTCGCGGAAATGTGATTCTCATTTTCCGATATTTAAACGTGCTTTTATCGCACATAGATGTACGTTATATTGAAGAGCATCACTCTCAGATGGGTAGATGTCAAGGAGGCCGAGCTGATGACCAGGCGGAAGCCCGCCGGCGCCGTCGACGCCGCCCCGGGGTCGCAGACCCTGGCCCGGGGACTGGCCGCATTGCAGGCGGTGGCCACCACGCCCGACGGGCTGACCATCCAGCAGGTCGCCGACCGGATCGGCGTCCACCGGACCATCGCCTATCGGCTGCTGAACACGCTGACGAGTCACCGATTGGTGGCCAAGGGCGAAGACGGCCGGTTCCGCTCGGCAGCGGCCTTGGCCGTCCTCGGCGCGTCGTTCGACAACAACGTTCGCCAGCTGAGCCTGCCGACGCTGCGCGCGCTCGCCGACGAACTCGGCACCACGGTGTCGCTACTGGTGGCCGAGGGTGACCAACAAGTGGCCGTCGCCGTCATCGTGCCGACCCAGGTCGGCTATCAGTTGGCGTTTCACGAGGGCAGTCGCCACCCGCTGAGCCTCGGCGCCGCCGGAATCGCGCTGTCGGCCGCCATGCCGCGGCGCCCCGACGAGCGCGACATCGTCCCACAGACCCGCGAGCGCGGCTGGGTGGTCACCCACGGCGAGATCGAGCCCGGAACGTTCGGGCTGGCGGTTCCGGTCCGTCGCCGCCCTCCCGCGCCGCCCACCTGCATCAACCTGATCTCCCATCGCGAGGACGTCGTGTTGCGCGGTCGGGATGCCGTGCTGGCGGCGGCCGACAAACTGTCTGAGATCCTCAGCTGAAACCCGCTGTGCCCGAGAGGAAAACGTCATTGACAGTCGGTGATTGGGACGACGAGATCGACGTAGTGGTGCTGGGCACCGGCGGAGCCGGGCTCACCGCCGCGCTCACCGCAGCGGTCAACGGCGCCTCGGTCGCCGTCTACGAGAAGTCCGCGACCGTGGGAGGAACCACCGCCGTCTCCGGTGGTATCGCCTGGATTCCCGCGCATACCCGGGCTCCCGGCTTGACCGTCGAGGCCGCCCTGGACTACCTGCGGGCGCAGTCGTTCGGTGCGATGGACGACGAGCTGGTCTCGACGTTCGTGCGCACCGGCCAGGAGATGGTCGACTTCGTCGAAGCGCACAGCGACGTCCGCTTCGAGGTCGCGGCCGGCTTCCCCGATTACAAGCCGGAGCTGCCCGGCGGACGTCCGTCCGGTGGCCGCTCACTGAGCCCACTGCCCTACGACATCTCCCGGCTGGGTTCCTGGCACGACCGGATCACCGCGTTCCCGGCCGACTACAGCAACGTCGGATTCGACGCCGAGACCCGCGCCCGGCTGCACGCCGACATAGACAACACAGCGGACACCGCTGCGGGCAATCTGTGCGTGGCCGGCACCGCTTTGATCGCCGGGCTGCTCAAGGGGCTACTGGACGCCGGGGTGGCGCCGGCGACGGGCTGTCGTGGCGTCGAGCTCATCGGCGATCACGGCGACAGCGGTAGGGGCGGTGTGGCCGGCGTCCGCGTCGACGCCGGCGGCACGTCTCGGCGGGTGCGCGCCCGCCGCGGCGTCATCCTGGCCAACGGCGGCTTCGAATGGGACACCACCCTGGTGGAGGCCTTCCTGCGGGGGCCGATGCGGGGCGCGGTGTCACCGCCGCACAACACCGGCGACGCGCTGCGCATGGCGATGGCGCTCGGCGCCGACCTGGCCAACATGGGCGAGGCGTGGTGGGTTCCGATCGTCCGAATTCCCGGCGACACCATCGACGGCCAACAGCGCAGCCGCAGCGTGCGACTGGAGCGCACCCGGCCGCGCAGCATCATCGTCAACCGGTCCGGGCGGCGGTTTGTCAACGAGGCGTGTGACTACAACTCGATGGCCGGCGCATTTCACTACCTGGCGCCGCGCGGCGGCTACGTCAACGATCCGGCGTGGATCGTCTTCGACGCCGAGCATCTGCGCCGGTACGGATTCCTCGGCGTCGCCCCCGGCGGCACGGCACCGGAGTGGTTCTGCGAGTCGCCCGACCTGGCAGCCCTGGCCGGCAAGACCGGCATCGACCCGGACGGTCTGGCTCAGACCGTGGCGTCCTGGAACCGCGGCGTGGCCGCCGGCACCGATCCCGAGTTCGGGCGCGGCGCCAGCGCCTACGACGGGTACTGGGGCGACGACCAGGCGGACACCCCGGCCGGCCGCACGCTGGGTCCGCTCGACACCGGGCCGTACTACGCCGTGCCGCTGTCGGTGGGAGCGATGGGCACCAAGGGCGGTCCGCGTACCGACGCCGACGGTCGGGTGCTGCACGTCACCGGACAACCGATCCCCGGCCTGTTCGCCGCGGGCAATGCGATGGCCGGGGTGACCGGGCGGGCCTACGGGGGCGCCGGCGGCACCATCGGACCGGCGATGGTCTTCGGCTTCCGTGCCGGACGCGCGGCGGCCACCGGTGATTCGAGCGTCTGACGAGCCGCACAATCGCCCGCCGCCACCGAACTGGAAATGCTATTCTTCTGCACAAAGAATTTGAGTCTTTGGCAGGTGAACGCACCCGGAGGTGCCCGTGACAACCAGGAAGTTCTCGGCGTCGCCCCTGGTTCTAGGCCTGGCGTTTACCGGTGTGCTTGCCACCGCGGCGCCGGCAGCCGCCGACGACTCCGCACCACACCGGGTGCGCTACTTGGTCAGTGCGACCGAAACCGCCCAGGCGAACGTCTACTACCGTGAAGCTCAGCCGCCCAACTTCGGCGAATACAGCCACAACCCATACCAGTACAGCCCGCGTGCGGACGTCACAATCGGGCCGAACCAGCCCTGGATCTTCGAGACCACCCTGGCCGACCCGCAGGACTGGGCGATGGTGGTGGTGTCGTTGCCCGGGATGCATCCCCAACTCGCCTCACCCGGGTTCGTCTGCGAACTGCGCATCGACGACGTCGTCGTCGCCACCGACGCCGGCACCAAGGGGGCGCTCTGCTCGCTCCGCACCTGGTGAGAGACCTGGTGCTACCGTTTCGGAGCGGGCTTGCGAGGGTGCTTGGCCTTGTGGGGGACCCTGCCGGAGCTGGGTGGACAACGGACAGGAGGGCATATGCCGTCGCGTGATCCGGCGAAACCGGCCGGTGGTGGAAAGCATGCCGCCAAGCGCACCTCAAAAGATGCGCTGACGCTGGCAGAAGCCGAGGCGAAGGCCGCCGAGGCTGCAGCGGAGTTGGCCCGCGCCCGCGCGGAGCTGCTCAAGGCGCAGCAGGGCTCCGAGTCGGAATCCGCCCAAGCGGTCGACCTGGAAACCGCACCGGACGTCAAGCCTGCGGGAATCGAAGCCGATGATCTGGCGCCGGGTGCCGGCGAAGCTGCCGTCGATGAACCGGCTGAACAGCCGCGCAAGTTCATCGGCATCCGCAGACAACTGGGCTGGGTGGCGGCGACGCTGGCCGTACTCGCCATCGGCGGTTTCCTCGCCGTTGATGTGCTGATGCTGTCCCACCATCGCGACGTTGCCCTACGCCAACATCAATTGGGCGAGTACGCCGCGGCCGCCCGCCAGGGCGTGGTCACGCTGATGTCACTGAACTACGAGACAGTCGACGACGACGTCAACGCGATTCTGGAAAACTCCACCGGTGAGTTCAAGAAGGATTTCGAAGCCCACGCCGGCGACTTCGCCAAGGTGGCCCGCGAGTCCAAAACCGTCACCTCGGTTGACACGGTGGTCTCCGGCGTGGAATCGATGTCGGACAACGAGGCGGTGGTGCTGGTCGCGGCCACCACCAAGGTCACCAATGTCGCCGGAGCGAAAGAGGAACCGCGCAGCTGGCGTCTGACCGTACACCTGGCCCGCGAGGGCGATCAGGTCAAGATGTCGAAGGTGGACTTCGCGGCATGAGCGAACCCGACGAGGACGACGTGACACTCGAGGCGGCCGTCGACAAGTCCGTGACCGTTGAAGCCGACGAGGCCTCGGAGCCTGCCGAGGAATCCCAAGCCGGCCCGACGGTCTCAACCGCGCGCTGGATCGCGGCCACGCTGGGGGGGCTGCTGTTGGCGTCGGCGGGGCTGGCCGGCTGGCTGTACTTCGGGGTGCTGCGGGCCGATCAGCAACTCGGTCCCGCGGCCGAGCAGGCCGTGATGGCCGCTGCCGCCGACGGCGCGGTCGCCGTATTGACCTACGCGCCGAAGACGATGGAGCAGGATTTCGCCGCCGCCGAGAGCCACCTCACCGGTGACTTCCTCTCGCATTACACCGATTTCACCCAGAAGGTCGTCACCCCGGCGGTCAAAGAGAAGGAAGTGCAGACGATCGCCGCCGTGGTTCGCAAAGGCATCGTGTCGTTGCGGCCCGGCTCCGCCGAAGTGCTGATCTATCTCAACCAGACCACGATCAGCAAGACGAACCCCGACGGCTCCTACTCGATGAGCAGCGTCAAGGTCGGCTTGGAGAAGCACGGCGGCCGGTGGCTGATCTCCTCGTTCGATCCGGTGTAACCGCTACATCCGGACCAGCGCGAACGTCCAGGTGTTCACTCCCGCGGGACCGTTCATACAGCCCACGTCGAAATGGGATTCGACGACGCCGGCCAACGTGTTGGCATCCCAGGTGTAGGTGTCACGGGTCGGCATGGAGGGCCCGAACGGACAGTTCAGGCCGTTGGGGTAATCCGAGGTGAACGAGTACTGCCCGTTCACCAGCCGGGCGGTGCCGCCGTAGTATCCGCGGCCGAAGAAATGCGGCCGGTCGATCGCGCTGATCTGAACGCACCCGGCCGGCAGGTCATCGAATTTGCCGATCGTCTCGCACGGGTAGGCCGCCCACACCCAGGATGCGTCGGTCCATCGGTTGCTCAGCACGTCATAGTTGCCGTAGCGCATATCGGCCGCGGCGGGCGGCGCCACGGCCGTGGCAACCGCGAGCGCGCCGAGCGCTGCACCGACAGTGGTTCGCATCATGGGCCGAACTCCCTCGACTTGCCAGGACTGGTGTACCGCTACAGGTCTCCGCGACGCCACAACGACTCGCCATCGGCGACACAGGTCAAAAACAGCCCGTCGGGTGCCTGCGCCACCTCGCCGGAGTACTCGTCGCACTTGCTGTTCTCCTCCTTGACGCCGTGCATCTCCGGAGAGCGGAACCAGCGCGGCTCGTAGCGGCGCGGCGACGCGCAGTACACCAGCCTGCCCGGCAGTGTCGACGGCCCGGCAACAGCGGACCCGAAGACGAAGTAGGTGGTGTTAGAGCACGGCGCACCCAGCACAACATTCGGCGCGATTCCGGGTGTGCACGCCGGGACGTCGCACATCGGCACGTACGGGTCGGCACCCGCCGGCGCCGGGGGCGTCACAGCGGCGACCGTGCCCGCGGCAAGTACCGCCGCGACAAGCGCTTTCGTCATGTGAGTGGTCTGCATGGTCTTCCCTCCCGCCTAGAGCCGCTGCACGCTCAGCGGCATGAGGATCACCGTGGGCTGGTTGCGTCCGCACGCACCCGAGACGCCGATCGTCCGGTCGTAGCCGACCAGTAGGTCGATATTGCGTTTGTCGTACTGGCCGTTGAGGTCGCCGCCCTGGAACTGGTAGCGCTGCCGGCCCGGCGAGGTGGTGCCATCCGGGCAGGTCTGCCAGTTCTCGTGGAAGCGGTCGACGATCCACCGCGAGGTGCGGAATTCCAGCGGCGCGGTCCAGCCCTGGTCGCTGCTGACCTGGCCGGTACAGAAGTGCGCGTTCTCGCAACTGGAGCTGAACGTCCACACCGATGAGACGGTGGCCTCGTTCATGAATACCTCGTTGGTCTTGGCCCAGTCCCCCTTCGAGATGACCCGGTAGGGGCCATTGAGCTCGAAGCCCAGGGCGGCCTGCGCGGGCGGCGCCGGGGCGGACGCCACGACAAGGCCGAAAGCCGCTGCGGCGACGGTCAACTCAAGTGCGCGCATGTTTTGTCCTCCTTCGGCTAGGACGGCATCAGGTCGGTCCACGTCTTGGGACTCGATCCGGGCACCAGGTTCGTCTGCTGCTCGTAGCGCCCGTCGGGTGTCATGTATTTGCCCGTGTTCGGGTCGTAGGGCAGCACCGCGACCGATGGTCCCGGGCCGGCGTTCGCCGAGGGAGCCGCACCCGGTGCTTCCGGGGGCGGCGCCGGCACCACCGGCCGAGGGGAATCCGGCGACGTGCCAGACGGGGTGGCCCACGGCGGCAGCGGTGTGCCTCCGGTCGGGGCGAAGATCCGGTCGTTGAAATCGACCCGGTCATCGACCGGGATGCCCTGCTTGACCAGGTTCGGGTCGAACGGCATGGGGCCGGTGAGATGCTGGCGCATCGCGATGGGCACGAACCCCTTCGGGTCATCGCAGAGCTCGACCGTGGGCGCGCGCTTGCCCGGATGCTCGATACACGGGAAGTTGCGGGCGCCACGCACCGACACCGGTGAGTCCTGCGGCAGTTTGCAGTACAGGCCGTCGGGGGTGTCGATCGTGGTGGTGTCGGCCGGCGAGCGCCAGGATGACGGCGGCAGGAACCCGACGGTGCACGGGTTGGGGTCACCGAAGGTGAGGGTGAAGTCGCCCTGCGGCAGACCGGTCGGGTTGTTCTTGGGCAGCCCGAACGACTGTTGGGCGGCAATGTATCCGGGCAGCAGCACCATCATCTGTTCCAGCGACGGGTTGTAGACCAGCAACACCTGGCCCAAGGTGTTGAGGTTCGCCAGCAGGATCGGCAGGGTGGGTTTGAGATCCTGCATCAGACCGGACACTTCGTCGGCGAATCCGGGGCCGCGCTGCAGGATGGCGCGCAACTGCGGGTCGTTGACGGCGACTTGTTCGGAGATCCCGGCCACGCTGCGCGCCCAGGTCCGGATCGCATCGGTGCTTTTCTCCTGGGAGTCCAGCAGTGGCGCACCGTCGTCGACCAGCTTGCGTACCTTGTCCGAGACCCGGTTGGCGTCACCGCTGATGGTGGTCGCCGAATCCAGCAGTGATTGGAAGTCGTAGCCGGCCCCGTCGAAGGCTTGGAAGGTCTCGTCGAGCAGGCCACTGAGCCGGTCCTTGGGGATACTGTCGACCAGGGCACTGACCTGATCGAGCATCGGCCCGACCTGTTGGGGCACTTGCGTGTCGGACGCCGCGATCACCGAACCGTTCTGCAGGTAGGGACCACCGTCGCTGCGCGGCAGCAGGTCGACATACTGCTCACCGATCGCCGACACGCTGCGCACCGCGGCCACCAGGTCGGCCGGGATCTTCGGCGATCGATCCAGCGACAGCGTGGCACGCACACCGTTGCCGGTCAGCGCGACGTCGGTGACCGTGCCGATCTGCACCCCGTTGTAGGTGACATTGGAGAATCGGTACAGCCCGCCGGTCTCCGGCAGGTCCAGCTTGACCGTGACCCGGCCGATCCCGAGCAGGGTCGGCACCTGCATGTAGCCAAAGAGCATGGCTCCGACGCCGATCACCGAGGCCACCAGGAACAGGATCAGTTGGATCCGCACAAAGCGTGTCAGCATCTAACCACCGCCTTCCGAGCCGAGCGCGCCCGGCGGTAAGCCTTGGCTCGACGACCGCAGAATCGGCTCTTGCAGCGGGTCGTAAGAATAGTTCAGATACCACGGGTCACCGGGCGCCGGAACGAGTTTCGCGTCTTCGTCGCCCCACTGGGTGCCGGCGAACAGCGCCCGCTTGAGCCGCGGTTTGGTGAGGTCGAAGACGGCGAACAGGTTCAGGAAGTCGCCCCGCACGGCGCGCTCGATCGCATTGGGCCCGTACGGGAACGCGGAGGCGTAGGCCACTGCCGAGTTGAGCTCCGGGCCGATATCGGCCAGCGAACGCAACGCCGGTTCGATGTGGATGAGGTCGGAGACCAGTTGGTGCCCGGAGTCGTTGACCAGGCCGGCCGACAGGTCGCCGAACTGGCCGAGTTTGGTCATCGCGGTGACGAACTTGGGGCGCTCCTTGATCAAGACGTCGATGGCCGGCGGAATCTTGTCCAGCGCACGGTGGATGGTGTCGCGCTGTCCGGCGAAAGTCGTGGCCGTCCGGTTCATCTCACCGATGGCCTCGACGATGTTGTTCCGCTGCCGGTCCAGCGCACCGGTGAAGTTGTCCAGCCGGACGATCAGATCGCGAATGTCGGCTTCCCGTCCCGCCATGGACGCGCTGAAGTTGTGGATGATGTCACCGATCTGGCCGAGCCCGCCCCCGTTGACGATTACCGCCAGCGACGACAAGGTCTGCTCGGTGGACGGATAGGTCGACGAGTCGCTCAACGGGATGGTGGATCCGGAGGTCAGCCGCCCCGTCGGCTGCTGTCCGATCGGCGGATTGAGCGCCAGGTGCATCGAACCGAGCAGGCTGGTCTGCCCGACCGTCGCGACGGCATTGGCCGGGACCTCGACGCCGGGGTTGACCGCGATGTCGACGTTGGCATGCCAGTTGCTGACGGTCATCTTGCCGACGCTGCCGATCACCACGTCGGAGAGCAGCACCGGCGAATTGGATTCCAATGTCCCGACATTGGCCAGCTGCACGGTGAAATGCTGCGCCCCGGAACCGCGGCCCTGAACACCGGGCAGCGCCACCGAGTTCAGCCCGCCGAAGGCGCAGCCGGTCGTGGTGACGGCGACCAAAGCCGCGACCGCCGCGCCGCGCCGCAGGGAACGAAGACCGATCATGGCGTGGGCCCCCCTTCCGCGGGCAACGGACCGGGCGGCGGCCCGGGCGGCGGCGGACCGCCCGGCAGCAGCATCCCGTCGAACGTGGTCGGGCTCGGCAGCGGCACTCCAGGGTTCAGTGGCGGTGTCGCCGCGGCCGGCAGTCCGTCGGGCGCAAGGGAACCGCGCGGTTGCAACGGATCCGTCCATCCCGGCGGGGGTGGGACGTCGCCATGCAATCCGGTGTAGGCCGAGATCGACGGCTCTTGTTCCGGCAGGCTTCCCGGGTGCTCGGCGTGCGGCATCAACGCCGGATCGGTGTAGATCAACTTCTCCGGGCTGGCCGCCTTGGTCAGATACGGAGATATCGGCAACGGCATCCCGTTGAAATTCAGCAGCCGCATGGCCGGCCCGAGGTACCCCTCGCACAGCTTGCCGGTCTCCGTCGACGTCACGTTTCCGATCGCGCCGGTCATCGTGCAGATCGCCTGAACCGGGTTGCTGAAGTTGGCGAACGCAAACGAACCCACCGGGGTCCCGCTGGTCACGTTGTACATGTTGAGCGTGTTGGCGATCGCATTCGGGGTGATATGCAGAATATTGCGGATCGCGTTCTTCGAATCGGCCAGCGTCTGACTGACATTGGCCACGCCCCGCAGCGCCTCGGCGGTTTCGGCGCGGCTCCCCGCCACGAAATCCCGCACCGTGTCGATCGCGCCCGCGAAGTCGGTAAGAGCGGCATCCAGGTTGGATCGGCTGTCGTTGACCACACTCGTCAACGTGGCGAGCCGCGACTCGAACACCACGATCTGCTGATCGCTGTCACGCAGCGCCGTCATGAACGTCTGTAGGCCCGAGATGATGTCGACGATGTTGCCGCTGCCCTCGGCGAAGATCCGGGCCACGCCGGAGAGTTGCGCCAACGTCTCGCGCAGCTTGGCGCCGTTGCCGTCCATCGCATTGGCCGCGCTGTCGATGAAGCGCGACGCCGACGTTCCCGAAACACCGCTGCGCGGGCCCAGTTCCGCGGCAAGCCGGTTCAACTGGGTCTTGACCTCATCCCACTCGACCGGGACCGCGGTGTGCTCGCGCGGGATCACCGCGCCATCAGCGAGGGTCGGCCCATCGCCGCGGTGGTAGGCGGGGGTCAGTTGGACGAACCGCGCCGCTACCAGGTTGGGCGCGACGATGACCGCTTTGGCCGCAGCCGGGATCGGTACCTTGTGGTCGACGCGCAGGGTGAGCTTGGCCTGCGTGCCCTGCGGTTCGATGCGGTCGATGGTGCCGACCTTCACCCCGGCGACCCGGACCTCGTCACCGGGATAGATGGCGGTTGCGGTGGAGAAGTACGCGGTGATCCGAGTCGGTTTCAGGACGGTCTGACGAACCAGGATGCCGGCGCCCGCCAGCAGCAGCAGCGCCGCCAGGGCGACAGCCGCGATCCGCAGTGGTTTACGAGTCTTCATCGGGGCGGCAGGTCTCCTGGTTGCGGAATCCCATTGATCGGGAACGGCAGTTCGGCACGCGGCCCGGCATTGTCCGGCGGCTGTCCGGCGTCGACGCCGCGCCGGAAGCCGAAGATGTAATCGAGGAACGGCTGAAGCAGCTGCGGCAGGAACAGGTTCGGCACATAGGCGCTGTAGTAGGCCCCGTTGGAAACCGTCTCACCTTGGGTGAGTTCGTATTTCGCCAGGCCGGGCAGCGCCTTGGCCAGGTTGTCCCGGTTCTTCTCCAGGATCTTGTTCAGCTCGATGATCTTCGCCAGCGTCGGTTTGAGCTGGTCGTTGTTCTGGGCGACCAATTCGGACAGCTGCCGCGAGATCGCCGACGTGCTGGCCAGCAGGTTGACGATCGCCTGCCGGCGGGTGTTGAGCACGTCGACGAGACTGTCGGCGTCCAGGATCAGCGAGTTGATCTGCTGGCTGCGTTCGGAGAGCACACCGGTGAGCTCGGCGGCCGATTTCAGCAGGTCGGCAAGGCCCTCATTGCGGCTGTTCACCGCGCGGGACAGCCGGCTCAGGCCGTCGAACGTCGGCCCCAACTGGGGAGCGATCTGGTCGATGGTGTCCGAAAGGGTGTCCAGCGACCGGTTCAGCGACTCGGTGTCGGTGCCGCCGGTATTGGAGGTCAGTTCACCGACCACATCGACCAATGAGTACGGCGACGATGTGCGGGTGAGCGGGATGACCTCGAGCGGGCGCAGCTTGCCGCTGCCCGCCGGCTCCACCGTCAGCACCCGCTCGCCGAGCAACGACCCGGTGCGGATGTGCGCGGTGGTCTGCGAGCCCAGCGGGTACTTGCCGGCCAAGGTGAACGTCACCAGGGCGTCGCCGTTGTCGAGTGCGACATCGGTGACCGAGCCGACCTTGATCCCCGACAGCGTGACGTCGGCACCGGCGCTCAGGCCGCCGGCTTCGGCGAACTTGGCCTGGTAACGCACGCAGGTGGCCCACTGGATCAACTGCTCGGGCTGCAGTCCGATCGCGACGACGAAGGCTACGACCACAATGCCGATCAGGCCCATCCTGCTCAGCTGGCTGCCGCGGTATTTCAGCATCGGCGGGCCCCCCGCCGTAGGGGCGCGGCACCGGGCAGCACGGCGCTCAGTCGGTGTCGCTGCATCGGCCCTCCTCCGCTTTGATCCAGGGGAACACCGCCGTGCGGCCCTGGGTGTCGCTGACCCGGATCTGCACAGCGCAGAGGTAGTACTGGATGAACCCGCCGTAGGCGCCGAGGCGGATGGCCTTGCGGTAGTTCTCCGGCGCCTTCTGCAAGGACATATCCAGGCCGGCCAGGTCCGCGTTGATGGCGGTGGTCAACCGATCGACCTGAGTGATGGTGTTGGTCAACGGATCGCGCGCGTTGCCGAGCAGATCGGCCAGTGATGCGGTGCCGCGGTCCAGGGCCGTCACCGCGGTCCCGATCGGGTCGCGGTCGGCCGCCAAGCCGGCGACCAGTTTGTTGAGTCGATCGATCGCCCCGGAAAACCGCTTGTCGCCGTTGGACAGGGTGGCCAGCGTGGTGCGCAGTTGGTCGATCAGGGACTCGATCACCTGGTTGTTGTCGGCCAGCGAGCTCGAGAACGACGACGTCCGAGACAGCAGGGAGTCGATGGTGCCGCCTTGGCCCTGCATGATCTGGATCAGCGAGGCGGTGAGCGAGTTGACGTCCTGCGGATTCAGCCCGCGGATCACCGGCTTGAGGCCGTTGAGCAGCAGGTCCAAATCCAGTGCGGGCGCGGTCCGCTCCAGCGGGATCTCCGCGCCCACCGGCAACAGCCGGGTCGAGCCGGGCCCGTCCGTCAGTTCCAGGTAGCGGTCGCCGACCAGATTCAAGTAGCGCACCGAGGCCTGAGTGCCGGTGGTGAGCGAAATGTTGCGGTCAGCCTGGAATTTCACCAGCACCGTGCCGTCCGGGCGCAGCGCGACGCGACCGACCGTGCCGACCCGAACTCCGGCGACTCGCACGCTGTCGCCGGCCTTCAGCCGGGAGGCGTCGGAGAAGACCGCCTGGTAGCCCGCCGTCGGTCCGGTCCGGACCTCGGCGAAGATCGCGAATAAAAAGATCGTGGCCAGCACCATCACCGCGGCGTAGACGGCGAATTTGAGCAGGGGACCAAAGGGGCGTGTCATCCGGGCATCCCCACCTGGGCGCTGTTGCGCGGCGGCCCGCCGATCGGCCCGAACAGCGCCTGCTTGAGGCCGTCGGAGTTCAGCAGGATGCCCTGGTTGCCGTATTCGTACGGGTTGGCTCCGACGTCGGCGATCAACGCGGGCACCCGGTATTCGGGCGGTACGTCGGGCAGGCCCAGTTCCGTGCAGTAGGAACGGTCGGAGCGGGCCGCCACCTTCGGTAGGTGGTCGGGGTAGCGGTAGCGTTCCTTGGCCAGGGTGAAGCTGGCGGTGATGATGATGCCGGGGACGTTGAAGGGCGGGGATTTGGCGAACGGCACCAACCCGCCGATCGAACAGCCGAGTTCGTCGTGATACTTGTCCAGCAGTTGTGCGGTCGGCTCCAGCACCCGCGTCAGGTCGGTCAGTCCCTGCCGATTCTCGCCCAGGACCTCGTTGCCGGTATCGGCCAGGCCGATGGCGCTCAGCAGGAAGGTGTCCAGGCTGTTGCGCTCAGCCACGATGCTTTCACTCATGGTGCTGGTGGCGTTGAGCGCAGCGGTGAGATCGGGCGCCGCATCGGCGTAAGACCGGAACACCGGAGGCATCGTGGCGACCTCGTGTTCGAGGGTGTCCAGGCTGGGCTCGAGCTCTGCCAGTAGCTTGTCGAAGTCGGTCAGCGCCTGACCCAGTTTCTGCCCGCGTCCGTTGAACGCCGTCGAGACGGCGCTGAGCGTTTCGTTCAGCTTCTTCGGGTCGATCTTGTCCAACACCCGCACCAGCTGTTGGAACACCGTGTTGATCTCGACGGTGACGTGCTCGCCGGCCAGCACCTGACCGGCGTGCAATCTGGTCGCCTCCGGGTCCGGGGGCGCCACCAGCTCGACGGATTTGGCCCCGAACACCGTCGTGGAGGCGATTCGGGCGGTGACGTTCGCCGGGATCAGCCGCAGCTGGTCGGGTTGCATCTCCAGTCGCAGCACGGCGGTGCCATCCGCCAGCGGCTCGATGGACCCGACCTTGCCCACCTGGACGCCGCGCAGCTTGACCTTGGCGTCGGGGTACATCACCAGACCGGCGCGCTGGGACAGCACCGTGACCGGCACCGTGCGGGTGAAGCTGCCGCGGAACAGCGCGATCGGCAGCGCGACGAGCGCCGCGATCGTCAGGACCGTCAGCAGCCCGATCATCGGCCGCACATAGGCCGGCGACTCTCGCCGCTGGCCGGTGGGCCGATGCCGCCCTGCCGCATCCCCCCGTTGGGTCTGCTCGCCATGTTCCCGGTCCAGCGGTGGATCGGCGGTTGCCCCCAGCACCATTACCGCACCGCCGCCCGGTTATTGACGGTCACGTCAATGTGGATGGGAAGCGCCGCCGTGCCGCTAAACGCCATCGCCGCCCCCTTCCACGATGGTGACCGCCGCCACCGCAGTTGGCCCTCCGATGTTGTGCGCCAAGCCGATCCGGGCGCCATCGACCTGATTGACCGCTGTCCCGCGCAACTGCTCGAAGAGTTCTACGCACTGTGCCACACCGGTGGCCCCCGGCGGGTGGCCTTTGGACTTCAAACCACCGCTGGGATTGACCGGCAATGCGCCACCGACACTGGTCACCTCGGCTTCGAGCAACTTGTGGGCTTCGAACCGTTCGGCGAAGCCGAGGTCTTCGTAGCTGATCATCTCCACACCGGTGAAATAGTCGTGCACCTCGGCGACATCGATGTCCGACGGCGTCAGCCCGGCCATGGCGAAGGCCTGTTTGGCGGCGCGCAATGTCGCCGGAAACGTCGTCATGTCCCGTTTGTGCTGATGCATCACCGCGTCCAGACCCAGCCCCACCCCGCGGATCCACACCGGCCGATCGGTGAAGCGATCCACCACGTCCTCGGCGGCCAGCACCAGGGCGGCGGCGCCGTCGCTCTGCGGGGCGCAGTCGTACACCCCGAACGGGGAAGCCACCATGGGCGCTTCGAGGGCCTGCTGCATGGTGATCTCGAAACGCAGCCGCGCGCGTGGGTTACTGGCCCCGTGCCGGTGGTTCTTCACCGCCACCATCGCCAGGTGCTCGCGGGTAGCGGGCGACTCGTGCAGGTAGCGCCGTACATGCAAGGCGAAACCGGCCGGCGCGACCAACCCGAGCGGGTAGTCCCACGCCATGTCGCGCGCGGTTTCCTCCCAGGCCCAGAGCATGTCCTTGGTGGCGGTCTCCCGCAGCTTGTCGGCACCGATCACCAGCGCCACGTCGACCGCCCCGGACGCGACGCCGAACAACGCGTTGCGGACCGCGTCATTGCCGGTGGCGCAGGAGTTCTCCACCCGCGTGACCGGTAGGTCGGGCAGTCCCAAGGTGTCGGCCAGGATCCCGGACGGAAAGCCGTCGGTGGTGCCCAGCGCCCCGAACCAGGCCGCCTGCACATCGGTTTTGGTCAGGCCCTTGTCCACGCTGGCGGCACATTCGGCGAAGGCCATCGGCAGCAGGTCCTTGATGCCCAGCGCGAAGTGCTCCCGGAACGGCGTCATCCCGGCGCCGACGATGGCTACCCGTTTCATGCCACCGCCTCGGGTTGTTCCGACGGGTCGAAGGGCTCGAAGGCGTATCCGTAGTCGGGCACCCCGGAGCGCACCGCGATCCGGCGCAGCACCAGCCGGCCCCGGTCACCGATCCAGGCGCTGCCGGCCGGCGCTCCCGTCACCTTCACCAGCGCGCGGACCGCCACGTCATCGAGCTCGACGATGACCAGCGAGTAGGGGGTGGTCAGCCCGGGCACCGGGATCTGTACGGTCACCTCGGTATAGACCGTGCCGACGCGGGGCAGCTCCACAAGCTCGTAGTTGGTGCTCAGCGTCGAGTCCTCGCCGACGCGGTAACGCGGCGGGAAGTCGAGTTCGTCGCTGCCCGGGTGCTTGCCCGCCTCCCAGCGGACCTTGGCTTCGAAGGCACGCTCGTAGGCGGCCAGCGAGATCGGCAGGTCCGCGCCGGGAGTGTGCACCCGCTCGGGGACCGGCCGGGCCGCCGGTTCGTGCCGGTGCACCGGCGCCTCGCCTTCGACGACGGTGATCCCGGACAGGTTGGCCTGCTCGGCCGCCAGCAGCGGACCCACCGTCTGCGTCTCGGCCAACACCGCCAGCGCGAACAGCCCCGAGCTGGCACCGGTGGTCGGTAGCGGAGCGGGTTTACCGGTGCAGAGTTCGACCGCGCGGTCATGTTCCACCCCGGCGAGCATCACCGGCGTCTCCGCCCAGGCGGCCACCAGCGACGCCACCACGCCCCGCTCGTAGAGCAGTCGCGGGTCGCCGTAGTCGTGCACCACCCCGTCGTTGCGGGTGCGCACCGGCAGACTGCGGGCGATACGGGCTGCGGTCCGGATACGCAGTCCGTTCTCGGCGGTGAGCACCGCCGCGGCGCCGCTCCCATGCGGCGGTCCCAGCTTCGCCTCTCCTCCGTCGAGCCTCGCTGAACCGCCGGCCGGGTCCAGGTCGACCCCGATGATCAGGGTGCGCGGCCGGGCCGAGCTGAGCGCGTCCAGGGCGGCCGGGGCGCCGCCGAGACGCTCGACCACCTCGAGTTCGGGATCGAGGCCCAGGCCGGCCAGCAGCACCGCGGCGTTGCTGCTGTCGGTCAGCGGAAAGTCACGACTGACCACCACCAGGCGCTCCACCGCGCCACCGCCCGTCAACGCCGCACGGCCGGCCTCGACAGCCAGCGTGATGGCATCCTCGTCGTCACCGATCAGCCGGCGCTGGGGGGTTCCCCAGCACGGCAGGTAGGTACCGATCGAAGCTACGTGCGGCATCGCGTGGCCTAGGTGACCGCGCCGGCGGTCTTGAGTTCGATGATGCGATCCCAGTCCAACCCGAGTTCTTCCAGGATCTCGTCGGTCTGCTCGGCGAACCCGGGCGCCGGGCCGGCCGCCGGGGCGGCCAGGTCGAACTGCACCGGGTTGGCGACCAACTCGAGTTCGCCTGCCTGCACGATGTATTCGTTGGCACGGATCTGCGCGTCCTGGGCGGCCTGCAGGGTGTCCTGGACCGGTGCCCACGGTCCGGCCAGCGTTGCGAAGCGCTCACTCCACTGGGGCAGCGTCCGCTTGGACATCGCCTCGCGCAGGATTTCCACCGCCGCCGGGGTGTGCTCGGCGAACGACTGGGCGGTGGCGAACCGGGGATCGTCGATGTAGTCGTCGAGTTCCATGTGTCGGCACACATCCGCCCAGAACTTGGTGGGCTGCATCATGACGAACGAGATGTAGCGCTCGTCGGCGGTCGCGTAGACCCCGACCAGCGGGTTGATCGGCGAGCCGTGAACCCCGGGCGGCTGTTGGACCAGCCGCTCGCCCAGATGACTGGTCAGGGCGACGGTGTGGCCCATGGCCCACAGGCCGCTGCCCAGCAGGGACACGTCCACCACCGACGGCTCACCGGTGCGCTCGCGCTTGAACAGTGCCGCCGCGATACCACCGGCCAGATTGGTGCCCGAGATGGTGTCACCGTAGGCCGGTCCAGGCGGCGCGATCATGCCCTCGATACCGGGCGGGGTGATGGTCGCGGCGGTGCCGGCGCGACACCAAAAGGCGGTCATGTCGTAGCCGCCCTTCTCCGATTCGATACCGCGGGGACCCAGCGCGCTGCCCCGGGCGTAGACGATCTTCGGGTTGACCGCGCGGATGTCGTCGACGTCCATGGCGAACTTGCGGCGGTGACCGGGAAGGAAACTGGTGAGGAAAACGTCGGCGCGCTTTGCCAATTCGAGCAGCACCTCGCGGCCCTCGGGCGTCGACACGTCCAGCCCGATGCTGCGCTTGCCGCGGTTGGCGTGCTCGATGTTGGGGTTGGGGTCGCCCTCCACCCGCAGCATGCCGGTCTGCCGCAGCCCGCGCTGCGGGTCACCGGTCACCGCATGCTCGACCTTGATCACCTCGGCGCCCCACTCCGCCAGTACCGCACCGGCCGACGGGACGAACCCGTACATCGCGACCTCCAGGACGCGGACCCCCTCCAGTGGCCTCATTCGGCGGCTCCCACGGGTGCGGCGAAGGTCTTGGACTCCATGAACTCTTCGAGCCCCGCGACGCCCATCTCGCGGCCGATGCCGGACTGCTTGTAGCCGCCGAACGGCGCGTCCGGGCTGAAGTAGTTGCCGCCGTTGATCGAGAACGTTCCGGTGCGGATCCGGCGCGCCACGGCCACCGCCCGGTCCTGGCTGCCGAAGACCGCGCCGGACAGCCCATAGATCGAGTTGTTGGCGATGCGTACCGCGTCGTCGTCATCGTCGTAGCCGATGACCGCCAGCACCGGCCCGAAGACCTCTTCCTGAGCGATCTCGCTGTCCGGATCGACTCCTGTCAGCAGCGTTGGGGTGTAGAAGAAGCCGGGATCGACCTTCTCGCCCCCGGTCACCAGGGTGGCGCCCGCGGCCACCGCGCGCTGCACCATGCCGTCGACCTTGTCGCGCTGCTTGGCGCTGATCAGCGGACCCATATACGTCTTGGGGTCGGTCGGGTCGCCGTAGCGCACATGCGAGAAGTTGGTCTTGATCAGCTCGACGATCTCGTCGTGATGACTGTTGGGCACCAGCAACCGCGACGTCAGTGCGCAGCCCTGGCCGGCGTGGGTGACCATCGAGAACGAGGCGAAGACCGCGGCCATGTTGAAGTCGGCGTCGTCGAGCACGATCGCCGCGGACTTGCCACCCAACTCCAGGAAGACCCGTTTGAGCGTCTCGCTGGCCGCGGCCATGATCGCCCGCCCGGTCGGGGTGGAACCGGTGAAGGTGACCATGTCGACGCCCGCGTCGGTGGTCAGTGCCGCGCCGACCGCAGGGTCCGACGAACTGAGCACGTTGACCACCCCGGCCGGGATGTCGGTGTGGTTGGCGATCAGCTCACCGAGCGCCAGCGTGATCAGCGGGGTGTCCGGAGCGGCCTTGAGCACCACGGTGCACCCGGCGGCCAGCGCGGGGGCCAGCTTCGCCAAGGCCAGCTGGTTGGGGTAGTTGTAGGCGATGATCGCGGCGACCACGCCGGCGGCCTCTTTCTCAACCCAGCGGTGGTGCAGCATGCCGCGGCTCTCGATGTTGCCGAGGTCCTCGGTCATCGGATAGTCCTTGAGCAGATCGGCGTAGTAGCGCACGATCGCGATCGGCCCGTCCAGTTGTGCGCCCTGGGTCAATGCGGCGGTGGCGCCGACCTCGGCGATGGTCAACGCGGCGAATTCGTCGCGGTGCTCGATGAGTGCCCGGTGCAGCTGATCCAGACAGCGCACCCGCAGCGCGACGTCGGTGGCCCAGTCGCCGGTGTCGAACGCCCGCCGCGCCGCCTCGACCGCCGCCCCGGCCTGCTCGACACTGGCCTCGGGGGCGTAGCCCAGGACTTGCCCGGTAGCGGGGTTCAGCGAGGGGTAGGTCCGGTCCGCGCCCACCAGCTTGCCGTCGACCAGCAGGTGCCTGGCGGCGACGTGCTCAGCAGCCTGTCCACCGCTGGAGCCCGTTGCCGTGTCCTGCGAACCCATCCAAGCCTCCCGCCGAGGTAACTACATTCTCATGTGCGGCGAATCATACATCTCAAACGCGAGAATTCAAGCGGTCGCCGGAACCCCTCCGCGACGCGCTTCGGCCACACGAATTGCCGTCGGTCCAGCATTTTCCCTGCTGGGAGCGGGTTCGTTCGAGCCTTGCCAGAAACACTTGTACGAGAGTACGATTCTCATGCCTTGGAAGGGAGATTCTTTGTGAGCGAGACGGACCTCGTGCGGACCGCTGTCGTGACCGGGGGCGCCTCGGGTATCGGCGCGGCCGTGGCGAACCGGTTGCGCGCCGACGGCCACCGGGTGGCGATCATCGATCTCAAGCCCGGCGGTTCAGCGAGCCTCGACGGAGGAGAGGCGAAGCTGGGACCGGCGCATGAACACGGCGGTTCAGCGAGCCTCGACGGAGGAGAGGCGAAGCTGGGACCGGCGCATGAACCCGGCGAACAGGCGTTGGCCTTCGCTGCCGACGTCACCGATCGCGGGCAGATCGACGCCGCGCTGACACAGATCCGCGACCAGTTGGGGCCGGTCGGCATCCTCGTCAATGCCGCCGGGTTGGACGGTTTCAAGAAATTCAGCCACATCAGCTTCACCGATTGGCAACGGGTGATCGACGTCAACCTCAACGGCGTGTTCCACACCGTCCAGGCGGTGCTGCCCGACATGCTGGCGGCCGGCTGGGGCCGCATCGTCAACATCTCCTCATCCAGTACGCACTCCGGTACTCCTTATATGGCGCACTACGTCGCCGCGAAATCGGCCGTCAACGGACTCACCAAGACCCTCGCTCTGGAATACGGGCCCAACGGGATCACCGTCAACGCCGTACCCCCGGGTTTCATCGACACTCCGATGCTGCGCAACGCCGAGAGCCACGGCTTCCTCGGCGACATCGAGGACAACATCGCCCGCACGCCGGTGCGTCGCATGGGCAAGCCCGAGGACATCGCGGCGGCATGCGCATTCCTGGTCTCCGAGGAGGCCGGTTACATCACCGGGCAGATCCTCGGTGTCAACGGCGGTCGGAATACCTGAGTCAGACCAACTGTGCAATAACGAAAGGAACAGCTGTGGGACGCGTTGCCGGAAAGGTCGCATTCATCACGGGGGCAGCCCGCGGTCAGGGCCGCAGTCACGCACTGCGGCTGGCCGAGGAAGGCGCCGACATCATCGCCGTCGACCTGTGCCAGGACATCGAGACCATCGGCTATCCGATGGCGCGGCCGGAGGACCTCGAGGAAACCGCCAAGCTGGTCGAGAAGACCGGGCGCAACATCGTCACCGCACAGGCCGACGTGCGCGACGCGGCGGCGCTGCGGACCGCGCTGGACGCCGGGATCGCCCAGTTCGGCAAGCTCGACATCGTGGTCGCCCAGGCCGGTGTCGCCGGCATGAAGGGCGACCCGCCGCTGCAGGCGTGGATCGACGTCATCAACACCAACCTGGTCGGGACCATCAACGGCATCCAGGTCGCGCTGCCCCACCTGGGCGAGGGGGCGTCGATCATCGCTACCTCGTCGGCGGCCGCGCTGATGGACGCGCATCAGAAGGCCAATCCCGGCAACGACCCGGGCGGCATGGCCTATATGACCTCCAAACGCCTTATGGCGCAGTATGTTCACGACCTGGCCACCGAGTTGGCGGTACGCGGCATACGCGCCAACGTCATTCACCCGACCAACTGCAACACCGACATGTTGCAGAGCGAGCCGATGTACCGGTCCTTCCGCCCCGACCTGGATCACCCGACCCGCGCCGATGCCGAGCCGGTGTTCTATGTGCAGCAAGCGATGAAGGTGCCGTTCATCGAGCCCGAAGACATCTCGAATGCGGTGCTGTGGCTCGCATCCGAGGAGGCCCGGTACGTCACCGGCATGCAATTGCGAGTCGACGCCGGCGGATACCTGAAGTGGTACGACTACCACGTCTGAGGCGTGAATCACGGACATCGGCACGTTCGATAGGAGCAGCATGAAAGTTTGGGTTGACCCGGAGCGCTGTCAGGGCCACGGCCTGTGCAAGATGATCGCGCCGGATTCCTTCGACCTCGACGACATCGACGGTCACTCCACGGCGGTCAGCGAGGATGTCGCGACAGGTCAAGAGGAAGTGGTGATCGAAGCCATGCGATCGTGTCCCGAACGCGCGATCTTCGTCGACGGAAAGGACTCCACCGGCCAGGTCGCAACCGGTGCGGGGCAACCGGATTGGGCCGCACAGTGAACGAGCAGAAGAAGCAGCGCAACTACCATTTCGACCGCCATGCGCCGGAATACCGTGATCGGTTCCTCGACATCACCGACGAGATGCAGGCCAAGTGTCCGATGGCCTGGACCGATACCTACGACGGCCACTGGGTGGCGGCCGGTGCCGCGGAAGTCTTCGAGCTGGCCCGATGCCCGTACGTCTCCAACGACCACGACATCAACAACGAGCGTCGCGGCTACAAGGGCATCTCCATCCCGCCGGCCAAGCGCGCCCAGAATCGGGGCGGCGTCCTCGAGATGGACGGTGAGGAGCAGCAGTTCTACCGCGAGCTGCTCAACCCCTACATGTCACCCGCGGCCATCAAGCGCTGGATTCCGTTCATCAACGAGATCACGCGTGCGGCGATCAACGAGAAGATCGAGGACGGTCATATCGACTTCGTCGACGACCTGGCCAATGTCGTTCCGGCTGTCTTCACGCTGGCGATCCTGGGCATCCCGCTGAAGAACTGGACGATCTACTGCGAACCGGTGCACGCGGCGGTGTACACCCCCGAACACGACCCTGACTCGGTGCGCGTCGCCGACCTGCACCGGCAGATGGGTCTGGATCTGGCCACCAACTACTTTGAGGTCAAACAGAATCCGCGTCCGGGGATCGTCAACGCCCTGGCCCAGGCCGTGCGGAACGGTGAGCCGATCCCCGACCTCGACGGGCTCTCGATGGTGGGCGTGGTGATCGGCGGCGGCTTCGACACCACCACCGCGCTGACCGCTCACAGCCTGGAGTGGCTGGCCGAGCACCCGGAGGAACGGGAGCGTCTCAGTCGCGAGCGCGAGAAGCTGTTCAACCACGCCACCGAGGAGTTCCTGCGGTACTTCACGCCGGCTCCCGGTGACGGTCGCACCTTCTCCGAGGATGTCGAAGTGGCCGGGGTTCAGGTCAAGGAGGGTGAGCGGCTGTGGCTTTCCTGGGCGATGGCCAACCGCGACCCATCGGTGTTCGACGATCCCAACCGGCTCATCATGGACCGGAAGGGCAACCGGCACTTCAGCTTCGGCCTGGGTGTGCACCGCTGCATCGGTTCGCACGTCGCCCGTGCGGTGTTCCGGTCGATGATGCTCGCAGTGCTCGACCGGATGCCCGACTACCGCTGTGATCCCGCCGGCACCGTGCACTACGACACCATCGGTGTCATCCAGGGCATGCGGCATCTGCCGGCCACCTTCACGCCCGGCAAGCGCATCGGACCGGGGCTCGACGAGACCTTGGAGAAGCTGCAGCGGATCTGCGACGAGCAGGAGTGCGCCCGCCCGATCACCGAACGCAAGGAATCGGTGGTCATCGACTGAGTTCGTGCCGCCACTGTGCGGTTTCGTACGCGACACACCGCGGGGTGCGTACGAAACCGCACAGTGGGCGGAACACTTGGCGAGCTTCAGCCGCGCGGCAGTCCCAGCACCTGTTGGGCGATGACGTTGCGGTGGATCTCCGAGGTGCCACCGGCGATGGTCCCCGAGAAGCTGCGGGCGTGGCGCTCGAACCAGCTGGCAAAGTAGCTGTCCAGGTTCATCGGCGCATACCGCCCCGAATCCGCCGGATGCACCAGGGCCGACGCGCCGGCCGCGTCCAGCGCGTAACCCGAGGCGAACATCTCGGCTTCAGAACCGAGCAGTTTGAGCACCGACAGCGCGGGAACGTCCTCCTCGCCGCGGGCGGCCCGGGCCAGCGCCCGCGACCCCAGTAGCCGCAGCGCCTGGTAATCCATGACGGCGGTGGCGAACTGATCACGCTGCAAGGCGCCCTCGGGCCGGAAGTCGGCGATGAGGTTGTCGAGTCGGTCGGCGAAACCCAGCCACATCATGGTGCGCTCGTGCCCCAGCGATCCGTTGGCCACCCGCCAACCACCATTGAGCGGGCCGACGAGGTTCTCAGCCGGCACCCGCACATCGGTGAAGAACACCTCGTTGAAGTCTTTGTCGTCGATCCCGCAGACCGTGGGGAACGGCCGACACACCACCCCCGGGGTGTCGGTGGGGATCAACAGCACACTGATGCCCTTGTGCTTGGGCGCATCGGGATCGGTGCGCACGAACGTCAGCAGCACGTCGGCGTCGTGGGCACCGGAGGTCCACACCTTCTGGCCGTTGACGATGAAGTCATCACCGTCACGGTCTGCCCTGGTGCGCAACGACGCCAGGTCCGAGCCGGCGCTGGGCTCGCTCATCCCCAGCGACGCGGTGATCTCTGCCCGCAGAATCGGCACCGCCCAGCGCTGCTTCTGCTCATCGGTACCGAACGAAAGCAATGACGCCGCAATGATGTTGACGCCCTGGGGATTGAAGCTGTGATAAATCCGGCGTCGGCACAGCTCCTCGAGGTGCACGAACTGCTGCAACAATGTGGCGTTGCGGCCGCCGAACTCCGGCGGGTTGCCCGGTAGCAGCCAGCCGTTGTCGAACAGCAGCCGCTGCCAACGGCGCGCCCAATCCGGCATGTGCGACACCGAGCGGGGACGCTCCAGCGTGTCGGCCTTGTCGGGCAGATTCGCATCCAGGAAGGCGGCGAACTCGGCCCGGAACTCCTCGACCTCTGCGTCAAACGTGAGTTGCAAGATATTCCTCGGTGATGGCCGCGCGGTGTTCCGCGGCGCCGCCGAGCATCAGCTCGCCCGCCTTGGCCCGCTTGAGCGCGAACTGCAGGTCGTTCTCCCAGGTGAAGCCCATCGCACCGAACAGTTGCAGCCCGTGCCGGAACACCACCGACTGGCATTCTCCGGCCGCCGCCTTCGCCATCGCCGAGGCCATCCGCCGCCGCGGGTCGTCGGCCGCGATCGTCAGCGCCGCGAAGTACGCGAGTGCGCGGGCACGTTCGATCGCCACGTGCATGTCCGCCGCCTTGTGCTGGACGGCCTGGAACGAGCCGATCGGCACTCCGAACTGCTGACGACTGCGGACGTGTTCGAGCGCCAGGTCAAGGATGCGCTGGCAGGCACCGACCATGGTCATCGCCATGCCGGTGAGCGCCACATGGCGCCCCCGGTCTACGTCGACCCGGACCCGGTCGCTGTCGGGCACCTCGACGCCGGAGAAGAACAGGTCGGCCACATGCAGCGTCGGGTCGAACACCGAGGCCTTGCGGGCTGTGACCGCGGCGGCGTCAACCAGGAACACCCCGGCTTCGGTGACCACGGCCAACCGCTCGGCCCGGTCACCGTCGAGCACGTGCTGGGCGGTGCCCTCCAACACCCAGCCGGCGGCATTGCGGTACGCGGCCACGCCGCCGAAGACCGCGGCCCCGGTGGAACCGTCGGGACGATGACGCTCGCCGACCAACGGCGCGAACTGCGTCATGGTCGCCAGAAACGGCGTGGGGTCGGTGGCGCGGCCCAGCTCTTCGAGGACGATCGCCAGCTCCACGGCGGTTTCGGGCTCATGCAGCTCGGTCCAGCCCAAGTCCGCGTAGACCTTCCACAGCGAGTCGATCGCCTCGCCCGCTCCGTCTTCGGCGACGCTGCGCACCAACGCGGGTGTGCACTGCTTGCCGACCACGTCGCGCACCGTGCCCTGCCACAGACGCTGATCTTCGTCGAACTCCAGCAGCATTGCAGTCACCTCCTTCAGGCGCCGACCGAGAATAACATTCTCGATGCTGGATGTAACGATCTCATTCTGAGATAGCTTGCTGTCGCAGCGTATCGCGAGTCCAGCTGTCCAGCACCGCGGCTACCGGCGCCGGCCGGACGGAACAAAAGCGAGAATCCAGTTCTTGCCAGCAAAGAATACACCTATACAATGGGCCTCACCGGGAGTCGGCCTTCCCGGCGACTTTCCGCACGGCAGTCCGGGCGGGCGCAGAACTGGCGGTGACATGACGAAGGGCGGCGTTGATGATCGAACACTCGGATGGCGCCCGCACGCCGGTCATCGACGCCAGCGTGCACATCTTCGCGGCTTCCAACAAGGACCTGCGCGGCGTCCTGCGGGAGCCGTACCGTAGCCGGGGTTTCCCCGACTACGAGATGGATTGGTACGGCGCGCCGGGCGGCGAGTACGCGCCGGGCACCGAGGGCCCCGATCGCCAATACCCGGGTTCGGACCCCGACGTGGTGGCTCAGCATCTGTTTGCCGACCGCGGTGTCGACGTGGCCGTGCTGCACCCGATGACCCGTGGCGTGATGCCCGACCGGCACCTGGGTTCGGCGATCGCCGCGGCGCACAACGAGATCCTGGTGTCGCGCTGGCTGGACCACAACGAACACGGCGAGCGCTTCCGGGGCACCATCCGGGTCAACCCCGACGACATCG
The DNA here is from genome assembly GCF_041287085.1 of Mycobacterium sp. pW045. Classification (NCBI taxonomy): domain Bacteria; kingdom Bacillati; phylum Actinomycetota; class Actinomycetes; order Mycobacteriales; family Mycobacteriaceae; genus Mycobacterium; species Mycobacterium sp. pW045. The sequence goes on along the minus strand of NZ_JBGGKU010000005.1, from coordinate 217,986 downwards.
CCGGAGCTCTGCGCGAGATCGAGAGGTGGAAGAACCATCCCCGCGTCGTGCAGATCGGCGTGCCGCTGCAGTCGCGCGAGCTCTACGGCAAACCGCAGTTCTGGCCGCTGTGGGAGGCCGCCATCGACGCGGGCCTGCCGGTGGCCGCGCACATCGAGGTGGGGTCGGGGGTCGCCGCGTCCCCGACGCCGTCCGGGGTCCCCCGCACCTATGAGCACTACGTCAGCTTCATGGCGTGCAACTACCTGTACCACCTGATGAACATGATCGCCGAGGGCGTGTTCGAGCGGATGCCGTCGCTGAAGTTCGTCTGGGCCGACGGCGCCGCGGACCTGCTGACCCCGTTCATCTGGCGGATGGACACCTTCGGCAGGCCACACCTGGAGCAGACACCGTGGGCGCCCAAGATGCCCAGCGACTACCTGCCCGGTCACGTGTTCTTCGTGCAGGGCGCCATGGACGGTCCCGGGGACACCGAGTTCGCCGGAGAGTGGCTCGGCTTCACCGGCAAGGAGGACATGGTGATGTACGGATCGAGCTATCCGCACTGGCAGAGCAACGAGCTGGCCACACCGAGCGCGCTGCGCGCCGACCAACGCGACAAGCTGTGCTGGCTCAACGCCGGTCGGCTCTACGGCATCGACGTCGCGGCCCCCGCGGGCGCACACTAGAGAAACAGCTGGGATCAAAGGAGATCAGCATGACCGTGACAGCCACAGAGCGTAAGCCCGCGGCCGAGCGCGTCGCCGTGCGGTGTGTGGACTCCGACGTCCACCCGGTGCCGCGACGCGGCGACCTGACCCAGTACATCCCCGAGCCGTGGCGCAGCAAGTACTTTCTGACCCGACGTATCGGTGAGCAGATCTACTACGACGCCCCTGATTACGCGCATGCGTTCGCGATGCGCGTCGATGCGTTCCCGCCCGACGGCGAATTCCCGGGCAGCAGCCCCGAACTGGCGTTCAAGCAGCTCATCATGGAGGCCGGCTCCGACTTCGCGATCCTGGAACCCGCCGCCTACCCCGCCCGTTTCCCCGAAGCCCAGCACGCCATGTCGTGCGCGCTCAACGACTGGCAGGCCAACCACTGGCTGGACGGTCACAACAACTGGCATCAGCGGTGGCGCGGCTCGATCTGCGCCGCGATCGAGGACCCCGCCGGCGCCGTCGCCGAGATCGAGAAGTGGGCGGGCCACCCCTACATGGCGCAGGTGTTGATCAAAGCCGAGCCGCGGCCGTCGTGGGGGGACCCCAAGTACGACCCGATCTGGGCGGCGGCGACCAAGCACGACATCACCGTCAGCTGTCACCTGTCCCGCAGCCACCATGAAGAGCTGCCGATGCCGCCGGTGGGCATGCCCAGCTACAACCACGACTTCATGGTCACCTACTCGCTGCTGGCGGCCAACCAGGTGATGAGCCTGGTGTTCGACGGGGTCTTCGACCGGTTCCCGACACTGCGCATCGTGCTCGTCGAACACGCCTTCACCTGGATTCTGCCGCTGATGTGGCGCATGGACGCCATCTATGAGGCCCGCAAGTCCTGGCTGGACATCAAGCGCAAGCCCAGTGAATACGTCAAGGACCACATCAAATTCACCACCCAGCCGCTGGACTACCCGGAGGACAAGACCGAACTGTCGCGGGCGCTCGAATGGATGGAATGCGACAAGATCCTGCTGTACTCCTCGGACTACCCGCATTGGACGTTCGACGACCCACGCTGGCTGGTCAAACACCTGCCGAAGGCCGCCCGCGAAGCGGTGATGTTCAGAAACGGCCTGGCGACCTACCACCTGCCGGACACCGTCCCGGCCCTCGAGGGTCAGGTGCGGGTGTTCTAGGATGAGCCACGACGATCAGCGGCCCCGGCTGGCCCAGGGCCGAGAGCACATCGTTGCCACCGTCGACGAAATCCCGCCCGGTACAAAGAAACTGGTTCCGATCGGCCACCACGGTGTCGGTGTCTACAACATCAACGGGACGTTCTACGCGATCGCGAACTTCTGCCCGCACCAGGGTGGCCCGTTGTGTTCCGGGCGGTTACGCGGCAGAACCGTCGTCGACGAGAGCTTGCCGGGTGACGCCACCATGATCCGCGACCTGGAATACATCTACTGCCCCTGGCACCAATGGGGTTTCGAGCTCGCAACCGGCACCACCGCGGTCAAACCCGAGTGGAGCATCCGCACCTACCCGGTGCGGGTGGTCGGCAACGACGTCCTGGTCCAGGCCTAACACAACGGGAGTAATCGATGGCGTCTGTCGAGATCAACGGCGGAAACGTTGTCTACGAAATCCTCGGCAACACAGGTGATCTGATTGTCCTGACACCCGGCGGCAGGTTCTCCAAGGAGATTCCTGGGCTACGGCCACTCGCCAATGCCCTGGTCGACGGCGGCTACCGGGTGCTGCTGTGGGATCGCCCCAATTGCGGGGCATCGGATGTGCAGTTCTACGGTCAGTCCGAATCGCACATGCGCGCCGAAACCCTGCACGGGTTGCTCACCGCCCTGGACGCCGGACCGTGCATCATCGCCGGGGGCTCCGGCGGTGCGCGGGACTCGATGCTGACCACCATGCTCTACCCGGAGTTGGCCACCAAGTTGGTGCTGTGGAACATCGTCGGCGGCGTCTACGGCACGTTCGTGCTGGGGTCCTACTACGTGGTGCCCAACATCCTGGCGGTGCGGGGCAGCGGTGTGCCGGCGCTGCTGAACGTCCGCGAATGGCAGGAACGCATCGAGGAGAACCCGAACAACAAGCAGCGGTTGCTCGACCTGGACGCCGACGAGTTCCTCAAGGTGATGCTGCGCTGGCTCAACGCGTTCGTATCCAAGCCGGGACAGACGATTCCGGGGGTCGACGACGAGATGTTCGATCGGATCCGGGTTCCCACGCTGATCATCCGCGGCGGCGAGAACGACTGGGACCACCCCAAGCGCACCTCCCTGGAAGTGAACTGTCTGATCAAGGGTTCCGAGTTGATCGACCCGCCTTGGCCGGAGGACGCCTGGGAACGGGCGGCCGAAGAACGCGCCGCCGGAAAAGTGAGCCACTTCAACATGTTCGACACCTGGGTGCAGGCCGCTCCGGCGATCCTGGAATTCCTGGGCCGCTGATGAGATCAGCGGGTATGGATGTGAACCTCGCAGTTCAGCGACGCCTCCAACGCGGTGTGGATGCGGCTCTCGCCGACCCGCGCCATATCCGGTTCGTCCAGCGTCACATGGACGACATCCAGGCCGTCCGCTCCGGCCGTCCGGGAGATCTCGCCCGTCAGTCCCAGCCCGGCGAGTACCCCGTGCACGTCGTCATCGGTGCCCCGGCTCACGTAGGTCACCACGCCGGCCACCGGAACGGTATTAAATGCCTTGGCGCACAGCTGCATACCGGTATCGATGATGTCCGTGTCGGTGCCGGTGATCAGCAGGCGGACCTGGCGCCGGCCCACCGGCATAGCGGCAAGGCTGGTGTCCACCACGTCGATGTCGGTCTGCCGGGCCAGGTCCCGCAGCGTCGCCATCCCGACGGTCAACTGTTCGGGTGCCAGCCGCCCACCGGGGTCGACATCGATGCGCACCACCGCTGTTCTCACGTTCGCGAGCCTAACCAAACGAGGTGGCAATGACGACCAGCAGCACACCCACCGCCGATGTCGGTGACTTCACCGTCGCCGCCTGGCCGGGCTGCATGCCGCGCCTGCTGCGTGAGGGTGCAGAAGACGGTGCGTGTTATGTCGCCGACGGTGGCTACCGACCGCTGTCCGACCCGGAAGCGTTGCTCGCCGAGGTTCATCGCAGTGGGCTGCTGGGGCGCGGCGGGGCGGGTTTCCCGCTGGCGGTCAAATTGGCCTCGGTGCGTGACCGGGCCCTGCGCGGCCGGGACGCCGTCGTCATCGCCAACGGCGAGGAGGGCGAACCGGCGTCGATCAAGGACCGCTGGCTGTTGCGCAATCGCCCGCATCTGGTGCTCGACGGGCTACGGCTGGCCGCGCAGACGGCGCGAGCCTCGCGGGCGTATGTCTACGTCTCCGATCCGGCGGCGGCACGTAGCGTCGAGGACGCGCTGGGCGAGGTCGCACCGGAATTGCCGGGCGAGCTGACGATCAGCGTGTTCACCGTGGAACCGGGATATGTGGCCGGTGAGGAGACGGCAGCGGTGCGGGCGATCAACGGCGGCCCGGCAAAACCGAGCGACAAACCGCCTCGTCCCTATCAGCGGGGCGTCGCGCAACGCCCGACGCTGGTCTCCAATGTCGAGACGTTGGCGAACCTGCCGTACCTGCAGCGCCACGGCGCGACGGCGTTCCGCTCAGCGGGTACCGACGCATCGCCGGGAACGTTCCTGGCGACGGTAACCGGTGGCGGTCGCGCGCCGGTGCTCTACGAGCTTCCGCACGGTGTGGCCATCGCCGAACTACTCGGCGTGCACGGGATCCCGGCCGAGCAGGTACGCGGGCTACTGATGGGCGGTTACTTCGCCGGTCTGCTCAACCGCGACGGGCTGGATGCCACGTTGGACCACGAGACCCTGCGTGCCGGTGGCAGCGGTCTGGGCTGCGGAGCGATGGCCGTTCTCACCGACGATTGCCCGGTGGCGGTCGCCGCCTCGGTCCTGGCCTACTTCGGCCGGGAGAACGCCGGACAGTGCGGGTCGTGTTTCAACGGCACCGTGGCGATGGCGGCCGTGGCCGAAGCGCTGCGGGACGGGGTCGCGACCGGCGAGGACGTCGAGCGATTGCAGCGGTGGGCCGGGGTCCTACCCGGGCGCGGTGCCTGCGGGACGCTCGACGGCGCCACCACGGTGGCGGCGAGCCTGCTGACCCGGTTCCCGGACTTGGTCGCCGGCCACCTGGCCGGCACCTGCGACACCTGCCGCGGTGGTGCCTTCCGCGCCGAACGCCCGTACGCGGTCGAGGAGTTGACGGCATGAAGATACGGCTGGATCGCACGCTGTGCGACGGGTTCGGCTACTGCGCCAAACACGCCCCGAAGTACTTCTCACTCGACGACTGGGGTTATGCCTCCATGACCGGCGACGGCACCGTCGACCCGGCCGACGAACGCGACGTCACGCGCGCGCTGCTGGACTGCCCGGTGCACGCCATCATCGAGATCACCGAGGACGACGAAGCATGAGTACACCCGGACGCCCGCTGCCGGCGATCACCATGGACAACGAGTTCTTCTGGACCGCGGGCGCCGACGGGGTGCTGCGCCTGCAGGAATGCCGGGACTGCACGGCGCTGATCCATCCGCCGCAACCGGTGTGCCGCTACTGCCGGGGTACCGACATGGGTGTGCGTGAGGTCTCCGGACGCGCCACCCTGGCCGGGTTCACCGTCAACCACCGGTTCAGCCTGCCGGGTATGCCGGCGCCGTATGTGGTGGCGCAGGTGGCGATCAACGAGGATCCCCGGGTTCGGCTGACCACCAACATCATCGAGGCCGACCCCGGCGAACTCGAGCTGGGCCAACAGCTGGAGGTGGTCTTCGAGCACATCGAGGACGTGTGGCTGCCGCTGTTCCGGCCGGTAGCGGACAACTCCGAGTCCAAACCGCTGCCCACCGACGAGATCCCCCCCGAGGACTTCGCGCAGCACGTGCGCCCGATGGCCAGCGCCGACAAGTTCGAGGACAAGTCGGCGATCACCGGGGTCGGCGCTTCACGACTGGGCCGCCGGCTCATGGCCGCACCGCTGGCGCTGACAGTGGAGGCCTGCCAGGCAGCCGTCGCCGATGCCGGGCTGAGCTTCGATGACATCGACGGGCTCTCAACGTATCCGAGCTTGGACGTAGCCGGCATGGGCGAAGGCGGCGTTACGGCGTTGGAGGGCGCTTTGGGATTGCGCCCGACCTGGATCAACGGAGGCATGGACACCTTCGGGCCCGGTGGCTCGGTGATCGCCGCGATGATGGCCGTCGCCACCGGACTGGCGCGCCATGTGCTGTGTTTCCGAACCGTGTGGGAATCAACGTTCAGCGAGCTGCTCAAAGCCGGCAAAGCCTCCCCGCCGGGCGGACGGCGCACGAACAGCTGGCAGATGCCGTTCGGGGCCACCTCGGCGGCCCACACGTTGGCGCTCAACGCCCAACGGCACTTCCACCGCTACGGCACCACCCGCGAGACACTCGGCTGGATCGCGCTGAACCAGCGGGCCAACGCCGCGCTCAACCCGACCGCGATCTACCGCGACCCGATGAGCATGGACGACTACCTGTCGGCTCGGATGATCACCACGCCGTTCGGGCTCTATGACTGCGATGTGCCCTGCGATGGCGCGGTGGCGGTGATCGTATCGGCCGTCGACGCCGCCCGCGACCTGGCCAAACCACCGGTGCTGGTGGAGGCCGTCGGCACCCAGATCATCGAGCGGACGGACTGGGACCAGAGCACACTGACCCATGAACCGCAGGTGCTGGGCCAGGCCGCCCATCTGTGGACCCGCACGTCGCTGCGCCCGGCCGATGTCGACGTGGCCGAGCTCTACGACGGCTTCAGCTTCAACTGCCTGTCGTGGATCGAGGCGTTGGGGTTCTGCGGTGTCGGCGAGGCCAAGAGCTTTCTGGACGGCGGTGCCAACATCACCCGCGACGGGGTGCTGCCGCTGAACACCCACGGCGGTCAGCTCTCTCACGGACGCACCCACGGAATGGGGTTGATCCACGAAGCGGTCACCCAGTTGCGCGGCGAGGCCGGCGACCGCCAGGTGGCCGGCGCCCGCGTCGCGGTGGCCAGCAGCGGCGGGTTGACCCCCAGCGGGGTCATATTGCTGCGGTCGGACACATGACCCCACTCGTGCGCCCGCGGATGGTCAACGCCGGCGGGGTACCGATGTCGGCACTGTTGGCCGAGGTTGCCGATCCGCGCGCCGTGCTCGTCGCATTTCACGGCGGCGGGACGACGTCGGTGTATTTCGACTGCCCGGGCCAACCGCAACTATCACTGCTGAGAGTCGGTGCGGCACTGGGCTACACCGTGATCGCGCTGGACCGGCCCGGCTACGGCTCCTCGGCGCTGTATCCCGAGGCGGTGACCGATCCCGAGCATCGCGTCGAGTTGGCTTACCGGGCCATCGAGGCGATCCTCGGGGACCTGCCACGCGGCTCCGGACTGTTCCTGCTGGGCCATTCCAACGGTTGCGAGCTGGCGTTGCGGATGGCCGCCGATGCGCGGGGCGCCGCGTTGCTCGGACTGGAACTGGCCGGCACCGGGCTGCGCTACCAGGCCGCCGCGGCGCAAGCCTTGAGCAACGCCGGGCCCGGCGGGCGACCGGTCGGCCTGCGCGAACTGCTCTGGGAGCCGGCGTCGCTGTATCCCGAAGCGGTGCTGCGCGGGATCACCAACGCGTCGCCGGGTACGCCGTACGAGGCCGCCATGGTGGCCGGTTGGCCGCGCACCGACTTCCCGGCGCTGGCCGGCCGCATCCGGGTTCCGGTCCGCTTCACGTTCGCCGAACACGAGAAGATCTGGCAGGCCGACCCGGCCGCGCAGCGCGATATCCGCGACATCTTCACCGCCGCGCCGAGTTTCACCCCCAATCAACAGGCCGGGTCCGGGCACAACCTCAGCGTCGGGTTCGGCGCGGAGGACTACCACCGGTCGGTGCTGTCGTTCGTCGAGAAATGCGCCGCGACCGTCGGCGCCGCGCGGGATTCGGAGGTCAGTTGATGCGCATCGGTTTCATCGGACTCGGCAGCCAAGGTGCGCCGATGGCGCGGCGGATCGCCGAAGGGGGCTACCCGACGACGCTGTGGGCCCGACGTCCGGGCACGCTGGAACCCTTCTCCGACACCGCGGCCGAAGTCGCCGACTCGCCGGCGGACCTGGGCCGGGCCAGCGATCTGGTCTGCCTGTGCGTGGTCGGCGACGCCGACGTCGAGGAAGTGGTCAACGGTGAGAACGGTGTGCTGGCCGGAATGCAGTCCGGCGGCGTCATCGCGGTGCACAGCACCGTGCACCCCGACACGTGTCGGCGGCTGGCGGAAAAAGCCGCAGCCAAGGGTGTTTCGGTGATCGACGCACCGGTCAGCGGTGGTGGTCCGGCCGCCGAGGCCGGCACGCTGCTGGTGATGGCCGGCGGCGACGACGACGTGGTGGAGCGCTGCCGCCCGGTGTTCGAAACCTACGCCGATCCCGTGGTGCATCTCGGCGGGCTCGGTTCCGGGCAGGTGACCAAGTTGCTCAACAACCTGTTGTTCACCGCCAATCTCGGTACCGCCGCGACGGCGCTGGCGTTGGGTGAACAGCTCGGGGTTGCCACCGATCGGCTCGCCGAGGTGGTGTCGCGGGGCAGTGCCAACAGCTTTGCGCTCAACAGCATCCGCGGATCCGGCGGCACGCTGGACCGGCTCGCGGGGCTGGCCGGGGCACTGTTGCGCAAAGACGTGCGGCTGGTGGCCGACCTGGCGCAGCACGCGGCGGCGACGCCCGGGGCGGTGCTGGAGGCCGCCGACGCGGCGCTGGCGCTGATGGATCATCCTCGGTGACGTCGGGGACTTCCCGATTATCCTTCCGGTATCGACCCGTATGCCTTACAGTTGGCTATACGGTCTAACGCCCGGTCGCCGCGTTTTCCAGCCGCTTTCCGGCCGCTGAGGAGGATTCAATGACCAAGCCGAAACTCGTTTTCGACCCGTTCTCCGAAGAGTATTTCAACGATCCGTTCGACATCTATCGGCGGATGCGCGTCGAGGCTCCGCTCTACTACGACGAGAAGGAAGACTTCTACGCGCTGACCCGGCACGAGGATGTGGCGGCGGCGCTCAAGGACTTCGAGACCTATTCGTCGTCCCGGGGCTGTGACCTGGCGATGGTACGGGCCGGCGAACCACCGCAGAAATCCATCATCTTCATGGACCCGCCCGAACACCGACACCTGCGCAGCCTGCTCAACAAGGCGTTCACCCCCCGGGCGATGCAGGCGCAGCGCGAAACCATCGTCGAGCAGGTCGAGCGATTCCTGCGCGCCGCCGACCCGGAGCATTTCGACGTGGTGCAAGACTTCTCCGGGCCGTTCCCGGTGGAGGTCATCACCCGGATGGTCGGGGTTCCCGACGAGTACCGCCAGCAAGTGCGGCACTGGATCGACACCTCGCTGCACCGCGAGCCGGGGCAGATCGAGGTCAGCGCCGAAGGCATGCAGGCCAACATGGAGACCGCGATGTATTACTACGGTCTGGTTCAGGAGCGGCGCACCGACCCGCAGGACGACATGCTCAGCAGGCTGATCGCCGCCGAGATCCCCGGCGAGGACGGCCAGCTGCGCCGGCTGGATGACATCGAGATCACGGCATTCGCAACGCTACTGGGCGGTGCCGGCGCCGAGACCGTCACCAAGCTGGTCGGCACCGCGGCGGTGACCTTCGCCCGCAACCCGGAGCAGTGGCAGAAACTGCTCGACGACCGTAGCAAGATTCCGGCCGCGGTGGAGGAACTGCTGCGCTACGAGGGGCCGGTGCAGTACAACGTCCGCTACACGCTCAAAGAGGCGCACGTCAGCGGTGGCACCATCCCGGCGGGCAAGCCGGTGTTCTTGCTGAACGCCGCGGCGAACCGCGATCCGGACGCGTTCACCGACGCCGACACCTTCGACATCGACCGCGACCAGACCGAGGCGCAGCATCTCGGCCTCGGGTACGGGATCCACAGCTGCCTCGGCGCGGCGCTGGCCCGGATGGAGAGCGCCATCGCACTGGAGAAGCTGCTGGACTTCATGCCCCGCTATGAAGTGGATTGGGATGGGCTGCAGCGCGTCCACATGCAGAACGTCTCGGGGTGGCTCAACGTCCCGGTGCGCGTGGTCCGGTAGGGATTCGGCGAATGACCAAACGGAAAGTCGTCGTCGACTACGGGTTGTGCGAGGCCAATGCGATCTGCATGGGCATCAACCCGGAGGTTTTCCATCTCGACGACGAGGACACCTTGCACATCCTCAAGCCCGATGTCACGCCGGAGAGCGAACACGACATCAATGAAGCGGTCCGCCGGTGCCCGCGGCAGGCGTTGTCGATCGTCGAGGTCGACGACGATCAGGACTGAGCGGGGACTCCAACAGATTTCGAACGTTCTTGCTGGGCCTATAACGGCCTGAGATGGCTCCCGACCGGTCGGGATGGCCACCATGATCATCAAGAGTCAGGCGTCCAGCAGAGCCCCCATAGCGGTTATCACCGCGTTGAACGCATCGCTGAAATCGACCGGCGACGAGTTCGCGGACAATTGGGACAGCTGCGACATCACCTCCCATTCCAGCGTCGCCAGGAACCCTGCTTCGGTGGGGAAGCCGCCGTTGGCAGTGATTACCGCAGTCGCCAGGTCGTCGCGCGCGTTCAGTATCCCTGCAGTGATGCTGATGTTGGGATCAAACAGGGCATCGGTAAGGGTCGCACCCAACTGTTGACCACCGGACTCCAACGCCGTGAACACCTGGCTAAGGTCGCCCGTTGACAGACCGTCCTGCATTGCCTGAACAGTTTGAGTGATCTCTTTCCCCATAAGCGACCAAGTCAGCGCCATTGGCAATTCCACGTCTTTGCCTGCTAGTGAAAGATTGTTCATTAGCGCCGAAATGGTACCGGACGGATTGGCGAGGAAGCCTTTGGCGACGGTACCCCAATCGGGGCTCAGTGCTGGCGTCAGCCTCAACCACATCGGGGTGAACGGCTGAACGCCGAATACCGCTTCATAGTGGTCGGAACCCATCGCCGACCGGATGTCATAGAGCCACGATTGCAGCGTCAGCCAATCGGCATCTCTGGAGGTATCCAGCGCGTAGTTGTAGGACAGCACGCGTGACGTCATATCGGCCGCATACTCGGACGGCGTCACCGTCGGGGTATCGGCTGGCAGATACTTGCTCACGTCGGCCACCGGTACCACCCGGGTGGTCACGGCCAGTCCCGTGGGGTCGACGCCGGCGGCAAGATCCTGGAACCGGGCGGTTATCTCACCAGAGTCGACTGCGCTGCTGTCCAACCAGTTCGCCACGCCCGGGTTGGTCGGGCTTATCACGTAGTAGGAATAGCCGTCAGCGGCGCCGTACGCCTGAGTGTTGTTAAGACTAGTCTGCGACAAGATATACGGAAGTGTTTGGCCGAAAGCGGATTCCAGTTGAATTCCGCTGTAGCCGGATGCAACGTCAGGCACCCTGACGATCAGCGCCTGGTCCGTCTGTAGCTCAAAATTCCCCACTGAGACATACGTGGTGTCTATACCACCAGTGACTCCTCCCTGGCTTGCGAAGGGACTCATTGTGTTGGCGGCAAGCTGATTTCCCGATTGCGCAGCAATCGCCATGTAAATGGCGTTCTGCTTAGGTATATCACTGGCCAGGCTGCTCAACAGCCAGGCGATCTCGGCCTCGGACAAACCACTGAGCGCGGAATCCGTCATCGGCGTCGAACAGTCCGCGACGCATTGGAAGTCGAGGACACTTGGGCCCAGTGCCATTCTGCCCAGAACGTCTCGAACCAACAGTGTGTCGTAACCGGCAGCATCGATATGGTTGACCGCGTCGGTAGGCGCCGTGGGGCCGATGTAGACGGTGAACGTGCCGTCGGGTTCGACCACCAGCCCATCATTGAGGACCAGACCCGCGCCGGCCTGAAAAGACGTCGACGAGTAGCTGGTGATAGCGAGATTCTGGGTGCCCGCGCCGACAGTTCCAGTGAGCTCGTAGGTCGCCCCGGGCGCGAGGTTTACGATGCTCTGAAAATTGTCAGGGTTGGGCCAGGCGAACTGCGGACGACTATTGGCGGCATCCCCGGCGACCGCCTCAGGAGTGTGGGTCACGAACACGAATTCGCCTGCGCTTTGCTGGATTCCGAGGAGAACCATCAGTTGTTGGAATTGGGAGTTCTGCAAACCGGTTGACAGCATGGCATTGTTAGCGGCCGTTGCGAATGGCAACGTGCTATCGGTGTCGTACGCCGCCTGCATCTCAGCCCGGACCTGGTCGATTAGCGGCTGCAACGACTCCGCCGACATCAATACCGGGCCGACGAGGACCCTCGACGCGTCGATCGACGGGGCTCCGGCGATCGCAGTCACCGCCATCCCGGCGACGAGAAGAGCCTGGGCGGGCACGAGCTTTGCGCGTTGCAATCGCTTCATCGTGAAAGCCTCCGATCACCTTGTGGTTCGAACAGTGGCGCTGTGAGATGCCTCACGCACCCAGCAGACCTCGATGCTCACATAGGCCACGGGACTTGTCAAAGGTGATTTTTTATTTTGCGCCCGGCCGCCGGACAACACCGCCTTGGTGGCCAAGTCCTACCTGCAAAGCCGGCCAAGTCGCGGGTCAGCTCAGTCGGGCGCGTTCCAGGATTTGGAAGGCGGGCCATAGGAAGCGCGTGACGTGCGCTTTTGCCGCGTTTCGGTCCGATGGGAACGCTTGCGCTGAGGCCACTGCACTGCTGATCAACGCCGCCGCACTCAGAGCGTCGGCGTTGGGCGTCGGCGAAAACAGCACTCCCCGCCGGTGTCCATCGCGCAACACGTCAGCAAGTGGCTCAGCCAGCACCCACTTCATCTCTGCCTTTACCCCATCCATTCGCGACGAGCTGAGGATCTCAGCAGTGCTCAGCACCGTAACCCGTTTGGCGCTCAACGAGTCATAGAAAATATCCAGCAGCGCGTCGAGCCAGACATCAAGGCGCACCACGGGATCATCCTCGGTCGCAGCAACTTTGCGTTCGATCGTGCGTCGCGCCAAGCTGACATCACGGCGAATGAGAGCTTCGGCCAGATCATCCTTCGAGCGGAAGTGGCGGTAAAAGCTGCTCGTCGAGAGACCGGCTTCGGCGAGGATCGCCCCAACGGACATGGCTGCGTACCCGCTCTGGGTCATTACCCTGACCGCAGCATCCAGCACCATCCGTCGCTCGGTTTCGTCGTCGAAGAGTCGTGGGCGGCCGAGTTTGTCCGCTGCAGCAGGTGTCGGACTTGACACGGCGGACCTCCCTGGTCAGACAGCAGTTTCCCCTGCTCAACATCGATACGCGGAAATGAGCCTAGGCCAACCAGGCCGGTGTCGGCGAGCCTGTCTGGAGCGATCGTTCATCCGAATTAAAAAATATTGTTTGCAAACCCCTTCGTAGGTTGGTACGTTCTGCCACAGCGGCAACGGCGAGGACGACCCGGATCCGTGGGCGTCGGAACACAGAAGGGAACTGCGGTCGATGAGTCTGTTCAGCATCAATAGGTTTTCTGGAGCTGTCGGAGCCGAAGTAATTGATGTAGATCCCGGCCGCCTTGTATCGGACGACTCCCTGGCCCGCGCCATCCTCGAGGCCCTTGAGGAGTGTGGGGTGCTGGTGTTTCGGGGTTTGGATCTCGACCCGGAAAGCCAGGTCGCCTTCTGCCGACAGCTCGGCCCTATCGACGATTCCAACGACGGGCAACACCCGGTACCCGGAATCTACCCATTAAGCTTGGACAAGACGAAAAACCGAGATGCGTCGTACCTGCGTGCGACATTCGGATGGCATATCGACGGCTGCACGCCGACCGGCGACGAGTGCCCGCAGATGGCCACCCTGCTGAGCGCAAAGGTGGTGGCCGAACACGGCGGCGAGACCGAATTCGCCAGCGCATACGCTGCCTATGACGCGTTGGCCGATAACGAGAAAGCGCGTTTCGCCGGGCTTCGGGTGATCCATTCTGTGGAGGCTTCGCAGCGTCGCGTCATCCCGGATCCTTCACCGACCCTGCTGGCGCAATGGCGGTCGAAAAGCACACACGAGCAGCCACTCGTGTGGACACACCGCACCGGACGTAAATCGCTGGTCCTCGGCGTTTCGGCGGATTACGTGGTGGGGATGGACCCTGCTGAAGGCCGGTCGCTGCTGGACGAACTGCTCGACCGGGCAACTGCACCGGGGCTGGTATACCGGCACAAATGGTCTGTTGGAGACACGGTCATCTGGAACAACCGCGGTGTACTCCACCGAGCGACACCTTATCCGGTGGACTCTCCACGGTTGATGTTCCGTACCACGGTGCTCGGCGACGAACCGATCGAGTAGCAATTTTCGGACGCACCCTCGAGCACTGATCAGAGGTCTTGACAATATCTCCGACCCGCTGGCTGGCCCCCGCAAAGAAAGTTGTGTGGCTGCCTTCAAGATCGCGACATCCTCACGCAGCCTGTGGTCTTCGGCCCGCAAGCGCTTGATCTGGTCATCCCCTGACGTGGTGACCCCGGGCCTGTGGCCGGAGTCGACCTGGTCCTGCACCACCCATCGGCGCACCGACTCCTTACCGACGCCGACTTGGCGGGCCACCGCCTCGCAGGCAGCGGTCAACGACGGATACTCCTGTTGATGCTCGGTCACCATCCGCACGGCGCGTTCACGCAACGCAGATTCGATCTTCTTCGGCATGCTGTTCATCCTTCCGGACTCAAACAGCAGCGGCATCGAACCCAGGCGGTTCACTTTTCGCCCACGCACTGGGCGAAGATCTCGCCCATAAGCGGACCCGACCGTGCCGGCCGCAGACAACGGCAAGGTGGAACGCTTCAACTGAACCCTGACCGCCGAATAGGCCTACGCCCACACCTACCGGTCCAACGCCGCCCGCGCAGTGACCTAGCAAGACTGGCTGCATCACTGCAACCACCGACCCCACACCGGCATCGGCGGAAAGAGCCCGACCGAGCGCCTACGCGTTCACAACCTGCCCGTCAAGAACACCTAGTCCGCTAACGACATCTGGAACCCGGAGAGGATGACCGCGTTGCAGTCGGCGGCGGCCTGCCGCAGCTTCGCGGCCTGCTGGTAGCCCTCGGAGAAGTACCAGGCCCGAGCGGCGTCCACCGATTCGAACTCCAGGACCACGGTCTGGCTGCCGTGCCAGTCGCCTTCCACCACCTCGGGTTTGGTCTCGACGGCCAGGATCTTCGCGCCGCCGGACGCCATCGTCGGTTGGGCGGCCTTGCCGTAGGCGAGCATGCCCGACGGGTCGTTGATGGCCTCGGTCAGAATGACGTATCCCTTGGGCCCGCTGGTCATCAGCTCTCCTCCGCCGGTTTGTCGGTGACATCGTCGATGGCGTGTTCGGGGCACTGCTTGATGGCGTCGCGAACCGCGTCCTCGTACTGCGGCGGCACCTCATCGACGGTGACCTCCGAATAGCCGTCCGCGTTGATCGCGAACACCTCGGGACAGATCGTGGTGCAGATGCCATGCCCGGCACACCGATCCGGGTCTACCCACGCTTTCATCGCGTTCCCCTTCCCGTCGGGGTGAACTCCAGGTTGAGTTCGATCAGGCCGCGCAGGATGTAGGTCGGGATGTAGTTGAACCGACGCGCGCCGGCCGGGCCGTGCAGCTCCTCGGAGAGCCTGATGTCGACCGTACGATCCAGCAGCCGCTCGATGGCGATCCTGGTCTCCGCCCGCGCCAGCGGCGATCCCGGGCAGCTGTGGATGCCGCGCCCGAAGGTGATGTGCTGGCGGGCATTGGAACGGGCGAGATCGAAGGTGTCCGGGTCGCTGAAGCGGCGAGGATCCCGGTTGGCCGCGGCGCTGATCACCATCAGCGTCGTGCCGGCCGGGACCTCGACCCCGCCGATCTCGGTGTCCACCCGGGAGAGCCGGAAGTCACCTTTGACCGGGCTCTCGAACCGCAGCACCTCTTCGATGAAGTTCGGGATCAGGCTGCGGTCGTCGCGCAGCCGCTGCTGGATGTCGTCGCGCTCGCCGATGATCTTCAGCGCGGAGCCGAGCAGCCGCACCGTGGTCTCCTGCCCGGCCGAATAGACGTTGGCCGCGACCCGGGCCACGTCCATCGGGTCCGGGACGGTGCCGTCCGGGAACGTCGCCTCCGCCATCCCGCTGAGCACATCGCCGCGCGGCGTGCGGCGGCGATCGGCGACGTAATCGGCGAAGGTGCCGTAGAGGAATTCCAGCGGACTGTGCGCCAGCGCCTTGGCGTCGGTGCTGCCGACCCCGCCGCCCACGTTGTGATGCAGGTTCTTGACGAACTCGTCGCGGTCTTCATCCGGAACACCCAGCAGGTCGGCGATGACCAGCAAGGTGAACGGGGCGGCGAAGCCGTTGATGAATTCGCCCGCGCCCGGCGCGAGATACTCGTCGAGCACTTGGTCGGCGAGCTCCCACATGGCGTCCTCGTTCTCCTTGAGGCGCTTGGGGGTCAGCAGGCGCATCAGCAACGCCCGGTGGTTGGTGTGCGTCGGCGGGTCCAGCGTCGGAAGCTGGTCGCTGAACGGCAGTTCGTCGCGGTGCTTGTCGATCAGCCCCGCCACGGTCTCGCCGCCCAGGTCGCCGTCGAGGGGCACCGGGAAGCCCGGGAACGGGCCGGTCACCGCGATGCACGACGAGAACACCTCGGCGTTGCCGGCCACGGCGCACGCCTCGTCCCACCCGGTCACCATCATCACGCCGTGATGCGGCTCCCGGGTGACCGGTGAGCGCTCCCGCAGGGCGCGCAAATAGGGGTAGGGGTCGCCGACGACCGCCTGGTCGGTAAAGAAATCGATGTCATCCGGATTCATCACGTCCCCGTCCTACTTCCTCGATCTCGTATCCGAGAATGCCATTCTCGGATACGATCGACACACTTTCACACCCGGGGATGCCCGTCAACGCAGCCCCACTCAGCTATTCGACCGCGCGGCGTCCATCAGCGCATTCGCCTGTCGCTCACCGTGCTTGTGCTGGCTGAGCGCACGAATCGAGACGTCATGGCCCTCGGCGGCCCGCCGCAGGCCGCCCACCGTGGCCTGGTCACGCGGAATATGGGCGAACGGGTCGAACGAGTACCAGCGCATGGCATTCAGGTGGGTCATCTTGTTGATGTCGTCATCGGGGACGTTGTTGGCGCTGAGCACATCCCAGAGTTCTTCGGGCGCCCCGGGCCACATCGAGTCGCTATGCGGGTAGTCGGCTTCCCAGGCGATGTTGTCGATGCCGATGTCGTGCCGGAGCTTCACACCGACCGGATCGGAGATGAAGCAGGTCAGGAAGTGCTCGCGGAACACCTCTGACGGCAGCTTGCCGCCGAAGTCCTGCCCGGTCCAGACCGAGTGCATCTCGTAGGTGCGATCCACCCGCTCCAGGAAGTACGGGATCCAGCCGGTGCCACCCTCCGACAGCGCGATCTTGAGGTCGGGATAGTCCTTCACCGGCTTGGACCACAACAGGTCCGCGGCCGCCTGCACGATGTTCATCGGCTGCAGTGTGATCATCACGTCCATCGGCGCATCCGGCGCGGTGATCGCCAGCTTGCCCGACGACCCGATGTGGACATTGAGCACGGTGTCGGTGTCGCACAGCGCTTTCCACAGCGGGTCCCAATAGGGATCGTGGAAGCTCGGGTAACCCATGGCCGCCGGGTTCTCACTGAACGTCAGGGCGTGCACGCCCTTCTTGGACACCCGTCGCACCTCGGCGGCGCACTTCTCGGCGTCCCAGATCACCGGCAGCCCCATCGGGATGAAGCGCCCGGGGTAGGCCCCGCACCACTCGTCGATGTGCCAGTCGTTGTAGGCCTGCACCAGGGCCACCGAAAAGTCGGGGTCGTCGGTGGCGAACAGCCGGCCGGCGAAACCGGGAAACGACGGGAAGCAGATCGAGCCGAGGATTCCGCCGGCGTTCATGTCCTTGATCCGCTCGTCGACGTTGTAGCAACCGGGCCGGATCTCGTCGAGCCCCTGGGGTTCCAGACCGTATTCCTCCTTGGGCCGTCCCGCGACCGCGTTGAGGGCGACGTTGGGGATCACCACGTCGCGGAACTGCCAGGTGTCGGAGCCGTCCGCGTTGTGCACCAGCCGCGGCGCGTCATCGAGATACTTGCGCGGCAGGTGGTTGGCGAACATGTCCGGCGGCTCGACGGTGTGGTCGTCGACGCTGATCAGAATCATGTCGTCCTTGTTCACGGCCCATCCTCCGATCCGGGTCCGACGGCGATGCCGGTCCCCTGATGCTTCTGTCGCCTTCAATGAAAACTAGCTTCCCCATTTCGGAGAATCAACCTTCTGACCCGGGCGGCGGGCCGGGCCCGTCCGGGCGCGACGGCAGCACCGCCGAACGCGCCCCCCTACCCGTCCAGCCTGCGGCGACGGTCGAGTGTTGACCAATCGTGGGAAACATGGAAATCTATTGGTCAAATATGAGAATGTGATTCTCACACCGAGGAGGAGCGGATGCGGCTGACCCCGCTGTCGGAGTCCCAGTGGGACGAAGAGGCGGTCCAGCGCGCGCTCGCTCAGGTGCTGACCGCCGATCGGCGCAACCCGCGCGACGCCGGCTCGGCGATGACCATGCTGGTCCACCACCCGAAACTGGCCCGGGCATTCCTGAAATTCAACGTCGAACTGCTCTACCGTTCGTCGTTGCCCGCGAAGCTGCGCGAGCTCGCCATCCTGAGGACCGCCTACCGCCGCGGTTGCGAATACGAGTGGGTCCACCACATCACGATCGGCAAAGAGGCCGGGCTCACCGACGCCGACATCGAGGACCTGCAACACGGCGCGGCGCGCGACGAGTTGCATCAGGCGGTGCTCACCGCCGCCGATGAGCTCGACGAGGATTCCCGGCTCTCCCCCGCCACCGAGACGATCCTCGCCCAACACCTGGACGAGCACCAGCTGATGGAACTCGTCTTCACGGTCGGCTGCTACAGCATGTTGGCCATGGCCTTCAACACTTTTGGCGTTGAACTCGATGAAGAACCCGAATCAGGGAGGTAATTTCCGTGGCACATTTCCCCAAGCCCGCAGCGGGTAGCTGGACGCAGAGCTACCCCGAACTCGGCACAGAGCCGGTCGACTACACGAGCTCGACCGACCCGGAGCACTTCGCCCTGGAGCAGGAGGCGATCTTCAAGCGCACCTGGCTGCACGTCGGGCGCGTCGAGCGGGTGCCCAAGACCGGCAGCTACTTCACCAGGGAACTGCCCTCGGTGTGCAAGGGCACCTCGATCATCATCGTCAAGGGCAAGGACGGTGTAGTCCGGGCCTTCCACAACATCTGCCGCCACCGCGGTAACAAGTTGGTGTGGAACGACTTCCCCAATGAGGAGACCGAGGGCACCTGCCGACAGTTCACCTGCAAGTACCACGCGTGGCGCTACAGCCTCGACGGCGACCTCACGTTCATCCAGCAGGAGGGCGAGTTCTTCGACGTCGACAAGAGCCAGTACGGGCTGGTGCCGGTGCGCTGCGAGGTGTGGGAGGGCTTCATCTTCGTCAACTTCGACGACAACGCCGGCCCGCTCAACGAGTATCTCGGATCGCTGGCCAAGGGCATCGAGGGCTACCCGTTCGGCGAGATGACCGAGGTCTACTCCTACAAGTCTGAAATCGGTAGCAACTGGAAGCTTTTCATGGACGCTTTCACCGAGTTCTACCACGCGCCGATCCTGCACCAGGGGCAATACACCAAGGAGGAGGCCGCCAAGATCCAGAAGTACGGCTACGAGGCGCTGCACTACGAGCTGGCCGGACCACACAGCCTGCAATCAACGTGGGGTGGTCAGTCGCCGCCGGCCGACCTCAACATGGTCAAGCCGTTGGACCGTGCGCTGCGCAGCGGGCTGTTCGGCCCTTGGGACAAGCCGGATCTCATTGCCGAGCTCAAGGAATTGCCGCCGTCGGTGAACATCAAGCGCGTACCGCAGTGGGGCATCGACTCCTTCGTGTTCTTCCCCAACTTCATGATTCTGATCTGGGAGCCGGGCTGGTACCTGACCTACCAGTACTGGCCGACCGCCGTCGACAAGCACATCTTCGAGGCCAGCCTGTACTTCGTGCCGCCGCGCAATGCCCGGGAGCGTCTGGCCCAGGAACTGGCCGCGGTGACGTTCAAGGAATACGCGTTGCAGGACGCCAATACCCTGGAAGCAACCCAGACCATGATCGGCACGAAGGTCGTGGACGACTTCCTGTTGTGCGACCAGGAGATCCTGC
This sequence comes from Mycobacterium sp. pW045, assembly GCF_041287085.1. Lineage (NCBI taxonomy): Bacteria > Bacillati > Actinomycetota > Actinomycetes > Mycobacteriales > Mycobacteriaceae > Mycobacterium > Mycobacterium sp. pW045. The sequence continues at coordinate 198,052 of NZ_JBGGKU010000005.1, read as the reverse complement.
TGCGTCACCTGCACAAGACCGCCAACGATTACGTGACCGAGTACCTCAAGACCCAGAAGGAGCACGCCAATGGCGCTACCCGCTGACTTCGCTGACCTGCAGCCCTACGCCGACTGGGCGCTGGCGACCGAACCGGAGCGCTATGCCAAACGGCTGGCCTCCACCATGGGCGAGATGCAGGAGTTCTACGACGCCGCGTTCGGACGGCTCGAGGACGCCATCACCTACCTGGACAAGTTCGACCTGCGTGACCTGCCCGACGACGCCCGCTCGCTGATGCATGTCATGCAGTCGTTGGTGATGGTCTCCTTCCCGATCGAGGCATGGAAGCAGGCCCGGGTCCCCGACAGCGGCGCGGCCTGGATCGACTGCATAAAGGAACCGGTCGTCTAAAGGTGCTGACGCTCAAGGCGGCCGGGCTGCTTGACGTCGACTCCGGCGAGATCATCCGGCCCGGGGTCATCCGGGTCGAGGGCGATCGGATCGTCGGCATCGGCGAGGCCCCGACCTCCGGTACGGATGACGAGGTGCTGGATCTGGGTGACCTGATCCTGCTGCCCGGGCTGATGGACATGGAGGTCAACCTGCTGATGGGCGGCCGGGGTGAGAACCCCGGCCTGTCCCAGGTCCAGGACGATCCGCCGACCCGGGTACTGCGTGCGGTGGGCAATGCGCGGCGCACGCTGCGGGCCGGCTTCACCACGGTGCGCAACCTCGGGTTGTTCGTCAAGACCGGCGGCTACCTGCTCGACGTGGCGCTGGGCAAGGCGATCGACGCCGGCTGGATCGAAGGCCCGCGGGTGGTGCCGGCCGGCCATGCCATCACGCCCACGGGCGGCCACCTGGATCCGACGATGTTCGCCGCATTCATGCCCGGCGTGCTGGAGTTGACGGTCGAGGAGGGCATCGCCAACGGTGTCGACGAGATCCGCAAGGCGGTCCGCTACCAGATCAAGCACGGTGCACAACTGATCAAAGTGTGCTGTTCCGGTGGCGTCATGTCGCTGACCGGAGAGGCGGGCGCCCAACATTATTCGGACGAGGAATTGCGCGTGATCGTCGATGAGGCGCACCGCCGCGGGCTGCGCGTCGCCGCGCACACCCACGGCGCCGAGGCGGTCAAACACGCGGTGGCGTGCGGGATCGACTGCATCGAGCACGGCTTCCTGATGGACGACGAGGCGATCGCCATGCTCGTCGAGCACGACCGCTTCCTGGTCACCACACGGCGGTTGGCCGAGGCGATGGACGTCTCCAAAGCCCCGCCGGTGTTGCAGGCCAAGGCAGCCGAGATGTTCCCCAAGGCACGCACTTCCATCAAGGCCGCCTACGAGGCGGGGGTGAAGATCGCCGTCGGCACCGACGCACCGGCGATCCCGCACGGCCGCAACGCCGACGAACTGGTCACCCTGGTCGACTGGGGGATGCCGCCGGCCGCCGTGCTCAAGGCGGCGACGGTGACCGCTGCCGAACTGATCAACGCGGCCGACCGCGGCCGGCTGGCCGAGGGCCTACTCGCAGACATCATCGGGGTACCGGGAGATCCGTTGTCCGACATCACCGTTACCCGCAACGTACAGTTCGTCATGAAAGGCGGTCAGGTGTATGTCAACAAGAACTGACGACCTCGTCGAGATCCAGCAGACGCTGGCGCGCTACGCGGTGACCATCACCCAGGGCGACATCGACGGGCTGGTGGCGGTGTTCACGCCCGACGGCACCTACAGCGCGTTCGGCGAAACCTACTCGCTGGACCGGTTTCCAGTGCTGGTCGATGCCGCCCCCAAAGGCTTGTTCATGACCGGCACCCCGGCGATCGAACTCGACGGCGACAACGCGACCGGCACCCAACCGCTGTGCTTCATCGACCACGCCAGCCACGACATGCGCATCGGCTACTACAACGACACCTACGTGCGCACCGCCGACGGCTGGCGGCTTCGGACCCGCAAGATGACGTTCATCCGGCGCAGCGGCGCCCATGATGCGGGACGGCCGCACGCCGTGGGCAGGCCCGAAGCGGGATGAGTGCACTGCACGATCCCGCCGAGTTCCGCACCCAACTACGCGCCTGGCTCGACGCCAATGATCTGGCGCCGTCCGAGGACGACTCGCTGGAAGCGCACATGCGGCAGTTCGCCCGGGTCCAGAGCGCGCTCTACGAGGCCGGGTGGGGCCGTTACGGCTGGCCCGAGCGCGCCGGCGGCCTCGGCGGCCCGGACGTGCTGCGGGCCATCGTCGGTGAAGAGGTCGTCGGTCGCCGATTGGCGGAGCCGGGACCGTACTCCATGCTCGAGGTGCTCACGCCGACGATGATCGACTACGCCCGGCCCGAGCTCGCTGCCGAGATGGTCCCCAGACTGTTGCGCGGCGACGAGCAGTGGTGCCAAGGCTTTTCCGAGCCGGGCTCGGGTAGCGACCTGGCCTCGCTGACCACCCGGGCCGCCCCGCGCGGCGACCAGTGGGTGATCAACGGGCAGAAGGTCTGGACCAGCTTCGCCCAGCACTCGCAGCGGTGCATTCTGCTGACGCGTACCGGCGACGCGGATACGCCCAACCACCAGGCGATCACGGCGTTCTTCGTCGACATCGACAGCCCCGGAATCGAGGTGCGGCCGCTGCGGACCATGCACGGCGTCGACGAGTTCTGCGAGGTGTATTTCGACGATGTGGTCGTCGACGGCTCGCGGATGCTCGGCAAGCCCGGCGACGGGTGGCAACTCGCCATGGACCTGCTGCCCTATGAGCGGTCCACCTGCTTCTGGCAGCGCATCGCCTACCTGTACTCGCGCTTCGACGCACTGATCGCCGCGGTGAAGCGCCAGGGCGCCGAGATCGACAACGACCTGGGCGCGGTGTATCTGGCACTGCACACCTTGCGTTGCCGTTCCCGGGCCACCCAGCACCGGCTGGCCGACGGCCATCGGCTGGGCGCGGAGACCTCGATCGACAAGGTGCTGCTGGCCGCCGCCGAACAACTGCTCTACGACACCGCCCGCGAGTTGCTGCCGGGCACGATCGAGCTGGCCGAGGGCGAATGGCGTACCGAGTACCTGTACTCCAGGGCCGCCACGATCTACGGGGGGACCGCCGAGGTGCAACGCAACATCATCGCCCGCCGCCTGCTCGACCTCGGGAAGGAGTGATGATGTCCGGCGAGATCGACGCGGCATCACTGGCCCTGCTGGAGGGCACCCTCCGCAAGACCATGCTGGGATGTTCCGGCGTGGAGCTGGACGGGGCCCTGGCCGAGCTCGGTTGGGCGGAAATGCTCTCCGAGAACCCGGATCTGGCCATACCGCTGGTGTTCCGGCTGCTCGGCGAGACGGGTTCACATGCATCGGTGCTCAACGACGTGATCCTGGAGACCATCGGTGGCCTGCCCGGCGGCACGCCGCCGATGCCCTATGCCGGTGGCCGCTGGGTGATCTGGGAACGCGGCCGGCACGAGGGCGATACCGCCGCCCTCGGTGGGCTTCCGCTGCGAGAAGTGCCCGACGGCGAGCTGATGCGACTCGGCGAGGCGCGGCGCGCGGTGTGCTGGTGGCTGATCGGCTCGGCGCGCGCAATGCTCGCCCTGGCCCGCCAACACGCCCTGGACCGGGTGCAGTTCGGTAAGCCGATCGCCTCCTTCCAGGCCGTTCGGCACCGGCTCGCCGAGACCCTGGTGGCCATTGAGGGCGCCGAGGCGACGCTGGCGGCGCTGACCGCGGAAAGCCCGGACCTGTCCTCCATGCTGGCCAAGGCCGCCGCGGGCAAGGCCGCACTGACCGCGGCCAAGCACTGCCAGCAGGTGCTGGGCGGTATCGGGTTCACCGCCGAGCACGACCTGCATCGTCACGTCGAGCGGGTGCTGGTGCTCGACGGATTGCTCGGCGGCTCCCGGGAACTGACGCGCCGGGTCGGCGGCGGCCTGCGGGCCCGCGGCTCGGCGCCCCGGCTGGCGCAGCTTTAGACCGCCGAGCAGACGCCAAAGCCCCCAAATCCACGCGTTTTAGGGGGCTTTAGCTGGGGGCACCTCCCGCTTGCGGGGGACTGCTCGCGCTATTTACCGCGGCAGGCCCAGCACCCGTTGCGCGATGATGTTGCGCTGGATCTCCGACGTGCCACCGGCGATGGTCCCCGAGAAGCTGCGCAGGTAGCGATCGAACCAGCCGGCGGTCGCGTAGTCCTCGTTCATCGGCATGTAGGTGCCGGAACTGCCCGGGTGTGCCAGGCTGCCGCTGCCGGCCGCGTCGAGCGCGTGCTCGGCCGCGGTCTGCACCGCCTCGGAGCCCAGCAGCTTCAACACCGACAGCGCAGGGACGTCCTGTTCGCCGCGCGCCGCCTGGGCCAGTGCCACCGAGCCGAGCAGCTGCAACGCCTGGTGATCCATCAGCAAGGTCGCAAAACGGTCGCGGTTCAGCGCCCCGGCCGGCCGGAAGTCGTGGATCAGGTCACGCAACCGATCGGCGAAGCTCATCCACAGCAGCGTCCGTTCATGCCCGAGCGAGCCGTTGGCCACCCCCCAGCCGCCGTTGAGCGGACCGACCAGGTTCTCGGCGGGAACCACCACGTCGGTGAAGAACACCTCGTTGAAGTCGACGTCGTCGTGGTCACACGCCGACGCGAACGGCCGCCGCACCACCCCGGGGGTATCGGTCGGGATCAGCAAGACACTGATGCCCTTGTGTTTGGGGGCGTCCGGGTCGGTCCGTACGAAGGTCAACAGCACGTCGGCGTCGTGGGCGCCCGACGTCCATACCTTCTGGCCGTTGACCACGAAATGGTCGCCGTCCAGTACCGCGCGGGTCTGCAATCCGGCCAGGTCCGAGCCCGCGCCCGGCTCGCTCATGCCCAGCGACGCCGTGATCTCGGCACGCAGGATCGGGACGGCCCACCGCCGCTTCTGCTCATCGGTGCCGAATGAGAGCAGCGACGCCGCGATGATGCCGACCCCTTGCGGATTGAAGCTGGGGTAGATCCGCCGGCGTGACAACTCCTCGGAGTGCACGTACTGCTGCAGGATCGTGGCGTTGCGGCCGCCGTACTCCGGCGGGTTGCCGGGCAGCAGCCAGCCGTTGTCGAACAGCAGTCGCTGCCAGCGCCGTGCCCAGTCCGGGACGTGGGAGCACGACCGAGACCGCTCGAGCGCCTCGGCGTCGGTGGGTAGATGTTCGTCGAGGAACGCCGAGAACTCCGCCCGGAAATTCTCGACGTCGGAATCAAAGGCCAGCTGCACCGACACTCCTCGGCTCGGGCGTCTCGGGCTCTCCATCCGGACCGGCTCGGATGTTGCGAGTCCGCTTCCATAGACGCAGCGATGAGAATATCATTCTCGAATGGAGAAGTTGCGATCTCAGAATCGTCAGCCCCGATCCGGTGTGGCGCGACGCCGGCTGGTTACCGTCCAGTACAGTTGCGCTGTGCCTCGCCTACCGCACACCCGCCCGGAGTGGCGGTGACCAGCCCGAGCGAAGAACCCGCCTGGAAGCAGCGCGCGGTCGAACGCTCCATCAAGACAGCGAAAATTCGCGCGGCGCAACGCGTCCAGCGGTTCTTGGACGCGGCCCAGTCGATCATCATCGAGAAGGGCAGCACCGACTTCACCGTGCAGGAGGTCGTCGACCGCTCGCGGCAATCGCTGCGCAGCTTCTACCTGCAGTTCGACGGCAAGCACGAGCTGCTGCTGGCACTGTTCGAGGACGCCCTGAGCCGCGCGGCCGAACAGATCCGCGCCGCGGCGGCCAACTACACCGATCCGCTCGAACGCCTCAAAGTCGCGGTGGAGTTGCTGTTCGAGTCGTCGCGGCCGGACCCGGCGGCCAAACGGCCGCTGTTCACCGACTTCGCCCCGAGCCTGCTGCTGACCCACCCCGCCGAGGTCAAGGTCGCCCACACCCCGCTGTTGGCATTGCTCACCGAGCTGACCAAAGACGCGGCCGCCGCCGGGCGGCTGCGCGCCGGCTCCAACCCCAAACGGGTGGCGGCGATGATCATGCAGACGGTCATGTTCAACGCCCAATCCAGCCCGGCCTCAGCCGATCCGGCGGTCAAACCGCTGACCGCCGACGAGGTGTGGGACTTCTGCGCGAACGGCTTCGCGCGCAGCTGACCGCCGCGCTCGACCCGGTTCGTCCGCCCGCTGATCGCCGAGCGCGAGCGGAGCGCTCCGCTGCGGCTCCGGCTATTCCGGAACCCTGGACTTCCCCTCGTGAAGCGCATAGCCTCATGCTGCGAACCCAATTATCCGCATGCGAGAAGAGGATTACCGATGTCGGTGCAGACGGTGTTGGACGACATCCGGAAGGTGCCCGGCACCGGTGACGTGATCCCGATCATCGATCCGGCCACCGAAGAGCAGCTCACCGAGTTCACCGACTGCGGACCCGAAGCCGTCAACGACGCCGTCGCCCGCGCCAAGGCCACCGCCGAGTCCGGGGTCTGGTCGAAGCTGGCCGACTACGATCGGGCCCGGGTGCTGTGGCGGATCGCCGACCTGATCGACGAGAACGCCGAGATTCTCGCCGAACTCGAGTCCGTCAATGCGGGCATCCCCGCCGCCCAGGCCGCCATCATCACCAAGGTCGGCTCGGAGTGGTTCCGCTACTACGCCGGCTGGTGCACCAAGATCGACGGCATCGCACGCGACGTGAACACCGGCGGCCTGACCGGCATCGAATCCCATCAGCACGTCTACACGCTGCGCGAGCCCTATGACGTGGTCGGGCTGATCTTCCCGTGGAACGGCCCGGTCTTCAACTTCTGCGCCAAGCTGGCCCCGTCGCTGGCCGCCGGTTGCAGCAGTGTCGTCAAGCCCGCCGAGGAGACCCCGCTCTCGGCACTGGTGCTGGACCGGATCCTGTCCGAGGCCGGGGTGCCCGACGGCGTGGTCAACATGGTGCTGGGCTACGGGCACACCGCCGGTGCGGCCATCACCGCGCATCCCGACGTGGACAAGGTCGCGTTCACCGGCTCCACCGAAGTCGGCCGGGAGATCGTACGGGCCTCGGCCGCAAGCAATCTCAATAAGGTGACGTTGGAACTCGGCGGCAAGTCGCCGGTGCTCATCTACGACGACGCCGATCTCGACATGGCCATCACCATGGCCTCGTTCGGCACGTTCGTGCACTCCGGGCAGGCGTGCGTGTGCGGCTCGCGCATCTTCGCCCAGCGCGGCGTTTACGAGCGGGTCGTGGAGGGCGTCGCCAACATGGCCAACAGCATGCAGCTCGGCGGCCCCAAAGACGACGGCGTCATGATCGGACCACTGATCAGCCAGAAGCAGCTCACCCGGGTGCTCGGCTACCTGGAGCAAGGCAGGTCCGACGGTGCCGAGCTCGTCACCGGTGGACACCGGCTCGACCGCAAGGGCTACTTCGTGCACCCCACGGTCGTCACCGACGTCGACCCCGACTCCAGCCGGCTGTTCCAGGAGGAGATCTTCGGGCCGGTGGTCACGATCCTGCCGTTCGACGACGACGACGAGGCGATCGCGCTGGCCAACAACAGCACCTACGGGTTGGCCGCTACCGCGTGGACGTCCAACCTGGGCCGGGCCCACCGGCTGGCCAAGCGTCTCAAGGCCGGAACGGTGGGGTTGAACTGCCAGATGCAGTTCGACCACTCGATGCCGTTCGGCGGGTACAAGCAATCCGGCTGGGGCTACGAGTCGGGCAAGGCCGGTATCGAGACCTATCTCCAGACGAAGGTCGTCTGGGCGCAGATGTAGGCAAGACAAGGTGATACATATGGCGACCGTCCCCTATCGGATCGTCCAGTGGACGACGGGCAACGTCGGCAAGAGTTCCGTCCGGGCGATCGCCGCCAATCCCGATTACGAACTCGTCGGACTCTTCGCATGGTCCGACGACAAGGTCGGCCGCGACGCGGGCGAATTGGTCGGCATCGATCCGCTCGGGATCCCGGCCACCAACGACGCCGCGGCGCTGCTGGCGCTGAAACCCGACTGCGTGGTCTACAACCCGATGTGGATCAACGTCGGCGAACTGGTCGAGATCCTGTCGGCGGGCGTCAACGTGGTGACGTCGGCGTCGTTCATCACCGGTCGCAACCTCGGCGACGATCGGGCCCGCCTCGAGGAGGCGTGCCGCAAGGGCGGCGCCACGCTGTTCGGTTCCGGTGTCAGTCCCGGATTCGCCGAACTGCTGGCCATCGTGGCGGCGACGGCCTGCGACCGGGTCGACAAGGTCACCATCACCGAAACGGCCGACACCACGCTGTATGACTCCCCCGACACCGAGCGCCCGGTGGGGTTCGGTGCCGCCATCGACGACCCGGACCTGGCGCCGATGGCCGCCAACGGCACCGCGGTGTTCGCCGAGGCGGTGCAGCTGGTCGCCGACGCGATCGGCGTCGAGCTCGACGAGATCACCTGTGTATCCGAATACGCCCAGACCACCGAGGATCTGACGATGGCGTCGTGGACCATCCCGGCCGGTCACGTCGCGGGCGTGTTCGCCAGCTGGCGGGGCATCGCCGGCGGTGAGACCGTGATCGACATCAACGTACGGTGGCGCAAAGGCCAGACGCTGGAACCAGATTGGCAACTCGACGGCGACGGTTGGAAGATCACTATCGACGGCCGCCCGACGGTCAACATGCAAGTCGGCTTCACGCCGCCGCCGGACCTGATCGCCTCGGCGAAGTCGATCGATGATTTCTTCGAGCTCGGCCACATCATGACCGCAATGCCGCCGATCAACGCCATCCCGGCCGTGGTGGCCGCCGAGCCGGGCATCGCCACCTACAACGATCTGCCGCTGCACCTGCCGCGCTGGTCGGCCCGGAAGCGGTCCTGAAGTCTCATTCGTCCTCCGGCGACAACAGCCGCTCCGCCGCCGAATAGGGGTCATCGCTGCCGTCGACGACCGACTCGGCGAGTCTGCCCAGCGCCGGGTGGGACCGCAGCCGGGTCTGTGCCAGCGACAGGATCTGTGACCGCGACCGCGCCAGCCGGCGCTCCCGGCTGTCGGTGCGGTGGTGGGCCTCGATGGTGTCGACCAGCTCACCGAGGCCCTCGCCCCGCGAGGCGATCAGGGTGAGTATCGGTGCGCCGGTGTGCTTCAGCTCGACCCGGAGGTCGCGTACGGTCTGTTGCGCCCCTTCGCGGTCGGCCTTGTTGACCACCACGATGTCGGCCACCTCCAGCAGTCCGGCCTTGGCGGCCTGCACCGCATCACCGGCACCCGGATTGAGCACGACGATCGTCGGCGCGGCGATCGCGGCGATCTCGATCTCGGACTGGCCCACCCCGACCGACTCCAGCAGCAGCACGTCGTAGCCGAGCCCGGCCAGCAACTGGATGGCCGCCGGCACCGCTTCGGCCAGCCCGCCCAGGTGGCCGCGAGAGGCCACCGAGCGGATCAGCACCGCCGGATCGTTGATGTGCGCGGCCATCCGGATGCGATCACCCAGCAGCGCGCCGCCGCTGAACGGCGAGGACGGGTCGACGGCCAGCACCGCCACCCGCAGGTCACGCTCGCGATACGCCCCGACCAGCGCCGCGATCGTGGTGGACTTGCCGGCGCCGGGCGGCCCGGTCACTCCGATGACCCGGGTGGCGGCGGGCCCGACGGCGGACAGCACCTCGGTCCGCCGGCCGCTTTCGACCAGGCTGAGCAGCCGGCCGGTGGCACGCACCGAGCCGGCCCGCGCCGCGACGAGCAACTCGGCGATCTGCATCGGCGGGGTCAATTCTGCTTCGCGGTGAGCCGATCGATGATGGCGTTGAAGTCGTCGGTTCCAAACGACTGTTCCTCGGCCATGTTCGCGAAGTCCAAGGTGGCCAGCACGGCGCGCTCCAGGTGGATATTGAGCAGCCGCTTGGTGCTCTCCACCGCCTGGCGGGGCAACTCGATGATGCGCTTGGCACACGAGATCGCCTCGGCCACCGGATCTTCCACGACGTGGTTGGCCAAGCCCAGCTCGACTGCGCGGGCGGCCGGAATCCGGGCTCCGGTCAGCGCGTACTCCTTGGCCTGCAACAGGCTCATCTGCAACGGCCAGGTCAGCGGTCCACCGTCGGCGGCGACCAGACCGACCTGCACGTGCGGATCCGCAAGATAGGCGCCTTCGGCCATGTAGACGATGTCGCTGAGCGCCACCAGGCTGCAGCCCAGCCCGACGGCGGGCCCGTTGACCGCGGCGATCACCGGGGTGCGGCAGCGCGCCATCCCCAGCACGATCTCCCGACCGTGCGCAATCGTCTTGGCGCGCAGCTTGTCGTCGCGGCGGATCTCGTCGAGGTAGCTGAAGTCGCCGCCGGCAGAGAACGCCCGCCCACTGCCGGTCAGCACCGCGGCACGGGCATCGTGATCCTCGTCGAGCTGTGTCCACAGTTTCGCCAGGCCGCAGTGCAGTGCGTCATTGACGGCATTCAGCGCGTCGGGGCGGTTGAGCGTGATGATCCGCAACGGACCATCGGCGCGCACGTCGATTTCAGCAGGCATGTCGTACATGTCTAGACTCCCCTATCTTGTCGTGACCCGCTTCACCCGGGCTTCGCCCGCGTTCGCGATCACTCGGTCAATAGTCGTGACCCGCTTCACCCGGGCTTCGCCCGCGTTCGCGATCACTCGGTCAATCCCAGGATTCGGCCGGCAATGATGTTCTTCTGAATCTGCGAGGTCCCGCCCATCACACTCTGGGCGCGGCTGTAAAGGTAGGCGCTGAGCAGGTCGGGGTCGTCGACGCCACCGACCGCCAGCGCGGCGTGGCCGACGGACTGTTCCACCCAGGTCATCAGCAGCTTGTCCAGCGAGCCCTCGGGCCCGTGCGACAGGCCGTCAAGCTGTTCGGAGAGCCGCCGACGGACGTGTAACCGCAGCATCTCGGTTTCCACTGCCGCCCAAGCCAATTCCTCGGGCACCTCGGCACCGGCACGATCCACCCGAGTCGCCATCTGGCGAACGAGTTTACCGTAGCGGGCCGAGTACCCCAGCGTCGACGGCTCGCGCTCGTGGCCGACGACGGTCATCGCCAGTTTCCACCCCTCGCCCGGTTCGCCCACCAGCTGGCTCGCCGGAACGGTGGCGCCGTCGAAGAGCACCTGCCCGAATTCGGTGGTGACACCGTTGATCATCCGCAGCGGCCGCTGCTCGATGCCGGGCTGGTGCATGGAGATGATGAACGCCGAGATACCGCGGTGCCGCGGCGCGTCCTTGTCGGTGCGGGCCAACAGCAGACACCAGTCGGCGACGTCGGAGTAGCTGGTCCAGATCTTGTGGCCGTGAATAACGTAATCGTCGCCATCGCGGGTCGCGGTGGTGGTCAGCGACGCCAGGTCCGAGCCGGCTCCGGGCTCGGAGAACCCCTGGCACCAGCGCTGCGTGCCGTCGATCATCCCGGGCAGGAACCGTTGCTGCAGTTCCTTGCTCGCGTGGCGACCCAGCCCGACGACCAGATAGCCCAGGCTCGGTCGCGGCGGGGCGCCGGCGGCGGCCAGTTCCTCGTCGACGATCACGTCGTAGACCGGTGGCAGCTCCTGGCCGCCGTAGGCGCGGGGCCAGGACACCCCGAAGAAGCCGGCGCCGTAGAGGGCCTGGTGCCATTCGCCCTGGCGCGCCCAGTACTCGTCGTCGCCGGCGGCGGGAAAGGTGCCGGCCCGCTCGGCCAGCCAGGACCGAAGCCGGTTGCGGAAGTCGGCCTCGGCGGGCGAGTCACGAAAGTCCATCAGCGATCTCCCTAATCGTCACGGGCCACAGGCCGGTCGAGGTCAACGCACGCCGCAGGTACACATGCGCCAGGCATTCCCAGGTGTTGCCGATACCGCCGTGCACCTGGATCGCGGTCTCGCAGACCGTCCGGGCGGTGCGGGCGCAGTAGATTTTGGCGATGCGGGCGGCACGGACCGCGTCGGCCGCGTCGGCCTCGTCGACCGCCCAGGCGGCATGCCGCAGCACGCTCACCGAGCCTTCGATCAGTGCCAGACCCTCGGCGAGCAGATGGGCGATGGCCTGATAACTGCCGATCGGTTTGCCGTACTGTTCGCGGATCTTGGCGTAGTCGCATGCCAGTGCGTGCGCGCCGCGCGCGGCGCCGACCAGGTCGGCGCCGGTGGTCACCAGCGCCAGCGCCTGCCACGCCGCGGCGCTCTCGGCGCTGAGCTCACCGAGCTGGTGCGGCTCCCCGGCCAGTTCGGCGCCGGGCCGGGTCAAGTCGGCTCCGCACCGCAGCGCACCGAGCGGGACGGTCACTACCGCGCGCTCGCGCACCGTGACGGCCTGCTCGGCCCCGCGGGCGTCGACGGCGGTCTGGTGGTGGGTGACCGTGGCCGGCGCTGATCCCAGCGTCACGTGCCGGCCCAGATCGTCGGCGAGCACCGGACCGAGGAACGGCACGTCGACCAGGCCGCGGCCGAACTCCTCGGCGACGATCGCCACCTCCACGCCGGACGCCCCGTCGGAGCGCAGCGAGCGCCAACCCGTTTGGGCGACAGCCTTTTCCAGCCGGGCCACTCGACCGGCATCGTCGAGTTCGGCGACCGAGCCGGGCCCCAGATCGTCGGCGAGCTTCGCCGCGGCCTCCCGCAGTTGTCGCTGCTCGGCATTCAGCCGGACATCCATAGGCGCTCCTTCAGTAGTCGACGCAACAGCTTTCCGGACGGCAGCCGGGGAATCTCGGGAACGACCACGACCCGGCGCGGGTGCTTGTAGGTGGCGAGCCGATCGGCCACCAGCTCGGTCAGCTCAGCCTCGCTGACCGGTGCGCGCAGCGCGACCGCTGCCACGACGGCCTCCCCGTCGCGCTCGTCGGGCACCCCGAACACCCCGCAGTCGGCGACGGCCGGATGCTCGTGCAGCACCGCCTCGATCTCGGCGGGGGCCACCTGAAAACCGCGGACCTTGATCATCTCCTTGCAGCGGTCGGTGATCCGTAACCAACCGCCGGCGTCGAGGTAGCCGACATCACCGGTGTGAAACCAGCCGTCGCGCAATACTTCCGACGTCGCCTCGTCGGGAAGATAGCCGGCCATCAACGACTCGGAACGGGCCAGGATCTCACCGGGGACGCCCGGCGGCAGCGGCTCGCCGGTGGCCATGTCCACCACCTGAAGCGCCACCCCGGGAACCGGGCGACCGACGGTGTCCAGCACCGCCTCGTCCCCGCGGGCCCCGTCGGTCGGGCTGCAGGCCAGCACCGGCAGCTCGCTGGTGCCGTAGGCGGGCACCCAGCTGACCCCGGTGCGCCGGGTGACCTGTTCGGCGACGGCGGCGGTGATGGGCGTGGCGCCCCACATGATGTAGCGCAGCGACGACAGGTCGAACGATTCCAGCTCCGGGTGTGCGGCGATGGCCAGCGCGATCGGTGCCACCGCCATCTCCACGGTGATCCGGTCTTGGCCGATCGTTGCCAGCATCACGTCGATGTCGAAGCGGCGGTGCAGCCGCACCTGCGCCCCGACGCTCAGCGCGGTCAGGATGTTGAGCAGCCCGAGGATGTGTGACGGCGGGGTCACGACCTGGATCCGGTCATCCGCGGTCAGCCCCAGCGCATCCCGCCAGTGCCGCACTCCCGCGGCCAGCGAGGCGTGGGTGTGCCGTACCGCTTTGGGCAGGCCGGTGGTACCGGAACTGAACACCAGCAGTGCGTCGGCGCCCGGCTCCGGTGGGTCATCGGCGGGCGCCACGGCCGTCACCGGGGCGATCTCGTCGTCGAGATGCCGCATCGGCATCAGCTCGGCCAGCACCGACTGGTCGCCGAGCGCGTAGCGGGGCTGGGTCAGCGCCAGCGCGTGCGCCACCTCGTCGCGCTTCCAGGCGGGACTGATCAGGGCGGCCACCGCCCCGAGCCGCCAGATGGCCTGCACGGCGACGACGAACTCGGGCCGGTTCGACGCCATCAACGCGACCCGGTCACCGGCCGTCACGCCGTCGGCGGCCAGCGCGGCCGCCAGCGCGCCGGCCCGTGCGTCAAGCTCCGGCAGGGGTAACTGCCGGTCCTCGAACGTGAGCACCGCGGTGGATGACGCACGCAGCCCAGAAGACATTTGAGAAGATCCTATCGGTTTGAGAGAATAGTATTCTCTGTAACGAAGAACGCAAACCGGAAGGGGTGGTCATGGCGGTCACTCATGTTTTCCAGCGGGCGACCGTGACCCGCATCGTCAAGGAGACCGCCGACGCGTACACGTTCGTGCTGGCACCGCATGAGGGGACGTTCCCCTACCGGGCCGGTCAGTACTCGACGTTCCAGGTACACGTCGACGGCGAGGAGCTCTACCGGTCCTACTCCATGTCGAGCGCCCCGGAGACCGACACCGAGCTGATGACCACGGTCAAGCGGGTGCCCGGCGGGAAGGTGTCGAACTGGTTGCTGGACAACCTCGCCGAGGGCGACGAGTTGACCATGACCCGCGCGGCGGGGACCTTCTGCCTGGACTCCTCGGACTCCCCGCTGCTGGGATTCTCCGGCGGCAGCGGGATTACGCCGATCCTGTCGCTGGCCAAGAGCGCGCTGGCCACCACCGACCGCACAGTACGGCTGCTCTGCGCCGACCGGGACGCCTCGGCGGCGATCTTCGACGACGCGCTGAGCGAACTCACCGCCCGGTACCCGGGCCGGCTGTCGGTGCAGCGGCATCGCGACGCCGAGAACGGGCTGCTCGACGCGGCGGCCGTCACCGCGTTCGTCGGCGCGGACACCGGGGCCGACTGCTACCTGTGCGGCCCGGAGGGCTTCATGGCGGTGGTGCGCCAGGCCTGGCCGGGCCCGGGTCGGCTGTTCGTCGAGGACTTCGACACCGGCGGCGCTGCCGCCGAGATACCGACGGCGGCACCGGCCGCTGCCGGCACCGCGGCCGAGGTGAGCGGGACGGTGACGATTCACCTCGGGCGCAAGAAGGAGTCGGTGCCGCGCGTCGCCGGCGAGACCCTGCTGGAGAGCGCCCGGCGGGCCGGGCTGACACCGCCGTTCTCCTGCGAGGCCGGCAACTGCGGCACCTGCATCGCCCACATCAGCGAGGGCAGCGCGAAGATGATCGCCAACACCGCACTCGACGATGATGAGGTCGCCGACGGCTACATCCTGACCTGCCAGGCTGTTCCCGAAGGCGGCTCGATCACCGTCCACTACGAATAGTCATCGAATGGTCGGGCCGGGCCCGGCCGCCGGTTGTCAACCGGCGGCGGCCCCGTAGCCCAACGTGCTCTTGATCTCCACATATTCGTGGAAACCGGCATCGCTCCACTCACGGCCGTTGCCGCTGCGCTTGTAGCCGCCGAACGGTGCGTTCATGTCGAAGGCGTGGTTGATCGCCACCGAGCCGGCCCGGATCCGGCGGGCGATCCCGCGCGCGGCGTCGAGGTCGGCGCCCGACACGTAGCCGGCCAGGCCGTAGTCGGTGTCGTTGGCGATCTCGACGGCCTCGTCCAGGTCGTCATAGCCGAGGATGCACAGCACCGGGCCGAAGATCTCTTCGCGCGCGATCGTCATCTGGTTGTTCACGTGCGCGAAGACCGTCGGTCGAACGAAGTAGCCGCTGTCGAGTCCGTCGGGCCGGCCCGCGCCGCCCGCGGCGACGGTCGCCCCCTCGGCGATGCCCTGCTCGATCAGGCCCTGCACCTTGGCGAACTGCGCCGCCGACGCCACCGGGCCGATCGCCTTGGCGTCGGCGGGATCACCCACCTTCACCTGCTCGGCGACCGCCTTCGCAATCGCGATGGCCTCGTCCATCCGGGAGTTGGGCACCAGCATCCGTGACGGCGCATTGCAACTCTGCCCGGAGTTGACCATCATGACCGACACGCCCGCGGTGACGCTGGCGGCGAACGCATCGTCGTCGAGCACGATGTTGGGGCTCTTGCCGCCGAGTTCCTGGGTCACCCGCTTCACCGTCGGCGCGGCGTTCTCGGCCACCGCGACACCGGCCCGGGTCGAACCGGTGAACGACACCATGTCGACGTCGCGATGTTGCGCCAGGGCCACCCCGACGCCGGGACCGTCGCCGTTGACCATGTTGTAGACGCCGGCCGGAACGCCCGCGGCGGCCATGATCTCAGTGAAGATGTAGGCCGAGAACGGCGCGACCTCCGAGGGTTTGAGCACCATGGTGCACCCGGTCGCCAGCGCCGGGTAGACCTTCACCGCGATCTGGTTCAGCGGCCAGTTCCACGGGGTGATCAGACCGCAGACCCCGATCGGCTCCCGGACCACCAGGGTGTCGCCACGCTGTTCTTCGAACGCGAAGTTCTTCAGCGCGTCGATCGCGGTCAGCATGTGGCCGAGCCCGAGTTGCACCTGGGTTCCCCCGGCCAGCGCGGGCGGCGCCCCGATCTCCTCGTGCACCGCATCGGCGAGATCACTGCTGCGGCGCTGATATTCGGCCAGGATCGACTGCAGCAGATCCAGGCGTTCGGTACGGCTGCTCTGCGACCAGCCGGCAAACGCCCGCCGCGCCGCAGCGACGGCACGGTCGACGTCGGCGGCCGAACCGAGCGCGATCTTGCCGGCGACCTGCTCGGTGGCCGGGTTCTCGACGTCGAGGGTGGTGAGCTCGACCGGGTCCACCCACTGGCCGTCGATGTAGAACTTGAGGTATTCGCGCATCACTACACTCCTTTGAACTACCGGGTTCCCTGGGTCTCGTCGGGCACCTGGACCGGGTGGGCCAGGCCGAAGCTGTATCGGATGTGGTCGGCGTGGCCGTCCGGCACCACCGGGAAGACCACCGGCGCCGTGACATCCCGGATCTCCTCGATCCGTCGGTCCACCTCCTCGAGGGTCCACGACGGCTGGTAGACGCCCGGGCTTTCGGCCACCACCGCCCGGGCGACCCGGCCCGCCAGCGCGATCAGCACTTCGCCGGTGACCGAGCAGGATTCGTGCGCAAGCCAACCGACCACCGGCGCGACCAGTTCGGGCTCCATCGGCGGGTAGCCGGACGTGTCGATGCCCTCGGCCATCCGCGTCACCGCCGCCGGCACCACGACGTTGCAGCGGACACCGGCCGGCGCGCCCTCCAGCGCCGCGACATTGCTCAGCCCGATCACGCCGGCCTTGGCGGCCGCATAGTTGGCCACACCGAAGTTGCCGTAGAGGCCGCCGATCGACGAGGTCAACACGATGCGACCGTAGCCTGCATCGCACATCACCGGAAAGGCCGGCCGCACCACGTGGAAGGCCCCCCGCAGGTGAACGTCGAGGACGGCGTCGAAATCTTCCGAGCTCATGTCCCGCAACGAGCCGCGTCGGACGTTTCCGGCGTTGTGGATCACGGCGTCGAGCCGGCCGTAATGCTGCAGCGCCGCGGCGATGATGTCCCGGCCGCCCTGCGGTGTCGCGACCGACGCGGTGCAGGCGATCGCGTCGCCGCCGGCGTCGCGGATCTCGGCGGCCACCGCCTCGGCGGGGTCCTCGCGCACGCCGTCACCGCTGAGGTCGGCACCGGTGTCGTTGACCACGACCCGCCCGCCCCGCTCGGCCAGCAGCTGCGCGTAAGCGCGACCCAGCCCCCGCCCGGCGCCGGTCACCACGGCGACCCGGCCATGGAAGTTCAGCGGCTGCCCTGTGCTCAAGCGAAGGGTTCCTCACCGGCCAGCTTGGTCCGTCGCAGCATCCGGCCGGAGTTCGGGTCGTACGGCAGCGCCCGGTGCATCGTGCCGGTGTTGTCCCACATGACCAGATCGCCGACCGACCACCGGTGCCGGTAAACGAACTGTGGTTGGGTAGCCCAATCACGTAGCCGCACCAGGGTTTTGGTGCTCTGCGCGTAGTCCATGCCGACGATGTTGCTGGCGGTGCAGCCCAGGATCAGCGATTTGCGCCCGCTGCGGTGCGTCCAGACCACGGGCAGTTCCCGCTCTCCGATCGCCATCATCTGCCGAAGTGTCGCGAAGTCGGGCTCGGGGTCGTAGTACAGCAGCGAGTTCCAGGCGGAGTGCATGGCGCGCAGCGACGCGATCTGGTCCTTGTCGTCCTCGGAGAGGTCGTCGTAGGCGGCGTAGGTGTTGCAGAACTCGGTGTCACCGCCGCCGTCGGCCGGCAGCACCCTGCTCGACAGCAGCGATGCGAGGATCGGCACCTGGTTCATGGTGCCGTCCAGGTGCCAGTAGAAGGAGCCTTTGAGGTAGTCGGCCTGCTTGTTGACGTTGGTGTCCAAGGTGACGTCGTAGACGGCCTCGCCGTCCCGTTCGGGCGCCAGCGTGCCCAGCGTCTCGGTGAAGGCGATCTGTTCGGCGTCGGTGAACCCGATCTGCGGGAACACCAGCACGCCGCGCCGCTCGAGCAGTTCGCGGATCGCCCCGGCATGGTCGCCGCTCAGCAGCGCCGCCTTGTCGGCGTGGACCTCGGTTGCGATGCGCTCGGTGAGGTCGCGTGTCGGCAACGTGCTCGTCGTCTGCAATGTCACTGCAGTTCCATACCTTTCAGGTCGCCCGCCTCGCGCCACTGCTTCAACAGATCATCGAAGGCGTAGAAGCCCGGTGAGTAAACCTCTCCCAGGAAAGAGCGGCTGGCGTCGCCGAACCCCCGGCCCTCGTTGTTGTAATAGCCGGGCGTGCAGGACAAGTCGAACGCCGAATTGTCGAACGCCAACTCCCGGATGGTGTTCACCCAGGCGTCCTGGCCTTCCTGACTGGGCTCGACGACCGTCGCTCCCCGGTTGAAAGCCTCGGCGATGATGTAGGCGATGTGCTCGGCCTGCTGCTCGAACATCGCGGTGGTGTTGGCAGACACGCCGCCCTGGATGAAACCGGTGTGGAACTGGTTGGGGAAGCCGCGGCTGGTCATCCCGTGCAGGGTCCGGAACCCGTCGCGCCAGTGGTCGAACAACGACACGCCGTCGCGGCCCTCGATGACGTCCATCGCGTATCGACGGCTGATCTCCGTGGAGATCTCGAAACCACTGGCGAAGATGACGCAGTCGACCTCGTACTCGACTCCGCCCGCGACAATGCCCTTCTCCGTGAGCTTTTCGACGCCCTTGGACTCGGCCACGTCGACCAGCGTGACGTTGGGCCGATTGAACGCGGGCAGGTAGGTGTCGCTGGAGGTCGGTCGCTTGCACATGAACCGGTAGTACGGCTTGAGCGCCTCGGCGGTCTGCGGATCCTCGACGATGTCGGCGATCCGGCGGCGCAGCCGCTCCATGATCTTGTAGTCCTCCTCCTCCCGCATCGCCATGATCTCCTCGACGCCCAGCGCCGTCGGGTCGGGACTGGCGCCGATGCGGGCGGTCAGGTTGCGACCCAGTTCGGTCCAGAAGTCGCACACCATATCGGGGGCGTCGAAGACCACGCCCTCGAACGGCGACCAGCGGTGAAAGTTGCGCTTGCGTTCGGCCTGCCAACCCGGCTGCAGCGACGCCGCCCACTGCGGGTCGGTGGGCTCGTTGCCGCGGAAATCCACCGACGACGGGGTGCGCTGGAAAACATAGAGATGCTTGGCGTCTCGGCCCAGGTGCGGGACCAGCTGCACACCGGTCGCGCCGGTGCCGACCAGCGCCACGCGCTTGTCGGCCAGCTTGTCCAAGCCACCGCCTGAGTCACCGCCGGTGTAGTCGTAATCCCAGCGGGCCGAGTGGAAGACGTGGCCGCCGGCGTTCATGAAGTCCTTGATGCCCGCGATGCCGGGCAGCTTGGGCCGGTTGTAGGAGCCCTGGGCCATCACCACGAACCGCGGCCGCAGGTCATCGCCCCGGTTCGTCGTCAGCCGCCAGCGCCGGAGTTCCTCGTCCCAGCGGACGGTGCGTACCTGGGTCGAGAAGATCGCGCCGTCATAGAGGCCGAAGTGCTTGCCGATGTTCTGGCAATGCTGGAATATCTCGGCGCCGTCGGCGAACTTCTTGGACGGCATGAAGTCGAGCTCTTCGAGCATCGGGATATAGCAGTAGGCGTCGTTGTCGCACTGGATTCCGGGGAAGCGGTTCCAGTACCAGACGCCGCCGAAGTCGCCGGCCATCTCGATGACCCGCACATCGCGCACGCCGGCCTTCTTCAGGTAGGCGCCGGCCAGCAGTCCGGCGATGCCACCGCCGAGGACCACGACTTCGATGTCGGCGTCGATGGGTTCACGTGGCGTCACCGCGGTGTGCGGATCCACCTCGGCGAACTCCACGAAATCGTCTTTGAGTTCGAGGTACTGACTCGATCCGTCGGAGCGAATGCGTTTAGCCCGTTCGGCGGCGTACTTCTCACGGAGCGCTTCGATGTCGAAGTCGTCCGGGGTCTGGGTCGGCGGGCACTCCGTCATCGGTCATTTCCTGTCGGGATCTGCTCGGGCGCGCCGGCGGCCATGTATTTCGCCAGCTGGTGGTGCAGGTTGACGATGGCGCGCTCCCGGTAGGGGTTGGGCCTGGCGCCCTGATAGCCAAGGGATTTCATCCCCTGTTGCACGGCGGCCATGTTGGAGAAGTCCTGCGGCAGCACCGAGCGCCACCGCGGGTCCCCCACCGGGGTGTACTCCCAGCGGGTCTGCGGCTCCTCGCCCTTGGGGAACAGCTCGAAGACCGAGACCTCGAAGATGCACTTGTCCGGGTTGTAACTGGGATGCGGCCGGGCGCTGTAACACAGTGCGCTGGTGAGACCCTGGCCGATCTGGAAGTTCGGGAAGATCTGCCAGGCGGTGCCGGCCTGCCCGAGCACGTCGGCCGGGATCGTCGGCCAGATGACGCCGCGGGCTTCGTCGTCGCGGCGTGCCGAGGCCAGCCAGTGTTCGAGGACCTTTTCGGCCGGCGTGCCCTCGGGAAGCTCGTCGACCAGTCGCTTGGCGGCGTTGACCAGCGTCGCCGTGGTGGTGGCGTTGGTCTCCTCCATGGTGTAGATCTGCATCTCCGCGGTCGACACCCGGGGGTCGGCACCGGTGCCCAGCCGGATCTTGGACTTGGTGGTCTCCAGATCCTCCGGAGCGTCGTAGCCGATGTTGCTGTGGCGGCCCTGCACCTTGGCCCAGCCCTTGAACTCGCCGAACCTGTTGAACTCCGGGTGGGTCGTGTAGACGTGGTAGGTCTCGTTGAAGGCCTCCATCGCGACCTTCCAGTTGCAGTCGAATTCCAGCCACTTGCGCCACTTGTAACGCATGTTCTCCAGGCCGAACGGTTCCAGGATCTTGGCGGCGGGGAACAGGTAGTCCGCCAGGGACTCGCAGTCCGGATCCATATTGATCCAGACCCAGCCGCCCCAGGTGTCGACGCGCACCGGGCGTAGGTGGGTGTTCTCCGGCGTCAGGGTGCCCTGCCAGTCGTCCTGCTCGCGGATGTGGGTGCATGCCCCGTCCAGGCCGTAGCTCCAGCCGTGGAAGCCGCAGACGAATGACTTGCGGGTGCGCGCGCAGGCGTTCTTCTCCCCGGCCGGGGTGTCGACCAGCCGGCGGCCGCGATGCTGGCAGACGTTGTGGTGGGCCCGAAAAGAGTCCGAGCCTGAGGTCGAGCCGGTGCGCACCACGATGATCGAGTCGTCGAGGATGTCGTAGGTGAGGTAGCTGCCCACCTCCGGCAGATCCTCGACCCGGCCGGCCTGCTGCCACACCTTGCGCCACAACTTGTCGCGTTCGGCACGGGCGTAGCTCTCCGAGGTGTAGGCCTCGACGCCGATCGTCATGGGTTGCGACAGTTCTTCGGCCGAATCGGCGTTGTGCACCGGATCGGTCATGACATCCTCCTCATCGCTGCGCGGAAGGTTTCGTCTTTGAGGAACAGCGAGGTGTTGTCCGCGCCGAGGTGACTCCACTTGAGGTTGAGTCCACCGTCGACCAGCAGGGTCTGCCCGGTGATGTAACTGGACAGGTCCGACAGCAGGAACAGGATCGGCCCGGCCTGCTCCTCGGGTCGGCCGCGCCGTCCCAACGCGATCGCGCCTCGGTCGCGATCGGGGTCCTCGTCGACGTAGGTTCCCGATGCCGCGGTCTCGGTCACCCCCGGCGCCACCGCATTGACCCGGATGCCGGCGGCCGCCAACTCAAGGGCCATGGTGCGCGTCATCGCCACGACGCCGGCTTTGGCGGTGCCGTAGGCGATGTGGAACGGCGCGGTGTTCATCCCGCTGATCGAAGAGATCGAGACGATCGAGCCCGGCCGCCGCTGCGCCAGCAGCTCGGCGGCGACCGCACGGCTCATGAAGAACGCCGTTTCGAGGTTGTGCGCGAAGATCTCCCGCCAATCGGAGCGGGCCACCCGGGTCGAGGCCATCCAGGTCGACGGCGCCGCCCCGCCGGCGACGTTGACCAGCCCGTAGAGCTGCCCGTCGGCGTTGCGCGCCGCGTCGAGCACCGCGGTCACGCCCTCGTCGGTACCGGCGTCGGCGGCCACCGATACCACCGGCAGGCCGGCAGCGACCAGCGGCGCGATGTGCTCGTCGAGGTTCTCCGCCGAGCGGCTCACCGCGATCACCGTGGCGCCGGCCTGCGCGGCCATCGCGGTGACCGTCGTCCCGATGCCGCCGCCACCTGCTCCCGACACGATGACGACGCGGCCATCAAGGCCCAGCAAGCTCGAGTGACTCAGCAGGCTGGAGTGATCCGCCATGACCCGCCTTCTCCTGGCACAAGCAGCAGATCCGCACCCTCCGGCGGCGACGTCAGACACCGGGTATGCAGATTTGTCCGGACAACATACGTGATTCTTCGTTCTGAAGAACACTATTCCGCAGCACGATGGGCGCAGTCAAGGGCAGAGACAAGCGGCCAGGCGGTTTTATTGTCTGGACTAACGGGCCGAGCCTCGAGCGCCTGCGGCGACGTGCGTGGACGCATCCGGCCGCGGCGTCGGCCCGCGCGGCCGGACCGGCACACCCGTCGACCGGCGCCGAACCGGGACGAATCACCGCCGGACGAAGCCGGCCCGTACCCGCGGTGCGTCATGATGGAACTCGGCAACCGCAGGCTATTTCGACTACCACCGTTGTCAGACCCGAGGAGAGATTGAAGTGCCGTCCGGTCAACGCCGGGGCCGCTGGTCCGGGGTCCCGCTGGCGGAGCGCCCGGCCCTGCGCCGCGACGAATTCATCGAGGCCGGCGTCGGACTGCTCGGCGACGAGAACGGGCCCACGCTGACCATCCGGTCGCTCTGCCGGGCCGCCGCGCTGACCGAACGCTACTTCTACGAGAGCTTCACCGACCGCGACGAATTCGTCCGCGCGGTCTACGACGACGTATGTACGCGCGCGATGACAACGCTGCTGTCGGCCCAGACGCCGCGAGCGGCCGTGGAAGCCTTTGTCACGTTGATGGTCGACGATCCCGTGCTCGGCCGGGTGCTACTGCTCGCGCCGGCAACGGAGCCGGTACTGACCCACTCCGGGGCGCAATGGATGCCCAACTTCATCGGGATGCTGCAGCGCAAACTCACCCGGATCGGCGATCCGGCGCTGCAGCACATGGTCGCGACCGGGCTGATCGGCGCGTTGACCGCCCTGTTCACCGCCTACCTGGACGGGCGGCTCGCCGCCACTCGCAGCCAGTTCATCGATTTCTGCGTCGACATGCTGCTCAATACCGGCCGGCCCGAAGACGGCGACGGCAACACACCCAAACGAGCTTGATGTCACTGACGTACACAGATATATTGCCTGCAACTGATCGACACAGATACTCAGGGAGCTGTTATGGCGCGCGAATGGACTGACCTGGAGTTGCTGCACGAACTCGAGCCGGTCGTCGAGAACGCGGTCAACCGGCACTTCTCCATGACCAAGGACTGGAATCCCCACGACTACGTGCCCTGGTCGGAGGGCAAGAACTACTACGCCCTCGGCGGGCAGGACTGGGATATCGAGCAGTCGAAACTGTCCGAAGTCGCCCGGACAGCCATGGTGCAGAACCTGCTGACCGAGGACAACCTGCCCTCCTACCACCGCGAGATCGCGATGAACTTCACCATGGACGCCCCGTGGGGCACCTGGGTGAACCGGTGGACCGCCGAGGAGAACCGGCACGGCATCGCGCTGCGGGACTACCTCGTCGTGACCCGCAACTGCGACCCGATCGAGCTGGAGACGCTGCGGATGGAGACCGTCAACCGCGGCTTCAGCCCGGGCCAGAACCAGCAGGTCTCCGGCGACCTGTTCGCCAAGAGCTTGTTCGACTCGGTCGTCTATGTGACCTTCCAGGAGCTGGCCACCCGGATCTCGCACCGCAACACCGGCCGGGCCTGTAACGACCCCGTTGCCGACCAGCTGCTCGCCCGGATCTCAGCCGACGAGAACCTGCACATGATCTTCTACCGCGACATCAGCGCGGCCGGTTTCGACATCGCGCCAGAGCAGGCGATGTACTCGCTGCACCGGGTGCTGGCCAACTTCCAGATGCCCGGATACGTGGTCCCGGAGTTCCGCCGCAAGGCGGTGATCATCGCCGTCGGCGGTGTCTACGACCCACGCATCCACCTGGACGACGTGGTGATGCCGGTGCTGAAGAAGTGGCGCATCCTCGAACGGGACTTCACCGGCGAAGCGGCCCGCTACCAGGACGAGATCGGCAAGATCGTCGCCGAGCTGGAACAGACGTGCGAGAAGTTCGAGGTGGCCAAGCAGCGCCGGCTCGAGCGGGAGGCCAAGATGGCCGAGAAGCGCGCCGCCAAGAAGGAATTCGCCTCATCGGCGCCGTAACCGGCGGCACCGGCGGTAACGTGCTGACCGCGCAGCGGCGCGGGCTGCGGATCGGTTCGCTCACGCTCGCCAGCCCGGTGGTGCTGGCCCCGATGGCCGGCGTGACCAATGTCGCCTTCCGCACGCTCTGCCGCGAACTGGAACAGTCCCGGGCCGGAACGGTCAGCGGGCTGTACGTGTGCGAAATGGTGACCGCCCGCGCGCTCGTCGAACGCCATCCGGCCACCCTGCACATGACGACGTTCTCCGCCGCCGAGTCGCCGCGCTCGTTGCAGCTCTACACGGTGGACCCGGACACCACCTACGCCGCGGCGAAGATGATCGCCGACGAGGGCCTGGCCGACCACATCGACATGAATTTCGGCTGCCCGGTGCCCAAAGTGACCCGGCACGGCGGCGGGTCGGCGCTGCCCTACAAGCGCCGGCTGTTCGGCAACATCGTCGCAGCGGCAGTCCGCGGCACGGCCGGGACCGACATCCCGGTCACCGTGAAATTCCGGATCGGGATCGACGAAGCCACCCACACCCACCTCGACGCCGGGCGAATCGCCGAGGCCGAGGGCGCCGCGGCGGTGGCCCTGCACGCCCGGACAGCAGCGCAGCGCTACTCCGGCAAGGCCGACTGGGAGCAGATCGCCGCACTCAAGGCGCAGGTGCGCTCGATCCCGGTGCTCGGCAACGGCGACATCTTCGAGGCGGGCGACGCCCTGGCCATGATGGCGGCGACCGGCTGCGACGGCGTGGTCATCGGGCGGGGCTGCCTGGGGCGCCCGTGGCTGTTCGGTGAGCTGTCGGCGGCATTCGCCGGTCGACCCATCCCGACCCCGCCCACGCTGGGCGAGGTCGCCGACATCATCCGGCGCCACGGTGAACTGCTGGCGTCGCACTTCGGCGAGGACAAGGGCATGCGGGAGATCCGCAAGCACGTGGCCTGGTACCTGCACGGCTTTCCGGCGGGCTCGGAGCTACGGCGCACGCTGGCCATGGTCACTACGCTGGCCAGCCTCGACGCGCTGCTCAGCCAGCTCGATGGGTCGATACCCTTCCCAACTGCGGCGACCGGGCCGCGCGGACGGCAAGGGTCACCGGCCCAGGTCACCCTGCCCGAGGGGTGGCTCGCCGACCCGGACGACTGCACCGTGCCGAGCGGAGCAGACATTATGCACTCGGGTGGCTGAAATGAGACGTTCTCGACATCGCGTGTCTGGAAACTTCTCAGTAGAATAAGTAACTTATTGCCCCGGGGGGGTTGTCCCCTGCGGGGGCAGAAAACAGGCACGGAGAATCGACGGCGATCACCCGTGCCAGGCTGACGTGTGATCGACGCCCGTCAGTCCCGAAGACTCGGAGGCCCGTGAGGACATGAGTGACGGCGATAACGCCACTCCTGGACGCTGGCCTGGAGAGGGCCGGGACGACGGTGACCATCAGCTGATGACGATGACGCCGCCCGGACCCGCGCCGTGGGAACGCTGGCAGACCCCGGCCGACGACCCCGCGCCGGCCCCGCCCCGGCCGGCCGCGGCACGCCGCCGCCACCGTGGTGACGGTTCGGTGACCGTCGCGGACCTGATCGCGCGGGTCAACGGCGGCGTTCCGCCGTCCGGTGGCCGCAGCCAGCGCCGTGCCGTCACCGTCGCCGACGAGCCAGCGGCGGCTGCCGATCCCGCGACTGGCGGAGAAGCCGCCGAACCCGGGGAGACCAAGCCCGACCCGGACCCTGAGCTCTGGGCGGCCTTCGCCGCGACGGACGCGCCGAATTCCACCGCCGACATCGCCGAGGTGGCCTACCCCTCGGAGTTGCCCGACCTCGACCGGATTCACGGCACGGACTACGACGAGCCCGGTGAAACCGCGTGGTCCGACGACTGGGCCGACTCCGAGCCCACCACCGAACTACCGGGTTCACTCGGCGGTCCCAGCTTCGCCTCTCCTGCGTCGAGCCTCGCTGAACCGCCGGGTCCAAGCGGCGGTCCCAGCTTCGCCTCTCCTGCGTCGAGCCTCGCTGAACCGCCGGGCGCGGCCCGCGAGCTACCGCCGGCGCGAATCGACCCGCCGGGGCACGACGACCTTGAATCCGACGAGCCGCGGCCGCGAAAGACCGGTCGCGGGGCGCTGCTGGCCGGGCGGGCGGTAGCGGCCATGATGGCGGTTCTGGCCCTGGTGCTGACCGGTTCGGCCTGGCAGTGGAGCGCCTCGAAGAACCGCAGCCTCAACCACGTCAGCGCGCTGGACCCCAACTCGCACGACATCCTCGACGCGGCCGGGCAGTACGGCGACGAGAACTTCCTGATCGTCGGCGCCGACACCCGGGCCGGGGCCAACAGCAGTATCGGCGCCGGCAGCACCGAGGACGCCGAGGGTGCCCGGTCCGACACGATCATGCTGGTCAACATCCCGGCGAACCGGAAACGCGTGGTGGTGGTGTCCTTCCCGCGCGACCTGGCGATCACGCCGATTCAATGCGAGGTCTGGAATCCCGAGACCGGCGCCTACGGCCCGATCTACGACCCGAACACCGGCACCTACAGCGACGACACCGTCTACACCGAGACGAAGCTGAACTCCACGTACGCCTTCGGCGGTCCCAAGTGTCTGGTCAAGGAGATCCAGAAGCTCTCCGGGCTGGCGGTCAACCGCTTCATGGCCGTCGACTTCGTCGGCTTCGGCAAGATGGTCGACGCCCTGGGCGGCGTGGAGGTGTGCACCACCAGCCCGCTCTACGACCTCGAGCTGGGCAGCGTGCTGGAGAACAGCGGGCGCCAGCGGGTCAACGGCGCAACAGCACTGAGCTACGTGCGCGCCCGCAACGTCACCACCGAGGACAACGGCGACTACGGCCGGATCAAACGCCAGCAGCTCTTCTTGTCGTCACTGCTGCGCTCGCTGATCTCCACCAATACCTTCTTCTCCCCGACCAAGCTCAACAACGTGGTCAACATGTTTATCGGCGACAGCTACGTGGACAACATCAAGACCAAGGACCTGGTGAACCTGGGGCAGTCGCTGCAGAAGGTGTCCGCCGGGCACATCACCTTCGTCACCGTGCCGACCAGTGAGACCGACGAGAACGGCGACGAGGTCCCTCGGATGGACGACATGCGAGCGCTGTTCGACGCCATCATCAACGACGACCCGCTGCCCGGCGAGAACGATCACAACGCCACGTCGGTCCCGACCACCGCGACCAGCCCGACTCCGCAATCCACCCAGGCCGCCGCGACACCGGCCAGCCCGACCGCCAAGCCGTACAGCGAGCAGGTCCGGGCGGTCACCACCTCCCCCGGCGAGGTCACCGTGCGGGTGTCCAACGCCACCGACCAGTCCGGCCTGGCCGCCGCCACCTCTGAGGGCCTGCAGCACTGGGGCTTCGACGTCGACAGCGCCGATGACTACCCGGCAACCGTCAAGACCACCAAAGTGCTGTTCTCCCCGGGCAATGAACAGGCCGCCGCCACCGTGGCCTCAGCGCTGACCGGTGCGCCGATCGAACGGGTCGCCGGGCTGGGCAGCATCGTGCGAGTGGTGCTGGGTGCGGATTTCCGCGCCGTCAGCAGGCCGGCGGTCGCCGGCTCGCAGATCAACGTGCAACTCAACCGCGGCGCCAGCGTCGAACCCACCCAGCTGCCCGACGACCTGACGGTCACCAACGCCGCCGACACCACCTGCGAGTAAACGCGGCGGCGGCGCGCAGCCGCCTCGAGCCCCGTCCGGGTTAGTCTTGAGGGCATGCGAACCGCCTATCACGAGCAACTCTCGGACTTGGCCGAACAGCTCGGCAAGATGTGCGGCCTGGCCGGAATCGCCATGGAACGTGCCACGCAGGCCCTGCTGCAGGCCGACCTGGTGGTGGCTGAGCAGGTGATCACCGACCACGAGAAGATCGCCGCGATGAGCGCGCGCGCCGAGGAGAGCGCCTTCGTGCTGCTGGCGTTGCAGGCACCGGTCGCCGGGGACCTGCGAGCCATCGTCAGCTCCATCCAGATGGTCGCCGACATCGACCGGATGGGCGCGCTGGCACTGCACGTCGCCAAGATCGCTCGCCGCCGGCACCCGCAACACGCCCTGCCCGAAGAGGTGAACGGATACTTTGCCGAAATGGGCAGGGTGGCAGTCGATTTGGGAAACAGCGCGCAAGAGGTGCTGCTGTCGCGGGACCCGGAGAAGGCCGCCCGGATCCGCGAAGAAGACGATGCGATGGATGATCTGCACCGGCATCTGTTCTCAGTACTGATGGACAAAGAGTGGCGGCACGGCGTCGCCGCGGCAGTCGACGTGACCCTGCTCGGCCGGTTCTACGAACGATTCGCCGACCACGCTGTGGAAGTGGCGCGCCGGGTGATCTTCCAGGCGACCGGCAAGTTCCCCGACGAGAACACCCTGCCCCCACCCGATTAGGACGACTATCGCGCGCCCCGCGCGCGACGTCGGCTAACGCGTCGTCGCCTCGTGCGGCGGGTCCGTTTTTCGGGCCCATTTCCAAGAGGAATATCATCCTTTTTTTTCACAGCAGGCTGTTAGTCTGCTGGCAGCCCGTGCCGTGCTTGCTCCGCGTGGTTTCGCGGCCGGGCCGATCCGGTGATACAGCGGGTGTGTTGCTCAACCCTGATTCGACCCGAAAGGCCCCGAGATGACACGGAACGGTTACGGTGCGGCACTGGGAATCCTGGCCGCCGGCACGCTGGCCTTGTCCGGCTGCGGCAGCGACCACAACTCTCACGGCACCGATTCCTCCGGAGGTTCGTCGGCCGGCAGCGACTGCGGCGGCACCGAGACGCTGAAAGCGAGCGGATCGACGGCCCAGCAGAACGCCATGGCCAGATTCGTCAAGACGTTCATCGCGGAGTGCCCCGATCAGACGGTGAACTACACGGCCAACGGGTCCGGTGCCGGCATCCGCGAATTCGTCGGCGGCCAGACCGATTTCGCCGGCACCGACGTGCCGCTCAGCGCCGACGAGTACGCCCAGGCGCAGCAGCGCTGTGGCTCCCCGGCCTGGAACCTGCCCGCCGTGTTCGGCCCGATCGCGATCACCTACAACATCGCCGGTGTCGACAATCTGATTCTCGACGGCCCGACCGTCGCCAAGATCTTCAACGGCGCCGTCACCAGCTGGGACGACCCTGCGGTGAAAGACCTCAACCCGGACGCCGCACTGCCCGCCGCGCCCATCCATGTGGTGTTCCGCAGCGACGAGTCCGGCACCACCGACAACTTCCAGCAGTATCTGGAGGGCGCCTCCGATGGCGCGTGGGGCAAGGGCACCGGGAAGTCGTTCAACGGCGGCGTCGGCGAGGGCGCCAAGGGCAATGACGGCACCGCGGCCGCGATCAGCACCACCGAGGGCGCCATCACCTACAACGAGTGGTCGTTCGCCCAGGCCAAGAATCTGCGCACCGCGCAGATCATCACGTCGGCCGGTCCGGATCCCGTCGCGATCAGCACCGAATCGGTCGGCAAGACGATCGCCGGAGCCACCATCAAGGGCGAGGGCAACGATCTGGTGCTCGACACCGCGTCGTTCTACAAGCCCAGCAACGCCGGCTCCTACCCGATCGTGCTCGCCACCTACGAAGTGGTCTGCTCGAAGTACCCCGATGCCGAGGTGGGCACCGCCGTGCGGATGTTCCTGAAATCGACCATCACTTCCGGGCAGTTCGGTCTGGATGAGTACGGCTACGTGCCGATCCCGGATGCGTTCAAGCCGCGCCTGTCGACCGCAGTCGACGCCATCGAGTGATCCTGCCCCACCGGTCACCGCGGTTTCGAGGGTGTTGGCGCCATGGCCGATAACACCCCGCAATCGTCGGTGCCCGTAACACTGCCCCGCAAGCACGGGTCCGGCGGGGAACGGATATTCCGGGCGCTGGCACTGTCGGCCGGTTCGACGGTCGTCGTCGCGATCGCGCTGATCGCCGTCTTCCTGCTGATCCGGGCCGTACCGTCCCTGCAAGCCAACACCGCGAATTTCTTCACCACCGCCACCTTCAGCACCGGCGGCGCCGACGGTCTGGCGTTCGGAATCCGGGACCTGCTGGTGGTGACGGTATTGACCTCGCTGCTCGCGTTGGTAGTGGCGGTGCCGATCTCGATCAGCATCGCGATCTTCCTCACCCGCTATGCGCCACGGCAGCTGTCGCGGCCGTGCGGCATCGTCATCGACCTGTTGGCTGCGGTCCCGTCCATCATCTTCGGACTGTGGGGGATCTTCGTGCTGGCGCCGATGCTCTATCCGGTGGCGAAGTTTCTCAATCACCACCTGGGCTGGCTGTTTCTGTTCGCCAAGGGCAACGTGTCACTGGCCGGCGGCGGAACCATCTTCACCGCCGGGATCGTGCTGGCCGTGATGATCCTGCCGATCATCACCTCGGTGTCCCGGGAGGTCTTTCGGCAGACTCCGACCTCGCACATCGAGGCGGCTCAGGCGCTGGGCGCCACCCGCTGGGAGGTGGTGCGGATCGTGGTGCTGCCCTACGGCCGCAGCGGCGTCATCGCCGCCTCGATGCTGGGGCTGGGCCGTGCCCTGGGCGAGACGATCGCCATGCTGATCATCTTGCGAGCGGCCCCGCGTCCGGGTAACTGGTCGCTGTTCGACGGCGGGTACACGTTTGCGTCCAAGATCGCGTCCGCCGCCTCGGAGTTCAGTGCCCCGCTGCCGACCGGCGCCTACATCGCCGCTGGTTTCGCCCTGTTCGTCCTGACGTTCGTCGTCAACGCCGCCGCGCGTGCGGTGGCCGGCGGAAAGGTCAACGGATGAGCGCCCCCGCGCTGACAGCACCGGTCAAGTCCCGGGTGCGCAGCCCCATCAGCATCAGGCGCCGGATCACGGACCGCTTCGCCGCGCTGATATTCGTGATCTCGTTCGGCATCGCGACGGTGCCGCTGATCTGGCTGCTGTGGGTGGTGATCGCGCGCGGCTGGCAGGCAGTCGTCCACGCATCCTGGTGGACGCACTCGCTGCGCGGCGTACTGCCCGATGAGTTGGCCGGCGGGGTGTATCACGCGTTGTACGGCACGCTGGTGCAGGCTGGGGTCGCCGCCGTACTGGCGGTGCCGCTCGGTCTGATGACCGCGATATACCTGGTCGAGTACGGGTCCGGTTGGTGGGCCCGGTTGACCACGTTCATGGTCGACGTGCTCGCGGGGGTGCCGTCGATCGTCGCGTCGCTGTTCATCTTCAGTCTGTGGATCGCCACCCTTGGCTTCGAGCAGAGCGCGCTGGCGGTTTCGCTGGCACTGGTGCTGCTGATGCTGCCGATCGTGGTGCGGTCCGCCGAGGAGATGCTTCGGCTGGTCCCCGACGAGTTGCGGGAGGCCAGTTATGCGTTGGGGGTTCCGAAGTGGAAGACGATCATCCGAATCGTGCTTCCGACCGCAATGTCCGGGATCCTGTCCGGAACATTTCTGGCGCTGGCCCGAATCATCGGTGAGACTGCCCCGGTACTGGTCCTGGTCGGTTACAGCCGCTCGATCAACTACGACATCCTGCACGACAACATGGCCTCACTACCGCTGCTGATCTACAGCGAACTCGCCAACCCGGAGGCCGCCGGCCAGACCCGGGTGTGGGGGGCGGCACTGACATTGATCATCGTGGTGGCGCTCAGCGCGGTGATGGCCGCGGTGGCAACCCGGCTCACCTCGGTCCGGCAGCGATGACCGTGCCGCCGGCCGGACCGCTATGAGCCGGCCGCCAGCTTGACCACCCGGTTGTTACCGCGGTCAGCCACGTACAACGCACCGTCGGCGTCGACCACCACCTGCAAGGGCGTGTTGAGGCCGGCGAACGGCAACTTGGTCTGGTTGTTGGTCACGAGATCCAGCTTCATGACCTTGTGGTTCTCGTGGTTGGTGACGTAGACGTTGTCGGCGCGGTCCACCGAGACGCCCCACGGTGAGGACAGCCCCGTGAACGGAAGGTCCGTCTGGGTATTGGACCCGGCGCTCAGCCGCACCACCCGGTCGTTGTCGGTGTCGGTGACGTAGACGTTGCCGTTGCTGTCGACGGCCACGTCGTCGGGATTATGAAGTCCGGTGAACGGCAGCACGACCTGCGCGCCGGCGTCGGCCGGCAACTTGACCACCCGGTTATTGCCCCGGTCGGCGACGTAGACGCTGCCCTGAGCGTCCACCGTCACCCCCTCGGGGTAGTTGAGTCCGGTGAACGGCAGTTCGGTCTGTTCGCCGGTGTCCGGGGCCAACTTCACCACCCGGTTGTTGAAGTCGCTGACATAGACCGAGCCGTCGGCGGCCACGGCCACGCCCTGCGGCTCGTAGAGACCGGTGAACGGCAACACTTCTGGATTGCTCGATCCCGGCGCCAGCTTCAGCACCCGGCCGTACATGCTCTGGTTGGTGATGTAGAGGTTGTCGTCACCGTCGAGCGCCAGGCCGCCAGGGGACAGCCGAAAGCTCAGCCCCTCCAGCGGCACCACGCTCTGCCCGTCCGCCGAGACGCCGGTCGCCGAACCCGACTCACGGCTGAGCGCATATCCGCCGGCCACGCCCGCGATGGCAAGCACCACCGCCGCCACGGCGGCCGGCAGCAGCCACTTGCGCCGGTGTACGCGCGGTGCCGCGGCGAACGACCGGCTCTCGAACCGTTCGGGCGTCGACCGCTGCGGGGGCGCCGGCCGCTCCCGCCACGACTCGGCGGCCGCCGGCCGGGCCATGGTCGCGTCGAAGCCGCCCGGTTGCCCGGGTTGGCCGGGGTGCCCGTTGGGCCGCTCGGTCTTGCCACCGACCGCGATCCCGGCAACGCTGACCGGGCGGTCGGCTTCCTCACCCCGCCGCACGATCATGGCGGCCCGATGCTGCTCTGCCACCGTCAGCGCGTCGTGAGCCGCGTGGGCCAGATCGCCGGCGCTGCTGTAGCGGTCCCACGGGTTCTTCGCCATGCCCCGGGCGACCACCTGATCCAGGGCTATCGGCACGACGCCCGGCCGCAGCTGACTGGGCCGCGGCGGGGGCTCCATCAGGTGCGCGGTGATCAGCCGCTCGACGCTGTCGACCCGGAACGGCGGCACACCGGTCAGGCACTCACTGAGCACACAGGCCAGTGAATAGATGTCTGACCGGTAGGTGACCTCATCGGCGCCGAACCGTTCCGGGGCCATGTACTTGTAGGTACCCACCGCGGTACCGGTCTGGGTCAAGCCGGGATCGGTCGCGGCGCGTGCGATACCGAAGTCGACCAGATAAGCGAAATCGCGGTGGGTGATCAGGATGTTCTCCGGCTTGACGTCGCGGTGCGTCACGCCGTTGCCGTGGGCAGCGTCGAGTGCGGCGGCCACCTGGTCGATGATGGCCACCGCTCGTGCCGGGTTCATCGGGCCGGACCGCCGCAGCACCGCGGCCAGGTCGTCGCCGTCGACCAACTGCATGGCAACGAACATCTGGCCGTCGATCTCGCCGTAGTCGTGGATGGGCACCACGTGCGGTTCCCTGAGCTGGCCCGCCGCGTCCGCCTCCCGTTGCATGCGGGCCCGAAACATCGGGTCACACGACAGCGGCGGCGAGATCAGCTTCAGTGCCACCGACCGATGCTTGCGGACGTCTTCGGCTTCATAGACCTCGCCCATCCCGCCACGACCCAGCAGCCGCAGCAGCAGGTACGGCCCGAATCGCGTCCCTACCAGCGAACCCGCCTCACGACTGTCCACGACACTCCCTCCGACCCGGTCATGCCGATAGCGCCGGCGTGACCCGCTCTGCAGCACGACTGCAGCGACCTCCCAGATGAAGGGCAGGTTAACCAGAGGTTACAGGCGAATCTTAAGGTAGGGCTACATTCCTGGTCAGAACGAAATTCAGATGAACCACGAATTCGTACCGGCAACACCAACCGCGGGGCCGCCGACGCAACCGGAGACGGTCGGCTATTGGATCGCGTCGATCGCCGTGCGCAATTTCGCCCGGAACGAATCCGGTAGCGGAATGTAGCCGTACTGATCCAAATCCTCCTGGCCGGCGCCGATCGCCGCGCTCATAAACGCCTTCACCGCCTGCCCGTTCGAGGCGTTGGGGTACTTCGAGCACACGATCTCGTAGGTCACCAGCACGATCGGGTAGGCTCCGGCGTCAGTCGGCTTGTAGAACGATGACGTGTCGACCACCAAATCGTTGCCCTCGCCGATGAACTTGGCACCGGCAATGGTTTTCTCCACCGAGTCGGTCGAGATCGTCACCGGTTCCGGGCCCGCCGAAGTGATGACCCGGGCCATTTTCAACTGCCGCCCCACTGCAAAAGACCATTCGTTATAGGTAATCGAGCCCTCGGTGCTGCGCAGTAGCGCTGAAGTCCCGTCGTTACCGGTCGCCCCGACGCCGACACCACCGTTAAAAGTTTTACCGGCGCCCCTGCCCCAAGCGCCGTCGGAGGCAGCGTCGAGATACTTCTGAAAATTGTCGGTGGTCCCTGACGAGTCACCGCGGAACAACACATGGATCGGCTCGGCCGGTAGCCGGACGTCCTTGTTGAGAGCCCGCAGCGCGGGATCGTCCCAGCTGGTGATGGTGCCGTTGAAGATCTTCGCCAGCGTCGGCCCGTCCACGGCCAGATCACCGACACCACTGACGTTGTAGGTGACCGCGATCGGACCGAACACTGTGGGCAGATGCCATGCCGGCGAACCACAGCGGGCCGCTACCCGTTGCGGCTCGCCCGTCGACGGGTCCAGCGGGGAGTCGGACCCGGCCAGCTCGGTGTGGCCACTGGCGAACTGTGCCACCCCCGTGCCGGAGCCGTTGGCGCGATAGTCCAACGTGTAGTCCGGACAGGCCCGGATGTAGGCATAGACGAACTGCTCGATGGCATGGGCCTGGGCGGTCGAACCGCTGGCGAGCAGCTTCTTCTTTCCACCACACTGCACCGATATATCCGAGGCGGAGTCCGACTTCGTCGAGCCGCCACAGCCCGCGACCAGCAGCAGAGTTGTCACCATCAGGCTCAACGCGATGCGGAATCGATTGGACTTCACACGCATTCCTCCCGACGGCGCTGGTTACTACACCGTAGTCGATCCCGGTGTCGAAAATACCGGCTACATAGGCAA
This sequence comes from Mycobacterium sp. pW045, assembly GCF_041287085.1. Taxonomy (NCBI): domain Bacteria; kingdom Bacillati; phylum Actinomycetota; class Actinomycetes; order Mycobacteriales; family Mycobacteriaceae; genus Mycobacterium; species Mycobacterium sp. pW045. The sequence continues at coordinate 162,459 of NZ_JBGGKU010000005.1, read as the reverse complement.
CCGTTCGCCCTGCGGTGCCAGCCGTGCGGGTGCGGGGTCAGCCGAACCGGCCCGAGATATAGTCCTCGGTCTCCTTGCAGCTGGGATTGGAGAAAACCTTCTCGGTGCCGTCGATCTCGATCAGCCGGCCCGGTTTGCCCACTGCCTCGAGGTTGAAAAACGCGGTCTGGTCACTTACCCGGGCAGCCTGCTGCATGTTGTGGGTGACGATGACGATGGTGTAGTCCTGCTTGAGTTGAGCGATCAACTCTTCGATGGCCATCGTCGAGATCGGGTCCAGCGCTGAGCAGGGCTCGTCCATCAACAGCACATCGGGTTGCACCGCGATGGCCCGGGCAATGCACAATCGCTGCTGCTGCCCGCCCGACAGCCCGCCCCCGGGCCTGTCCAGTCGGTCCTTCACCTCATTCCACAGGTTGGCGCCGCGCAGCGAATGCTCCGCGGTCTCGTCGAGCAGTTTGCGGTTGCGAACACCCTGCAACTTCAGCCCGGCCACCACGTTGTCACGGATCGACATGGTGGGGAACGGATTCGGACGCTGGAAGACCATGCCGATGGCCTTGCGCACCCCGACCGGATCGATCGACGGGCCGTAGATGTCCTCACCGTCGAGCAGCACCGACCCGTCGACCCGGGCGCCAGAGATGACCTCGTGCATCCGGTTCAAGGTGCGCAACACCGTCGACTTACCGCATCCGGACGGTCCGATGAACGCGGTCACGCTGCGCGGGGCGACCGACAGCGTCACGTCGGCAACGGCATGGAAGGCCCCGTAATAGATGTTGAGATCGGTCAGGTCCAACCTTTTGGCCACCGTGCAGCACTCCTAATTATTCTTCTCCCACCGCTTCGGGCTGGATTGCCGTCAGACTAGAACTTCTTGGGCGCGAACACCCGCGCTCCGAACCTGGCCGCGATGTTCAGTATCGCTATCAGCACAATCAGCGTCAGCGCGGCACCCCAGAGACGGTCGGTGGGAACCGCGCTGGTGCCCGCGCCCGCCGACGTCTGGTCGTACATCATGCCCGGCAGCGACCCCATGAAGCCGTGGAACATGTCGAAGTTGATCGCCTGCGAATAGCCGACCAGGATCAGCAGCGGCGCCGTCTCGCCCATCACCCGGGCCAGCGCCAGCAGGATCCCGGTGATGATGCCCGACAGCGCGGTCGGGATCACGATGCTGACGATGGTCTTCCATTTCGGCGCGCCCAGCGCGTAACTGGCCTCTCGCAGATCCATCGGGATGATCCGGAGCATCTCTTCGGTGGCCCGGACGATCACCGGCACCATCAGCAGCACCAACGACAGCGACACCGCGAAACCGGAGCGCTGGAAGCCCAGCGTCGCCACCCACAGCGCGTAGATGAACAGCGCCGCCACGATCGACGGGACCCCGGTCAAGATGTCGACCATGAACGTCGCAAGCTTGCCGAGCCGGGTGTCGGCACCGTACTCGACGAGATAGATCGCCACGAAGATGCCCAGTGGGATCGACAACGCCGCGCACACCAGTCCCTGCAACAGCGTTCCCACGATCGCGTGGTAGGCGCCGCCCCCGGCCGCGAACGCCGTCATCCCGGCCTGCGAATTCGTCCACCAGACACTGGAACTGACCGCTCCGAACCCGCGTTCGAAAACCGAGTACATCACCCAGATCAGCGGCACCAGCGCGACCCCCATCGCGAGGGTGACCAACAGCGTCGCGATGGCGTTGGCCACCCGGCGACGCAGGCTCACCGCCGCGAAGGTGCGCTCCTTGACGGGTCGATCCAGCAGCGCGGTCATCAGTGCACCTTCTTCGTGATGGCCGCACGTGCCAACGCGTTGACAACCAGGGTCAACACGAACAGCACCAGTCCGGCCGCGATGTAGGCACCGGCCTTGTACTGGTCGTTGAACTCCGATGCGGTGGCGGCGATCTTGGTGGCAAAGGTGTAGCCGCCGTCGAACAGCGACCAGTTGAACGTCGTCTGGGTGGCCCGCAGGATGATCAACAACGCGACGGTCTCACCCAGCGCACGGCCCAGCCCCAGCATCGCGGCACTGATGTAACCGGACCGCCCGAACGGCAACATCACCACCTTGACCACTTCCCAGCGAGTCGCACCCAGCGCCAGCGCGGCCTCGACCTGGCCCCGGGGGGTCTGAGCCAGCACCTCCCGGGTGACCGCGGTGATGATCGGCAGGATCATCACCGCCAGCACGATCCCGCCAGTGAAGACCGTACCGCCGCCGGCGACGGAGGCGTTGCCGGTGGCGAACAGGAAGAACCCACCGAGATTGTCGTTGAGCCACTGCGCCGTGCCCCGCAACTGCGGCGCCAGCACGTACAGCCCCCACGCGCCGTAGATGATCGACGGGACGGCCGCCAACAACTCGACCATGTAGGCGAGCGGTCCGACGAGCCGCCGGGGGGCGTACTCGGCGAGGTAAATCGCGACACCGAGCGCCACCGGCATGGCCAGCAGCAGGGCGAACACCGAGACGAACACCGTCACCTGCAGCAGCTCGGCGACGCCGAAATGCATGGCGGAGGTGTCGGTGGTGACCCAGTTGCCGCCGTAGGTGAAGAAGTTCTCCTTGTTGCGTTGCAACGCCGGGACGGCACGCAGCAGCAGGAAGCCGCCGACGGCGGTGATCAAGACGATGATCAACACGCCGGAACCCTCAGCCACCCACCGGAACAGCCGGTCGGTCAGGGAACTCGTGACGGAGCGCCTCGTCGACGGAGTCAGCGGCGACTTGTTCGCCACCGGTGACTCCGCCACGCTGAACCTCGACGACTCGGCGATGCTAGACACCCCTTCGGTTGCGCGGTGCCGCTACTGAATCGCGTCGATAGCGCTACTCAGCCGCCGCTTGAGCTGGTCGGGCAACCGGACATAGCCAGCGTCCGCCAGCCCTTCCTGACCGGTGGTCGACGCCGCCTTCAGAAAGGACTTCACGCCCGCCGCCGTATCCGCGTCGTAGCCCTTGGAGCAGACGATCTCATAGGTCACCAACACTAGTGGGTAGGCAGCGGCCTGCTTGGTCCCGTAGAGCGACCGCAGGTCCAGTCGCATGTCATTGCTGTCCTCGGTCACGAACCCGGCGGACTGTATCGCCGCGCCGGCCGCCTCGTCGGTGGCGGCGACCACGCCGGCACCCGAGTCGATCATCGCCGACCGCAGGTTCGCCTGGTCGGCGAAGCCCTTCTCGACGTAACCGATGGCGCCGGGCGTGCTCTGCACGGCCTGCACCACGCCGGCCGATTTCTGCGCGCCCTCACCGACGCCGCCCTGGAACTCGCTGCCGTCGCCCCTGGTCCAGGCCTGCGGCGCGGCGGCGCTGAGGTACTTCTGGAAGTTGTCGGTGGTCCCCGAGGAGTCCGACCGGTAGATCGGCGTGATGGCGATCGCGGGCAGCTCCTGGCCCGGGTTCAGGGCGACCAGCGCGGGGTCGTCCCAGCTGGTGATCGATCCGCTGAAGATGCGGGCCAGCACGTCCGCGTTGAGCACCAGGTGCTCCACCCCGTCGAGGTGGTAGGCCATGCTGATCGGGCCGAACACCAGCGGCAGATGCCACGCGGGATTTCCGTGGCAGCGGGCGGCGGCCTGTTCGACCTGCGCTTCGCTCAGCGGCGAATCGGACCCGGCGAAGTCGACGTGCCCGGCGATGAACTGCTCCCGGCCGGCACCGGACCCGGTCGGGTTGTACGACAGGTTCTTGCCCGCGCACTCCTTGCCCCACACCTGGTTGAACACCGCGATCGCGTTCTGTTGGGCCGTCGAACCCTCGGCGGTCAGCGTGCTCTTGCCGGCACACTCGGCGGATCCCGATGCGCCGGCGCCGGCCGCGCCACCGGAGTTGTCGTCACTGCCGCAGCCGCTCAGTGCCAGCCCCAGGCTCGCCGCCAACAGGGCAGCACCCGCCATTGTGGGTTTCATCGCTCCTCGCTTCCTCGCTCAGGTTCAAATCCCTCCGGAACGTATGCGGCACTTATGGATGGGAACCGCATGGCAGGTGAACGGGCGGTGAATAGATCGCCGACCGGTCAACCTACCTCCACCCCGGCGTAGGCGGTGTCGACGCTGTGCACGGCGAAGTCCAGCTGCCGGTAGGTCCGCAACGCCGCGGTGTTGTCCGCCTCGACGTAGAGCAGCACGGTCGGCTCGTCGAGGTCGGCGAGTTTCCGGGCCAGGTGAGCCAAGCCCACCTCGGTGAGCACCCGACCCAGGCCGCGGCCCCGAGCGGCCGGATCGACCCCGACGACGTAGACCTCCCCGACGGGTTCGGCGCCGGCGGTGCCGGGGTGGATCTTGGTCCAGTGGAATCCCAGCAGCGTCTGGTCGTCGGTCTCTTGAGTGTCGGGGAAGGCCAGAAACAGCCCGTGCGGATCGAACCAGCCCTCGGCCCGACGTTCGGCCAGGTCCGCCGCCGTCCAGCCGCCCTGTTCGGGATGCCAGGCGAAGGCGGCGTTGTTGACGCGCAGCAATTCGGCGTCGTCCGCCGCGCCCGCATAGCTGCGGATCACCACCCCGGCCGGAATCGACGGCTCAGCGATCCCGCGTAACGACCGGCGCATCTGCAGCAGCTCGCGCACCACGACCAGTTGCAGCGCCGCGGCGGTGGCCCGAGCGCCCGGCAGCGTGCCGTGCGCCCAGAACCGGGCTCGTCCTCGGCTCTTCGCCAGCGCGGCGCGAACCATGGCGGAGCCGATACCGCGCCGCCGGGCGTGCGGCGCCACCACCAACTCGGCCATCGGAGCGGTGTCGTCCGGCGGCGCACTCAGGTTCAGGTAACCCAGCAACCCGTCGGCGCCCGCGGCGACCAGGTGCCCGCTGCGGGTACCAGGGAGCTCGCGCAGCACCTGCTCCCCGACCGGCTCGACGCCGTCATGGTGCGCTGCGGCGGCGATCAATTCCCGAACCTGGCGCTGCTCGTCCTCATCGAGCGCGGCGCGCCATCCCGGCGTGCTCACTGACTGGCCAGCGACTCGGATGCACCGTCACCGGCGGGCTCGGCGCCGCCGTCGGCCGCGAAATCCTCGTCCGCCTCGGCTTCGTCGCCCGATGCGCCCGCCGGTTTGCCCCGAACCGGCCGGACCGCCTTGTAGCCGACATTGCGCACCGTGCCGATGAGCGACTCGTATTCAGGCCCGAGCTTGGCCCGCAGCCTCCGGACGTGCACGTCGACGGTGCGGGTTCCCCCGAAGAAGTCGTAGCCCCACACCTCCTGCAGCAGCTGCGCCCGGGTGAACACCCGGCCGACGTGCTGGGTGAGGTATTTGAGCAGCTCGAATTCCTTGTAGGTCAAGTCCAGCGGCCGGCCGCGCAACCGCGCGGTGTAGGTGGCCTCGTCGATCACCAACTCGCCCAGCTTGGTCTGACCGGAGGCCTGGTCGGCGGCTGGGGCGGCGCGCCGACCGGTCAACAACCGCAACCGGGCGTCGACCTCGGCGGGTCCGGTGCCCGGCAGCAGGATCTCGTCGATACCCCATTCGGCGTTGACGGCCACCAGCCCGCCCTCGGTCACCACCGCAATCACCGGCACCGAACCGGCGGTGGTGCTCAGCAGCCGGCACAGCCCGCGGGCGCCCGCCAGGTCGGTGCGGGCATCGACGATCACCACCTCCGCCGAACCGGCCTCCAGCAGCGCAGAGACCTCCGGCGGCGCTGTGCGCACGGTGTGTGCCAGCAGCGACAGCGACGGCAGCACCACTTCCGGGTGCAGGTCAGCGGTCAACAGCAGTAGCTCCAACGTGGTCCTCCAGCGTCCCAGGTGATCTAACGATAGCGTGCGACCTGCCAGAATGACCGGGTGCGCAGGGTGCTTATCGGGATATCGGCCGTGATCGCGGCGGTGGCGGTCACAGCTGGCGGGGTCGACTTCGGGATCAGCGTCTACGCCGAATACCAGTTGTCCCGGGCGGTGCGCCGGGCCACCGACCTCGGATCCGACCCCTTCGTCGCGATCCTGGGGTTTCCGTTCATCCCGCAGGCACGGCGGGATCACTACGACGAAGTGGAGATCAAAGCCCCTGCCGTCGAGCAGCCGATGGTCGGAAAGGCGATGCTGGAGGCCACCATGCATTCGGTCGACCTGAGTGAGGCGTCCTGGCGATTCCGGCCGGGCGCCAAGATCTCGGTCGCCAAACTGGAGAGCCGGATCATCATCGGTTCGGTGTACCTGGGTCGCTATCTGGGCATCCGCGACCTGATGGTGGAGGCACCGCCGGACGAGACCAATGACGCGACCGGCGGCACCACCGAGTCGGGCATCTCCAGCAATCAGGGCCTGGTGTTCACCGGCACGCCTGCCGGCTACGGCAAGCGAGTGAGCGTGGCGGTGGACCTTTCGGTCGGCGGCGCTGACCACAGCACGCTGGTGATCACCCCGACCGCGGTGCTCACCGGTCCCGACACCGCCGACCAGCACGTTCCCGAAGACCAGCGGGCCGTGGTGCTGGCGGCGTTCCACGGCAGCGTGCCGCAGCAGCGACTCCCGTTCGGGTTGGTGCCGACCAGCCAGGGGGCCCGCGGCTCCGATGTGATCATCGAGGGCATCGCCGAGGACATGACCGTCACCCTGCCGGAGTTCCGCCCGCGGTGAGCGCGATCGCGTTGCTCACCGGCCTGCTCCTGGCGGGCGTCATCGGGTGGTGGATGAGCCGGCGGGCCGGGGCGCTCAGGGCGGTGGCGGCCACCGCCCCGGGGATCGGCGCCGACGACGGCGGTGCCGCGTTTCTCGGGCTACCGCCCGGCCACCCGACGGTGGTGCATTTCTCCGCGCCGTGGTGCGGACCCTGCGCCGGCGTGCGGCGGGTGGTCGAGACGGTCTGCGATGAGCTGGGCGGCCCGGGCAAGATAGCGCATCGCGAAGTCGATATAGACGCCAACCCCGCTGCGGCGCGGCGGTTCTCGGTGCTGTCGTTGCCCACCACGCTGATCTTCGACGCCGGCGGCCGGCAGCGCTACCGGGCCGCCGGTGTGCCGACGGCCGCTGCGCTGCGGTCGGCGCTGGAACCGCTATTGGCTTGAACGCCCCGGCATTGGGTAGGCTGTTCGTCGTGTTCGCCCGCCTTGAGCTTGTGCTCACCAAGCGTCGCGCAGTCGATCTGTGCCGCACCGCGGGCTGCTGCTGTTGTCGTTGTCGCTGAGTAGCCGCGTTCTCGCGTCGCTCTGGGAGCCGCCCGGTGAATCCGTGGCATGTCTCCACCCAGCCATTCGCCACGACAGCCAGGGAGCAACACCATGCCGGACACCTCCGCCGACACCGGGCAGGTAGACGTCCGGGGTCCCCGGTTCAGCGCCTGGATCACCACCGCGGTGCTGGCGGCCGTGCTGCTCACCTTCCAGGTCAGCCCGGCCGGTGCGGCCGTCTTGCTGTCCGGCCAGGCGGTGGTGTTCGCGATCGGCGCGGTGGCCGGCCCCCGGCGCCACCCCTACGGTGTGCTGTTCGCCCGGTTGGTGGCGCCGCGGCTGAGTCCGGCCAGCGCGCGTGAGCCGGTGGCTCCGCTGAAATTCGCCCAGCTCGTCGGCCTGGTTTTCGCCCTGATCGGACTCGCCGGTTTCGCTGCCGCCGCAGTGGTGGGAATCATCGCGACGACCATTGCGCTGGCGGCGGCCTTCCTCAACGCGGCCTTCGGCAGCTGCCTGGCCTGTCAGCTTTACCCGCTCGTCGCCCGCCTGCGCCCGACGGCGGCATGACCGCAACGGCCGCCTCGAATCACCGAAAGGATGCCCGCCATGGCTCGCTCTGACGTCCTGGTCTCCACCGACTGGGCCGAGAGCAATCTCGACGCGACGAGCACCGTCTTCGTCGAAGTCGATGAAGACACCAGCGTCTATGACACCAACCACATCCCGGGCGCGGTCCGGCTGGACTGGCGAACGGACCTGCAGGACCCGGTCCGTCGCGACGTGGTCGACGCCGCCGGATTCTCCAAACTGCTCTCGGAACGCGGTGTCGGCAACGACGACACGGTGATCCTCTACGGCGGCAACAACAACTGGTTCGCCGCGTTCGCCTACTGGTACTTCAAGCTCTACGGCCACGAATCGGTCAAACTGCTCGACGGCGGCCGCAAAAAGTGGGAGCTCGAGGGGCGCCCGCTCTCCGGTGAGCAGGTCACCCGTCCGGCCACGTCCTACGCGGCCAAGCCGCTCGATGAGTCACTGCGGGCGCGGCGCGACGAGGTGATCGCCGCGATCAACACCAAGAACCTCATCGACGTGCGCTCCCCGGAGGAGTTCTCCGGCAAGATCCTGGCGCCGGCGCACCTGCCCCAGGAGCAGAGCCAGCAGCGCGGCCACATCCCCGGCGCGATCAACGTGCCGTGGAGCCGCACCGCCAATGAAGACGGCACCTTCAAGTCCGACGAGGAGCTGGCCAAGCTGTACGCCGAGGCCGGCCTGGACGGCGAGAAGGAGACCATCGCGTACTGCCGGATCGGTGAGCGCTCCTCGCACACCTGGTTCGTGCTGCACGAACTTCTCGGATACCGGAATGTCAAGAACTACGACGGCAGTTGGATGGAATACGGCTCCCTGGTGGGTGCCTCGATCGAATTGGGAAGCTGATATGTGCTCTGGACCGAAACAAGGACTCGTCTTGCCGGTCAACGTCGACCTGGAGAAGGAGACGGTGATCACGGGCCGCGTGGTGGACAGCTCCGGTGCGACCGTCGGGGGCGCCTTCGTGCGACTGCTGGACTCCTCCGACGAATTCACCGCGGAGGTGGTCGCATCGGCGACCGGCGACTTCCGGTTCTTCGCCGCACCGGGCCTGTGGACGGTGCGGGCACTGTCCTCGGCGGGCAACGGTGACGCCGTGGTGTCACCGTCGGGCGCCGGTCTGCACGAGGTCGACATCAAAGTCGCCTGACGACTCGCGATAGACTGCCCCCGTGGTGCTGTTCTTCGAGTTGATGCTGGTGGCGGCTACGGGCCTGATCACCTGGTTTGCGCTGTACACGCTGTATCGGCTGATCACCGACGAGATGTGAGCGCCCCAGACGGTGACGCGCAGGGCGGCGGCAGCCGTCCGGTCATCCCCGGTTCCGGCGACCGTGCGATAGCCGCGGCAGCCGAACGGGCCGGCCAGACCGCCTCCCGCAACATCCCGGTCTTCGAGGACCTTCCGGTCAGCGACACCGCCAACCTTCGCCAAGGCGCCGATCTGCACGACGCCCTGTTGGCACTGCTGCCGTTGGTCGGGGTGTGGCGGGGCGAAGGCGTGGGCCACCATGCCGACAGTGACTACCGGTTCGGCCAGCAGATCGTGGTCTCCCACGACGGCGGTGACTACCTGAACTGGGAGGCGCGGTCCTGGCCGCTCGATGATGCCGCCGAGCTCACCGGGCCGGCCCTGCGGGAAACCGGCTTCTGGCGTTTCAACAGTGATCCCGACGATCCGGAGGAGTCGCAGGCGATCGAGTTGCTGCTGGCGCACTCGAGCGGCTACGTGGAGTTGTTTTACGGGCGTCCGCACGGTCCGGCGTCCTGGGAGTTGGTCACCGATGCCCTGGCACGCAGTAGGTCCGGTGCGTTGACCGGCGGGGCGAAGCGGCTCTATGGAATCGTTGCGGACGGCGACCTGGCCTACGTGGAGGAGCGGGTGGGCGCCGACGGCGAACTGGTGCCGCACCTTTCGGCCCGGTTGGCCCGCTTCGTCGGCTGATCGGCCGCGGCGTCAGCGGCCGATGGCCTGGTCCACCAGCCCGCTGAACTCTTCGCCGGGCATTCGCGGGTTGAGCACCCGGCCGTCCAGGGTGTTCACCCGCGCAGCCAGCGTGATGCTTGAGACCAGCCAGATGTCTTGCGCGGCAACAAGGTCCGCGACGCGCAGCGGCACGTACTCGCAGCGGTAGCCCGCGCCACGCGCCACCTCGAACAGCGCCTCGGCGGTAGTGCCGCGCAGGATCGGCTGCGACGAGGGCGGGGTGATCAACCGCCCCGGTTCCACCAGGATGACGGTGGAGCGCGGGCCTTCCAGAACGAAGCCGTCGGAGCTGACGAAGATCACGTCGTCGGCGCCCTGCCTGGCGGCGTGGCGCAGCGCCGCCATGTTGACCGCGTACGACAGGGTCTTGGCGCCGGCCAGCAGCCACGGCATCGGCTCTCCGTGCGCCGGCATACCACGGTCCAGGGTCAGCACCGTCACGCCCGCTTGCCGTGCCGCGGTGATGCGGGCCGGCAGCGGCGTGATCATCACGTATGCGGTTGGCTGCGGCTCATTTTGGAAGCCACTTTCCCGGCCGCGACTGTAGATCAGCCGCAGTGCCGCCTCGCCGGCCGTCGTCCACTGCCGCACCGCCGTGTCGATGGCGCTTCGCCACGCGGCCAGATCCGGCGCGGGCAGATCCATCAGCTCCGCCGAGCGGGCCAGTCGCTGCAGGTGGGCGTCGAGCAGACAGACCGAACCCTCGCGCACCAGCAGCGTTTCGAAGACCCCGTCGCCGCGCAACACCGCCAGGTCATCCGCGTGCAACAACGGGCGGTCCGCGGCCACCGGGCCGCCGCCCACGGTGACGATGGTCACGGCGTCATCGGCGGGCATAGACCCTGAGCGTAGCGGCTCCGTAGAGTTGACCTGTGCCTGCCGTCCCCGCCCCCGATCCCGGGCCCGACGCCGGTGCGATCTGGCACTACGGCGATCCGTTCGGCGAACAGCGGTGCGCCCAAACCGAAGCCGTCGTGGTGGATCGTTCGCATCGCGCGGTGCTCACCGTGAGCGGCCCGGAGCGCCAGACGTGGCTGCACACGCTGTGCACCCAGCACGTCGCCGAGCTGGCTGACGGCGCCACCACCGAGAACCTGACCCTGGACGGCAACGGTCGCATCACCAATCACTGGGTGCAGACCGAGCTGGGCGGGCGCACCTACCTCGACACCGAGCCGTGGCTGGGCGATCCGCTGACCGAACACCTTCGCAAGATGGTGTTCTGGGCCGACGTGACGATCCAACCGGCAGATCTCGCGGTGCTGTCACTGCGGGGCCCCCGCCTCGCCGACCCCGCGGTGCTCGCCGCACTGGGCGTTTCCGCGCCACCCGGCGAGGCCGCGGTGGCGATCGGCGACGCCGACGGCTTCGTGCGGCGTGGTCTCGGCGAGCACACGCTGGAGCTTCTGGTGCCGCGCGCCGAGAAGGGCGACTGGCAGCGCCGGCTGACGCATGCCGGGGTGAAGCCGGCCGGTATCTGGGCCTACGAGGCCGAGCGGGTGGCGGCGCGGCGGCCGCGGTTGGGACTGGACACCGACGAGCGCAGCATCCCCCACGAGCTGAACTGGATCGGCGGTCCCGGCGTCGGCGCGGTGCACCTGGACAAGGGGTGCTACAGCGGGCAGGAGACCGTGGCGCGGGTGCACAACCTGGGCAAGCCGCCTCGGATGCTGGTGCTGCTGCATTTGGACGGATCGGTGGACCGGCCGTCGACCGGCGATCCGATCACCGCAGGCGGGCGCCCGGTCGGCCGGCTGGGCACCGTGGTGGACCACTTCGAGCTGGGCCCGATCGCACTGGCACTGCTCAAGCGCGGACTGTCGGCCGAAACACCCCTGTTGACCGGGCCCGCGGGGGAGGTCAGCGCGGTGATCGATGCCGAATCGATGCCGCCGCCGGATGCGCCGGGCGCGGGGCGGATCGCCGTCGACCGACTGCGCGGCCGGGCCTGATCCCGGAGTTGACGGGCGTCACACCTGACAGGCCTGGTCGGCAGTCGCGCGCGCGGCACGGTAAGCTGTCGGCAGGACAATACACACACTCAGATCGGAGCCGCCTGCTTTTTGGGGCCGCTCCGTTATTGCGCAAGGGGGTCCCCCCATGGGCCGCGGCCGGGCTAAGGCGAAGCAGACCAAGGTTGCTCGTGAGCTCAAATACAGCTCACCGACCACCGATTTCACCCAGCTACAACGTGAGCTGGCTGGAGCTGACAAATCCAACCACGACGGCGACGACTCATGGAGCGGCGACGACGACTGGCGTCGCTGAGCCCTGCGGCGAACCGCCGGACGGCCGACGCGTCGGCCCCAGCTTCGCCTCTCCTCCGTCGAGCCTCGCTGAACCGCCCCGGTTGATGCGGCGGTCCCAGCTTCGCCTCTCCTCCGTCGAGCCCCGCTGAACCGCCCGGTTGATGCGTCGGCCCCAGCTTCGCCTCTCCTCCGTCGAGCCCCGCTGAACCGCCCGGTTGATGCGTCGGCCCCAGCTTCGCCTCTCCTCCGTCGAGCCTCGCTGAACCGCCCCGGTTGATGCGGCGGTCCCAGCTTCGCCTCTCCTTCGTCGAGCCTCGCTGAACCGCCGGCTTGTCAGAATCTCGGGTGCTGCCCGACGAGCTTGGCGCCGGCACCGGCCTCGGCGCTCTTGCCGGTCTTGGCCACTGTGCCCAGCGGCCAGCAGTCGACATGGCGAGCGGTCAGGATCGCAAGCGCCCGGTCGGTGTCTTCCGGCGCGACGATCGCGACCATGCCGACGCCCAGGTTGAACGTCTTCTCCATCTCGGCCCGGCTCACCCGGCCGCGCTGCGCGATCATGCCGAACACCGGCGCGGGCGTCCAGGTGCCCCGATCCACCTCGGCGATCAAGCCGTCCGGGACGACGCGGGCCAGGTTGCCGGCCAGCCCGCCACCGGTGACGTGACAGAAGGTCCGCACCTGCGTCTCGGCGGCCAGCGCCAGGCAGTCTTTGGCATAGATGCGGGTCGGTTCCAGCAGTTCCTCGCCCAAGGTGCGGCCGAACTCCTCGACATGGCCGGCCAGGTTCATCCGGTCGATGTCGAGCAGCACCGCGCGGGCCAGCGAATAGCCGTTGGAGTGCAGCCCCGAGGAGCCCATCGCGATCAGCACGTCACCGGGGCGAACCCGGTCCGGCCCCAGCACGTCGTCGGCCTCCACCACCCCGACACCGGTCGCGGAGATGTCGTAGTGATCCGGTTCCATCAGGCCGGGGTGTTCGGCGGTCTCGCCGCCCAGCAGCGCACAACCGGCCTGCACGCAACCTTCGGCGATACCGGACACGATCGCGCTGACGCGTTCGGGCACGGTGCGGCCGACAGCGATGTAGTCCTGCAGGAACAGTGGCTCGGCACCGCACACCACCAGGTCGTCGACCACCATCGCGACCAGATCGATGCCGACGGTGTCGTGCTTGTCCATCGCCTGGGCGATCGCCAGCTTGGTCCCCACCCCGTCCGTGGACGACGCCAGCAGCGGCTCGCGGTAATCGTTGCGCAGGGCGAACAGCCCGGCAAACCCGCCGAGCCCGCCGCGCACCTCCGGCCGGGTCGCCCTGGCGGCCAGCGGCTTGAACAGTTCGACAGCCCGGTCACCGGCCTCGATGTCCACACCGGCCGAAGCGTAGGTGACGCCCTGGGCGCTCGAATGTGCTGCGGGATCCGTCATCGCGGTAAGGCTACCGTGCTCGCGCGTGCCGCGGTCACGCCCTGTTGTGTCGGACCTGGTTGAACGGGACGCCGCGATCGGCGGCGTGTTCACGGGGCAGGCCCAGGACCCGCTCGGCGATGACGTTGCGGGCCATCTCGTTGCTGCCGCCGCCGAGCGCCACCGTCTGGCGGGACAGGTACCGTTTTCCGACCTTGAGCAACTGCGCGTCGTCGTCGACGACGCCGAGCGGGCCGGCGACCTCGGTGGCGGTGTCGACCTCCAGGAAGGTGACGTCGGAATGGAACAGCCGGATGAGCGAGCCCGCGGCGGGCGGCAGCGCCCCGGTGCGCATCGCACGCCCGACATGGTCGACGAGACAGTCGCGGACCATCCGTCGGGCAAGCACCCGGCCGACCTTGTCCTGGGTCAACGGGTCGTCGGCGGTCCCGGCTTCGGCGGCCAGGGTGAGGAAGTCACCGGCGGCCATCTCGGTGCGTTCGGCGCCGCGGCCGCTGGCGAACTCCGAGCCCTGTCCGACCGCACGCCGCTCGTGGAACAACAGTCGGGAGGCGACGTCCCAGCCCTTGTTGACCTCACCGACCACCGCGTCATCACCGAGCCGCAGCCCGTCGAAGAACTCCTCGCAGAACTCGTTGGATCCGTCCACCTGTTCGATGCGCCGCAGTGTGACGCCGGGCGCGTCGATCGGCATGAGGAACATGGTCAGGCCCTCGTGCTTGGGCACCGTCGCGTCCGTGCGGGCCAGCAGCAGCCCGTAATCGGCGGCAAAGGCGCTGGTGCTCCAGGTCTTGGCCCCGCTGATCACCCAGCCGTCGCCGTCGCGGTCGGCGCGGGTGATCAGCCCCGCCAGATCCGACCCGCCACTGGGCTCCGACAGCAGTTGGACGAGCACCTCGTCACCGCGTAGCGCGGCGCTGATGTGCTCGCGCTTCTGCTCCTCACTGCCGGTGTCGAGCAGCGTCGCGCAGCAGATGGTGAAGGTCGGGACGTTGAGGATCAACGGCATCTCGTAGCCGTCGGATTCCACGTCGAAAGCCTTCTGATAGCTGATGTCCAGTCCGAGGCCGCCGTATTCGCGCGGGAAGCAGATCCCGGCGAAGCCACCCTCGTAGAGGCGTCGCTGGAGTTCGCGGGCACGCTGCCAGGCGCCCTCGTCGTCACGCCCGTTGCGCGGCGGCTGCTGCGGGTCCAGCCGCGGCATGTTGCCGGCCAGCCAGGCACGCGCCCGGGCGGCGAACTCCGCCACGCTGAGCTCGGTTGCGGCGGTCTGGCTCATGCGGCGGGCTCCGTGGTGTTCGCGGCGGTGAAGATCGCCCGGTGATGCTCGTCCGGAGTGCCGAGCAGGTTGTTGTACAACGTGATCCTCCGCAGATAGACGTGCAGGTCGTGCTCCCAGGTGACGCCGATACCGCCGTGCAGCTGGATGCACTCCTGGACCAGCAGCCCGGCGTGCTCCCCCAGATAGGATTTGGCGGCGCTGGCCCACATCCCGGCGTCCGGGGCTCGCGCGGCGATCTTGTCGACGGCGCCGGCGGTGATGGCGCGTGCCGCGTGCAACCACATGGTCATGTCGGCAAGCCGGTGTTTGAGCGCCTGGTAGGACGCCAGCGGCCGGCCGAAACTGTAGCGGTCCCGACACCACTCGATGGTCAGGGCCAGCACGGCGTCCAGGATCCCGACGGACTCGGCGCACGCCAGCGCGATGCCGACCTGGGTCTGCCGGTCGATGAGGGCGGCGGTTTGCGCGGCGGTGCCCACGACCGCCTCGGCCTCGACGTCGTCGAACTCGATGCGGGCGTACTGCTTCACCAGGTCGACGCAGTTCTGCGGGCGCACCGTCACCCCCGGGGCGTCGGAGCGGATCAGGAACTGTCGCAGCGCGCCGTCGTCGGTGCGGGCCCCGACGAGAATCAGGTCCGCCTGCGCGCCGGCCTCGACCCGGTCCTTGACGCCGTTGAGCCGGTAGCCGGTTCCCCCGGCCTTGGCGGTGGGGGTCGCGGTGGCACTCGGCGCCTGCGGGCGAAAGCCCCGGCCCGGTTCATCCGCGGCCCAGGTGGCCACCTGTTCCCCGGCTACCAGTGCGGCGATGCTCCCGGCGAGGGCCTCGGCGTTGTCGGCGTCGATCAGGCCAGCCAGCACGGTGCTCACCGGGTACAGCGGCCCCGGACCCACCGTGCGCCCGATCGCTTCGGCGATCGCCGCCAGGTCGTGCAGACCGCTTTCCGAGACACTGCCGCCACCGAGCTCCTCGGGCACCAGCAGGCCGGCCCAGCCGAGTTCAGCAGCCCGTTTCCACCACGCCGGGTCATAGGAGCGGCCCTGGGCATGCAACTCGCGTTGCGCGCTGATCGCCGCGGTCTTGTCGAGAAACGCCCGCGCGGTCGCGACGAACAGCTCGCTCTCGGTGGACAACTCGGTCATGTGGTCTCCTCCCGGACGCTAAAGGCCTTGACCGCCAAGCCAAGTAGACCGTATCGCCAACCGTTCTGACACACCGGCTCCAGCCGGATCACCGGATGGGCTCGTCACCGAGCACCGTGGTGCGCAGCATCTCCCGCGGCGAGTCGGGGTCGTACGGGGCGGCGCGGTGCAGCACGCCCCGGTTGTCCCAGATGACGGTGTCGCCGACCGACCAGTTGTGGCGGTAGACCTTGTCAGGCACGGTGGCGCGCTCGAGCAGTTCGGTCAGCAGCGCGCGCCCCTCGTCGAGATCCATGCCGACGATGTAGTCGGCGGAGGCGCCCAGCACCAATGACTTTCGGCCGGTGTTGTGTGTCCACACCAGCGGATGGGTGTGGGTGGGCCGGGCCCGCCACCTCGCGAGCTCTTCCGGTGTCGGGTCGGGGGTGACCCGGCGCTGAGAGGCTTCCAGCGAGTGCACCACCTGCAGGGCGCCGAAGCGCTGCTGCTCCTCGTCGGTGAGCAGGTCGTAGGCGCCATAGGAACTGGCGAACTCGGTCTCGCCACCCCGTTCGGCGACCTGCACCGCGGAGAGCACGGTCGCCTTCTGCGGGCACTCGTCGCCCATCGGCGTGCAACCGTCGATGTGCCAGTCGAATGTGGCGCGCAGGTAGCTCGCGGCGGAATTCTTCGCGCTGTTCAGCGTGATCGGGTAGATCCCGGCCACCTCGTGGTGGCCGTCCGAGGAGAAGTCCACGCTGCCCAGCCGCCCGCAGAATGCCACCTGGTCGGTGGGCTCAAGATGCAGATCCCGAAACACCAGGACCCCGTTGTCCTCCAGCGCCTCGAGCACCGCGGCGCTGAGGTGATCGTCGTCGACCAGTCGTTCCGGCTGGACACCGATGACCTCGGCGCCCACCGAGGAGGTGAGTTTGTTGATGGTGAGCAGACTCATCGGCTGCGTCCTTTCGGGCAGGGAACTCCGGCGGTCACGGAACGGGCCAGCCGGTGCGGATCATGACCGCGTCGGCGGCGTCGACGGGGGCGGGCTGGTGCATGACCTCGACCGCCATGGCCACCATGACCAGTGAATAGATCAGATGCAGCAGGTTGAGCGCGTCCTCGGGAAGCTCGTCGAGGGCGAACTTGTCGCAGTAGTCGATCGCCTCCTCCAACCGCGGGAAGAACGCGTCGTAGAACACCCGCAGCTCCGGGATGGTGCTGGCCAGCCGCTGACTGAATCGTTCGGTTTCGGTTGGCAAGCACCAGGTTTCGGCGAACCTCTCCAGCTCGGCGAAGGCGCTCGGCAGCTTCTTGACGGTCACCGGGGCCCTCCCGCGCCGACGTGGTCGCGCCGGTAGTCGTCTACCCAGTCGTTGACCACCTGGTGCAGGTGCCGGACCAGGATCTCCTGATCGTTGAGCGGGAAGTCGTCGACGATGCCGTACTCCAGCGCGGCTTGGGTGCCGCCGAGCATGCCGGCGTCCTGAAGTGCGAACTCCTTGAGCACCACCGAGGCAACCTCGTGTTCGATGCGTTCACGCACGGTGCGGGCCGGGTGAAAGTAGGTGTGGGCCTCGAACCGGTGGGTGTTGTGCGACGTGGGCCAGTACCGGTAGAGCAGGTACCAGCCGCCGTAGATGAGGATCTCGGTGTTGGGGAAGATCTGGAAGTTGCTGATCCCCCACGGTTCGATGCCGCCCGGGTTCACCCCTGCCGGTAGCTCACCGATATCGGGGGTCTCCCAAGGACCGACCAGTCCGCTGCGGGTGGCGCGCTCGATCGGGTACATGTACTCCGGCGGCAGCAACCAGCGGCGCCGCCCGGCGGTGGACACCAACCGGTGCGGCCCGTCGACTTGGAAGTGACCGCAGGTGAAGCCGGCATCGGGCACTCGCACCGCGGCGGGAACCTGCTGCGAGTGCAGCGCCGGCACGTGGTAGTACTCCTGGAACGCGTCGGCGAAGATCTTCCAGTTGCTGTTGTTGTGCGCCACCCAGTCGTAGCGTTCGGTCAGTTTCTCGAACGGGTAGTCGTCGAGACCGGTGATCATCGGCCCGAGGAATTCGCGCAGACCCTGCCGCGGTTCGGCGGCGAAGTTGATGAAGACGAAGCCGTTCCAGATGTCGCAGTGGACTGCGATCAGGTCCGGCTTGGCGCCGTCGAATCCGTGGCTGCCGCGGCAGCGCTTGCAAATGAACTCCTGGCATTGCCCGGCGGTCTCGCGGTCCGGGAAGTCGTCCCAGACCAGCTTCGTGGCGCACCGCGGGCAGACGTTGTGGAATGCGCGAACCCCGCCGTCGGTGCGCACCAGGATGACCGATGCCCGGGCCGCTTCGATCTCCTTGGTGACGTAGCTGCCGTGGTCGGGCGCCTCCTCGACGCGGCCGACGTTGAGCCAGGCTCGTTTGAACACCGCCTCGCGCTCGACCTCGTAGAACTCGGGCGAGGTGGAGTCGGCGAACGAGACCGGGCCGGTGCCGAGCCCATAGTGCTCGGTCCACGAACCCGCTGCGGGCCTACCGGATCGTTGCATCTGAACCTCCCTGATTACCCGGCGAAATACGCTGTGTCACATCACTGATCCGCCGTTGACGCCCAGCACCTGACCGGTGATGAAGCCGGCCTCCTCCGAGCACAGGAACCCGACAGCCGCGGCGATGTCGGCGCCGGTGCCCAGCCGGCCCAGCGGGATGTTGGCGGCGATCTGCTCGTTGGGCGGCAGGTGTCCGGCCGCCTGCGACTGGTGTTGCATGGGCGTCTCGATCCCCGAGGGCGGGATGTTGTTGACCGTGATGCCGTGGCCGGCGTACTCGCGGGCCAGCGACTTGGTCAGCGTGATGACCGCGCCCTTGGACGCCGCGTAGTGGGCCGCGAACGGTGTGCCGCGCTGGGCACTGGACGACGAGATCATCACGATGCGCCCCCAGCCGGCCTCGACCATGTCCGGTAGCGCGGCCTGGCAGCAGTGGAAGGTGCCGGTGAGGTTGACGTCGATGATTCGCGCCCACTCCGGCGGCGTGATGTCGGCGAAGGCGGAGTAGCCGAACACGCCCGCACTGGTGACCAGTGCGGCGACCGGCCCCAGCTGGCTGCGCACCTTGGCCAGGCCGTCGTCGACGGCGACCCGATCGGTGACGTCGACCCCGACTCCCAGCGCAGTGACCCCTAGGCCGCGAAGATCGTCGGTAACCCGCTGCGCGGCTTGGTCGTCGACGTCGAGAACGGCGACGCGATAGCCGCGGCGGCCCAGTTCGTGACAGGTGGCCTCGCCCATGCCGGAGGCTCCGCCGGTGACCACGGCGACCCGCGGCGACACCTCTGTGGTCATTGCATCCCCTTCGGCGCCGATCGGCGAATCACAACTGCGCACTCCATCGTGACGGATATTATCAAGTACTTGTCATTAATCTCAAGTGCCGGGCGCTGCACCCCTGACAACCGGTCAGGGCAGCTTGATCATGGAGACGTACATCGCGACGACCGGCCGATACAGATCGACGTCGTCGAGCCGGCTGGCCAGCACGGCCGAATCACTGGTGGCGACGAGAACCTGGGCCAGCGTCAATGCGGGGATCAGCAGCGTTCCGCCCAGCCTTTCGACACCGGCGACGATGAACTGCGCCAGCTGCTCGACGACCTCAGCCCGCTTGGCGGCGACCCGCTCCCGGGCGTCGGGGTTGCGCAGCAGATACAGCGCGAACTCGTGCCCGAGCGCGGCGTGCTCTGCGCCGCGGTCTTGACTCAGCTGCCGCCACCGCTCGGCGATGTCGTCGAGTTCCCGCGCCCCGATCTGACTCGCGCTCGCCATCACCTCGGCGAAGTTCTCGAAATAGCGCCGCCAATACCGGTCGCTGACGGCCAGGAAGAGCTCCTCCTTGGCGCCGAAGTGCTTGTAGATGGCGCCCTTGGTGTAGCCGGCGGCCTGGGCGATGTCATCGAGAGTCGCGGTGGTAAAGCCCTTTTCGGCGAACACTTCTTCGGCGGCGTCCAGTAGCAGCGAACGCGTGTGAGCCAGCCGCCGCTCCCGGGTCCACCGCTCCACCATGCCCGAGATCATCCCACAGAATCTGCGATACCTATTGGCAACTCAGATACCGATGAGTATATTTCGGCACACACTGCGTCATCCGGGAAGGGGACCGCAACATGGGAAGCGGCGTGCCGAGCCAGCAGAACGTGTCAGTTGCCGCGCGGCCGGAGTCCGCCGGCAGTCGAGGCGGCGGGGCCATCCGGATCTGGGCGGCCGCCGGCGGCGCGCTGCTGGCGCTGCAGCTGTATGTGTGGGCGCGTTGGATCACCGGCCCGTACTTCGAACGCGTCCCGGTCGGACCGAACGATCCGCCGATGTACATGAAGGTTCCGCTGATGGCCAACGCCATCGTGCTGTGGGTCGGCCTGCCGTTCGCCATCTGGTGGTTCTTCATCCGCCCCTGGCGTCGCGAGCGGCGAATCACGTTGGACGGCATGCTCTTTTTATCGATCGGCCTGATGTTCTTCCAAGACCCGCTGCTCAACTACTTCAACACCTGGTGCACCTACAACACCTGGCTGTTCAACCGGGGCGCCTGGACGTCGCACATCCCCGGGTGGGCGTCACCGGAGGAACCCGGCCGCCAGGTCGCCGAGCCGCTGTTGACGAACCTTCCGGGCTACGCCTACGGGGTGCTGCTGATCACCATCGTCGGATGCGCCGTGATGCGAAAGATCAAGGCGCGCTGGCCCGGCATCAGCAATCTTCGCCTGATCGCCGTGACCTATGCGATCTCGTTCGTCTTCGACTTCGTCATGGAGGGCCTGGTCCTGCTGCCGATCGGCCTGTACACCTACCCCGGCGCCATCCGGTCGGTGTCGATCAATGCCGACACCTACTACCAATGGCCCGTCTACGAGGGACTCATGTGGGGAGCGGTGCAGGCGGCGCTGTGCTGCCTGCGTTACTTCACCGACGATCGCGGCCGCACCGTCGTCGAGCGCGGACTGGATGGCGTCCGCGGCGGATTCGCGCGGCAACAGTTCACCCGGTTCCTGGCGATCTTCGCCGGGGTGAGCGCGTGTTTCTTCGCCTTCTACATGGGCCCGGCGCAATGGATCGCCCTGCATGCCGATCCGTGGCCACAAGACCACCAGAAGCGCTCCTACTTCACCGGCGGCATCTGCGGCGACGGGACCGACAAGCCGTGTCCGCATCCGGCCCTGCCGATGCCGTCCAACCGGTCCGGCTACATCAATGTCGACGGCCAACTGGTGATGCCCGACGGGGTTTCGGTGCCCCCGATCGTGCCCTTCGAGCCCGGGAAGTAACAGTGCTGAACAACAGCTCCGCCACATCGGCCGAAAGCCGTACCGGGGCGCCCTTTTACCGGGCGGTCGGCGATGAGATCGAAGTCTTTCGGGCGGCGGCGCGTCGCGGGCTGCCGGTGCTGTTGAAGGGGCCCACGGGATGTGGGAAGACGCGTTTCGTGGAGGCCATGGCCGAGCAGTCGGGTCGCGAGCTGATCACCGTCGCCGGACACGAGGACATGACGTCGGCGGACCTGGTGGGCCGGTTCCTGCTCAAGGGCTCGGAAACGGTTTGGGTCGACGGTCCGCTGACCCGTGCGGTACGCGAAGGCGCCATCTTCTATCTGGACGAGGTGGTGGAGGCGCGCCAGGACACCACCGTGGTCATCCATCCGCTCGCCGATCACCGCCGTGCCCTGCCGGTGGATCGACTCGGCACGACGGTGCCGGCGGCACCGGGCTTTCAGCTGGTGATCTCCTATAACCCCGGGTACCAGAGCGTGCTGAAGAATCTCAAGGAGTCGACCCGGCAACGGTTCGTCGCCATCGAGCTCGGCTTCCCGCCGGCGCAGGCCGAGATCGACATCGTCTCGCACGAAACCGGGGTCGATCCGCAGACGGCGCAGGCGCTGGTGGCACTCGGCAACGCCATCCGGAACCTGGACGGCTCCCCGCTGCGCGAGGGCGCCTCCACCAGGATGCTGATCCTGGCCGGCGGCCTGGTCGCCGAAGGCCTCGGCCTGCGCAGCGCAGTCCAGGCCGCCATCGTCCAAGTCCTCTCCGACGACGCCGACGTCATCCGCGCGCTCGGTGAACTCGCCGACGCCGTACTTCCCCCGATGTGAGCGCGCCGGGCCCGGCCACGCCCGACCGGTTCAAGTTCATCGCCGGCTACCTCGCGGGCCGGTCGGTCGAGGTTGCGCCGGCGCCCGCGGGCGAGGCCGCACACACCAACGGGCATGCCATCTTCGTGTCGGCGGGCGCATCGGCGGCGACGCAGCGCCGCGAGATCCTGGTCCAGGGCGCGCTGCTGGGCGCCGGGAGCCTGGAACCGCGGCTGGTCAAGGCGCTGCGGGCACGCCCCTCGGTGGCCCGGCGCTATCTGGCGCTCGAAGGCGACCGGGTACTGAGCGACGTCGCCACCCGGCTGCCGCTGGCGGCGGCACTGCGCTCCGGGTCGCCGCCGCGTACCGCGACGGCCGACGAATCGCTGCGGCTGGCCAGAACGCGGGTCAACATCGCAGACCCACCGGAGTGGTTCGGTGTCATCAAACCCGCCCGGCTGTTGCAGTCGGCCGGCACCGCCGGCGCGCAAGCCGCCGACGCCGACCTGCGCTTCGAGCTCGTTGCCACCGACGCACCGGCAGACGATGACGATGACGAGACGGACGCCGGCCAGAGCAGGATCCTCAAGTTGTTCGACAATCCGGTCTTCAATTCGCCAGCCCTCTCCGAGTTTCTGCGAAAACTGCTCGGCGGCTCGCGGTCCGGCGACAGCAGCTCCGGCGGTGAGCTGTCGGCCCGCACCCTGCGCCGGACGCGGTCGGCCGGACCGAACGCCCGCCCGCTGCCCAGCCGGATCCGATTCACCGACGAGAAGCCGGCGGCAACGGCGGGTATCGGCGGAGCCTGGTATCCCGAGTGGGATGTCTTCAGCAACACCTACCGGCCCAACTGGTGCCGCGTCGTCGATTTCCCGCTCACCGCCGCCGCACCCCCCTCCGGCGCCGGTGTGATCCACGATGATGTGCTTCGCCGGCGGCTGTCGCGGGTCGGCTTGGGGGCCAAGGTGTTACGGGGAAAGCCCGACGGGGACGAGCTGGACCTCGAGGCGCTCGTCGATGTGTTCGTGGACTTGCGCTCCGGCCATTCGCCACCGGAACACGTCTACACCGAACGGCGCAAGCTTGCCCGCAATCTCGGCGTCCTGATCTTGCTGGATGCGTCCGGATCGTCGACGGACACCGACCCGGCAGGCCTCGCGGTGCATGACCATCAGCGCCGAGCAGCTGCCACGCTGGCCGTCACGCTCGAGGAGCTCGGCGATCGGGTGGCCGTCTATGCGTTCCGGTCGCAGGGCAGGCACTGTGTTGAGCTGCCGGCGATCAAGACCTTCGCGCAACGTTTCGGTGCAGTCGGGCGAGCCCGGCTCAACCAGCTCCAGCCGTCGGGCTACACCCGGCTCGGCGCCGGGATCCGCGGCGCCGCGCAGATCCTCAAGGCCGAGGCGGGCACCCCCAATCGGCTGTTGCTCGTCTTGTCGGACGGCTTTCCCTACGACGTCGGCTACGAAGGCCGCTACGCCGAGGCCGACGTCGGCAAGGCCATCGAGGAACTCCGCGCAGACGGCCTCGGCTGCCTGTGTCTGACCATCGGCGCCACCGGCGAGACCGACCGGCCGGTCTTCGGCGCCGCCGGCCATGCCAGCGCCACGACGCTGGCCGAGTTGAGCCCGCGGATGGACGAGTTGTTCTCGGCGGCGCTGGCCGAACTCGCCGCGCCGAAACCCGGGCCCCGACGCTAGTCAGGCTCGACGTGGTCGTCGAACAGGGTATGCCCGGTGCCCTGCTCGACGACGCGGGTCAGCAGCGCCCGCAGCGTCTCCTGTTCCTGCGCGGTCAATACGCCGAACACCTTCTCGTGCGCGGCGATCGCGTCGGCGACCACCGCCGAGGCCACCGAACGCCCCTCATCGGTGAGATAGGCCCGCAGGATTCGGCCGTGCCGCGGATCCTGCTTGCGCTCCACCAGACCGCGTCCCTCGAGCGCGCTCAGCGCCAGCTGTACGCCCTGCGGGGTGATCAGCAGCCGGCGCGCCAACTCCGCGCCGGACAGCCCCGGCTCGCCGGCCAGTTGGCGTAACAACCCGATCTGAGCGGTGCTCACCCCGTAATCGCTGATCGCCTCGTTCACGGTGGTCAGCGAGTAGTAGAAGGCCTGCTTGAGCAGCCACAGGGTGTTGCGGTTGAGATCCATATCCCCACTTCCCAGCTCAGCTGCGCTTGAAGACTCGGCCGTCCTTCATGACGAACCGCACGTCACCGGTGACTGCGATGTCGCGGGTCGGGTCGCCGGGCACCGCGATGATATCGGCGCAGTAGCCCGGCGCCAGCCGGCCGAGTTCGTGCTCGGCGGCGATGAGTTCGGCGCTGGTGGTGGTGGCCGCCCGCAGCGCCTGTACCGGCGTCATGCCGCGCTGCACCAGCGCCGCCAGCTCCTTGGCGTTCTGGCCGTGCGGGATGGCCGGCGCGTCGGTGCCGCACGCAATCTTCACGCCAGCGGCGATAGCCTTGGGCAGCATGGCTTTTGCGCGCGGAAACACCTCGGCGGCCTTCTTGCGCAGCTCGGGGGCGATACGGTCGACGGCCATCGCGTCGGTGAGATAGGTGGTGGACACCAGGAAAGTGCCGTGATCGACCATCATCGCGATGGTCTCGTCGCTGGCCAGAAAACCGTGCTCGATGCAATCGATGCCGGCCCGGATGCAGGCCTGGATGGCGACGTCACCGACGGCGTGGGCGGCCACTCGTACCCCGGCCCGGTGGGCCTCGTCGGCGATCGCGGCGAACTCGGCATCGGAGTACTGCTGGGCGCCCGGCGAGGTGCTGTGCGACATGACGCCGCCGGACGCCGAGACCTTGATCAGCTTGGCGCCGTGGCGAATCTGGTACCGCACGCAGGCGATCACGTCGGGTACCCCGTTGGCGATCCCCTCGGCGACCGACAACGGCATGATCCCGGGCGCCAACCGCTGGAAGACCGTCGGATCCAGGTGCCCACCGTAGGGCGTGACGGCATGGCCGGCGGGATAGATGCGCGGGCCGACGTGCCACCCCTGGTCGATAGCGCGCTGAAGCGCGACGTCGAGCAGATAACCACCGGTCTTGACCATCAGGCCGAGATTCCGCACGGTGGTGAATCCGGCTTCCAGCGTGGTCCGCGCGTTCACCGCCGCCCGCAGGGTGCGATAGACCGGGTCGTCCTGCACACCGTGCATGGGCGTGGGCAGCCCTTCGGGGCTGCCCGGTCCGCCGATGAGCAGGTTGAGTTCCATGTCCATCAGGCCGGGCAGCAACGTCACGTCACCGAGATCGATGTCCTCGGCGGAGTCAGCGACCGGCGCTTCGGGATTGATCGCCGCGATACGCCCGTCCTCGATGACGATGACGGCCGGCGACCGCAGCACACCGGCGTCGATGTCGAGCCAGCGGGCGGCCCGCAGCACCGTGGTCCCGGACTCGCTCACGGGAACGGCTCGGAGACGCACTCGATGACGGCGGCCCCGGAGTCGGGAACACTTGGCTGCTTCCAAGATTCGGCCGGGAACGCCACCGTGATCATGGAATACAGCAGGTGCATCAGGTTGAGGACATCCTCGGGTAGGTCGTCGAGGCTGAACTTGTCGCAGTAGGCCAGCGCGTCTTCGGCGCGCGCCGTGATGGCATCGTAGAACGCCTGCATGTCCGCCATCGAACTGGCCATCCGCTTGGCGTAGCGCTCCGGTTCAGAGGCCAGGCACCAGCCGTTGAAGGGTTCGAGGTCGGAGAACTCGCTGGGCAGCATCGCGGTCATGGCAACTCACACCTTCGCGTTCGCGTGCTCGTAATCGGCGATCCATCGGGCGGTTTCGTGGTGGAAGTGCCGGATCAGCACCTCCTGATCGTTGAGCAGGAAGTGGTCCACCACTCCGGTGCCGAGCATCGTGTGGGTGGCCTCCAACGTGCTGGCGTCCTGCAACCCGTACTCCTTGAACGATACGGCCGCGAGTTCCTGGGCGACCCGCTCGCGGGGCGTGCGCGGCTGCGGGAAGTACAGCGTGCCCTCGAAGATGTGCGACTCGTGCGACGTCGGCCAGTAGTGGTAGGTCAGGTACCAGCCCTGGCCCCAGAACAGGATGGTGAAGTTGGGGAAGATCTGGAACGAGTCCAGCCCCCAGGGATCGCAGTTGGCCGGGTTGAGGCCGTCGGGAACCGGGCCGATGTCCGGCGGGTCCCACGGGCCGAACAACCCGCTCTGACAGATGTCCTCGATCGGCTTGCGCATCTCGGCCGACATCTCCCAGGCCCGCACCCCCGAGGTGCTCACCAACCGGTGCGGCCCCTCGAGACGGTAGTGCGGCGCTTCGAAACCGGCTTCCTCGGCCGCCACCCTGAAAGCTACGGGTGTCTGGTTCCCGTGTAACACCGGCGCGTGATAGAACTCCTGGAACGCGTCCAGGAACAGCTTCCAGTTGGAGTTGACTTCCGAACGGTACTGCCACCGCGATGTCATCTTCCCGAACGGGTAACCCTCCAAAGCCGTGACCATCGGGCCGAGGAATTCGCGCAGCGACTGCTCGGGCTCCGCGGCGAAGTTGACGAAGATGAAGCCCTCCCAGACCTCGCAGTGCACGCCGACCAACCCATAGCGGCTCTTGTCCAGGTCGAAGAACTCCTCTTCCTGCTGCACGTAGGTCAGGTTGCCGTCGAGGTCGTAGCGCCAGCCGTGGTACTTGCAGGTGAACTGGCGGCAGTTCCCGCTGGTCTCCTCCAGCGGCATGGTGTCCCACACCAGCTTGTTGCCGCGGTGACGGCAGACATTGTGGTAGGCCTTGACCTCGTCAGATGTGGTGCGCGCCACGATGATCGAGGTATTGGCGACCTTGAGTTCCTTGGTGTAATAGCTGCCCTTGCGCGGAAGCTGTTCCACCCGACCGACATTGAGCCAGGCGCGCCGGAAGATCGCCGCCCGCTCCTTCTCGTAGACCTCCGGCGTGATGGAATCGCGGTAGGACACCGGTTCGGTACCGAGTTCATAGTGCTGGGTCCAACTGCCCTCGGGCGGCTTGGGAAAACGCGCCACAACCACTCCTGTCCTGGCCTGATGATGTCAGGGCCGAGCCTCGATGGCGCCGACGCTATCGAAGTGACCGATCTAGTGTCAAGTAGTTGATACTTGTGGCCGGAGCTTCGGCCCGAAGGGCAGCGAATGCCGCGGGAGGTTAGGGCTTACTCAGCGCCGGGTCGGGGTCACTCTCGGCCTGTAATGCGGTGGTGGCAAGCATCTGCTCGACGACGTTCTTGCCCAGCGCGCTGTCACCGGGCAGCTCGATCGGGTAGTTGCCGTCGAAGCAGGCGCTGCACAGTCGCGACTTGGGCTGCTCGGTGGCGGCGATCATGTCCTCCAACCCGACGTAGCCCAGCGTGTCCGCGCCGATGGTGCGCCGCACCGCCTCGAGCATCTCGGTCTCGTCCTCGACGACGTTGGCGATCAGCTCGGCCGGTGAGGCGAAGTCGATGCCGTAGAAGCACGGCCATTTCACCGGTGGGGACGCAATCCGTACGTGCACCTCGATGGCGCCCGCCTCCCGGAGCATCCGCACCAGTGCCCGCTGGGTGTTACCCCGCACGATCGAATCGTCGACGACGATGAGCCGCTTACCGCGGATGATCTCGCGCAGCGGGTTGAGTTTGAGACGGATGCCGAGCTGGCGGATCGTCTGCGACGGCTGGATGAAGGTCCGCCCGACATAGGCGTTCTTGGTCAGGCCCTGCCCGTAGTCGATGCCGGACTCCTGGGCGTACCCGACCGCGGCCGGGGTGCCGGACTCGGGCACCCCGATGACCAGGTCGGCGTCGATGGGATGCTGGCGGGCCAGGCGGCGGCCGATCTCCACCCGGGTGGCGTGCACCGACCGGCCGCCGATGGTGCTGTCGGGCCGGGCGAGGTAGACGTACTCGAACACGCAGCCCTTGGGGGTGGGGTTGGCGAATCGGGACGAGCGCACCCCGTCGGCGTCGATCGCCAGCAGCTCACCGGGTTCGATGTCCCGAACGAACGAGGCGCCGACGATGTCCAGCGCGGCGGTCTCCGACGCCACCACCCAGCCGCGGTCGAGCCGCCCCAACGACAGCGGGCGCACACCCCACGGGTCGCGGGCCGCGTAGAGGGTGTTCTCGTCCATGAATGTCAGGCAGAAGGCGCCGCGCGCGGTCGGCAGCAGTTCCAGCGCCGCCTGCTCCAAGCTGGTGTCTGCGGAGCCGTGCGCCAGCAGCGCGCCCAGGATGTCGGAGTCGGTGGTGGCCACGCCGGGACCACGGGTGTCGATCAGCCCCAGCCGGCGGGCGCGGCCGGCCAACTCGGTGGTGTTGACCAGGTTGCCGTTGTGGCCCAGCGCCACCCCGGTGCCCGCCGCGGTGTTGCGGAACACCGGCTGCGCGTTCTCCCAGGTGGTGTCACCGGTGGTGGAGTAGCGGCAGTGGCCGATCGCAACGTGGCCGGGCATCGCCGCCAGCGTCTGCTCCTCGAACACCTGGCTGACCAGGCCGAGGTCCTTGAACACCAGCACCTGCGATCCGTCGCCGACGGCGATACCGGCGGCCTCTTGACCGCGGTGCTGCAACGCATACAAGCCGTAATATGTGAGCTTGGCGACGTCTTCGCCCGGAGCCCAAACGCCGAACACGCCGCACTCCTCGCGGGGGGAATTCTCAAGGTCTACAGGCTGCTGGTCCGGCACGTTTTAGCTGCTCCAGGGGGACGGGCCTCAAGTGACGGTCTTCAGTCTACGGTCAACATGCGTCAAGTTTCACCAACGGCAGCCATCCGGCGATCTCGGCGGCCCGCGAGCCGGACAATCGCAGCTTCGCGGCGGCGGTCGCCTCGGCGGTGCTGAGCAGCCCGGCGGCCAGCAACAGCCAGCTTCGCGGGTCGGTCTCGACGACGTTGGGCGGGGTGCCTCGGGTGTGTCGCGGCCCGGCGATGCACTGCACCGCGACAAAGGGCGGCACCCGCAACTCGACGCTGGCGCCCGGGGCCGCCTCGGCCAGGCTGCGGGCGGTCAGGCGGACCGCGGCGGCCAGCGCGGTCCGGTCCGGCGCGGGCAGGGTCTCGTCGCGCAGCCACGCGGCGACCGCCAGCACGGCGGCGCGCGTCTGCGCCGGATTGGCGGCAGCGGGCATGTGCCTCAGGGTATTCGGGTGCGGCGGCGTCCTGCGCGCCCACCGTGTAACCACTGCGACATCCGGGCCGGGATTTCGCAACCAGTACACGCTCGGACCATGGCACCGGCCCTACGACACCGGGCCGTCGCTACCACGCGCCTCGCGCAATGCGGAGCGCACCCGCTCGGTGTCGGCCGGTGTCCAACCCTGCTGCGGCAACACCGCCATCCAGCCGTCCAGGATGGTGTCGGAGTAGTTGTGGCCGTGCCCGGCCGGCATCGATTCGCCGTGCGCCAGGTCGGCACTGACCTGCCAGAACGTCACCACCGGGTACCAGCGCATCGACGCGGTGCGGTCCGGTCCGGGAGGCTCGGTGAGCCAGTCTGGCCGGGCGAACAGCAGATCCGGTGACCACCACACCACCGGGTCGGAGGCGTGCTGCAAGAACAGCACCCGCGGGCCGTCCCACGGCGGCGCGGCGATCCGGGCGATCTCGGCGGGATACGTGGCCTGCGAGAACCGCACGGTGCGGCCGTTGTCGTAGCGCGGCAGCGTCGCGGTGCTGCCCGGGTCGCGTCGCACCATCAGCGCATGCCACAGCGGGCTGGCCTGCGGGGGTCCCACCCACAGCACCGCGTCGAAACCCATCTCGGCGATGTCGGGCAGCCAGTCGAACGCGGCCTGACCGGCCATCGCTCCCAGGCTTTCGCCGTAGAGCACCAGCTTGGGCCGATGCTCGGCCGGCAGGCGTTGCCAGCGCTGCGCGATGGTGTGCACCAGCAACCGGCCGGAGTCCATCGATTTGCGCTGGTCGGCCAGGAAGGAGATCCAGCTCGGCAGGTAGGAGTACTGGACCGCGACAATCGCGGTGTCACCGTTGTAGAGCAGCTCC
Source organism: Mycobacterium sp. pW045 (assembly GCF_041287085.1). Lineage (NCBI taxonomy): Bacteria > Bacillati > Actinomycetota > Actinomycetes > Mycobacteriales > Mycobacteriaceae > Mycobacterium > Mycobacterium sp. pW045. Next base: position 132,583 of record NZ_JBGGKU010000005.1, on the reverse strand, counting down.
AGTGAGTCCGCGGCGGCCGGATTGACCCAGCCGGTGCCGGTGGTCGGTATCACCACCAGCAGCCGGCGGTCGAAGGCACGGGTGCGTTCCAGTTCGTCGACCAGCAGTTCCATCCGGTCCTGGTCGTCGTCGGCGCTGTGCAGGCCGGCATAGACGCGGATGGGCTCGCGGGCGGGCCGCCCGTTGATCCGGCTCAGCTCCGCCGCGTGTGCGCCGCCGGAAACGAAGCTGCGGCCCTGGCTGCCCAGGGTCCCCCAGGGCGCCAACGACGCCGGGCTGCCGGACCGCTCCGGCTGCTGGGGCTGGATCGCCCAGGGTTTGGTGGCGCTGTTCTCGGGCTGGAACACCGCGCTGGCACCGGCGAAGAACCCGCGGATGAGCACCCCGTTGATCAGGCTGACCAGTAGCACGACGACGATCGCGGTGCCGATGAAAAGGGCGACCTCGCTGTGCAGATGCCATCGCCTAATCAGCGCCCGCGCCAGCAGGCGGCTGGCGTCGATCAGCGTGCGCACCGTCGACACCAGGGCAGCGGCGACACCGCTCGCCACAGCCAGGGTGCGCAGATAGCCCAGCGTTCCCGGGCCCTCGATGCCCAGCAGTTCGGAAACCTGCCGCTGCCAGCCGGCGGCCGGGATGAGCATGAGCACGCACGCGGTCGGTGCCGCCACCACGACGGCCGCCTTCAGCATGAGCAGCACCCGTTTCGACGGCGGCCACCACCGGGCGCCGCGCAGCACGAATCGGTCGACCGCCGCGCCGATCACCACTCCCAGGCCGTATCCGAAAGCGGCGTTGATGCCACCGATCAGCCCCTGGAACAGCCAATCGCGCGGTAGCAGCGACGGGGTCAGCGACAGACAGAAGAACAGCGCACCGAACGCCACGCCGACGAACTTCAGCCGCAACAGCCCCCACGCCCACACGAAAAGTGGGTGCCTGCGCGGGGGTGCGGCCGTGGTCCCCATGCCGGTACGGCTATCCGAAGATCCCCGGCAGCACCGCCTCTGATGTGCTGCGCAGTTCGGCCAGCGACACGCTGAACTGGCCTTGGACCTCGACCTGCTGCGAGACCTGGTCCACCACACCGATGCGGGCCACCGGCAGACCGCGTGCCTCGCACATCGACCGGAACCGGCTCTCCTCGGTGCGCGGCACCGCCACCAGCACCCGCCCCGCCGACTCGGAGAACAAGAAAACGAACGGGTCGACAGCCTCGGGGCCTTCGGGAATGAGGATGCGACAACCGGTTTCGCCGGCGATCGCCGATTCGACCACGGCCTGGATCAGCCCGCCTTCACTCAGGTCGTGGGCCGCGGAGACCAGGCCGTCGCGCGACGCCGCACACAGCACGTCGGCGAGCAACTTCTCCCGCTGCAAGTCGACCTTCGGCGGCAGGCCACCCAGGTGGTCGCCGGTCACCTGCGCCCAGATCGATCCGTCGAACTCGTCGCGGGTGTCACCGAGCAACAGCAACGTCTCGCCCGGCTCGACGCCGAACGCGGTCGGCAGCCGGCGGTTCACATCGTCGATGACGCCGAGCACCCCGACCACCGGGGTGGGGTGGATCGGTGTCGCGCCGGTCTGGTTGTAGAAGCTCACGTTGCCGCCGGTGACCGGAATCCCCAGTGCCGCACAGCCGTCCGCCAGACCGCGCACCGCCTCGGCGAACTGCCACATCACGCCGGGGTCTTCCGGCGACCCGAAGTTGAGACAGTTGGTGACGGCGACCGGCGTGGCGCCGGTGACCGCCACGTTGCGGTAGGCCTCCGCCAGCGCCAGCTGGGCGCCGGCGTAGGGGTCCAGCTTGGTGTAGCGGCCCGAGGCGTCGGTGGAGATGGCGATTCCGCGTCCGGATGCCTCGTCGATGCGCAACATGCCGCCGTCGGCATGCTCGGCCAGCACCGTGTTGCCGCGCACGTAGCGGTCGTACTGCTCGGTGATGAAGGCGCGACTGCACAGGTGTGGACTACCCAGCAGCGCAAGCAGAGTCGCGCGTAGCTGCTCGCCGGAGGCCGGTCGCGGAAGTTTGTCGGAGCGGTCGGCGTTCAGCGCGTCCTGGGTGTCGGGGCGGGCCACCGGGCGGTGGTAGACCGGTCCCTCGTGGGCCACCGTGCGGGGCGGGACGTCGACGACGGTCTGCCCATGCCAGGTGATCTGCAGCCGGTCGCCGTCGGTGACCTCACCGATCACCGTGGCCAGCACCTCCCACTTGTCGCAGACCGCCATGAAGGCGTCGACGTTCTCCGGGGCCACCACCGCGCACATCCGCTCCTGCGATTCGCTGGAGAGCACCTCGGCGGGGGTCATGTTCGCGGCGCGCAACGGGACCTTCTCCAGTTCGACCGCCATGCCGCCGTCACCGGCCGATGCCAGCTCGGAAGTGGCGCAAGCCAATCCGGCGCCGCCGAGGTCTTGGATGCCGACCACCAGGCCGGCGGCGTAGAGCTCCAGGCAGCACTCGATGAGCACCTTCTCGGTGAACGGGTCGCCGACCTGAACCGACGGGAGTTTCTTTCTGCCGCTACCGGTTTCGTCGCCGCCAAAGGTGTCCGACGCCAGCACCGAGACACCGCCGATGCCGTCCAACCCGGTGCGCGCCCCGAACAGGATGATCTTGTTGCCGGTGCCCGACGCGAACGCCAGATGCAGGTCCTCTTTGCGCAACACCCCGACGCAGAGCGCGTTGACCAGCGGGTTGCCGGCGTAGCAGGCGTCGAAGACGGTCTCGCCGCCGATGTTGGGCAGGCCCAGCGAGTTGCCGTAGCCGCCGATGCCGCGCACCACCCCGTCGAGCACCCGGCGGGTGTCGGGGGCGTCGGCGGCGCCGAACCGCAGCTGGTCCATCACCGCGATCGGCCGCGCCCCCATCGCCATGATGTCGCGCACGATCCCGCCGACCCCGGTGGCCGCGCCCTGATACGGCTCGACGTACGACGGGTGATTGTGCGACTCCACCTTGAAGGTCACCGCCCAGCCGTCGCCGATGTCCACCACGCCGGCGTTCTCGCCGATGCCGGCCAGCATGGCTTTGCGCATCTCGTCGGTGGTGGTCTCGCCGAAGTAGCGCAGGTGCACCTTGGAGGACTTGTAGGAGCAGTGCTCACTCCACATCACCGAATACATTGCCAGCTCGGCGTCGGTCGGGCGGCGGCCCAGGATGTCGCGGATGCGCTGGTACTCGTCGTCTTTGAGGCCCAGCTCGGCGAACGGTTGCGGTTGATCGGGGGTGGCCGCGGCGTGTTCGACGGTGTCGAGCGGGGTCGGGGAGGTCACAGGCATGAGTGTATGGCACCGAATTGGACTCAGTCGGGAGCCAGGAAGGCCGTCAGCGCCGCCGCATAGAAGGTCACGTCGCGCGCGCCCATCAGCTCGCGCGCCGAATGCATGGCCAGCTGCGGTGCGCCCACGTCGACGGTGGGGATGCCGGTGCGGGCCGCGCTCATCGGACCGATGGTGGATCCGCACGGCAGGTCGGCGCGATGCTCGTAACGCTGCAGCGGCACTCCCGCTTGGTGGCAGGCCAGGGCGAACGTCGCGGCGGTGCGGCCGTCGGTGGCATAGCGCAGGTTGGGATGCACCTTGAGCACCGGTCCGGCGTTGACCGCGATCTGGTGGCCCGGTTCGTGACGGTCCGGGTAGTTGGGGTGGGTGGCGTGCGCCATGTCCGCCGAGGCCAGCGTCGAGCCGGCCAGCCGCCGCAGAAAATCCTCCCGGTCCCCGCCGGCGGCCAGCGTGATCCGCTCCAGGACGCCTCGCAGCAGATCGGACTGGGCGCCGTGATCCGAGGTCGACCCGACCTCCTCGTGGTCGAACAGCGCCAGCACCGGCAGGAAAGGCCCCGGCTCGCCGGCCAGCAGGGCTTCCAGCCCGGCGTAGCAGCTGGCCTGGTTGTCCAGCCGCGGCGCGCTGACGAACTCCTGGCCAGTCCCGGTCACCGCCGACGGCGCCAGATCATGGGTCATCAGGTCGAACCCCAGCACGTCGCGCGGTTCCACACCGGCACGTTCGGCCAGGTAGCCGAGGAAGTCGCGGGGCGCGCCGCCGGCGGCCCACACCGCGTTGAGGTGACGCTGGGGATCCAGCGTGACCGACCTGCGATCGTCGGCCAGGTGGATGGCCAGTTGCGGCACCCGCAGGATCGGCTCGTCGATGCGGACCAGGTGGTGGGCGATTCCGATACCGGCCTGCACCGAGAGCCGCCCGCTGACCCCGAGGTCGCGGTCCAGCCAGGAGTTCAGCCAGGCACCGCCGTAGGGCGCCAGCGCGACCAGCTGCCAGCCGGCCACCTCCCGTGCCGGGTGCTGCTTGACCCGCAGGTTCGGGCTGTCGGTGTGCGCGCCGATGATCCGGAAGGGGCAGGCGTGGCCGTCGTGCGCAGAACCATTCCATGCCACCAGCGACCCGGCCCGCACCAGGAAGTACCGACCGGGTGCTGCCGGCCAGCGGTCGGTCTCGGCCAGCTCGGTGTAACCGGCGGCATGCAGCCGTTCGGCCACGGTCGCGCACGCGTGAAACGGCGACGGTGAGGCGTCGATGAACTCGCATAATCCGGTTGCGGTGGCCGCCATGTGCTCAAGTCTTTCGCATCTTGGGTGCAGCCGGCGCGTTAGGGTCGATACCGTGCCGTCTGCCCAGCCCGTCATCGCACCCTTGACCTGTGCGGCTATTTTCCTGGTCGCCACCATCGATGACGGTGGTGAGCCGACCGTGCACGAGGCGTTGCCGGAGCTGGCCGGTTTCGCCCGGGCGATCGGCTTTCGCGACCCGACCAAGCGGCTGTCGCTGGTGACCTCGATCGGCTCGGACGCCTGGGACCGGCTGTTCAGCGGGCCCCGCCCAGCCGAGCTGCACCCGTTCGTCGAGCTGACCGGTCCCCGCCACCGCGCGCCGGCCACCCCGGGCGACCTGTTGTTCCATGTCAAGGGCGAGACGATGGACGTCTGCTTCGAGCTCGCGGGCCGCATCGTAAAGGCGATGGCGGGTGCAATCACCGTGGTCGATGAGGTGCATGGCTTCCGCTTCTTCGACAATCGCGACCTGCTCGGCTTCGTCGACGGCACCGAGAACCCGGTCGGCGACGAGGCTCTGGACGCTACCGCCGTCGGCGACGAGGACCCGGACTTCGCCGGCGGCTCCTACGTGCACATCCAGAAATACGTGCACGACATGGCCGCCTGGGAGGCGCTGCCGGTCACCGAGCAGGAGCGGGTGATCGGCCGCACCAAGGCCGACGACATCGAGTTCGACGACGCGGTGAAGCCGGCCGACTCGCATATCGCGCTCAACGTGATCGAAGACGAGGACGGCAACGAGCTGGAGATCGTGCGGCACAACATGCCGTTCGGCTCGGTGGGCACCGGCGAGTCCGGCACCTACTACATCGCCTACGCGCGCAGCCCGCAGGTCACCGAGCAGATGCTGCGCAACATGTTCCTCGGTGACCCGCCGGGCAACACCGACCGCATCCTGGACTTCTCCACCGCGCTCACCGGCGGGCTGTTCTTCACCCCCACCGCCGATTTCCTCGACGATCCGCCGCCGCTGCCGGGCCTGGCGGCGGCCCCGGCCCCCACTGAGCCCGCTACGCCCGTCGAGACCGCCGGCCCCGGCGTTGATGGCTCACTGAATATCGGCAGCCTGAAAGGAATCTCGCAATGAACAACCTGTATCGCGATCTGGCCCCGGTCACCGAAGCGGCTTGGGCCGACATCGAGCAGGAGGCGGCCCGGACCTTCAAGCGGCACATCGCCGGACGCCGGGTGGTCGATGTGAGCGAGCCGGCCGGCCCGACGGCGGCAGCGGTGGGCACCGGCCGGCTGACCGCGATCGGTGACCCGGCCGACGGTGTGGTTGCGCACCTGCGTGACAGCAAACCGTTGGTGCGCCTGCGGGTTCCGTTCACCCTGTCGCGCGCGGAGATCGACGATGTCGAGCGGGGCTCGCAGGATCCCGACTGGGATCCGGTGAAGGTCGCGGCCAAGAAGCTGGCGTTCGCCGAGGACCGCATCATCTTCGGCGGGTACCCGGCCGCCTCGGTGGAGGGTATCCGCAGCGCCAGCTCGAATGCCGAGTTGACGCTGCCGGACGACCCGAGGGACATCCCGGACGTGGTCAGCCAGGCGCTCTCGGCGCTGCGGCTGGCCGGGGTGGACGGCCCGTACTCGGTGCTGCTGTCCGCCGATGCCTACACCAAGGTTGCCGAGACCTCCGATCACGGCTATCCGATCCTCGAGCACCTGCGCCGGTTGGTCACCGGCGACATCATCTGGGCGCCGGCGATCGACGGCGCGTTCGTGCTGACCACGCGCGGCGGTGACTTCGACCTGCAGTTGGGCACCGACGTGGCGATCGGCTACCTGTCGCACGACGCCGAGAACGTGCAGCTGTACCTGCAGGAGACGCTGACCTTCCTGTGCTACACCGCCGAGGCCGCGGTCGCGCTGACCTGCTAGGCGGGATGCGAAATGCCGGACGCCGCACGGCAAACGGGGACGGTGAGCCCTGGGAATCAGCTGCGGTAACCGTATGCGATTGTGGCCCACAGCTGACCTGTTACTGAGCGCAGTCCAGTTCGAAGACATGCACTGCAACCCGTATAAGTGAACAATCTCCTACGCGAAAAGCCAACGGGCCGCGGCGTTCCTGTGAGACTCGGCCTGAGGTTGCTGCCTCTTGGGGACCTCGTTAGTTTGGGGAAGTCCTTACCGAGGTAAGGCTTTGATGAAATCTTGAGTAGTCCACACCTGGGAGGTAGGTAGATGACTATCAGCAAACGCACCACGACGCATCATCAGCAGACATCCGGTACGACGGCACACCGTCGCCGTCGGCTGCTCGGGGCGGGGGGCTCGACGGCCGCGTTCTTGGCGTTCGGGATGGCCCCGCTGGCCACCGCACCCGACGCCCACGCGGATGGTCTCGACTGGCTGATGGACCTGTTCGACCCCACCTTGATCGCAGGCTCGGCGGTGGACACCACCGGGGTCGACAACGTCTTCGGCGATTCGCCGTTCTGGGACCAATTGCTGCTGAGCAACCCCGATCTGGACCCCGCAAGCGTGGTCGAGTCGTGGATGTACGACCCGTGGCACACCGCCATGGAAGCCTGGATCACCAGCGATCTGGGCCAGCAGATCGACCAGGCCCTCACTGCCTCCTACGTCGCCATCAACGGCGAGGACAGCCTGGATGGCGCCTGCGGCCTGATCTGCAACGGTGTCGACGGCACCCAGGAAGACCCAGATGGCGGCGCCGGCGGTCTGTGGCTCGGCGATGGGGGCGACGGCTGGGACTCCACCGTGCAGGGTCTGGACGGTGGTGACGGTGGTGCCGCCGGGTTCTTCGGCAACGGCGGCGACGGCGGCGACGGCTGGAACTCAACGGTGGCCGGAGTGGACGGCACTGATGGCGGTGCCGGCGGCACCGGCGGGACGGTGATGGGCAACGGCGGGGCCGGCGGTACCGGTGGTGACGGGTACGACGCCACCGGTAACGGCGCCGGCAGCACCGGAGTCGGCTCCAACGGTGGCACCGGGGGTGTCGGCGGCGACACCAGCGATGCCGCCACCTTGATCTTCGGCAACGGCGGGGCCGGTGGTGCGGGCGGCGCCGGAGGGAACGCCACCGCAAACGGTGCCGGTGGCACCGTCACCGGCGGCAACGGCGGGGCCGGCGGCGCGGGCGGTGACTCGTCCGCACCCATCGGCAATGGTGGTGAAGGCGGCGTTGGCGGCGTTGGCGGCGCCGGCGGCGATGGCACCTCCAACGGGTTCGACGGTGACGCCACCGCCGGCGATGGCGGAATGGGCGGCACCGGTGGCACCGCCGAGAACGGCCACGGCGGCACCGGCGGGATCGGCGGCGCCGGCGGCGATGCCAGGTCCAACGGCGCCAGCGGCGTGGCCGCCGGCGGTGACGGCGGCACCGGCGGGACCGGCGGTCAGGGCCTGATCGCCGGCACCGGCGGCGACGGTGGCGCCGGGGGTGACGCCAGGGCCAACGGCGCCGGGGGCACCGCCATCGGTGGCGTCGGCGGAGACGGCGGCGTGGGCGCCGAGGGCGCTGCCGGCCAGCCCGGCGGCGCGGGTGGCACCGGCGGCGCCGGCGGCGACGCCACCACCCACGGCTCGGGTGGCAGCTCGACGGCTGGTGACGGTGGCGACGGCGGTGCCGGTGGCAACGGTGGTACCGGCGGTGGCGCCGGTGGCCCGGGCGGCGAAGGCGGTCCCGGCGGCACCGCGACGGCGACCGGCAACGACACCGTCGAGACCGACGGTACGGCCGGCGACGCCGGACCCGACGGTCAGCCGGGTGCGCCGTCGACCACCACTCCCTGACCCGCACTGGCGTAAAAGTGCCCGCCCGCCGTCGGCGTGCGGGCACTTTTATCGCAGCGCCCGTGCGGTGGGCGGACCAGCAGTCCTCAGGCCGCGAGCACCGCGTCCAGCGCGGAGTAGAACAACCCCAGCCCGTCGTCACTGGGACCGGTCAGGGCCTCGATGGCGTGCTCGGGGTGCGGCATCAGACCGACCACCCGGCCGTTGGCCGAGCTCACACCGGCGATGTCGCGCATCGAGCCGTTGAGGTTGTCCAGGTAGCGGAACACCACCCGGCCCTCGCCCTCCAGCTCGTCGAGCACCTGCGGGGAAGCCACATAGCGACCCTCGCCGGACTTCAGCGGCACCAGCAGGTCGGCGTCGGCGTCGAACCGGGAGGTCCAGACCGTCTCGTTGGAGGCTACCCGCAGCCAGACGTCGCGGCAGACGAAGTGCAGCCCGGCGTTGCGGGTCAGCGCGCCGGGCAACAGCCCGGCCTCGCACAACACCTGGAACCCATTGCAGATGCCCAGCACCGGCAGACCGCGCTCGGCCGCCGCGACGACCTCGCCCATCACCGGCGCGAACCGGGCGATGGCACCGGCGCGCAGGTAGTCGCCGTAGGAGAAGCCGCCGGGCACCACGACGGCGTCGACGCCCTTGAGGTCGGCGTCGGCGTGCCACAGGTTGACCGGTTCGGCACCGACGTAGCGGACGGCGCGCACCGCGTCGACATCGTCGAGGGTGCCGGGGAAGGTGATGACACCCACCCGGGCGCTCACGGCGTCTCCCGGCTGACGGTCCAGTCCTCGATCACCGTGTTGGCCAGCAGCGTCTCGGCGATCTCGGCGAGCGCGGCGTCATCGACCGAGTCGTCGACCTCGAGCTCGAAGCGCTTGCCCTGCCGCACGTCCGACACGCCGGTGTGGCCGAGCCGGGCAAGCGCGCCGACAATCGCCTGACCCTGCGGGTCGAGGATCTCGGCTTTGGGCATCACGTGCACAACCACCCGGGCCACGCGGGCTCCTACTGTCGACGGGAATCGTTCGGCTCAACAATACCGATGCCCGTTCGCGGCGCCGGAGCGCACAATCTCTAGGTATGCGATTGACCCACTTCGGCCACTCCTGCCTGCTCGCCGATTTCGTCGACACCACGGTGCTGTTCGACCCCGGAATCTTCTCGCACGGCTTCGAGGGCATCACCGGGCTGACGGCCATCCTGATCACCCACCAGCACCCCGACCACGTCGACACCCAGCGGCTACCGGCGCTGCTCGACGCCAACCCGGAAGCCGCGCTCTACGCCGACCCGCAGACCGCCGCCCAGCTGGGCCCGCCGTGGCGGCCGGTGCAGGTCGGGGATTCCGTGGAGCTCGGCTCGGTGCGGGTACGCGGCGTGGGCGGGCAACACGCGGTGATCCATCCGGAGCTTCCGATGATCGACAACATCTCCTACCTCGTCGGCGACGCCGGGCATCCGGCGCGGTTGATGCACCCCGGCGACGCACTGTTCGTGCCCGGCGAACCGGTGGACGTGCTGGCAGCCCCGGCAGCGGCGCCGTGGATGAAGATCGCCGAGGCGGTCGACTACCTGCGCGCGGTGGCGCCGCGCGCCGCGGTGCCGATCCATCAGGGCATCATCGCGACCGACGCCCGTGGCATCTACCACGGCCGGCTCGCCGAGATGGGGCGCACCGACTTTCAGGTGCTGCCGCCCGAAAGCGCCGTCGCCTTCTGACCCCCATTCCGCCGAGCGTGCGTGTTGGTCCGGCGACACGCCGGGTGTGGGCGTGCATCTACGCACGCTCGCGGCGGCGGCGAACCCCGATTCAGGCGATATCGCCGGCGGCTCCCCGCCCGGCGGCACGTCCGGAGAAGATGCACCCGCCCAGGAAAGTGCCCTCCAGCGCTCGGTAGCCGTGCACCCCGCCGCCCCCGAAGCCGGCCACCTCGCCGGCCGCATACAGCCCGTCGATCGGCTTACCGTCGCCGCCGAGCACCCTGGAATCCAGGTCGGTCTCCAGGCCGCCCAACGTCTTACGGGTCAGAATGTGCAGCTTGACCGCGATCAGCGGGCCGGCCGTCGGATCGGTCAACCGGTGCGGGGCCACCACCCGGCCCAGCCGGTCACCCAGGTAGGCCCGGGCCCCCCGGATCGCGGTGATCTGACCGTCCTTGGAGAACCGATTGGCCACCTCGCGGTCGCGCGCGGTCACCTCGGCGGCCACCGTCGCGTAGTCCAGCGGCACCACGTCGGGCAGCTCGTTCATGCGCGCAACCAGATCGCGCAGTGAATCGGCGCTGACGAAGTCGATCCCGCGGTCCACGAACGCCTGCACCGGCGGCGGTGGGCCTGACCGCGCCCGCGACGCGATCAGCTGCCGCAGGCTGCGCCCGGTCAGGTCCGGGTTCTGTTCCTGACCCGACAGCGCGAACTCCTTCTCGATGATCTTCGCGTTGAGCACGAACCAGGTGTAGTCCTGCCCGGAGCGGGCGATGTGCTCCAAGGTGCCCAGGGTGTCGAAGCCGGGATACAGCGGCCCGGGAAGTCGGTTGCCGGCCGCGTCCAGCCACAGCGGCGACGGGCCGGGGATGATCCGGATGCCGTGGCCCGGCCAGATCGGGTCGTAGTTGGTGATGCCCTCGGTGTAGTGCCACATCCGGTCCCGGTTGATCACCCGGCCGCCGGCCGCCTCGGTGATCCCGATCATCCGGCCGTCGACGTGGGCGGGCACACCGACCAGCAGTTGGGCGGGGACGCGGCCCATCCGCTCCGGCCAGTTCTGCCGCACCAGCTCCAGGTTGCCGCCGATACCACCGCTGGTCACCAGTACCGCGGGCGCACGGAACTCGAACTGCCCCAACGTATTCCGAGATGATGCGACACCGCGCGGCGCAGTCGACGGTTCCAGCACACTGCCCCGGACCCCGGTCACCCGGCCGCTTTCGACGATCAGCTCGTCGACCTGGTGGCGGTGCGCGAAGCGGACCCTGGAGCGGTCGCGCAACCGGCCGGCGAAGATCTCGACCAGCGCCGGCCCGGTCCCCCAGGTGATGTGGAACCGCGGCACCGAGTTGCCGTGCCCGATCGCGCCGTAACCACCTCGCTCGGCCCAGCCGACCAGCGGGAAGACCTTCAGGCCGCGGGCGGTGAGCCAGCTGCGCTTCTCGCCGGCAGCGAAGTCGACGTAGGCGTGCGCCCATTGCCGCGGCCAGTGGTCCTCGGGCCGGTCGAAGCTCGCGGTGCCCAGCCAATCCTGCAGTGCCAGTTCATGACTGTCGCGCACGCCCAGCCGCCGCTGCTCGGGGCTGTCGACGAAGAACAGGCCACCGAAGGACCAGAATGCCTGCCCGCCCAGATTCGCGCTGTTCTCCTGGTCGACGATCAACACCCGCTGACCGCGCTCCACCAGTTCACAGGCCGCCACCAGGCCGGCCAGACCCGCCCCGACGATGATCGCGTCGGCGTCCGCCCTATCGCTCATGGCGTTCCAGGGTAACGACTCAGGCGCTCAGCCCCGAGGCCACGTCGGCCACGTCGGTCATGAGCGGCCACCGGTAGCGCGCCGGTCGGCAACCGTGGTCCAGTGCCGTGTCCACCGCGTCCAGCATGGCCGCCACCACGCCCGGTCGGCTCAGCTGTCGAGCACCCACCGATAGCCGCACCACCCCGCCGCGGCGTGCGATGCGCTCACTGGTCGCCACCACCATCCGGCACCACCAGGGCGCGGTCAGGAAACCGGCCCCGATGCCGACCACCCGGGCCCGCACAGTGCGGTCGAGTACCAAGTCGGTCATGGTGTGCAGTCCGGCAAGAAGACGGAATCCGTTGCGCGGCAGGGCCAGCACCGTGCCCGGCGATACCGTCCAGCCGGGCGCTGCGAACAGCCGGGTACGCAACCCGAGGTGCTCCAGGACGCGGTCGGCGCCCAGCAGCCGCAGGTTCGCCTCGTGCGCGGGCAGGGTGGCGAACTCGCCGCGACGCTTCTTGGTGGCCGCCTCATCGAAACCGTGCAGCACGATCGCGGCGCCGGCTTCCCGCCGTCGCGTCAGCCAGTCGACGGTGCCCGGGTCACGGTCGAGCCGGTAGTCGGCGCCCAGCCGCGGGGCCACCAGCAGCGACACCGGGACGGCGCGGGTGTCCAGTTGCGCGCAGAACGCCTCGGCGTCGGCGCAGCTACGTGCACCGATGCCCGACACGGAGACGATCAGCTGGCCGGTCACGCCATCATTGTGGCCGGTGCAGGTGACCGGCCGGTGACATCGGGGAAGACGCCAGCTGGCGCTACGGGTTCATCCGGCGGCGACGGCTGTGGTTGGCCGGGTCGGTGCTGTTGGCGGCGATCGCCCGCAAACGTGCCAGGTCGCGGGGATGCAGGTTCGGCATCTTGGCAAGCGAGTCCAGCAGCAGGTCGGCCTGCTCACGCAGCGCGGGAAGGTGCTCGGGATGGCCGGCCTCCTCGACATGACCGGCCAGCATTCGCAGCACCCGCAGGATCGCCGCCGCCACCATGGGCTGAGCCGGTGCGACCTGACGGAGCTGATCGAAGCCGTGTGCGATGTACTCCTTGGCGTTGAGGCCCCAGGGCCGCAGCAGTATCCGCCCTTCCGGGCCGGCGACCGCAACCAGCGGCAACGGCGCCACCAGCAGGCGGCGCAGCAGGCTGCCCACCCGCAGCGTCGCCTCCACCGCGGTAGTGGGGTCGTTGATCGCGGAGCTCAGCGCCCGTAGACCGATGTCGACGAGTTGGCGGAACGCGAAGTCGATGTCTTCCTGCATGGTGCGGCTGTCGCTGACAGCGATCGCCCTGGTCAGCTTCTGCCGCACCCGGTCCGGGTTGTCCGGCGCCGGCCAGATCGTGACCAGCGGCTGGCCCAGGTGGATGTAGGCGCCCACTCGGGTGTCCAACCGGATCTTGGTGTCCGGCGGGATGGCGGCCAACAGCCGCCGGGTGTCGACGCGGCTGATCCAGCCGTTGCCCGGCGAGGTCAGTCGCAGCGCGTCGCGCGGAGCGTCCATGTCCGTTTCCGGGGCGGGTAGCTCGTCGGCTGCGGCGGCCACGACGGTGTCGATCACCATCGAGCCCTCCGCTGCGATCTCCCGCACCACCTGACCGACCTCGAGCCGATGGGCCAGGTGGTCGATGTGGGCGATGATCGTGATCACCGTGACGATCGTCAGCACGACCGCGACCGTCACCGTCACCGGCGGCGCGCGGTGCGGCGAGGACCCGTCCAGATCCGGCAGGCTCAGCACGCAGTACACGAACGTCGCGACCAGCAGGCCGATCACGACCTGGCTGAGCCGATCCCGGATGAACCAGCGCATCACCCGCGGCGACAGCTGTGAACTGGCCAGCTGCAGGCTCACGATGGTCAGCGAGAAGATGACCCCCGCAGTGGTGATCGTGGCACCGGCGATGGTGGACAGTAGCCAGGTCGCCACACCGCTGTCCATCTTCAGCAGGAAGCGGGGCGACGGGCCGACGTGCCGATCGAGCACTCGGCTGCCGACGGCCAACAGCATGCCGCCGAACACGATCAGCAGCGGCAGCAGAAACAGGCTCTCGCGAAACCGGTAAGCCAGCGCCAACGCCCGCACACTCGGGAAGCGCTCCGAGCTGGGACGCATCAGCTTGGCAGGACCGCCTCGATGGCGGCGATCACCTCGGGCGCGTCGGGCACCGTGGTGGGCCGGAAGCGATTTGCCACCACCGTTCCCGGAGCGAGCAGAAACTTCTCGAAGTTCCATTGCACGTCGCCGGCGGTGCCATCGGCGTCGGCGGTCTTGGCCAGCTCGGCATACAGCGGGTGACGGTCGTCGCCGTTGACGTCGGTCTTGGCCAGCAGCGGAAACGTCACCCCGTAGGTGCTTGAGCAGAAGTTCTGGATCTCCTCGGCGGTCCCGGGCTCCTGACCCATGAACTGGTTGCAGGGCACCCCCAGCACCGTCAGACCGCGGTCGGCGTAGTCGCGGGCGAGCTTCTCCAGGGCGCTGTACTGGGGTGTGAGCCCGCATTTGGACGCGACGTTGACGACCAGGACCGCTCGATCGGCGTAGTCGGCCAGCGACGTGGACTGGCCGTCGAGGGTGGTCAGCGGGATATCGGCGAGGCTCATGGCCGCGAGGTTACCCGTTGCCGGTGGCGACTGCGATCAGCTCAGCCCGATCGGCGTTCGGCGGGAACGTCGCAGCCGGCCATGGCCAACAGCCAGGCATAGCAGAACGCGGTTTCCTTCCAGCGTTCGTAGCGCCCGGAGATGCCGCCGTGGCCGGCGCTCATCTGGGTTTTCAGCAGCACCTGGCCGGCGTCCGTCTTGTTGTGGCGCAGCGCCGCAACCCACTTGGCCGGCTCGACGTAGAACACCCTGGTGTCGTGCAGTGACGTCATCGCCAGGATGGGCGGGTAGTCCCGGGCCGTGACGTTCTCATACGGCGAATACGACTTCATGTAGAAGTAGACGTCCTTGTCGTCCAGCGGGTTTCCCCACTCATCCCACTCGGTGACCGTCAGCGGCAGCGACGGGTCCAGGATGGTGGTCAGCGGGTCGACGAACGGAACCTGGGCCACCACACCGGCGAACAGCTCCGGCGCCAGATTGGTGACCGCGCCCATCAACAGTCCGCCCGCACTGCCACCCATCGCCACCAGGTGCCCCGGTTCGCAGACCCCGGCCCCGAGCAGGTGGCGTGCCACGGCGACGAAGTCGGTGAAGCTGTTCTTCTTCTCCAGCAACTTGCCGTGCTCGTACCAGAGCCGGCCCAGCTCACCGCCGCCGCGGACGTGCGCGACGGCGAAGACCATGCCCCGGTCCAACAGCGACAGTCGGGCGATCGAGAACTGCGGGTCCTCACACATCTCGTAGGCGCCGTAGCCGTAGAGCAGCGTCGGTGCCGGTAGCTCGATGCCGGCCCGGTGCACGACCGAGACCGGGATGCGGGTGCCATCCTCGCCGTAGGCCCAGTCGCGGTACTCCACGTAGTCTTCGCGGCGGTAGTCCCCGAGCACCGGCTGTTCGCGTAGCAGTGTGCGTTCGCCGGTTGCGAGGTCGATGTCGTAGATGCGAACCGGCGTGATGAACGACGTCGCCCCCACCCGGAGTTTGGGGCAGTCCCAGTTCGGGTTGGCCGCCAGGCCGGCGGAGGTCAACTCGGTATCGAACGTGATCTCCTGCGGCGGTGCATAATCGCCGTTGCTGCTGATCGGCCACAGCTGCAGGCGCGGCAGCCCCTCGGCGCGGTAGCCGACGACGAGGTGGCGCGCGAAGGCATCCACTCCGTCGAGCCGGACGTCATCGGCTCCGGCGATCAGGATCTGTTGCGCGGCCGGATCCCCCGTCTCCGCCACCGGCACCTGCACCAGGGTGAAGTTGACCGCGCCGTCGTTGTGCAGAATGAGAAACCGGTCGCGGCCGTCGAGGATCGCGTGCTCCACCGAGTACTCGACGCCCTCGCGGCGGGGCAGCACCACGGTGAACTCCGCGTGCGGGTCGGCCGCGTCGGCGTAGCGCACCTCGGAGGTGATCGCCGAGCCGGCGGCGATCAACACGTAAGCGTCGCTGCGGGTGCGTCCGACCGACAGCCAGAACCGCTCGTCGTCCTCGTGGTAGACCTGCTCGGCGGGTTGACCGGTGCCGATACCGTAGCGCCACACCGTATCTGGGCGCCAAGCCGCATCGACGGTGACGTAGTAGACGGTGCGGCTGTCGGTCGCCCAGGTCACCCCCGCGCCGATTCCGGTGATCTCGTCGGGTAACAGTTCGCCGGTGGATAAGTCCTTGAATCGCAGCGTGTATCGCTCGTCGCCGACGACGTCGACAGAGTAAGCCAAGACGTTGCCGTCCGGACTGACACCGGCGGCGCCCAGTGCGAAGAAATCGTGGCCCTCGGCCTCGGCGTTCTGGTCCAGCATCACCTGCTCGCCGGGGATCTCGGTGGCCTCGTCGAGCCGAGGCGGTTCCCAATCGTCGGGCGAGCTGACGGGACAGCGGCATTGGACGCCGTATTGCTTGCCTTCGAAGGTGCGGGCGTAGTACCACCAGTCGCCGCGCCGGGTCGGCACCGACAGGTCGGTCTCCTTGGTGCGGGCCTTGATCTCATCGAAGACGCGCTGCCGCAACGGTTCCAGGTGCTCGGTGGCAGCGTCGGTGTAGGCGTTCTCGGCTTCAAGATGAGCGATCACCGAAGGATCGGATTTGTCGCGCAGCCATTCATAGGGGTCGACGAAGACGTCCCCATGGTGGGTGCGGGTGCTGTCCACCCGCTTGGCCGACGGGGGATCCGGCAGCGTTCGTGAAACGTCGGTCATGCCGCGGGGCCGACCCAGTCATCGAAGGACAGGCCCGAGATCCGTTCATAGGCCTCGATGTAGCGGGCGCGGGTGGCGGCGATGATCTCGTCCGGCAACGGCGGAGGCGGCTCGGCGCCGGCCCTGTCCCACCCGGAGTCCGGGCCGGTGAGCCAGTTGCGGACGAACTGCTTGTCGAAGCTTTCCTGGACGACCCCGGCCTGATAGTGATCGGCGGGCCAGTACCGCGACGAGTCGGGGGTGAACACCTCGTCGGCCAGCAGCAGGTTGCCGTGTTCGTCGACGCCGAACTCGAACTTGGTGTCGGCGATGATGATTCCCTTCGTCAGCGCATGGTCGGCCGCCTGCACATAGACCTGCAGGGTGCGGTCGCGCAGCTGGCCGGCCCGCACCGGACCCACCAGGTCGATCACCTGCGCGAACGAGATGTTCTCGTCGTGTTCGCCGATCTCGGCCTTGGTGGCGGGGGTGAACAGCGGGTTGGCGAACTTGCTGGCCTCCACCAGCCCCGGCGGCAGCGGGATACCGCAGACCGATCCACTGGCCTGGTAGTCCAGCAGGCCCGAGCCGGTCAGGTAGCCGCGCGCCACACACTCGATCGGCATCATCTGCAGTTCGCGCACCACCAGCGCCCGGCCCAGCACCTCGTCGGGGACACGCGGGTCGTCGGGCGGGCCCGCCAGGTGGTTGGGCGCGTCGACGAGATCGAAGAAGAAGACGCTCATCGCGGT
The DNA here is from genome assembly GCF_041287085.1 of Mycobacterium sp. pW045. Lineage (NCBI taxonomy): Bacteria > Bacillati > Actinomycetota > Actinomycetes > Mycobacteriales > Mycobacteriaceae > Mycobacterium > Mycobacterium sp. pW045. The sequence continues at coordinate 115,223 of NZ_JBGGKU010000005.1, read as the reverse complement.
GAGGATGCGCCCCTTGTCGGGAATCTGGCTGCCGAGGATGTAGTCGAACGCCGAGATCCTGTCGGTGGCGACGAACAACAGGTGGTGATCGTCGATTCGGTACAGTTCGCGGACTTTGCCGCTGGCCAGGTGCTGGTAGTCGGAGAGCGCGGGACGCGACATCAGGCCAGCCTAACGGCTGGTCATGTGCTGGGATCATCGACATGACGTCACGGTTGCTGCCCTACGCCACCTCTCCCGGCCGCCTGCTGGCCCAGCTGTTCAGCGACGCCGTCGTCGCGGTCTGGACCTTCCTGTGGGTGCTGGTCGCGCTGGCCGTCCATGGGGCCGTCGCCACCATCGCCGGGGTCGGACGGCAGTTCGAGCAAGGCGCCAACGGGGTGGCCGAGAGCCTGACCTCGGCGGGGCACAGCGCAGATCGCATTCCGCTGGTGGGCGATGCAGTGAGCAAGCCACTGACCGCGGCCGGCGAGGCGGCAGTCGACATCGCCGGCGCCGGCCATAACCTCAACACCACCGCCGGCTGGCTGGCCTACCTGCTGGCGATCGCGGTGGCGGCGCCACCGATCCTGGCGGTCGCGATGCCGTGGCTGGCGTTGCGGCTGCGCTTCTTCCTGCGCAAACGGGCGGTGCTGGCGCTGGCCGCGGCCCCGGCCGGTCAGCAGCTGATGGCGCTGCGGGCGCTGACCAACCAACCGCTGCGCAGGCTGACCATCGCCGGCAGCGATCCGGTGGGCGCCTGGCGGAACAATGATCCCCTCGTCATCAGCCGGCTGGCCGGTCTCGAACTCCGTTCTGCCGGACTGGCGCGACGCCACCAACCAGCCGCCACCGGCGGCTAGGCTGCCGGTGTGAACCTCGAGAAGGTGGTTTTCGGTTTCTTCGTACTGCTGGCCGCGACATTGAACTTCGGGTTCTTCGTCGGTGACGTCGGCGATCCGGTGATTCACAATCCGTGGGAGCTGTTCCTGGCGCTCATCGTGGCGCTCATCACCACCGTCCTGAAGTTCGGCGACCGCACCCAATTGGGTGCGGTCCACCTGTCCACCAGCCTCGTCGCGCTGCTCCAACTCGCCGCCGCGGCAGCAATGTGGGTCTACTACACCCACGTCTCGACCTTCGGACTGGACCGGCACGCGACCGCGAGCGTGGTATCCCTGTCGGGCGGAGCGCTGCTGGCCAACATCGTCTCGGTAACCCTGCTCGTGGTCGAAACCGCGTCGTTCCGGCGCCGCTAGCCCAGCCCCCGACAGCCGATGCCGAATTCGCCGCACCTGTTCTCGTTCTGGAACCGCCGGCGGGCGCGGCCACCACGCAGGCCGGTCCGGGTACCGACGACGGTGCCCACCAACGACGCCATCTTCTTGTTCATGCGGCGAATGCGCGCGCCGTTCATCGTCGTGATCACCACATTCAGCATCTGCAGCACCGGGCTGATGCTGATGCCTGGTGTCGATGCGCAGGGAAACCCCTACCGGCTCACCGTGTTCGACGCCTTCTACCAGATGACGATCACCTTGACCACGGTCGGCTACAGCGAAGTGCCACACGCGTTCAGCTACCCGCAGCGCATGTGGCTGTCCATGTCGATCTACCTGGTCGTGATCAGCTGGGCCTATGCCATCGGCGTCTTCTTCGCCCTGGTCAACGACTCCGCCTTCCAGGACGCACTGGCCGCCCAGCGTTTCCGCCGGCAGGTCCGCCGGCTGGTCGAGCCGTTCGTCATCGTGGCCGGCTACGGTCACGCCGGCCGGGCGGTCGGCGCCGAACTCGACGAGCACGGGCACCGGTTCGTCGTCATCGACAAGCAGGAGTCCCGGGTCCAGTCGGTGATCGCCGAGCAACTTAGTTTCGACGTCCCCGCCGTCGAAGGCGACTGCGCCATTCCGGCAATGCTCGGCATGGCCGGCCTCGCGCATCGCGACTGCGAAGGCGTGCTCGCCCTGACCGATGACGATGCCACCAATCTGGCGGTGGTGATGACCGTTGCGCTGCTGCGGCCCGAGGTGCCGGTGTTCGCCCGCTGCACCGACGGCCACGTCCAGGCTCAGATCGAGCACTTCTCACCGGCGGCGGTCATCAACGCCGACGACAGATTCGGCGAATACCTCGCGCTGTCGATTCACCGCCCGATCAACCATCAGTTGTTGCGCTGGCTGATGGACAACGACGAGGACGAGATGCCGACGCTGCGCCGGGGCCTGGCCGACGGCAGATGGGTGGTGTCCGCGGGCACCGGCTTCGGCCGCGACGTGGCCGCCGACCTCATTGCCAGCGGACTCAGTGTCGAACTCGTCAATCCGGCCGACGGTCCACCCGACATCTCCGGCGCGGTCGGGTTCATCGCCGGGACTCGCAATGACACCACCAACATCGCCCTGGCCGAGCAGGCCCGGTTGGCCAACCCCGATGTCTACCTGGTGGTCCGGCAGCAGCGAAACACCAAAAAGGCGCTGCTCGAGGCGTTACAGATCGATGAGGTGTACATCGCTACCGAGCTCATCGCCCGCGAGACGCTCGCCCGGATTCTCACGCCGGTGTTCTGGAGCTTCGTGGAGCACGCGTTCGGCCGTGACGAGCAGTGGGCCGGCGCGGTGCGCGACCACCTGACGGAGCGCTGCGGCCGGCACACTCCCAGCCGCGATGTCATCACGTTGACCGACGAGCACGCTCCTGCCATCACCGACTGGTTGCGACGCGGAATGACCTTGACCCTGGCGGATCTCCTGCGTCGGCCCGACGATCGCGAGGCCAGCTTGCCGCTGGCGGCCCTGGTGCTGGTCCATGGCGGTGAACACACTTTCATGCCGCCCGAGCAGACCGCCCTGGCCGTCGGCGATCAGGTGCTGCTGGTCGGAAAGCGAGACGGTCTGTCGCAAGTACGGGCGATCTGCCACGATCCGACGACGGTGGAGTACCTCTGCACCGGCCGCGACGTTCCGCTGACCTGGTTGTGGGCCTGGCTCACCGCTCGGCGCCGCGGCGCCGGCGCGCCTCGGGCGTAACCACCGGCAATCGCAGCAACCCCGCGACCGCCACAATCAGCCACGCTGTCAACGCATTCCAGAAGAACACCAGCGACACCGTCTGCATGGCCGGTGCCCGAAGTTCTGCGGCCATAGCCGCGGTGGCCACCGAGTACATCCCCAGCGGGAAGACCAGCGCCCACCATGCGCCGGTGAGTTGCAGCACCGCCGGGCGCCGGTTGATCCGGTGCAACACGAAGTAGACCAGCAGAGGGATCCAGAGGCTGGCCGCCACCCAGGTCACGACGGTGACGGCACGTACGGCCCCGGCCGGCCAGCCCACCGCCACGCCGTAAATGGTGTGACCGGCCAGGGTGGCGATGGCCAACGCCCCCATCAGAATCCAGTCGTCCGGTTCGAAGCCGTCCCGGTCCTTACGCTCGCGGACGGCGCGCCGCAGGATCAGCCAGGCCATCGCGACGTAGATCGCGATCGCCAGCAACCAGACCGCCATGGCCACCGCCGTCCAGCCGCGATCACCGGTGTGCCGGGCGACCTGAGCGGCGAGAATCGCCAGCCCCGATGTTCCGACGCTGGCCAGTTCCCAAGCGCCGTGGGCACTGCCGCGCAGCGCGACCCCACCACTGGCAGCCAGGTTGCGGCACGTCAAGGTCAGCAATACCAGCCACGCCGTCAGCGCAATCGCGCCCAGCATCCGCACCATCACCGGGTGGGCGACCAGCCGCGAATCCAGCACCGCGCACGCGGCGACGAACGTGAACAACCGCAGTGTCACGTCGGCGTCGCGAAAGTCCCAGCGGGTGACGGCGCGCGCTGCGGCTGCCGCCAACACCACCAGCAGGCCGGTTGCCAGCATCCCCAAAGTGTCTGAAAGCCACCAATATTGATGATTGCGGGCACCGATCGACAAGATGCCGGTGGCCATCACCACCGCGAAGACATCCGGCGCCAGGATCACCGCCGCAGTCTTACCGGGCTCATGCGGGTCAGAGGATCGCGCCCGGAGTGTAGGCGGTGGCCTGTGGGTACCGATCGGCCAATTCGGCGACCGCAGCCGCCACCTGGTCGACCTGGTCGGCGGCCGCCCCGGTGAACGCCTGCCGGTCGGCGACGGCGGCCTGAAGCGCGGCGCGGTCCAGCGGCAGTCGCTCGTCGGCGGCCAGCCGGTCCAGCAGGTCCGGCTCGGCGCCGCGTTCCCGCATGGCCAATGCGACGGCCACCGCGTGTTCCTTGATCACCTCGTGGGCGGCCTCCCGGCCCATCCCGGCACGCACCGCGGCGATCAGCACCTTGGTGGTGGCCAGGAACGGTAGATAGCGGTCCAGTTCCCGGGTGATCACCGCCGGGTAGGCGCCGAATTCGTCGAGCACGGTCAGGAAGGTCTCGGTCTGTCCGTCGATGGCGAAGAACGCATCCGGCAGCGCGACCCGGCGCACCACCGAACAGAAGACGTCGCCCTCATTCCACTGCGCGCCCGCCAGTTCGGCGGCCATCGACGCGTAGCCGCGCAGCACCACCTGCAGTCCGTTGACCCGCTCGCAGCTTCGGGTGTTCATCTTGTGCGGCATCGCCGAGGAGCCCACCTGGCCGGGCGCGAAGCCCTCGGTGACCAGTTCGTGGCCGGCCATCAACCGAACGCTGTGGGCCAGCGACGACGGACCGGCGCCCAGCTGCACCAGCGCGGACACCACATCGTGGTCCAGCGATCGCGGATAGACCTGGCCGACGCTGGTCAACACGGCGGAGAACCCCAGAAAATCTGCGATGCGGCGCTCCAAGTGGGCGAGCTTGGCGGTGTCGCCGTCGAACAGGTCGAGCATGTCCTGGGCGGTGCCCATCGGGCCTTTGATACCGCGCAGCGGATAGCGGTCGATCAGCTCCCGCACCCGGGTCAGCGCCATCAGCGTTTCCTCGGCGGCCGAGGCGAACCGCTTGCCCAGCGTGGTGGCCTGCGCGGCGACGTTGTGACTGCGGCCGGCCATCACCAGCTCGCGGTAGGCCACCGCGTGACTGACCAGCCGGGCGACCACCGCCAAGCCGTGGCTGAACACCAGCTCAAGCGATTGGCGGATCTGCAGCTGTTCGACGTTCTCGGTCAGGTCGCGGCTGGTCATGCCCTTGTGGACGTGCTCATGGCCGGCCAGCGCGTTGAACTCCTCGATGCGCGCCTTGACGTCGTGGCGGGTGATTCGCTCGCGGGCGGCGATCGAGTCGAGGTCGACATCCTCGAGCACGGCCTCGTAGTCGGCGATCGACTGTTCGGGCACCGCCACGCCGAGTTCGGCCTGAGCGCGTAGCACCGCCAGCCACAGTCGGCGTTCGGCGACGATCTTGGCCCGCGGCGACCAGATGTCGGTCATCGCGGCGCTGGCGTAGCGGGCGGCCAGCACGTTGGGGATGCTCATGAGCAGCTAGCTTACGGGGCCTTCGGCGGCTGCCGGTGGAGCGTCACAGCGCGTGCAGGATGTCCTCGACCCGGTCCTTGGCGTCACCGAAGAGCATCGCGGAGTTCTGCCGGAAGAACAGCGGGTTCTGCACGCCGGCATAGCCCGATGCCATGGAGCGCTTGAAGACGATCACGTTGTCGGCCTCCCACACCGTCAGCACCGGCATGCCGGCGATCGGGCTGCCCGGATCCTCGGCGGCGGCTGGGTTGACGGTGTCGTTGGCGCCGATGACCAGGACCACGGAGGTGTCGTCGAAGTCGTCGTTGATCTCGTCCATCTCCAGGACGATGTCGTAGGGCACCTTGGCCTCGGCGAGCAGCACGTTCATGTGGCCCGGCAGCCGGCCGGCGACGGGGTGGATGCCGAAGCGCACGTTGACGCCGCGCTCGCGCAGTTTGCGGGTCAGTTCGGCGACGCCGTACTGGGCCTGCGCGACGGCCATGCCGTAGCCCGGGGTGATTACCACCGAGTCGGCGCCGGCCAGCAGTTCGGCCACCCCTTCGGCGGTGATCTCACGGTGCTCGCCGTAATCGGTGTCGTCGGACGGACCGGCCTCGATGCCGAAGCCACCGGCGATCACCGAGATGAACGACCGGTTCATCGCCTTGCACATGATGTAGGACAGGTAGGCACCCGAGGAGCCGACCAGTGCACCGGTGATGATCAGCAGGTCGTTGGAGAGCAGGAAGCCCGATGCCGCGGCCGCCCAGCCGGAGTAGCTGTTGAGCATCGAGACCACCACCGGCATGTCGCCACCGCCGATGGAGGCCACCAGGTGCCAGCCCAGCGCCAGCGCCAGCACCGTGACCGCGATCAGCAGCCACAGCTGCGGCTCGTTGACGAACCACACCGTCAGCGCGAAGAACGCCACCAGGGCGCCGACGTTGAGGAAGTTCTTGCCGGGCAGCATCAACGGGTTGGACTTCATCCGCGCCGACAGCTTGAGGTTCGCCACGATGGAGCCGGTGAAGGTGACCGCACCGATGAACACGCCGATGAACACCTCGGCGGAGTGGATGCCCAGCAACCCCGAGGCCGCCAACTCTTGGGCGTCGGCACCCTGCATGTCGGCTTCGATGTGCAGGTAACCGTTCCAGCCGACCAGCACGGCGGCCAGACCGACGAACGAGTGCAGCAGCGCGATCAGCTCGGGCATGCCGGTCATCTCGACGACCTTGGCGCGCCACAGCCCGATCGCCGCGCCCACCACGGTCGCCCCGATCAGCAACGCCAGGCCGGCCGGCTGGATGCCGCGGTTGACCGCCAAGGCGATCGTCGCGGCCAGCGCCACCGTCATGCCGAGAATGCCGAAGCTGTTGCCGACCTTGGACGTTTCGTGCTTACTCAGCCCGGCCAGCGCCAGGATGAACAACAGCGCCGCGACGATGTATGCCGCCGAGGCGGCGGTGTCGATCGAGAACATAGGGGTCTACTCCAAATCGGGGTGCGCAGCGCCTAGCTGCGGGAGAACATGGCCAGCATCCGGCGGGTCACCGCGAAACCGCCGAAGACGTTGATGCTGGCCAGCAGGATCGCCGCGGTCGCCAGTGCCGTGATGACCGGATCGCCGTGCCCGATCTGCAGCAGCGCACCGACGACGATGATGCCCGAGATGGCGTTGGTCACCGACATCAGCGGCGTGTGCAGCGCGTGGTGCACATGCCCGATCACGTAATAACCGATCACGATCGCCAGCGCGAAGACCGTCAGGTGCACCTGCAGCGCCGCCGGCGCCAGCGCCACCAGCGCGAACAACACCGCCGCCGCGGCTACAACCAGACCCAGCCGCCGACCGGCCGTCATCGGCGCCTTCGACTCCTGTTCGACCACCGGGGCTTCGGCGGCCTTGGCGGGGGCGGCCGAGACCTGTACCGGCGGTGGCGGCCAGGTCGACTCGCCGTCGCGCACCACGGTCATCGACCGCTGCACCACGTCGTCGAAGTCCAGCACCAGCTGGCCGTCCTTGCCCGGCGTCAGCAACTTCATCAGGTTGACCAGGTTGGTGCCGTAGAGCTGCGAGGCCTGCGCGGGCAGCCGACCGGCGAGATCGGTGTAGCCGATGATCGTCACCCCGTTGTCGGTGACGACGGCCTGATCCTTCACCGTGCCCTCGACGTTGCCGCCGTTGGCTGCGGCCATATCCACGATCACGCTGCCCGGGCTCATCGAGGCGACCATGTCGGCGGTGATGATCCGCGGTGCCGGCTTACCGGGGATGAGCGCGGTGGTGATGATGATGTCGACGTCTTTGCACTGCTCGGCGTAGAGCTCGGCCTCGCGGGCCTTGTAGGAGTCGCCCATCTCCTTGGCATAGCCGGTTGCCGAGACCTCGGCCTCGGGGTCTTCGATCGACAGGTACTCGCCGCCCAGGGATTTCACCTGATCGGCGACCTCCGGCCGCGGATCGGTGGCCCGCACGATAGCCCCGAGACTGCCGGCTGCGCCGATCGCGGCCAGGCCGGCGACGCCGGCGCCCACCACCAGCACCTTGGCCGGTGGCACCTTTCCGGCGGCGGTCACCTGGCCGGTGAAGAAGCGACCGAACACATGGGCGGCCTCCACCACGGCGCGGTAGCCGGCGATGTTGGCCATCGAGCTCAGCACGTCCAGCGACTGCGCGCGCGAGATCCGGGGTACCGCGTCCATCGACAGTGCCGTGATCGGCCGGCGGGCCAGATCCTCCACCCGATCCGGGTTCAGTGCCGGTGCCAGCAGGCTGATCAGCGTCGCGCCCGGCTTCATGGCGTCGAGCTGCTCGGTCGCGGGGGCGTTGACGCCGAAGACGATGTCAGCGGCACGGGCGTCGCCGATCGTGGCGCCGGCTTCCACGTAGGCGGCGTCGGTGAACGACGACGCCTCTCCCGCACCGGCGTCCACCACCACCTCGTAGCCGAGCTTGATCAGCTGCCCAACCGTGGTTGGCGTCGCCGACACGCGCGTCTCACCGGGCTGCGCCTCGGATAGGACACCGATATTCATGACGTAGCTCTCCGCATTCGCTTCTCGTAGGCGTTTCTTGGGCGTCTTGGCACCCCCCGGTTACCCGCCAGTAGCAAAGTAGCGACAAAGGGGTCGAGGCAGCATACCGTGTGAGCTTCTCAGGCTGACACCGCGCGCTGGTCCAGCGGCGCGAGCAGGTCGATGACGTCGATCACCGCCGCCCGGGCAACGGCCCGCGGTCCCTGGCGGTCGTCGACCAGGGCCGCCATCACCGCCCCATCGACCATGCAGACCAGCGCATGCGCCATCTCCACCCGGGCGATCCGCCCGGAACGCTCGACGGCTTCGGCGACGGCATCGGACCGTTGGTGCAGGATGCGGCGCTGGATTTCGCGGAGGGCGGGCTGCCGGGCGCAGACGATGGACCGCTCATACCGCGAGATGAGCTGTTCGGTGACCTGCGAGCCGTTCTCCTCACCCACCAGCAGATCCACCAGCATGTCGGCCGTCGTTTCGGCGCTGCGCCGGCGCCGGGACAGGCCGGCGATGCGGGCCCGCAGCTGAGCGACCTCCAACATTCCGATGTGTTCCACCGCGCTGGCGATCAGGTCCTCCAGCGACGAGAAGTAATAGGTGGTCGACGCCAGCGGCAGGCCGGCCCGCTGCGCCACCGCGCGGTGTCGCACCGCTTCGAACCCACCCTCACGCAGTAGCTCGGCGGCAGCGCTGATCAGCGCATACCGTCGGCGTTCGCCCTTGGGCGTGACCGCTGTCATCACGCCTAGAGATGCTGCCAGCAGAGCTATCGCCGCATCATGGGTTTGCGTCTTTTCGGACAAACCGCGCTCCGCTGGCATGATGGCCGCCATGCCCGGGTTGAGCCGACGAGCGGCGTTGCGACTCGGGGCCACCGTGGGCGCGGCGGGCGCGTTGGGCGTGAGTTCGTTGATCGGCGTCCGGCCCGCGCGGGCCACCCCGACGCTGCCCACCATGACGACCGGTTCGTTCGCCTCGGCCGCGCGCGGCGGGATCTCGACCAATTGGGCGATCGCCCGGCCGCCGGGACAGACCGAGTCACTGCGCCCGCTGATCGCGTTGCACGGCAAAGGCAGCGACGCGGCGACGGTGATGGCCGGCGGAGTGGAACAGGGCCTCGCCGAGGCGGTCGCCGCCGGCCTGCCCCCGTTCGCGGTGGTGGCCGTCGACGGCGGCGGCAGTTACTGGCACCGGCGCACCTCCGGGGAGGACTCCGGCGCGATGGTGACCGACGAGTTGCTGCCGCTGCTGACAGACCAGGGACTGGACACTTCTCGCGTGGCGTTCATCGGCTGGTCGATGGGTGGCTACGGCGCGCTGCTGCTCGGGGGCCGCCTCGGTCCGCGCCGAACCGCGGCGATCTGCGCGGTGAGCCCTGCGCTGTGGCTGTCGCCCGGTGCGACGGCGCCGGGCGCGTTCGACGGCGTGGCGGACTTCGCGGCGAACTCCGTCTTCGGGATGCCGGCCCTGGGATCGATCCCGATCCGGGTGGATTGCGGCGACTCCGACCCCTTTTACTCGGCGACCCGGGCTTTCATCGACCAGCTGCCCAATCCCCCCGCCGGCGGCTTCTCCCCCGGCGGGCATGACGGGTCCTACTGGAGCTCGCAGCTCCCGGCCGAGCTGACCTGGGTAGCCCCGCTCTTGACTGCTTAGTCAATTCCTCAGCCCCAACCTGGGATAGCGAGACCGACGTATCCTCGCAGCCCGGCCGCACCCATTACCGCAAATATGTGTCTACGTCCGAGATTCCCTCGTTTTGTCCGCTAAACCAGCCGAAATTTCCCGCATCATGGCCCGAATTGCCCTTGTGTGACAAAGAACACTCCGAGTAATTTTTCTAAACGTACTCATAGGTAACTCGACTATTCCTGAGCCCGACAGATGGGAACTCCCGATGACGAATCGAATCCGGATGGCCGCTGCTGTCGCCGCAGCCGGCGGCGGAATTCTGACCGCGGCGTTTCTGCAGGCGGCCACGGCTGTCGCAGACAGCGGATCCGAGACCGGCTTCACTATCGGCGATATCAGCTTCACCGACCCGGTGGCGATCGACGCTCTGACCGGCACGCAGACCGATGGCTATGAAGCTCTCACCCCGATGTTCGCCAATTCCCCGCTGCTGTCGCTCGGCAGCGACAGCCTGCTGGGTCTCTTCAGCCTCGGGTCGCAGCAGTTCACCATCGAGGACAGCAGCGGCGAAACGCTCGGCACACTTCTGACCTCGACCAACGTTCAGAATCTCCTGGGCATCGTCACCGCGCAGTTCACCGTCACCAGCAGCACTGCGGCCGACGGCCTGACCGCCGCGCAAGCCGCCGAGCTGCCCACCGACGGCACGGTGTACAGCATCACCAACCTCGGCGGCGGCTTCGCGAACGTCTACGTGGCCGTGCCCAACGCCGACGGCACGGCCGCGTCCAGCATCACCAACACGTTCGTCACCCCGTTCGGCAACTTCGACCTACCGACCCCCTATGACGCCATCGCACCGCTGGACCCGGGCGTCCCTCTGGAAGCCCTGGGGAACGCATCCGGCATCAGCGGTCTCAGCGACAACGCGTTCACCATCGGGGACACCACCTTCGACCCGGGCAGCGACGGCATCGACATCCCTATGCCGTTGTCCTTGTCCAGCTTCGCGCCGCTGCTGCGTTTGGAAGCCAGCGCCCTCAATATCTCCGGTAGCGGCCTGGAAGGCACCCAGGCGGAGCAGGAATTCACGGTGTACGCCGACGGTACCGACGCTGGCACCGTCCACACCTTCCTCTGGTACTCCGACGTGCTCGGGATCGACAGCACCCAGTTCACCGTCGGCGCCATCGACCCGGCCACCTCCACGCTCGAAAGCGCCCTAGCCGCCGACCTCGACTTCAGCAGCGCCGATTTCACCGCAGCAGAGCTGGCGAATGCCCTGGCCGCCAATAGCGACATCCTGCACTATGGCAGCGGTGACATCACCAGCAATGATGTTCTCATCTCGCTTCTTCCCAGCGATCTCAACCTCGCCGGCAGCGACATCACCAACGATGACATCGCCAGCGTGCTCAACAACATCAGCCTTGCGGGACTGCCCACCGTCGGGACGGTCTACAGCGTCACCGATTTCGGTGGTGGTTTTGCAAACGTCTACGAAGCCACCCCGGGAACCGGCGGCGGGTCGGCCAGCATCACCAACACCCTGGTAACCCCGTTCGGTAACCTCAACCTACCGACGACCTTTGACGCGACCGCACCGCTGGACCCAGCTGCGCCGTTGGGTGCGCTCGCCGCGACATCTGACAGCGCCGCCCTCAGTGACAACGCGTTCACCATCGGCGGTACCACCTTCGACCCGGGCGCAGACGGGTTCAGCACCGACGCCAGCTATCCGCTGTTCGGTATCGCACCGCTGCTGCAGATTTCCGGCGTCAACGCGCTCGGGGCCTTCCTGCCTACCCAGGACGGCATCTCCGTGTACGACGACAGTGGTGCCACGCTGGGCACGGTCAGTTTCGGCGAGAACATGTCGAACATTCTCGGGATCGAGACCACTCAGTTCACCGTTACCTCGGTCGACGCCGCTTCCGGTCTGACCGACGCCCAGCTTGCGGACCTGCCGACACTGGGCACGGTCTACAGCGTCACCGACCTCTGGGGCTTCACCAACGTCTACGAGGCCATCCCGAACGCCGACGGGACGGCGGCCGCCAGCATCACCGACACCTTGATCACCCCGTTCGGCAACATCGACCTGTCGGGCATGTTCAGCATGTTCGACGCTATCGCGCCGCTTGACGCCGGCGATGCCGTGTCGGGCATCGACGACGCGACGTCAGCGGTCGTATCGGCTTGGGATCCGCTGGCGTTCTTGGGTTTCTGAGCTAGGGCCGGCTGATCGGACCCGGCAGAGTCCGGTCAGCCGGCTGCGGTTACTGGCAGAGCTTGCCCAATGCCGCGATGCGCGCGTCAAGATCGCGCCCCAGCTGCTCCCGTTCTGAATTCGGTTGCCCGACTAGGTAACTGAGGTTCAGATGCTCAAGCTCGCCGGCCATCGCGCGGGCCGCTTCCGCGATATCCTGTGAAACGGCGGCCTTCTCTTCAACGCGACCCCGCAGGTATGCGGCACCCGCCGTCAGGGACAGCCTCGCGTTGGCGGCCACCGCAAGCTGGGCAACCGGGTTCTCGGGATCCGGGTTCTTCAGGTGCATGTTGTTGGCCACCGCCTGGCGCGCGAGCACTGCCGCAGCACACACATCTTTCTTCGCGTCGGCAACCTGCTGATCCGAGAAATTGGCCGACGTCGCGGATGCCGGGAGCCACCAGGCAACCGCCGCGCCGGCCAAGGCTCCGGCGACGAGCGCAATCGCCGCCGCGAGAAGCAGGGGCCCCTGAGCTGATTTCACCGGCGCTTGGGCCGCCGGTCGTTTCGCAGCCGCAGGCTGCTCCGATGGGTGATCCTCGTCGGCCGACTCAGCAGCGTCCAGCTCGGTTTCGTCAGACATACTGGGTAACTGTACCGGCGCCCTCGCCGAGCCGACCGAGGATGTTGGGCTCGGCTAGATCCGAATCTTGTCCTCGGCGGCCGCCAAGCCGATATCGGTGCGGAAGTGGCTACCGGGCAAGCGGATCGAACCGAGGGTCCGGTAGGCGGCCGCGCGGGCCGCGGCCAAGTCGTCGCCGACACCCACCACCGATAGCACCCGGCCACCGGAGGACACCACCGCCCCGTCCTCGCGGAGCACGGTGCCGGCGTGCAGCACGGCCTCACCCTCGGCGCCCACGATCACGTCCCCGACGCGGGGCCGGCCGGGATAGTTCTCCGCGGCCAGCACCACCGTCACCGCCGAGCTGTCCCGCCAGCGCAGCGCACCGAACTCGCTGAGCCCACCGGTGGCGGCGGCGTGCAGCAGCTGCCCGAGCGGCGACTCCAGGAGCGCCAGTACCGCTTGGGTCTCCGGATCCCCAAAGCGGCAGTTGAATTCGACGACAGCCGGCCCGGTCGAAGTCATCGCCACTCCGGCGTAGAGCAGCCCGGCGAACCGGCTGCCGCGGCGCACCAGTTCGGCGGCGACCGGCTTGACGATGTCGGCGACGATCCCCGCCGCAGCCTCTCGGGACAGCCAGGGCAGCGGGGCATAGGCACCCATGCCGCCGGTGTTGGGGCCGGCATCACCGTCACCGACCCGTTTGAAATCCTGCGCCGGCAGTAACGGAACCACCGTGTCGCCGTCGACGACACAGAACAATGACAGCTCGGGGCCATCCAAAAACGATTCCAACAGCACCGGATGTCCGGCGTCGAGCAGTCCGGCGGCATGCGCCCGGGCCACTGCGCGGTCCGGCGTCACCACCACTCCCTTGCCGGCGGCCAGCCCGTCGTCCTTGACCACCCAGGCCGCCTCGCCGGCATCCGGGCCGAACCGGCTCAGGGCAGCGTCCAGGTCGGCCGGGCTGTCGACGATCTCCGAGCGGGCGGTGCGCACCCCAGCCGCGGCCATCACGTCCTTGGCGAACGCCTTGGAGCCTTCGATGCGCGCGGCGTCCCGGGACGGCCCGAAGCAGGCGATGCCCGCGGCCCGCACCGCGTCGGCAACGCCCAACACCAAGGGCACCTCGGGCCCGATCACCACCAGGTCAGCAGCGACGTCACGGGCCAGGGCGGCGACCGCCGGACCGGAGGTGATGTCGACCTCGCGTTGTTCGGCGACCGCTGCGGTGCCGGCGTTGCCCGGTGCGATCACCAGGTGATCGACTTTCGGGTCGTTGCGAAGGGCCATGAGGAGCGCATGTTCCCGGGCGCCGGAACCGATCACCAGGACGCGCATCGGCGCCACTCCTCTCTCATTTCCCCTCGCATCGTCGTCGGCGGGGCGCGAGACCAAGGATATATAGCAAGACCGCCCGGTACGCGGCGACGGGCCTACGTGACCGCCCCCCCGGAGGGCACCGTCTGCGCCATCGCCACCGTCGCCGCCGTTACCGCCGTCGCCATTCAGCCCGCCCGGCTCGGCGCTGCTGGCGTCTCCCGAGTACTTTCAGCGGGTCAACTGCCCGTCACCATGGCGTGCAACTCCGCGATCGACCATGGTGATGAGCCATGGTGATCGCGGTAGCCCAGCACCGCGGGGGCGGGACGGTCGAATCGGCCGACGAAGCCTCCGGATGCCAGGAACACCGAGCCGGTCACCGTGCTCGCCAGGTCGCTGGCCAGGTAGGTATACAGCGGTGCCACGTAGCCGGTCGGCGCCGGATCCAGCGACGCCTGCATGGTGAACTCATCCAGCAGTCCCCGGGCGTGCAGGTCGCGGATGTGCTGCTCGTAGTCGGCGCCGGTCGACAGACGCGTCTTCGCGCCCGGACAGACGACATTGGCCCGAACGCCGTGCTCCGCGAGCTCGGCCGCCATCGCCAGCGTCAGGGAGTTGATCGCCCCCTTGCCGGCGGGATAGCCGGTGCCGCCGTAGTCGCCCAGGAAGGCCACCGAACCGCTGTTGACGATCGACCCCCGTCGCTGCTCGGCCATGATGGGGGCGGCGGCCCGGCAGGTGTGGAATGCCGTGCCGAGATGAGCGTCGAGCAGTTCCTGGAACTGCGCGCCGGATATCGACAGGATCGAGGAACCGGGCGGTTCAGCGATGCCGGCGCAGTTGATCAGCACATCGACGCTGCCGTATTCGTCCCGGCAGGCCGCCATCAACGCCGTCGCGGTCGCCTCGGCGTTGGCGGCCCCGGCTACCCCGACGGCCCGACCTCCCGAACCGGTGATCGCCGCGACGGTGCCGTCCACCGCATCCGGATCCCGGCCGTTGACCACGACGCCGGCGCCGCAAGCCGCGAGTAGGTCGGCGACCGCCCGGCCGACGCCCCGGCTGCCGCCGACGACGACGGCGGCCCGCCCGGAAAGCAATGTCTCGTCGGTCATGGTGTCGAGGTGAAGGCCGCCAGCGCCTCGGCGTTGGCGCCGGAACCCATCAGCTCGACGAAGTAGGCGTTCTCCCGCTCGCGGGCGGCCGCCACCCCGGGCAGGGTGGGCGCAGCGATGCTCTTCTTGACCGCCATCAGGCTGGCGAGCGGTCGCGCAGCGAGGACCTCGGCGTGCCGATGCGCCTCCGCCATCAGGTCATCGGGCTCGCAGACCTTCCAGACCAGGCCCATCTCCAGGGCTTGCTCGGCGGTGATCCATTCCGAGGACATCAGCAGCCAGGCGGCGTTCTGCCGGCCGATCAGTCGCGGCAGCAGATACGACGAGGCCGCCTCCGGCGCGACACCGAGACTGGTGAACGGGCACATCAGCCGTGCGGTCGACGACATGAACGCCAGGTCCGCGTAGCCGAGAATGGTCGTGCCGATGCCGATCCCGATTCCGTTGACCGCGCAGATCAACGGCTTCGCGAACCCGTTGAGCGCGTCGATCAACCCCAGGAAGCCGTGCCGGCCCGGAGTGAAATCCGTTGCGGTGACGCGCGCCTGCATCTCCTTGAGGTCGGTCCCGGCGCTGAAGGCGCGGCCGGCGCCGGTGAGCACCACGACCGCCACCTCGGGATCCTGCGCGGCCTCCAGCAGCGCCTCGGTGGTGGCGTCGTAGAGCGCCTCGTTGAAGGCGTTGAGCGCCTCGGGTCTCGTCAGGGTCAAGGTCCGCACCCGCCCCGCCGTGGTGATCTCCAGGCTCATGCTGCTCTCCGCATTCCCTACCCGCCGCCGTGCATCTTGACCGCGGCGTCGACGTTGGCCTTCTTGTCCTCGGCCTGGCCCTTAGCCGCGGCCTTCTTACGCCTGGCCACGACGGCGTCGACCGCGCCGTTGAGCGCCGATCCCAACGGGAACCCGAGGTAGTGGGTCACAAAGACCGCCATCTCCTTGAGTTCGGCCTCGGTGAGCTCGCCGTTGAGCAGTGCGGCATTGATCTGTATCTCAGCCAGGTCGCGGTTGCCGACCGCGGCCACCGCCGTCAGCGTCATGATCCGCTTGTCGCGCATCGACAACCCCGGGCGGGTCCAGATCTTGCCGAACAGGTGGTCGACGGTCAGATCGAAATACGGGTCGCCCTCGAAGTCGGGCATCTCCCAGCCGTAGACCTCGTTCATCTTGGCCAGCCCGGTACGGCGCAGTTCGTCCATCAGATCTCTCCTAGTCGTTGGTATGCGGCACACCGAGGCCCGCGGCGAGCCCGGCCAGCGCAACCTGGGCGAGCGGAAGGTCGACTCCGGTGGCCTGGCCCAATGCCAGTGCGAGGCTGAGGTCTTTCTCCCCGAGCCCGCGGGTATGGGTGAAGGCATCGTGCAGGAAGTGGTCCGCCGGCAAGGGCGCCGTCGAGTCGAGCAGCATGATCGCGCCGGGCCCGCCGGTGAGCGCGTCGGTGTGCCGCACCACGCGGCCCAACGCCTGCAGATCCAGCCCTGCCGCCTCGGCCAATTTCATGGCCTCACCGGCAGCGGCGTAAGCAGTGAACGTCAGCATGTTGCGCGCCAGCTTCATTCGGGTGCCCGCCCCGGGCTCGCCGGCATGGATGACCAGCGACGCCCATTGCTTGAACGCCGGCTTGATCTGTTCGTAGACCGCGCGGTCGGCGCCGACCATGGTGGCCAGCTGACCCTTCTCGGCGGCGCCGGCACCGCCGCTGACCGGTGCGTCGATGACGTGGATACCCTGCGGCTTCAGCTGCCCGGCCAGCTCGGCAGCGGTGGTGTCGGCGATGGTCGAGTGGATCGCGATGACGGTGCCCCGCTTCGCGTTGACCGCCAGTTCGGCGACGACCTCGCGGACCTGGGCGTCATCGAGCACCGTGACGCTGATGATGTCGGCTGCCGCCGCGACGTCCGCGAGGCTGTCAGCCGAGCTGGCCCCGGCCTCGACCAGCGGGGTCATCGCTTCGGCGCGCACGTCGAAAACCGTTACACCGCCGGGCCACTCGACCATCCGCTTGGCCATCGGCGCACCCATGTTCCCGAGCCCGATGTAGCCGAGGCGCGGCGTTGCCTCAGTCGCTGCGCTCATAAATTCCGACTCCTCCTCATCGCTTCGCTCTGCGTCGTCGCCGGTGGCTATGAGCGGATGATCTGTCCGCCGTCGACGTTGAAGATCTGTCCGGTGATCCACGACGCCTGGTCCGACAGCAGGAACAGACACATCGGAACCAGGTCCTCGGGCGTGCCCATCCGTGCGAGCGGCAGCTGCTGCACCATCTGCTTCACAATGGCCTGCGGAGTGGTGACTCGGTTGGCCTCGGTGTCGATCGGGCCCGGTGCGATCGCGTTGATCCGGATGTTGCGCCAGCCCAGCTCACGGGAGAGCTGCTGGGTCAGGCCGTTGACACCGACCTTGGCCAGCCCGTAGAAGTTCGCGTACACCCACGCCGCGGTCGACGACTGGTTGACGATGGCGCCGCCGCCGCGCTGGGCCATGTGCTCGTAGACCGCGCGGGTGCAGATCAGCGCACCGTCGAGGTTCACCCGCATGAACTTCTCGTAGTAGTCCCACGGCACGGTCAGCAGCCCGTCGAGCTTCATGCCGCCGAAGATCGCGGCGTTGTTGACCAGGTAGTCGATCCCGCCGAATTCATTGACCGCCGCATCGGCCATGGCCTGCGCGGACTCCGGGTCGGAGACGTCGACTTCCACCGCGAGGGCCTTGCCGCCGTCAGCGACGATCTGCTTGGCGACGTTCTGCGCGCCCTCGAGGTTGATGTCGGCGACCACCACGGCGGCGCCCTCAGCGGCCAGCGCCGCCGCGTATGCCTGGCCGATCCCGCCACCGGAGCCGGTGACGATGGCCACCTTGTCGTCGAATTGCCCCATCTGCTTGTTCTCCCTTGAATCCCGTTATCGATTATCAGTTCGCTGCTGTCGCAATGGCTTTGATCTCCAGGTATTCCTCGAACCCGGCGACACCCATCTCGCGTCCGTTGCCGGACTGCTTGTATCCGCCGAACGGCACGTCCGCCGAGTACCAGACCCCGCCGTTGACGTTGACCGTCCCGGCCCGCATCCGGGCCGCCACCGCGGCCGCTCGCTGCGCGGCGGCGCCGTAGACGGTGGCAGACAGCCCGTAGGGCGAGTCGTTGGCGATCCGCACCGCGTCGTCGTCGCCGTCGTGGGCGATCACGGTGAGCACCGGGCCGAAGATCTCCTCCCGGGCCACCCGCGCATCGTTGGTCAACCCGGCGATGACGGTGGGCTCGATGAAGAAGCCGGCGGGTTGATCGGCCGGGCGGCCACCGCCGCAGGCGAACTCACCACCCTCGGCCAGGGCCAGGTCCAGGTAGCTCTGCACCCGGTCGCGCTGGCGCGCCGAGATCACCGGACCGCAGACCGTGCCGGGCTTGGTGGGGTCGCCGGGCTTGATCGAGCCCATCGTGCCGGCCGCGATGGCCACTGCCTCGTCGTAGCGAGCCCGGGGCACCACCAGCCGGGTGGTGATCGCGCAGCCCTGCCCGGCGTGCAGACAGACCGAGAAGCCCGCCACCGAGCAGGCCGCGGCGAGGTCGGCGTCGTCGAGCACCACGAAAGCCGACTTGCCCCCCAGTTCCAGAAAGACCTTCTTGATGGTGGCGGCCGCGTCGGCCATCACGCTGCGGCCGGTGGCCGTCGAACCGGTGAACGAGACCATGTCCACCCGAGGGTCTCCTGCGAGCATGGCGCCCAGCGTGTGGTCGGTGGAGGTGACGATGTTGACGACGCCCGGCGGGATATCGGTGTGCTCGGCGATCAGCTCCCCGAGCACTGCGGCGACCCACGGGGTGTCGGGCGCGGGTTTGAGTACCACGGTGTTACCCGCGGCCAGCGCCGGGCCGAGCTTGGCCAGATTGATCTGGTGCGGGAAATTCCACGGCGTGATGGCGCCCACGACCCCGACCGCCTCGCGCACCACCGACCGGCGAGTGGGAATGCCCAGCGGGGTGGCATGGCCGAGATCCTGCGTCCATTCGTAGCTTTCGGCGGTGTCCGCGGCGAACCCGAGGTCTTCGACCGGGCCTTCAAGCTGGGCACCGGCGGTGAGCATCCGCGGCGCACCCACCTCAGCGATCGTCAGCTCCCGCAGCTCTTCTACCTGCTCGCGCATGGCCTCACGCAGCTGGCGTACGCAGCGCACCCGCAGCTCGGTGTTGGTCGACCAGTCGGTGTCGTCGAATGCCCGCCGTGCCGCGTCGATGGCGCGGTCCATGTCGGCGCTGTCCGCGTTGGCCGCCTCGCCCAGCACCTCCTCGGTGGCCGGGTTGACGGTGGCGAACCCGCCGGCCCCGCCGGCGGTCAGCTTTCCGTCGATGAGCAGCCGGCTCACGCCGTCGGCCAGTAGCGCCATCAGTCACTCCCACAGCTTCCCGGTGCCCGTCCGAAATTGGACACTTGTCTGTTATCGCTCGGTCGAACCCTAGCGGCAGAATTGCGACTCTGGCAACCCGGCGGCCGAGAAAACCTTATTTCCCAGCAGACTTGCCCAACCAAGCCGCCGTCGGCTACGTTGGACAGGTGTCCAGCGAATCCGTGGCGGCAGTCACACCGGCGAACGGCGCACCGGCGGTACCGTCGACGGTTGCGGGCGCCCCGGGCACCCGCAACCGTCGCCAGGAGGAGACCTTCCGCAAGGTGCTGACCGCCGGGGTCGAGATGTTGCGCGAAAAGTCCTACGCGGACCTCACCGTTCGTGCGGTTGCGGCGCGGGCCAAGGTCGCCCCGGCGACCGCCTACACCTATTTCTCGTCGAAGAACCACTTGATAGCCGAGGTCTACCTGGACCTGGTGCGTCAGGTTCCGTACTTCACCGATGTCAACGAGCCGATGCCCAGCCGGGTCAACCAGGCGCTGCGGCACCTGGCGCTGGTGGTCGCCGACGAACCAGAAGTCGCGGCGGCCTGCACCGCGGCGTTGCTCAGCGGCAGCGGCGATCCGGCGGTGCGCACGGTGCGAGACCGGATCGGCGCGGAGATCCACCGCCGCATCGTCTCTGCGATCGGCCCCGGCGCGGATCCGGAGAAGGTCTCCGCGTTGGAGATGACGTTCTTCGGCGCGCTGGTCAACGCCGGCAGCGGCGCCTTCACCTACCACCAGATCACCGATCGGCTGTCCTATGTGGTCAGCCTGATCCTCGAATCAGGAGCTTCGCGATGAGCTTGCAGGCTGTGACTTCCCAGACCTCCGGCCCGCCGGTCCTCAACCCGTACGACTACGACTTCCACGAGGACCCGTTCCCGTACTACAAGCGGCTGCGCGACGAAGCCCCGGTGTATCACAATGAAGAGCTCGACTTCTGGGCGATCTCGCGCCACACCGATGTGCTGCACGGGTTCCGCAACAGCGACGCGCTGTCCAACCGTGACGGTGTCTCCCTGGATCCGGTCTCCCGCGGCCCGCACGCCCAGCTGGTGATGTCGTTCCTGGCGATGGACGACCCGCAGCACCTGCGGCTGCGGACCCTGGTGTCCAAAGGCTTCACGCCGCGCCGGATCCGCGAGCTCGAACCGAATGTGGTGCGGCTGGCGCGCCAGCATCTGGACAACGCTATCCAACCGGGCTCCGACGGCACCTGCTCGTTCGACTTCATCAACGACTTCGCCGGCAAACTGCCGATGGACGTCATCTCCGAGCTGATGGGAGTGCCGGAGGCCGACCGGACTCGGATTCGCGAGCTGGCCGACGGGGTGCTGCACCGCGAGGACGGGGTGACCGATGTGCCGCAGTCGGCGATCCAGGCGTCGATGGATCTGATGACCTACTACAACGAGATGATCGCCGACTTCAAGAAGAATCCGGCCGACAACCTGACCTCGGCACTGCTGGAGACCGAAGTCGACGGAGACCGGCTGGGCGACTCCGAGATCCTGGCGTTCCTGTTCCTGATGGTGATCGCCGGCAACGAGACCACCACCAAGCTGCTCGGCAGCGCCATCTACTGGGGGCACCGCAACCGCGACCAGCTGACGCCGCTGTTCGCCGACCGTTCCCGGATCCCGCTGTGGGTCGAGGAAACGCTGCGTTACGACACGCCCAGCCAGATTTTGGCGCGCACCGCCGCCGAGGACTACACGGTGGGCGGCACCACCATCCCGGCCGAGTCGGTGGTGCTGCTGCTGCCCGGTTCCGGTAACCGCGACGAGCGGGTCTTCGAGGACCCCGACACCTTCCGGATCGGCCGGGACATCGGCTCCAAGCTGCTCAGCTTCGGCAGCGGCGCCCATTTCTGCCTCGGCGCGCACCTGGCCCGGATGGAGGCCCGGGTGGCCCTTGAAGAACTCTTCAACCGGATCAGCGACTACCAGGTCGACGAAGCCAACGCCGTACGGGTGCATTCATCGAACGTGCGCGGCTTCGCCGACCTCCCCATCACCATCAAGGAGGCCTAAGTGCCACGTTTCGACCCGCCCCCAGCTCGCCGGCCCGCCATCGTCGCCGGGGCGTCCTCGGGTATCGGTGCCGCCACGGCTGAAGAGTTGGCACGCCGCGGTTTTCCGGTGGCCTTGGGAGCGCGTCGCGCGGACAAGTTGGCGAAGCTCGTCGATACTATTCGCGCCGACGGCGGCGAGGCGGTGGCGTTCCCACTGGACGTCACCGACGCCGACTCGGTGAAATCTTTTGTGGCGTCCAGCATTGATGCGTTGGGCGAGATCGAGCTGCTGGTCTCCGGGGCCGGCGACATGTTCCCCGGCCGCATTCACGAGATGAGCACCGAGGCGTTCAACGACCAGATCCAGGTGCACCTGATCGGCGCCAACCGGCTCGCGACCGCAGTGGTGCCCGATATGGTGGCCCGCCGGCGCGGTGACGTGATCTTCGTCGGCTCCGATGTGGCACTGCAGCAGCGCCCGCACATGGGCGCCTATGGCGCAGCCAAATCCGCACTCGTCGCCATGGTGAACAACATGCGGATGGAGTTGGAGGGCACCGGGGTCCGGGCCTCGATCGTGCACCCGGGCCCGACAATGACCGAGATGGGCTGGAAGCTCTCCGCCGAGCAGGTGGGCCCGATGCTGCAGGACTGGGCCAAGTGGGGCCAGGCCCGGCACAGCTACTTCCTGCGGCCCGCCGATCTGGCCCGCGCCATCGCGTTCGTCGCGGAGACCCCACGCGGGGCCCATGTCGTCAACCTGGAAGTGCAGCCGGAGGCGCCGCTGCACGACACCGACTCCGATCGCCAGCACCTGCAACTGGGTGAGGAAGGAATGCCGCAATCATGACTGTCACGACTGAGGTTCCCCGGGTCTCGGGAGGCGAGGCCGAGCACGGCCACCTCGAGGAGTTCCGCACCGACCCGATCGGGTTGATGCAGCGGGTGCGCGACGAATGCGGGGACGTCGGCTGGTTTGACCTGGCCGGCCGAAAGGTGGTGCTGCTGACCGGCGCCGAGGCCAACGAGTTCTTCTTCCGGTCCACCGACGACGAGCTCGACCAGGCCGCGGCCTACCCGTTCATGACCCCGATCTTCGGCAACGGCGTGGTGTTCGACGCTCCGCCGGAACGACGCGCGGAAATGCTGCACAACACCGCGCTTCGCGGCGACCACATGAAGCGGCACGCCAGCACTATCGAGCACGAAGTGCGCAAGATGATCGAGGGGTGGGGTGAGAGCGGTGAAATCGATCTACTGGAGTTCTTCGCCGAACTGACCATCTACACCTCGACGGCCTGCCTGATCGGGCAGAAGTTCCGCGAGGAACTCGACCACCGGTTCGCCGAGCTGTACTACGAGCTGGAGCGCGGCACCGACCCGCTGTGCTACGTCGACCCGTATCTACCGATCGAGAGCTTCCAGCGCCGCGACGCGGCCCGCGTCAAGCTGGTCGAGCTGGTGCAGGGCATCATGGACGGCCGAATCGCCAATCCGGAGACCGACAAGAGACGCCGGGACATGATCGACGTCATGGTCTCGATCCCCGACGAGAGCGGCAATCCGCGGTTCTCCGCCGACGAGATCACCGGGATCATCATCTCGATCATGTTCGCCGGCCACCACACCAGCTCCGGGACTTCCGCCTGGACGCTGATCGAGTTGTTGCGCCACCCGGAGGCACACGCGGCCGTCATCAGTGAGCTCGATGAGCTCTACGCCGACGGCGGTGAGGTGAGTTTCCATGCGCTGCGCCAGATCCCGAACCTGGAGAACGTGCTCAAGGAGACGCTGCGGCTACACCCGCCGCTGATCATCTTGATGCGGATGGCCAAAGGCGAGTTCGAGGTCT
The DNA here is from genome assembly GCF_041287085.1 of Mycobacterium sp. pW045. Taxonomy (NCBI): domain Bacteria; kingdom Bacillati; phylum Actinomycetota; class Actinomycetes; order Mycobacteriales; family Mycobacteriaceae; genus Mycobacterium; species Mycobacterium sp. pW045. The sequence continues at coordinate 91,662 of NZ_JBGGKU010000005.1, read as the reverse complement.
GCGGCTACCCGATCCACGAGGGCGACATGGTGGCGGCCTCTCCGGCGGTCTCCAACCGGATCCCGGAATCCTTCCCGGAGCCGAATGAGTTCGTGCCGGAACGCTATAACGAGCCGCGGGAGGAAGACGTCCTCCAGCGCTGGACCTGGATTCCGTTCGGAGCGGGCCGGCATCGCTGCGTCGGCGCGGCGTTCGCCACCATGCAGATCAAGGCCATCTTCTCGGTGCTGCTGCGCGAGTATGAGTTCGAGATGTCGCAGCCGCCGGAGACCTACCGTAACGACCATTCCAAGATGGTGGTGCAGCTTGCCCGCCCGGCCAAGGTGCGCTACCGGCGGCGAACCAAATAAGGGGGTTCCCATGGCTTTTCGAGTCAAGGTCGATCTGGACCTGTGCCAGGGCCACGCCATGTGCGAGCTGGAGGCGCCCGACTATTTCCGGGTGCCCAAGCGCGGCAAGGTCGAGATCCTCAACGACGAGCCACCGGAATCCGACCGTCGCCAGATCGAAGAGGCCGTGCGGGCCTGTCCCACCCGAGCGTTGTCCATTGAAGAGAAGGAATAGAAATGCCGACCTCCCACCCCCACTCCCGCGAGATTCTCGAAGACTGGGTCGAGCGCTGGTTGCAGGCCAACCGTGACGCCGAAGCCGCCGGCGACTGGCGCAATCTGGCCGACTTCTACACCGACGATGCCACCTACGGCTGGAATATCGGCCCCAAGGAGGACGTCATGTGCGTCGGCATCGACGAGATCCGGGACATCGCCCTGGGCCTGGAGATGGAGGGGCTGGACAACTGGCAGTACCCGTACCAGAAGGTGCTCATCGACGACAAGCAGGGCGAGATCGTCGGGTTCTGGAAACAGGTCGCGACGGACTCCGATGGAGTCGAATCGGAGATCTACGGCTTCGGCGGCAGCTGGTTTCGGCTCGCCGACAAAGACGGGCGGCCGCTCATCGAGTGGCAGCGTGACTTCTTCGACTTCGGTCACGTCCAGAAGCTCTACCTGGATCTGATGACTGCCGGCAAACTCTCCAAAGGCATGCAGAAGCGCATCGAGCGCAGCCTGGCCGGCGAGAAGCTCCCCGGCTACTACCCGCTCGGCAAGTCGCCGGTACCGCTCTGGTAGCCCACAACTGACACCCAGGAGAACACGTGGCCATCCGTGTCGCTCTGATCGGCACCGGCAACGCGGGGCGCATCGCCCTGCGGGGGCTGATCGGCAATCCCGCATACGAGCTCACCGGGGTGTGGGTCTCGACGGCCGCCAAAGTGGGTCGCGACGCCGGTGAGTTGGCCGGCCTCGACGTCCATACCGGCATCGCCGCTACCGATGACTTCGATGCGATCATCGGAGCCAAGCCGGACGCTGCTGTCTACTGCGCCATGGGGGACACCCGTCTGCCCGGCGCCCTGCGCGACGTCTGCCGGCTGCTCGCGGCGGGCATCAACGTCATCGGCACCGCGCCCGGGGTACTGCAGTACCCGTGGGGTGTCATCCCGGATAAGTTCATCACTCCCGTCGAAGATGCTGCCCGCCAGGGCAATGCGAGTGTCTACGTCAACGGCGTCGATCCCGGCTTCGTCAATGACCTGGTGCCGTTGGCGTTCGCCAGCACGTGCGAACACGTCGAGCAGATCCGCTGCCTGGAGATCGCCGACTACGCGACCTATGACGGTGCCGAGGTGATGTTCGACGTAATGGGCTTCGGCAGTCCCCTCGACGAAGTCCCGATGCTGCTGCAGCCCGGCATCTTGAGCATCGCGTGGGGCGCCGCGATGCGCGAGCTGGCCAACGGGTTGGGTGTGACCCTGGATGCCATCACCGATTCCGCTGAGCGTGAACCGGCGCCTGAGGCGTTCGACATCGCGGCCGGGCACATCCCCAAGGGCGGTGTCGCCGCACTCAAGTTCGAGATCCGCGGCATCGTCGACGGCCATCCGCTGATCGTGGTGGAGCACGTCACCCGACTGCGCAGCGACCTGCGGCCGGACTGGGCGCAGCCGGCCCAACCGGGTGGCTCCTATCGCGTGGAGATCACCGGCGAGCCCTCGTACACCGTCGACATCCGCCCGACCAGTCGCCACGGTGACCACAACTACGCGGCGATCGCGGCCGGGGTGGGACGAGTCGTCAACGCCGTTCCCGCCGTTGTCGCAGCACCGCCGGGCATCGTCACCACATTGGACCTGCCGTTGGTCACCGGCGGCACACAGATAATCACCGAATCATCGAAAGGCTGAGGACAGCTATGGGGCGTGTCGCCGGAAAAGTAGCTCTGATCAGCGGCGGTGCGCGTGGGATGGGCGCATCTCACGCTCGCATGCTGGTCGCCGAGGGCGCCAAAGTGGTCATCGGCGACGTGCTCGACGAGGAGGGTGCGGCGCTGGCGGCCGAGCTCGGGGACGCCGCGGTCTACGTGCACCTCGACGTCCGGGACCCCGAGCAGTGGGCCGCTGCCGTGACCGCCGCCGTCGACGGGTTCGGCAAGCTGAACGTGCTGGTCAACAACGCCGGCACCGTTGCGTTGGGCTCGCTGCGCAAGTTCGACCTGGACCAGTGGCACGCCGTGATCGACGTGAACCTCAACGGCACCTTTCTCGGCATGCGGGCGGCGATCGACTCGATGATCGCCGCGGGCGGCGGATCCATCATCAACGTGTCCTCCATCGAGGGGCTGCGCGGCGCACCGATGGTGCACCCCTATGTCGCCTCGAAGTGGGCGGTGCGCGGGCTGTCCAAGTCCGCCGCCCTGGAGCTGGCGCGTCACAACATCCGGGTCAATTCGCTGCATCCGGGATTCATCCGCACCCCGATGACCGAGCATCTGCCCGAGGACATGGTCACCATCCCGCTCGGCCGGCCCGGCGAGTCAGAGGAGGTCTCCACCTTCGTGGTCTTCCTGGCCAGCGATGAGTCCTCTTATGCCACCGGTTCGGAGTTCGTCATGGACGGCGGTCTGGTCACCGACGTGCCGCACAAAACCGGTTGACATCAGGTCATACACATGACCATCATGTGTATGTTCGAAGTTGGCTCGGCAGCCCGCGACAATCAGAGGTGTTCGTCTTGACATCAACGCAACCAGCCTGTCCGTTCGGCCCGGGTTTCGATTTCACCGATCCGGACGTCCTGTTGCACGGCATGCCGATCGCCCAGTTCGCCGAGTTACGCAAGACCGCCCCGGTCTGGTGGAACGAGCAGCCCGCGCACAGCAACATCTTCGATGACGGCGGCTACTGGGTGGTCAGCAAACACCAACACATCAAAGAGATCTCACGCGACAACGAGGTGTGGTCGACCAACGCCAAGGGCGCAGTGATGCGGCTGCCCGACGGCATCACCGCCGACCAGTTGGAGCTGACCAAGGCGCTGCTGATCAACCATGACCCGCCCGAGCACACCCGGCTGCGCAAGCTGGTGTCCCGATTGTTCACCCCGCGATCCGTGGGCGCGTTGGAGGAGAAGCTGGCGCAGTCGGCGCGCGATATCGTTGCGGCGGCCGCCGAGAAGGACAGCGGCAACTTCGTCGATGACATCGCGATGAAGCTGCCGCTGTTGGCGATCGCCGATCTGATCGGGGTGCCCGAGGCCGATCGCGAGAGGTTGTTCCACTGGACCAACTCGATCATGAACACCGATGACCCCGACTTCGACTCTGATCCGGCCATGGCCAATGCCGAGTTGATGGGTTACGCCTACACCATGGCCGAGCAGCGGCGGCGCTGCCCGGCCGACGACATCGTCACACGGCTGGTCCAGGCCGACATGGACGGTGAATCACTCGGCGAGACCGAGTTCGCGTTCTTCGTGATCCTGTTGGCGGTGGCGGGCAACGAGACCACCCGCAACGCCATGACTCACGGCATCAACGCCTTCGCGGAGAACCCCGATCAGTGGGAGCTCTACAAGCGGGAACGCCCCGAGACCGCCGTCGACGAGATCGTCCGCTGGGCCACCCCGGTGCATTGCTTTCAGCGCACCGCCAAGATCGACACCGAGATCGGCGGGGTGCCCATCGGGCAGGGACAGCGGGTCGGCCTGTTCTACAGTTCGGCCAACTACGACGAGGAGGTCTTCGAGCGACCCTTCGCTTTCGACGTCCTGCGTGATCCCAACCCGCATCTGGCGTTCGGTGGACAGGGTACGCACTACTGCATCGGCGCGAACCTGGCCCGTATGGAGATCCGGTTGATGTTCGATGAGATCGCCAACCAGCTACCCGACATCACCAAACTGGCCGAGCCGCAACGGCTCCGTTCGGGCTGGATCAACGGGGTCAAAGACCTACAAGTCGCCTACCACGGCTAGACCCGATCCATGGCACTCTCGGTCAATCAGACGGTTGGTTGGGCGACCCCTTCCCCCGGGCTGTGACGGGCTATAGGCTGCGACGAGTGGGCTGCCCAGAGTCCCGAGCTAGGACCGGGGCCGTTTCCTAGCCGGATATTCGAGAATGAAAGCAGGTTCGTGGTGAAGACAAAGGGTGCGTTGCTCTGGGAGTTCAACAAGCCGTGGTCGGTCGAGGAGATCGAGATCGGTGAACCCCAGAAGGACGAGGTCAAGATCCAGATGGAGGCGGCCGGGATGTGCCACTCCGACCACCATCTGATGACCGGAAGCATCCCGATGGCCGGTTTCCCCGTCCTCGGCGGGCACGAGGGCGCGGGCATCGTCACCGAAGTCGGCCCCGGCGTGGAGGACATCGCGCCCGGTGACCACGTGGTGCTGTCCTTCATTCCCTCCTGCGGTAGCTGTCCGACCTGCCAGTCGGGGCTGCGCAACCTGTGCGACCTGGGCGCGGGACTGCTCAACGGCGTGGCGGTCAGCGACGGCACCTTCCGCGTCACGGCCCGCGGCCAAGGCGTGTACCCCATGACGCTGCTGGGCACCTTCTCGCCGTGGATGGTCGTGCACAAGACATCGGTGGTGAAGATCGACCCGGCCATCCCGTTCGAGGTGGCCTGCCTGGTGGGTTGCGGCGTCACCACCGGTTACGGCTCGGCGGTGCGCACCGCCGACATCCGTCCCGGCGACGACGTCGCGATCGTCGGCGTCGGCGGGGTGGGCATGTCTGCCCTGCAGGGCGCGGTCAATGCCGGCGCGCGCAACATCTTCGTCATCGATCCGGTTGATTGGAAGCGTGACCAGGCACTGAAGTTCGGTGCTACGCACGTCTATCCGGAGATCAATGCCGCCATGGGCGGGATCATGGAGGTCACGGCGGGGCTGATGGCCAAGAAGGTCATCGTCACCGTCGGTGAGGTGCACGGCACAGACGTCGACAATTACATGATCCTGACGGCCAAGGGCGGAACCTGTGTGCTCACCGCGATGGGCAGCATGCTCGACAACCAGGTCACACTCAACCTGGCGATGCTGACACTGCTGCAGAAGAACCTGCAGGGCACCATCTTCGGCGGCGGCAACCCGCAATACGACATCCCGCAACTGCTGTCGATGTACAAGGTGGGCAAGCTGAACCTGGATGACATGGTGACCCGCCAGTACCAACTCGAGCAGATCAACGAGGGCTACCAGGACATGCTCGACGGCAAGAACATCCGCGGCATCATCCGCTACACGGATTCTGATCGCAGTTGACTCTGCGCTGAGGGCGAAGAAGTGCGAGAAGCACCCGCCCTCAGTGCAGAGTCAACGCCAGGACTAGACCTTCCGGAACACCACGCTGGCCTTCAGCTTGGTCTTGTTGCCGACCATCCCCAGAAAATTGCCCTCGACTGCGAACTGCTTGCGAGTGACGGTTGTCTCGGTGGTCAGCCGCACGCCACCGTCACCGAGCGGGGTGATGTCGACCTTCAGCGGCAGCGGCCCGGTGATGCCCTTGACGGTCAGGTCGGCGTTCAGTCGGGCCGCGTCGCCACCGGCCGGTTCCCCGCTCTTGACCACGATGGTGATGTCGGGGTAGTGGTCGGTGTCGAAGAAATTCGACCGCCGCAGATCATGGTCGCGGGTGCCCAGGCCGGTGTCGATCGAAGCGGCCTTGATATCGATGCGGCCCGACACGGTCTTGGCGTCCTTGATCTCGCCACTGCCAGAAAAATCGGTGAACGCGCCACGTACCTTCAGCGCGCCCCACATCGTGCCGTTCTCGAACCGGATGCTCGACTGCTCGGTATCGAGGCTCCAAACGCCGACCGCCTCGGGACTGCTGAGAAATGTTGTGACAGCTGACATCTCATCTCCTCTACCTGTGGCGTGACGAGCACCCGCCAGGGGCACCAGCGTGTCTTCGATAATACGCAGCTACGCCCGCTATATCCGGCACTCGACGCATATGCTGAAGTTCATGAGCACTGTCTTCACCAAGATCATCAACCGGGAACTGCCAGGTCGATTCGTTTACGAGGACGACGACGTCGTCGGTTTCCTGACCATCGAACCGATGACGCAGGGCCACACCCTGGTAGTGCCCCGCGCCGAGATCGACCAGTGGCAGGACGTCGACGGCGCCGTGTTCGCCGGGGTGATGGCCGTGGCGCAGCGAATCGGCAAGGCGGTGTGCCGGGCGTTCGACACCGACCGCGCCGGCATGATCATCGCCGGCCTGGAGGTCCCGCACCTGCACGTCCACGTCTTTCCGACTCGCAGCCTGTCCGATTTCGGCTTCGCCGGCGTGGACCGCAACCCGTCACCGGAATCGCTCGACGAGGCGCAAACCAAGATCAAGGCTGCGCTGTCCGAGATTCCTTGATGTTCAGTTGATTTCGGCGGGTAACTCGGCCGGCTGGGCCGCCGTCTCGGCAAGACGAGGTACTGCGACCCGAAAGGTGCAACCCTGACCGGGTGGCGAGCTCACGGTGACGGTGCCGTGATGGGCACGGATCAGCGAGTCGACGATCGAGAGTCCCAGACCCGTGCCGCCGCTGACTCTCGCCCGCGACGAGTCGGTGCGAAAGAAGCGCTCGAAGGCCCGCTGCACGTCCTCCTCGCTCATCCCGGGACCCTGGTCGACGACCTCGAGGATCGCGTCGCCGCCGGCGGTCCCGACCCGCACGGTGATCGCGGCGTCTTCCGGAGTGTGCTCCAGCGCATTGGACATGAGATTGCTCAGCACCTGACGCAGCCGGGCTTCGTCACCGAGCACCTCGGGGGTGCCCGGGCCGTCGAAGACCTCCAGTTCGATGGCGCGGTCCGGCGCGATCGCCCGGGCGTCGTGCACCGCGTCGGTCGCCAAGACCAGCAAGTCGACCCAGCGCCGCTCCAGCGGCCGCTGGGCATCCATGCGGGCCAGCAGCAGTAGATCCTCGACGAGCAGGCCCATCCGGCGGGCTTCGCTCTCGATGCGAGACATCAGCAACTCGACGTCACGGGCCGCACCCTGCCGGTACAACTCCGCGAAGCCGCGGATCGTGGTCAGTGGCGTGCGTAGCTCATGGCTGGCGTCGGTGATGAACCGGCGCATCCGCTCCTCGGAGACACGCGCGTTGTCCGCCGAGGCAATCGAGGAGGCCACCGCCTGCTGAATCTGCGCCAGCATGCCGTTGAGCGCGAGCGAGAGGCGCCCCACCTCGGTGCGCGGATCACGTTCGGGCACACGGCGATCCAACTGGCCGGCGGCGATCGCCGCCGCGGTCCGCTCAACCTCGGCCAACGGGCGCAGGCTGCGGTTGACCACCAGATACCCGGCGGCCCCGAGCACCAGCAGTACCCCGACACCGATCGCCACCCGCGACCATGCCAAGTAGCGCAGCGTGGCCCGCGGGTCCGACAGATCCCTGGCCACCGTGATCAGCCGGCCGCTCTCAGCGTGCACCGACAGCGCCCGCCACTGCACGCCCGACCCGTCGACCGAGCCGATCGTGACCGGCACCGACCCCACGTCGTTGTCCGGTGGCAACAGCGGCTCGGCATTCTGATCGTTGACGACCGTCCAGACGCTGCCGTCGGGGTCGACGTCGCGAACATAGAAGCTCGTCGGCGGCCGGCCGGGGTTGGGATCCTCGTCCGCCTTCACCGGTGACCGCCCGCGCTGCTCAAGCGCCCAACCGTGCGCCGCGTCGATCAGCGTGGCGTCGATCCTGCTGATCAGCCGGTGCCGCAGGATGGTGGTCACGGCGTATCCCTGTGCCAGCAAGCCGATAGCCACCATGGCCAGTGTGGCGGCGACCAGGCTGACGCGCAGGGGCAGGATGCCGCGCGGGGGTTTCGCCATCCCTCTATCCTTCGTCCGATCCCCCGCGCCCGGCAATCACCGGCGGCATTCGCTAGCGCGGCTCGCGCAACACATAGCCAACTCCGCGCAGCGTGTGCAGTAGTCGCTTCTCGCCGGTGTCGATCTTGCGCCGCAGATAGGAGACGTAGGACTCCACCACATTGACGTCACCGCCGAAGTCGTAGCGCCAGACGTGGTCGAGGATCTTCGGCTTGCTCAGCACGGTGCCGGCATTGATCACGAAATAGCGCAGCAGGGTGAACTCGGTGGGCGACAACGACACCGGCTGACCCGCCTTCCATACCTCGTGGGTGTCCTCATCGAGTTCGATATCGGCGAAGCTCAGGCGCGAGTTGCGTGGCTCACCGGCACCTTTGCCGGCCCGGCGCAGGATGACTCGCAGCCGGGCCACCACCTCCTCCAGGCTGAACGGCTTGGTCACATAGTCGTCGCCGCCGAGGGTCAGGCCGGTGATTTTGTCCTGCAACGAGTCACGCGCGGTCAAGAACAGTGCCGGGGCGTCGATACCGTCGGCGCGCAGCCGGCGCAGCACACCGAACCCGTCCATCCCCGGCATCATCACGTCCAGGATCACCGCGTCCGGCCGGACCTCGCGCGCACGGTCCAGCGCCGCCGGCCCGCTGGATGCGGTGTAGACCTCGAACCCCTGGAATTTCAAGCTGACCGACAGCAGCTCGACGATGTTGGTCTCGTCATCGACGACCAGGATGCGGGCCTCCGGTGCGGCGTCTTGCGCAGCTGTAGCTCCCATGGGGTCAATTCCCTCCCGAACGGGTGAAAATAAACTGGAAACCGGCTGTGTGTTTGTTGTCAATCAAACTACCTGATATCGGTGGGGTTTCGCCCCTACACTGACCTGGTGGGCCTGGCCAAACAGCTGATCGCCGTGTCGACCGCGCCGGCGCGGATCGGTCTTTCCATCGCCGATGCCGGACTCGGGGTCGCCACCGCGGCGCTCGGGCTGGCCCGGCAGACCCTCGGCGAACCCGAGACCCACGGGCCCGCCAACTCAATGGCACAGATGCTGGGCCTGGAGGACGCCATCGCCCGGGCCAACCGGCTCGCCAAATTGATGGACGACGACGCCCCACTCGGCCGCGCCCTGGCTCCGGGCGGCCCGGCTGACCGACTGCTGGCTCCCGGGGGCCTGGTCGACCAACTGACCGGGCCGGGAGGCGTCCTCGACCGGCTCACCGCCGAAGGCGGCGGGCTGCAGCGGGCATTGCAACCCGGCGGACTGGTGGATCAACTGACCGACGAGAACGGATTGATCGAGCGACTGTTGTCCGAAGACGGCCTGGCCGACCGCCTGCTGGCCGAGGGCGGGCTGATCGACAAGCTCACCGCGCGCAACGGCCCGCTGGAGCAGCTTGCCAACGTCGCCGACACGTTGAGCCGGCTGGCCCCGGGGATGGAGGCGCTGGAGCCCGCCATCGAGACCCTGCAGGAGGCGGTGATCGCGCTGACCATGGTGGTCAACCCGCTGAGCAACATCGCCGAGCGCATTCCGCTGCTGCCGCGCCGGTCCAGTCGGCGCCCGCCGCCACCGCGGACCGTACGCTCCCAGCGAGTGGTCGACCCGGACCCGACCGACCTCGAGCGACCGACCGAGCCCCATTAGGCTCTGGCACCGTCTACGATGGCGTCGCGCGACCCCCGGTGCGCTCCCAGCGGGCGACTGAGTCTGCAGCCGAGACAGGTCACTGTCATATGACAGACGCTATCCGCCGGTACCGAGAGGTAATGGAGCCGCGTGAGAGACTCGAACTCTCGACATCCGCTTTACAAGAGCGACGCTCTACCAACTGAGCTAACGCGGCCGGGGCCGGCTCGATGAGCCATGGCGATTGTACGACGGGTGGTGCCGCCCGCTCCCGCCGACTTGGGCGGAGGACGGCCAAAGCCGGCGCTGCCGGGCGTGGAATCAATCGCGCCGCAAGAAGTCCAGCACCACCGACTCGAAGGCGTCTTTGGCCTCGATCATCGTCCAGTGCCCGCAGTTGGGGAATACGTGGAACTCCGCGTTGGGGATGGTGCGCATCGGGATCAGCGCCATGTCCAGCGGGCTGACCCGGTCGTCGCGGCCCCAGGTGACCAGGGTCGGTGCCTTGACCCGGTGCATCATCGACCACGGCAGCGGGCCCTTGGACGCCTGCATCATCTTCACCATGTTGGTGAAGGCTTCCTTGCCGTACATCCGCCGCGCACTCGCCAACGTCTCGGCGTCGGTCGCCAGGGCCCAGCGCTCCTCAATGAGCTGCTCGGTGATCACCTTCGGGTCGTAGACCATCGACTCCAGCCACCGGATCAGGCTCTCCCGGCTGGGGTTGTCGGTGAATTCCTGCAGCAGCCGGATGCCCTCGGCCGGCCCGGGGGTGAGAAGGTTGGTGCCGATGCCGCCGATGGTCACCAGCTTGCGCACCTTCTCCGGGCTGTTGATGGCGTAGTTGATGCCGACGCCGCCACCCATCGAGTTGCCGACGATGCTGAACTGGTCCAGGCCCAGCGCGTCGGCGAACTGCCCGACCGCGCCGAAGGCCGACACCATCGGGTGCCCGCCGAAGTCGTCGCTGACCCCGAACCCGGGGAATTCCAGCACGAGGCAGCGGAAGTGCTCGGCGAAAGCCGGCAGCACCCCGCGGTAGTTGCGCCACCCGGTGACGCCCGGTCCGGAGCCGTGCAGCAGCAGCAATGTCGGGCCGTCACCGGCCTCGTGGTAGCGCAGCACCCCCTGCTCGATGGTGACCTCGCGCAGGGTCTCGTCGTGGCTCAGCTCTGCCGGCATTTCTCTCCTCAAGATCTCTCGAAGTCTTCTGACACGCTAACGCGAACGGCGCCGGTCAATGCGCCGGGGGAGCCGCACCGCGGAACGCCCTGAACCGCACCAGGTAGCGCGGTAGCCGCGACAATCCGACGCTGCGCGGCCAGTCGTCAGCGCGGAAGTAGGCGTCCGAACCGCCGTCGACAAAGATCACGCTGCCGCAGAGGAATTCGGCGGCATCGGAGAGCATGAACAGCATCCAGTCGGCCAGCTGGCCGGGATCGCCGAAGCCGCCGACCGGTACCGGAAAGCTGCGGACCGCGGTCTCCTGCCTGGGGGAGGCGAGCTGCTTCTCCAGCAGCGGCGTCATGATCGCCCCCGGCGCCAGGGCGTTGAGCCGAATCCCCGCCCCCGCCCACGGCGGCTCGACGGCCCGTCGGCGCACCCAGTGCGACACCGCGATCTTGGAGGCCGCGTAGGCGAACGACGGCGCGCCCGGCCCGAGCAGTCGCAGCCGGCGCAGCGCCTTGGCCGCTTTCCCGGCCAACAGTGCCCGCACCGCCGATCGCGGCACCACCGGCACCGTGGTCGTCGAATTGCTGGCGACGACCACCACTTTGGCGGCGCCGGATGCGGCCAGCGCCGGGCGCCATGCCTCCAGTAGCTCGACGACCCCGAAATAGTTGACCTGCAGGATCAGCCGCGTCGCGCCCGGGGTGGGCCCGACGCCGGCGGCCAGCACCGCACCGTCCAAGCGACCCCCGCACAACGCGAGCACTTGCTCCCCCGCCGCTGCTCGTCCCTCGGGGCCGGACAGGTCAGCGATGACCTCGGCATCGCGCAGGTCGACGCCGATCACGGTGTGCCCGGCCGCGCGCAGCTTCTCCGCGGCCTGCTGCCCCATACCGGATGCCGAGCCGGTGACCGCGTAGACGCCCACGGCTATTCGCCGACCACGCCGCGCAGGCCGTCGGCGCCGAACGCCGGCTCCAGCATCGCCGTGAAGTCCGGGCCGCGGCGCAGCATCTGCCCGCCGTCGACGTTGATGACCTGGCCGGTGATGTAGCCGGCAGCGTCGCTGAGCAGGAACAGCGCCAAGTCGGCGACATCTTCTACCTCACCGACCCGCGGCAGCGGGGTGCTGACCCGGTAGTCCTCGGCCAGTGCCGGGGTATCGAGGACCACCGACACCAGGTCGGTGCGGGTCAGGCCGGGGCGGATGCTGTTGACCCGCACCCACGAGGCACCCAGTTCGTCGGCGGCCAGCTGCATCAAATGGTCCAGCGCCGACTTGGTGGGACCGTAGGCGCCGAACCAGCGGTGGGTGTTGCTGGCCGCGATCGAGGAGATCCCGACGAAGGAGCCGCCGCCGCCACGCACCAGCGCCCGCCCGGCGTGTTTGAGCACGTACATGGCGCCGTTGATGTTGAGGTCAACAGTGCGCCGCCACGCCTCCGAGTCGATCTGGGTGATCGGACCGATGGTCTCCGAACCGCCGGCGCAGTGCACCACCCCGTGCAGCCGACCGCTTCCGCTCACGGCGGCGTCGACGGCTGCGATCACGCTGTCCTCGTCGGTGACGTCGGTCGCCTGGTGGCGTACCCCGATCTCGTCGGCCACCGCGGCCAGCCGCTCGGCATTACGGCCGACGATCAGCACATCGGCCCCGGCGGCGGACAGCGCGGCCGCCACCGCCTTACCGATACCGCTACCGCCACCGGTGATCAGGTAACTGCGGCCGTCGAACGAAATCCGCGACGAAAGTGTCACACCGACCCCTCACACCAAAACTGGAACATGTTCTACCCATGGAACCATGCTGGCCGGAGCTGTGGCTACGGCTGGTCGCGACGGGCCACGTCAGTGGCCTTGGCGGTGCGCCAGTCGGGTACCTCCGGCGGCAGCGCGACCGGAAACTTGTTGTCGTTATGCGCCGACCAGTGCGCGTGGCCGAGTTGATGGATATGGAACCCGTGGCGCAGCGCCTCGGAAAAGCCCATGGCGTCGGCGGCGGCGTTGACCGAGTCCTTGATCAACAGCGCGGCCATGGTCGGAAGCTGCGCGATGCGGCGGGCGAACTCCAGTGTCTTGTCCGCCAGTTCCTCGACACCGAACACCTTGGAGACCATTCCCAGCCGGTAGGCCTCGTCGGCATCCAGCGAGTCCCCGGTCAGCAGCAGTTCCTTGGCCTTGCGCGGGCCGAACTCCCACGGGTGGGCGTAGTACTCGACGCCCGGCATGCCCAGACGCACCCCCACCACGTCGGAGAACCGGGCGTTGTCGGCGGCGACGATCAGATCGCACGCCCAGATCAACATCAACCCGGCGGAGATGGCGTTGCCCTGCACCTGCGCGATGGTGATCTTGCGCAGCTCCCGCCAACGGCAGGTGTTCGAGAAGTAGTAGTGCCACTCCTGCAGGTAGGTTTTCTCGACGACCGGTTCCCGGGTGCCGCCGTGGCTCCGGAAACTCGGGTGCTGGCCCGGCCCGGCCCGGCGCTCGGCCACCGCCGCCTCCGAGCCCAGGTCGTGGCCGGCGGAGAAATTCTCACCGCGCGCCGCCAGTATCACCACCCGCACGGCGTCGTCGGCCTCGGCCCGGGCGAACGCTTCGTCGAGCTGCACCAGCAGGGTGCGGTTCTGCGCGTTGTGGGTCTCCGGACGGTTCAGCCAGATCCGGGCGATGCGGCCGTCGTCGAGGATTTCGTAGTCGACGAGATCGCCGACCTGCTCTGATGTGGTCTCCGATGTCGCCACTGGACCTCCGCCCTCGTTGTCGTCCGCCTCACAGGTTACGGCGCACTTCGCTAGAGTCGACGGCATGCCTGCTAAATCCGAACCCGCCGAGATCGACGACGTGGAACCGCTGGCCGACAGCACCGCACGCCAAGCGCGGCGAGTCGTAGCCGCCTACGCTGAGGACGCCGACGAGTGCCGGGTCTTCCTGTCCATGCTGGGGATCGGTCCGGCGAATACCGAGAAGCCCGGGGCCTAGCGGTGCCGGGGTCGGGGGGCCAGGCCGACTTCGTGGTGGTGGCCAACCGGCTGCCGATCGACATCGACGTACTGCCCGACGGCACGACGGCGTACAAGCGCAGCCCCGGCGGGTTGGTCACCGCGCTCGAGCCGCTGTTGCGCAAGCGCCACGGCGCCTGGGTGGGTTGGCCCGGCACTCCGGACGGGCCCGCGGAGCCGATCGATATCGAGGACCTGCGACTGCATCCGGTAGCACTGAGCGCCACCGATATCGCCGACTACTACGAGGGATTCTCCAACGCGACACTGTGGCCCTTGTACCACGACGTGATCGTCAAGCCGATCTACCACCGGCAGTGGTGGGAGCGCTACGTCGACGTCAACCGCCGGTTCGCCGAGGCCACGTCGGAGGCCGCCGGACCGGGCGCGACGGTGTGGGTCCAGGACTATCAGTTGCAGCTGGTGCCCAAGATGCTGCGAAGTCTGCGTCCGGACCTGACCATCGGATTCTTCCTGCACATCCCGTTCCCACCGGTGGAGCTGTTCATGCAGCTGCCGTGGCGCAGAGAGATCGTCGACGGCCTACTCGGCGCCGACCTCGTCGGTTTCCACCTGCCCGGCGGCGCGCAGAACTTCCTGTTCCTGTCCCGCAACCTGACCGGCGCGGCCACCTCGCGCGGCGCGGTGGGGGTTCGCGGCAGGTTCGGCGAGGTGAGTCTGCCTGACCGAACCGTGCGTGTTGGCGCCTTTCCGATCTCGATCGACTCCGGCGAGCTCGACCACAAGGCGCGTGAGCGGGGAATCCGGCGGCGCGCCAAGGAGATCCGGGCCGAATTGGGTCATCCGCGCAAGATCCTGCTCGGCGTGGACCGGCTGGACTACACCAAGGGGATCGACGTCCGGCTCAAGGCGTTCAACGAGCTGCTCGCCGAGGGCCGCGCCAAGCGCGACGACACCGTGCTGGTGCAGCTGGCGACACCCAGCCGGGAAAGGGTGGAGAGTTACCAGATCCTGCGCGAGGACATCGAACGCCAGGTCGGTCACATCAACGGCGAGTACAGCGAGGTCGGTCACCCGGTGGTGCACTACCTGCACCGCCCGGTCCCCCGCGACGAGTTGATCGCGTTCTTCGTGGCCAGTGACGTCATGCTGGTAACCCCGCTGCGCGACGGGATGAATCTGGTCGCCAAGGAGTACGTGGCTTGCCGCAGCGACCTGGGCGGCGCCCTCGTCTTGAGTGAATTCACTGGTGCGGCAGCAGAATTGAAGCAATCCTACTTGGTCAACCCGCACGACCTGGAGGGCGTCAAGGATGCCATCGAGGCGGCGATCAACCAGAACCCCGAAGACGGCCGCCGGCGTATGCGTGCGCTGCGCCGCCAGGTGCTGACCCACGACGTCGACCGCTGGGCCCGATCCTTCCTGGACTCGCTCGCCGAAACGGCCGACTAGCTCAGCTGCACAGGTGAATCGGGTTGTCCTGACAGGTCAGCGGGTAGCGGACCACCGGGTTGGGCAGCGGCGACACGAACGTCAGGGTGAACGGGTGCTTTTCGAGCCCGGGCTGCCAGCCGCAGACCGCATTGTGTGACTGGGTGTAGGTGCCGCGCAGCGACGTGTCGAACTGGTACATCTCTTCGCTGCCGGCGGTGCTGCCGTCCGGGCATCGGGTACCGGCCAGCAGCGGCGTGTGGTAGGACCACAGGCCGTTGGACAGCCGGTAGGAGCCGGCCTGCCCCGGCGGGCCGTTGCTTTCGACCTGCAGCCGGCAACCGATCGCCAGATTCAGCGGCACCCGGCCGTCGCCCACGGTGGGCACGCACAGCGGGTAAATCTTCCACGTCGCCGTGGTGCCGGCGCCGTTGTAGGTGTAGATGCCCTCCAGGGTGCCTTCCGGCAAGGCATCGTCGTCCGCGGCGGCCTCGACGGCCAGCCCGGCGCTCGCCGCCACCGCGATGCCGAACGCGGCCAGACCGCGAATGAGCTTCCTCATGGCGCAATCCTCTCAGCTAGATCGGCGCGATGTTGCTGATCAGCCACTTGCTGTCGACCTTGCGGAAGTCGACCCGCAGCCGACTGCCCTCGTAGAACTTCTCCTTGGACTTGCCCGTGACGGTGCGGTTGACGAACACCAGCACCGAACCGGTGGTCCGCTTCGCGTCCAGCGGTCCCACGCCGACGACGTCAACCTGGTTCACCAGCTGCTTCTCCCGGGCCTGCGGGATGATCTCGTTGACGGCCCGGGCCTCGAACTCACGCCGGTAGTCGTCGGTGAACATCGGATAGGTTTCGGTCAGGCTGCGTTCCACGGTGGTGTAGTCGTAGCCGAGCACCTTGGGGATCTCGTCGGCGGTCAGCTTGGCCAACTCGGTGCGGGCCAACTCCTGCCCCCGCGTCGCGACCCGGCTCCAGTACAGCGAGCCGGCGGTGGCGCCCAGACCGACGAACACTCCGAGCAGGACCACCAGCAGAGCCACCAGGGCCGACCATCGCCGGTTCATCGACTGCCGTCCGGCCATTTGAGGTCGTAGGCGGTCATGTTGCCGGCATCGTCTTCGTGCACGATGATCCGCAGCGCGTAGGGCTGCGACGGCTTGTTGACGCCGTCGGCATCCGTGGCGGTCGCGCGCATCGCGACCAGGACCGAGGCGTTGCCGGCCACTTCATCGCGATCCTCAAGGGCTGCGGCGTTGATGACCGCCTCCGAGCTGTGCTTGGTCTCTCGCAGCAGCGCCTTGAGGTTGTCCGCGTTGCCGGCCATGGTGTCGCGCAGCGGTCCGCTGGTGCCGGCCACGAAGCGGTCCACCTGCTCGTTGATGGTGTCGGGCGTGTAGGTGTACATGTTCAGCACGGTCTGGACCGCGGTGTCGACGAAGCGCTGGTCACGACTCTCGGCCGCGGTGGCGTGCCGGTGTTGCAGCAGCAGCACGCCGACCAGACCGCCCAGCACGACGCTCGCCACCAGGGCGGCCGCTGCCGCAACGACAGCGGCCTGACGCGCGTTGGGCTGTCGCCGCGGCGGTGGGCCGACCGGGCGGACCGCCCGCACGGCGGCCCGACCCGGGGTCGGAACGACGGTCGTGGCGACCTCGGCGGCGTCACCGGCCGGTCCGGCGGCCCGCGAGGCCCGGCGACGAGCTCTGGCCTCCTCGGGACCGGTCACGTCTGCCTCGGCTCGAGCATCAGGTCGGCCCAGTTCTCGGCCGGCAGCCATTTGTCGGCCCCCGAGACGAACACTCCGGTGCCGCCCGCCGGGTCGACGAACTTCCCGGTGCGTTGGTCATAGCTGCTGTAGGCGACCCCGTTGGCCTGCGCCTCGGCCGGCAATGGTCCGGGAGCGGGCCCGGGGGCCGGTCCCGGCGCGGGGTCCCGTCCGTAGGGCGGCAGGCCGCCGTTGCCGCCGGGGCCGGTCGGCAGGTTCTGGTCCGGCGGGGCGTAGTACGGCCACGGTGCCGGCGGATTCGGGCCGAGTTCGTTCGGCGGGTAGGGCAGCGGGTACGGCGGATTGGGCGCCGGACCGGGACCGGCCGGCACACCGGGAGGCAGCGCGACCACCGGCGGGCCGGGGTCGTAGTCCGAACTCGGTGGGATGTACGGGAATTTGTTCATCGGCGTGATCATCCGCGGGTCGGTGATCGGCGTGTCGTACGGCACCGGCGGACCCCGCCACGCATTGCTGCCGATCGGGACGAAACCCTTCGGGTCACGGCAGAGCTGAATGGTCGGCGCCCGCTTGCCGGGATACTCCATGCACGGGTAGTTGCGCGCCCCGCGGACCGCGACCGAATCGTTCTGGGCCGCTTTGCAGTACAGCTCCTTGGGCAATTCACGCACTGTCTCATCAGCGGGCGTGCGCATCTCGGTGAACGGCAGGAACCCCACCGTGCACGGCGGCGGGTCGTGCATGTCGATCTTGAAGTCCAGCTTGACGCCCTCTTCCATCGGGACGCCACCGGCAACCGTCATCAGCGCCGCCATCAGTGCGGGGAACACCACCAGCGCCTGCTCGATCGAGTTGCGGTAGATCACCCCGACCCGGCCGAAGTTGGCAATGCTGGCCGCCAAGGTCGGGAACGAGGCCCGGATCCCGCTGAAGGTGGTGTTCGCCTCGTCGGCGACACTCGGCAGGACCTGCAGCACCTCGCGGAGTTGCGGATCGGCATTGCGCACCTCGGTGGTGACCACCGCCAACGATCGGGCCAGCGTCTTGATGTCGTCGCCGCTGCGGATCTGGGCATCCAGGAACGGTTCGAACTGATCGATCAGGCCCTCGGTCGCCGCGAAATTGGTGTTGGCTTCATCGATCAGCTGCCGCGACGACGCGATCATCCGGGCCAGCTCCTGCCCGGAACCGTTGAAGCCCTCGAAGGTGTTGCGCAGCAGGTCGCGAAGGCGGCTGTTGGCGACGCTGTTGACCAGTGTCTGGGCCTGGTCGAGCATCCCAGCGATGTCCTGGCCTATCGCGGTGCGGTCCTGGCCGATCCGCGCGCCGTTGTGCAGCGCCCCGGCGGCCGCGGCTCCTTCCGGTGGAACCAGGTCGATGTACTGCTCCCCGATCGCAGACATGCTCTTGACGGTTGCGGTGACGTTGCCCGGGACCTTGGTGCTGCTGTTGAGCCGCATCTGGGCGTCGATCCCATGGTCGGTGAGACGGACGTCTTCCACCCGGCCCACCGTCACGCCGCGGTAGGTCACGTTGGCGCTCTGGTAGATTCCGCCGCCGGCGATGAAATCGGCGGTCACCTTGTAGGTTCCGATCCCCATCCGGCTGGGCAGGTGCAGGTACAGGATCGAGATCGCGCCGACGGCCAGCACGGTGACCACGGCGAAGATCCCGAGTTGGATTCGGACGAGGCGGGTCAGCATCGCAGGTCATTCCTCATATCGGACAGCCGTGCCGGGCGGGATCTTGAACGGGTCGGCCGCCTGCCCGGACAGGTTCGCCATTTCACCGATCAAGAAGTCGGGCGGATTGAGCACGTCGTGCATGTGCGGCATGTTCGGGTCGAACGCGCCGGTGGTGAACACGGTTTCGCCGAATCGCCGCAGCGTCATGTCGAAGGTGACGTAGACGTTCAGGAAGTCGCCGCGCACCGCGTTGCGCAGATACATCGACGGGAACGGGAAGGTCGGAATGAACGGGAACGCCGTTACCAACTCGTTGGCGTTGTCGGCGAACGCCTTGATGACCGGGTAGAGGTCCTTGATGTCGGCGGCGAAGTCCTCTTTGGTCTCCGTCATGATCCGTGACCCGACGGTCGCCAACCGCTGCAGCGCTCCGAACGCATCCACGATGTTGGCGCGGTTGTCGTTGAGCACCTGCAGCGCACCCGGCATGGTCTCCAGGGCCCGCGCGAGGCTGGGGGCACTGCGGGCCAGGGTAACGCCGATCCGGTTGAGCCCCTCGGCGGCGGCGATGATGTCATGGGCCTGGCGGTCCAGCGATGCCGTCAGCTCGGCGAGCCGGGGCAGCAGTCCGGCGAAGGTGCCGGCCCGCCCGGCGACCGCCGCGTAGGCCTCCTCGGTGATGTCCTGCAGCGCGCCGAGATTGCCCTGGTTCACCACCACGCCCAGTGAGGACAGCACCTCTTCGGTGCTGGGGTAGCGCCCGGTGCGGCTGAGCGGGATCTGGTCGCCGGGAGCGAGTCGGCCGGTCGGGGCCTCGTCGTGGGGTGCGGAAAGTTCGATGTGCTGGGATCCCAGCAGCGAGGTCTGGGCGACTTTCGCGGTGGCATTGGCCGGAAGCTGAACATTGCCGTCCAGCGACAGTTTGACCGCCGCAAAAAAGCTGCCGTCCGGTTGCTGCACGGCTTCCAGACCGGAGACGCTGCCCACGGTGACGTCGTCGACCATCACCGGCGAGTTCTGCGGCAGCGTGGTCACGTCCGGTAGTTGCACCGTGATGTTGTAGGACCCTCGGCCGTGGCCCGCGGTGCCCGGCATGTTCAGCGAGTTCAGCCCACCGAACTGGCAGCCGGACAGCACCAGCGCTCCGGCCCCCAGAACGCAGGCAAGAGATTTCACCCTCATCCGCCCTCCCGTGGTGCGCCGGCCCCGGGCCGCTGCGGGCCGTGCGGACCGGGTGCCTGGCCCAGCTGTCCCGGCTCCGACGGCGGCAGGAACAGCGCGGCGACGTCATCGGTGCTCGGCGGCGTGACACCCGGTGCAGGCATCCACTTCAGGTAGGGCACCGGTGTCTGCGCCTTGGCTTCGGTCTCCGGGGTGTCGTAGATGATCTGGCCCTTGTAGGCGGTGATCGAGTTGATCGGATGGAACAGGAACGGCACGAAGTTCATCGACCAGCGCCGCATCACCGGCCCCATCCGCTCCTTGCAGATCTCGGCCCGCTTGAAGTTGTCCGGCACCGAGCCGACGTCGAAGATTCCGCCGCAGATGAACTGCACCGGGTTGGCGAAGTCGGGCAGCGACAGCAGACCGCTCAGGGTGCCCTGCGCGGGGTTGTAGATCTGGTAGAAGTTGACCAGGCCGTGCGGGGTGATGTGCAGCACCTGCTCGAAGTTCTCACTCTGGTCGCTGAGCAGCTTGCTGAACTCCGAGAGCTTGTTGACCTGCGCGATCAACGCGTCGTTGTTGTCGTGCAGGAATCCGCGCACGTCGCGCAGCGCCTGGTTGAGGGTGCCCAGCGTGACATCCAGGTCGACCGAGCTGTCTGCGAGCACCGCCGAGACGGCCGCGGCATGATCGGTGAACTGCACGATCTGCTCGTTGCTGCCGGACAGTGCGTCGACCAGCACCTGCAGGTTCTTGACGGTGCCGAACAGATCCGTGCGCGAGTCACCGAGCCGTCCTGTGGTCGCCGACAGCTCCCGCAGTGCGCTGCGGAACGAGTCCCCGTTGCCGTCGAAGGTGTCAGCGGCCTGGTTGACGACCGCGCTCAGCGCGCCGTTGAGTTTGCCCTGCTCGGGCGCCAGTTGCGCACTGAGCTGCGTCAGTTCCTTCTTGACCTCGTCCCATTCGACCGGGACCGCGGTGCGGTCTTCGCCGAGCACCGCGCCGTCGGCAAGCCGCTCGCCGCCGGTGTAGGCCGGAGCCAGTTGAATGACCCGCGCCGAGACGATGTTGGGCGCCATCAGCACCGCGTGCACGTCGGCCGGCAACGGCACGTCCCTGTTCACCGACATGGTGATCTTGACGTTCTCCGCGCGCGGCTCGATGGACTCGATCCGGCCGACCGGTACCCCGACCACCCGAACGTCGTCGCCCGGGTACAGGCCCACCGCCGAGGCGAAGTAACCGGTGATCCGGTAGCCGCGCTGCGCCGGCAGCACCAGGTACACACCGGCGGCCAGCAGCGCGGCCAGCGCCCCGGCGAGCAGAATCCGCAATGACGGTCGCGTCATGGCGACTTCGGCTTTATCACGGTGCGCTCGGAGATCATCCCGCGCAGGTAGTCGGCCAGGCTGTCCGGTAGCTTGCCGGGCTGGAAGTACATGTCGAGCAGCACCTCCGACATGGTGGGCGGCGGCATGCCGTAGAGGTTGATCTGGAAGCCCGGACCCGAGGCCACCACCTCACCGAGCGTGGTGGCGTATCCGGGCAGCCGCTCCATCGCCCCGGCGATCCGGTCCTTGCGTTCGATCAGGTTGTCCATCACCAGGTTGAGTTTGTTCAGGGTCGGGCCGATTTCGGCCTTATTGTCGGCGACGAAGCCGGAAAGCTGCTGCGACACATCGTCGATACCGCCGATCAGCGCACCGATCGCTTGACGGCGTTCGTCCAGCGCTGCGAAAAGTTGGTTGCCGTCGAGCACCAGCTGGTTGACCTGCTCGGCACGCTGGTTGAGTACTCCGGTGACCGACTTGGCGTGGGTCAGCAACTGGCCCAGCGCTTCATCGCGGCGGTTAATGCTGCGCGACAGGGCGGCAACCCCGTCCAGCGCCCCGCGCAACTGCGGCGTCGCCTCGCGCATCGAATCGGTGAGCACCTGCAACGCTTCCTCGAATCGCGGCTTGTCCAGATCCCGGGCGTTGCCGCCGAGGTCCTGCAGCGCGTTGTTGAGGGTGTACGGGGCACGGGTGCGGTCCAGTGGAATCTCGGTGACCGAACCGGCGCCGGCGGGCGTGATCGACAGTGCCTTCTCGCCCAGCACGGTGTCGGTGCGGATCGCGGCCAGCGACTGGTCGCCCACCCGGATGTTGCGGTCGACGGAGAAACTCACTTTCGCGCTGGCTCCGGCCAGCACCACCTTGGTCACCTTGCCCACCCGGATACCGGACACCGTCACGTCGTTGCCGGGAATGATGCCGCCGGCGTCGGCGAAATAGCCTTGGTAAACCTTGCCCTGCGGCCAGAACGGCAGGCTGGTGTATCCGAAGGAGACCAAGAGCACGCATGCCACCAGTGCGATGCCCAATGTGCCGGTGCGAACCGGGTTTACGCGGTCAATTTTTGACAGGAGAGCACCTCCCCTTGCTGGTGTCATTCTGGCCGCCCATCGGCAGAATGATGTCGCTGCCCGCCGGCCCGTTCAACTTCAGGGAGACCGTGCAGTAGTTGATGTTGAAGAACGAGCCGTAGGCGCCGAGCGCATTGAGCCGCAGGTAGTTCTCCTCCAGCGGGTCGATGACGTCGTTGAGTTCCTGTTTGCGCTTATCCAGCACGGTGGCCAGCGGCCGGGCGTTCTCGATCACGCCCTGCAGCGGCCGGCGGGTGCGGCGCAGTGTGTCGGTCAGGTCGGTCTCCACCGACGCCAGCGGTCCGATCGCCCCGGCGATCGCGTCCTTGCCCTCTGCCAATCCGGTGATCAGCTGCTGCAGCCGGTCGACGGTGGCGTCGAACTGCTCCCGCTTGTCATCGACGGTGGACAGCACCGTGTTCAAGTTGTTGATCACGTCGCCGATCAGCTGGTCGCGGGAGGCCAGTGTGGTGGTGAACGAGTTGGTGCTGGAAAGCATCTGCGTCAGCGCGCCGCCCTGGCCCTGCAACAACTCGATGATCGCGTTGCTGACCTCATTGATCTTGTTGCCGTCCAGACCCTTGAGCACCGGGCGCATCCCGCCCAGCAGCGCGTCCAGGTCCAGCGCCGGCTGGGTGTTCTTCCGCGCGATGGTGCCGCCGGGCGGTAGTTTGCGCAGATCGCCGGCGCCGGAGGCGATCTCCAGGTACCGGTCGCCGACCAGGTTCTCGTAACGGATCAGCGCGCGGGTCGAGTCGTAGATCTGGTAACGCTTGTTGACGTCGAAAGTGACGTTGACGCTGTTGTCGCCGGCCAGCTCGACGCGTTTCACCGTGCCGACCGGGATTCCGGCGATCCGCACATCCTCGCCGCCCTTGAGCCGGGAGGCACTGGCGAAATTGGCGTGGTACGTGTGGTTGGACGCGAACCGGAACTCGCCGAACACCACCACCAGCCCGGCCGACACCAGCAGCATGGCGAGCGTGAAGATGGAGACCTTGATCAGCGTGCTGCGGGTGCTCATCAGTACTCGTCCCGTTCGGCAAAGGCCCCGTTGAACAGGAACTGCGCGGTCGACGGCGCGTCGAACTGCACCTCGGTGTTCGGCTGAAACGGGATGTAGGCGCTGTCGGTGACCAGGAACGGCGACCGGAACCAGGAGCCGCCGTACTGCTTGCTCGGAATGTCCGGCAGGCCACGACAGTTGGGGCCACCGGTCGCGTTGGCCACCGGCAGGCTCTCCGGATAGGTGTAGGCCGGTGCGCCCGGGATGAAGCTGGAGTGCACGTAGAGCGCCGGCTTGGTGCCACCGATCGACGGACCGAATTTCTCCAGCGCACCTTGGATTCCCCGGAACAGGCAGCCGAACTCCGGCGAGTACTCGGCCAGCAGAGAGCCCAACGCCCGGAACCGGGTGATGCCGGCGATGAAGTCGTCAGCGGCCGGCGCGAACGTGTCGTAGCCGTTGTTGGCCAGCCCGGTGGTCGCCAGCAGCGCCTTGTTCAGGTTGTCGCGCTGGTCGACCAGCGTCTTGCTGATCGTCGGAACATTGTCGAAGATGGTCGCCAGATCCGGGGCGGCGTCGCCGTAGATGTTGCCGACCACCGCGGTCTTGGCGAAACCCGACTGGAGCTGCGGCAGTTTCGGGTTGAGCTTCTCCAGGTAGCCGTTCAGCCCGGACAGCAGCGCGCCCAGGTTGTCGCCGTTGCCGCGCAATCCTTCGGCCAGCGCGCTGATAGATCCGTTGAGCTGCACCGGGTCGATCTTGTCCAGCAGATCGGTCAACTTCTGGAACAGCGTGTTGGCTTCCAGCTGCACGTCGGAGGCCTGCACATCGGCGCCGCTGCGCAATGCCTTACCCGACGGCACCGGCGGCGGAATGAACTCCACCGCCTTGGCTCCGAAGATGGTGTTGCTGGCGATGTGCACGGCGGCGTTCGACGGGATGTATCGCATCGCGGCGCTGTCGATGGCCAGCGCGAGCTTGGCCTGCTGGCCCTGATACGTGATCTCCTTGACCTTGCCGATCTGGATACCGCGGTATTTGACCTTGGCGTCCCTCTCCATCACCAGGCCGGCCCGCGGCGACGTGACGGTGACCTTATCGGTGGAGCTGAAGACGGAGACATAGGACAGATAGGTGAAGACGGTGGCGGCAACCAGGAGCGCACCCAGGACTGCCGCGGCAATCCGCACCTGGGTACGCCTCGATCCGTTTTCCACCCGTATGTCCTTGCTATCCCGAGAGGTTGAAGTTACCGGACCCGCCGTAGACGGCGAGTGAAACGAACAACGTAATGACTACCACGACCACCAGCGACGTGCGCACCGCCTGACCCACCGCGATACCCACGCCGACGGGTCCGCCGGCCGCGTTGAAGCCGTAGTTGGTGTGCACCAGCATCACCGCGATCGACATGATGATCGCCTGCAGGAAGGACCACAGTAGGTCGGTCGGAATAAGGAAGGTATCAAAGTAGTGGTCGTAAAGGCCTGGCGACTGCGCGTTGATGAACACCGTGGTGGACCGGGCCGCGAAGAACGCCGCCAGCACCGACAGTGAGTACAGCGGGATGATCGCGATCAGGCCCGCCACCAGCCGGGTGGATACCAGATACGACACCGCGTGTACCGCCATAGATTCGACGGCGTCGATCTCCTCGGCGACCCGCATGGCGCCGAGCTGGGCGGTGGTGCCGGCACCGATGGTGGCCGCGAGCGCGATCCCAGCCACCACGGGTGCGACGATGCGCACGTTGAGGAACGCCGACAGGAACCCGGTCAACGCCTCGATGCCGATGTTGCCCAGCGACGAGAATCCCTGCACCGCGATCACGCCGCCGGAGGCCAGGGTCAAGAAGGTGGCCACCCCGACCGTGCCGCCGATGATCGCCAGCGCGCCGGTGCCCATGGTGATCTCGGCGATCAGCCGGACCGTTTCCTTGCGGTACTTGGTCAGCGCGTTGGGCACGTAACGAATCGACTCGGCGTAGAACAGGGCCTGCTCGCCGAAGTTGTCGTAGGCCTTGGGCGCCCACCGGAACAGCCGCCGGAATCGCAGCGTGGCGTCGTAACTCATTTGACCAGCACCCGCACGCTGATCGCGGTCATGACGACGTTGATGACGAACAGACAGATGAAGGCGTAGACGACGGTCTCGTTGACCGCGTTGCCGACCCCCTGCGGACCGCCCTTGGCGGTCAGCCCGCGGTAGCACCCGATCAGCCCGGCGGCGGTGCCGAACAGCAGCGCCTTGATCTCGGCCATCACCAGCTCCCCGAGCCCGGTCAGCACGGTCAGCCCGTTGATGAAGGCGCCCGGGTTGACGCCCTGCAGAAAGACGGAGAATACATAGCCCCCGACCAGGCCGATCGCGCACACCAGGCCGTTGAGCAGCAGCGCGACGAACGTCGAGGCCAGCGCCCGGGGTACCACCAGCCGCTGGATCGGGTCGATGCCGAGCACCCGCATCGCGTCGATCTCTTCGCGGATGGTGCGCGCGCCCAGGTCCGCGCAGATCGCGGTGGCGCCGGCACCGGCCACCACCAGCACGGTGACCACCGGGCCCAGCTGGGTGATGGTGCCGAATGCGGTCCCGGCGCCGGACAGGTCGGCGGCGCCGATCTCCCGCAGCAGGATGTTGATGGTGAACGCCACCAGCACGGTGAAGGGGATCGCGACCAGCAGGGTCGGCACCAGCGACACCCGGGCGATCATCCAGGTCTGGTCGAGGAACTCACGGTATTGGAACGGCCGGCGAAACATCGCCCGGAATGTCGCCAGCGACATCTCTACGAAACCGCCCACGGCCCGAGCCGGAACCGTGAGCTGTTCGATCAAGGCACGTCCTTCCCTCAGGTCGGGCATCCGGCTGCCGGTGGTCGCAAAACTGTATCCGGCCACCTCACGTGACCGGCGCTGTTCGCGTGATTCACCGTCCGGCCCTCGTGAGCCGGCTCATAGTAACTAGAACACGTTCGGAGTGTCAAAGGACACGTTTTAGTAAAAGAAACGGATTATTTATGCTGGTCAAAGCAATTGTGATCCACGCCTCGCTGAAACGCGTTCTAACCGCGTTCTAATCGGCGTCCATCAACTCCGAAGCTGAGAAGGTCCGCTTCGGATCGCGATCCGAGAAGTAATTCGCCAGCGTGTCCGCCAACCGGGTCGGATCCCAGGCCTGTCCGTCGGCACTGAACTTATGTTCCACCGTCGGCGCGGCCATCAGCATTACCTCAGGTCCGTACACCACGAAGACCTGACCGTTGACCGAGTCCGATGCCGGCGACGACAGGAACCGGACCAGGGTGACCACGTGCTCGGGCGACAGCGGGTCGATTTCCCCGTCGCCAACCTTGGCCTCACCGAAGACGTCGGCGGTCATCGCGGTACGGGCCCGCGGGCAGATGGCGTTGGCGCGCACGCCGTAGCGACTGAGCGCCCGGCTGGCCGACAGCGTCAGGGCGGTGATGCCCGCCTTGGCCGCGCCGTAGTTGGCCTGACCGACCGGACCCATCAGCCCGGCTTCCGAGGACGTGTTGATGATGCGGCCGTACACGGTTCCGGCGTCAGCATCTTTGGCCCGCTGGCGCCAATACGCGGCCGCGTTGCGCGTCAACAGGAAATGCCCGCGCAGGTGCACCGCGATCACGGCGTCGAAGTCGTCATCGGACATGTTGAACAACATCCGGTCGCGGGTGATCCCGGCGTTGTTGACGACGATGCTCAGCCCGCCCAGGCCGTCGGCGGTGCTCACCAGCTCGTCGGCGGTGGAGCGCTGGCTGATGTCCCCCGCCACCGGCACCCCCTTGCCGCCGGCGGCGGCGATCTCGTCGATCACGTCGGAGGATTCCAGCGCCGGCGCGATGTCGTTGACAACCACGGTGGCTCCGGAACGGGCCAGCCCGATCGCTTCTGCCCGGCCCAACCCGGCGGCGGCGCCGGTCACCACGGCGACCTTCCCGGTCAGATCGATCGCGCTGTTCGCAGTCATGTACGCCGCTCCTGTCCCCTCGCGGCGCCCTCGTCGCCTGCGGTTATGAATACCTCTAGTCCCCTGCCGGGCCGAGGTTAGTCGTCAACGCGGCGCAGCGCGGCACGGGGGCACTCGGCGATCGCCTGCATAGCGTGGGCTTCCCGGTCCGCCGGGACCGGCGCCATCTTGACCACGGCCTGCTCGTCGTCGTTCAGTTCGAACAGGTCGGGGTCGATTCCGACGCAAATCGCGTTGCCCTCGCAGCGATCCAGGTCCACCTCAACTCGCATGACGCTCTCCTTGCAAAGCCCGAGACGGCCACCAGCATGGTCCGTCAGTGTCCGCTAATGCCACCATACGATCCAACAGCAGCCGTACACGACGAGGTAGGGCCACTGGACCCTAGCGACTAGAACGTGTTACAACGGGCTGTCGACGACAATTTTATCGTGAGCCCGATCACCAGCGAAGGACGACCCGATGCAGATCAGTTACACCGCTGAGCAGGAAGAGCTGCGTCGCGAACTGCGCTCGTATTTCACGACGCTGATGACCCCGGAGCGCCGGGAGGCGCTGAGTTCGACGCAGGGCGAGTACGGGACCGGCAACGTCTACCGCGAAACGGTCGCCCAGATGGGCAAGGACGGCTGGCTGACGTTGAGCTGGCCCACTGAGTACGGCGGCCAGGCCCGCTCGGCGATGGATCAGCTGATCTTCACCGACGAGGCCGCGATCGCCGGTGCCCCGGTGCCGTTCCTGACCATCAACAGCGTCGCCCCGACGATCATGGCCTTCGGCACCGAGGAGCAGAAGAAGTTCTTCCTGCCCAAGATCGCCGCCGGCGAGCTGCACTTCGCGATCGGGTACTCCGAGCCGGGTGCCGGAACGGACCTGGCCTCGCTGCGCACCACCGCGGTACGTGACGGCGACGACTACGTGATCAACGGCCAGAAGATGTGGACGTCGCTGATCGCCTACGCCGACTACGTGTGGCTGGCGGCGCGGACCAACCCGGAGGCCAAGAAGCACCGCGGCATCTCGATGCTCATTGTTCCCACCACGGCCGAGGGCTTTTCCTGGACGCCGGTGCACACCATGGCCGGCCCGGACACCAGCGCGACGTACTACTCCGACGTGCGGGTGCCGGTGTCCAACCTGGTCGGTGAGGAGCACGCGGGCTGGAAGCTGGTGACCAACCAGCTCAACCACGAGCGGGTCGCACTGGTGTCGGCGCAGCCGATCTTCGTGGCGCTCGACGAGGTCCGCGAGTGGGCGCAGCACACCAAAGACAGCCACGGCAACCGGATCATCGACTCGCAGTGGGTGCAGCTCAACCTGGCCCGGGTGCTCGCCAAGGCCGAGGTGCTCAAGCTGATCAACTGGGAGCTGGCCTCATCCGACAGCGCCTCGCCGTCCCCGGCGGACGCATCGGCGGCCAAGGTGTTCGGCACCGAACTGGCGACCGAGGCCTACCGGTTGCTGATGGAGGTGCTCGGCACCGCCGCCACCGTGCGGCAAGACTCCCCAGGTGCGCTGCTGCGCGGCCGGGTGGAACGCATGCACCGGGCGTGTTTGATCCTGACCTTCGGCGGCGGCACCAACGAGGTGCAGCGCGACATCATCGGCATGGTCGCCCTGGGCCTGCCCCGCAACCGGTAAAGGACTCGTTATGGACTTCTCCACAACCGAAGCAGCACAAGATCTCTCGGGTCTGGTCGGCACCATCGTCGAGGCGGTGTGCACCCCGGAACACCAGCGCGAGCTGGACGGGCTGGAGCAGCGGGTCGACACCAAACTGTGGCGCAAGCTCGTCGAGGCCGACGTGGTGTCCAGCGCGGCGAGCGAGTCGCTGGGCGGCGGCGGCTTCGGCGTGCTGGAGCAGGCGGCCATCCTGACCGCTCTGGGTCGGCAGCTGGCCGCGGTGCCCTACCTGGAGTCGGTGGTGCTGGCGGCCGGGGCACTGGCCAAGTTCGGCTCCGCGGAGCTGCAGCAGGCCTGGGGCGCCCCGGCAGTGGCCGGCGCGAAGATCCTGACGGCTGCGACCGACGGCGACATGGGTGAGGGTCCGGTCCAGGCAGCGGCGACCGGTTCCGGCTTCCGCCTCACCGGTACCCGCACGCAGGTCGGGTTCGCCCCGGTGGCCGACGCCTTCCTGGTGCCGGCCGAAACCGATTCCGGCACACGAGTTTTCCTGGTGGCCGCCACCGATCCCGGCGTGACGGTTACTTCGCTGGCGACCACCGGCCTGGGCAGTGTCGGCCACCTCGAGCTGTCGGGAACCGAGCTGGAGTCCGGCCGTCTCGTCGGCGGCGCCGAGGTCCTCGACCACCTGAGCACCCTGGCCGCGCTGGGCCGCAGCGCCTACCAGTTAGGGGTGCTGGAGCGCGGCTTGGCCCTGACCGCCGAATACGCCCGCGAACGCGAACAGTTCGACAAGCCGATCGGCAGCTTCCAGGCCGTGTCCCAGCGGCTGGCCGACGGCTACATCGACGTCAAGGGGCTGCGGCTCACGCTGACCCAAGCGGCTTGGCGGGTCGGCGAGGAATTGCCGGCGACCAGCGAGGTCGCCACGGCCGCGTTCTGGGCGGCGGACGCCGGACATCGGGTGGCGCACAGCATCGTCCACATCCATGGCGGGGTCGGCATCGACACCGACCACCCGATTCACCGCTACTTCCTGGCCGCCAAGCAGACCGAGTTTGCGCTCGGTGGCGCTACCGGCCAGCTGTTGGCGATCGGTCGCGAGCTGGCCGACACCCCGGTCTAGGTCAGCGGTGCAGCGCATCTCCGAACGTCACCTTGAACCCGGGAAGGTCCGACAACGGCACGGTGGCGTCGTAGGTGCGCTGGTAGCCGGTGGCGCTGATCTTCCAGCCGTCGGCGGTGCGGCGGTAGGTGTCGTGATAGAACGCGGCGCCGATCAGCATCAGGTTGAAGTCGGGCATGATCACCCGGTCCTGCAGGTACCAGATGCCGGTAGCACTGTCCGCGCCGGTGAGGGTGATCTCGGGGTGGTTGACCCGGTGCTCGCTGATCAAGTTTCCCGGCAGCGATGTCCGCATGAACTCCACCAGCGAGTCGCGGTCGGAGAAGCTGTGATCGCTGCCCATCGACTTGCCGTAGTCGGCGGTGATGTCCTCGGCCAGCGTGGCGGCGAAGTCGTCCCAGTGCTTGGTGTCCAGCGCTCGCAGATAGCGGTACTTGACCTGCTTGATTGCCTCGATGTCGGCGAAGGCGTCGAATTCAGTCACCGCACCATTGCAGCACTAATGTGACCAGCATGTCAGCACCGGCTCTCATCGACGAAAAACCCACCGTCACCGGGCTGCTGGCCCCGCTGGCCGACGTCGACGACCGCGGCGTCTACTACCTGGACGATTTCATCAGCTGGCGCAGCCACATCGCGGCCGGCGCTCGGTTGGGCGCCGCGCTGCACGCCAGGCTCGATCCGGACAAGCCGCCGCACGTCGGCGTGCTGCTGGGCAATACCCCGTTCTTCTCGACACTGTTGGTGGCGGCCGCACTGACCGGCCTGGTGCCGGTGGGACTCAACCCCACCCGCCGGGGGACAGCCCTGCTGCGCGACGTGGCCCACGCCGATTGCCAGCTGGTGCTGACCGACAACAGCACCGATGCCGAGGTCGCCGGCGCGATCGATGTCGAGTCGCCCTCCTGGGCCGACGAATTGGCCGGCTTCGGCGATGCGTCGGTGACGTTCCGCGCCGCCGAACCCGATGACCTGTTCATGCTGATCTTCACCTCGGGCACCAGCGGGGATCCGAAGGCGGTGCGCTGCACCCATGAGAAGGCGGCGGCCCCCGGGCTCATGCTCGCCCAGCGGTTCGGTCTGACGTCCGCTGATGTCTGCTACCTGTCGATGCCGCTGTTCCACTCCAACGCGGTGATGGCGGGTTGGTCCGTGGCGCTGGCGGCGGGAGCATCGATCGCATTGCGCCGAAAGTTCTCGGCGTCAGGGTTCATTCCCGACGTTCGCCGCTTCGGCGCCACCTACGCCAACTACGTCGGCAAACCGCTGTCGTATGTGCTGGCCACGCCGCAGCGGCCCAACGACGCCGACAACCCGCTGCGGATCCTGTACGGCAACGAGGGCGCGCCGCGGGATCTGGAGCGGTTCGCCGAGCGGTTCGACTGCACCGTCATCGACGGTTTCGGCTCCACCGAGGGCGGGGTGGCGATCGGCCGCACCCCGGACACACCGATCGGTGCACTGGGCCCCTTGACGGGCGGGAACACCATCATCGACGTCGATACCGGCGAAGAATGCCCGCCGGGCGTGGTCGGCGAACTGGTGAACACCAGCGGACCCGGCCAGTTCCGGGGCTACTACAACGATCCCGAGGCCGAAGCGCAGCGGATGGCGGGCGGGATCTACCACACCGGCGACCTGGCGTACCGCGACGACGCCGGGTATGCCTACTTCGCCGGCCGGTTGGGGGATTGGATGCGGGTGGACGGCGAGAACCTGGGTACCGCGCCCATCGAACAGATCTTGCTGCGGCACAACGCTGTCGTCGAGGCGGTCGTTTACCCGATACCCGATCCCGCGGTGGGTGATCAAGTGATGGCAGCACTGGTGCTTGCCGCGGGGGCATCGTTCGACGTGGATGAATTCCGGTCATTCCTGGCCGAGCAACCCGACCTGGGACCCAAGCAGTGGCCGTCGTATGTCCGGGTGGCCGCCGCGCTACCGCGCACCGAGACGTTCAAGGTGCTCAAGCGGGTGCTGTCTGCCGAGGGCCTGGAGTGTGCCGATCCGGTGTTCCAGATCGAGCGCCCCTGAGGAGGGGCCGGGGCTACGTCTCCGGCCAGCCGACACACCTTGCCGGGAAATGGGCTTACCGCTACTATTTCGGAAATCTCTTCGAGTTGGCGCACCACAGGGCTATTTCGGACCGCCACCGAGCATCCACCCGGCCACGAACGACATCGGCAACCTCGTGCCGACCACGGCGTCGCCTCGACACCCCACCGGACGCAAACATCGTGACCCATCCGGCGCCCACACACCCGCCGCAGCTGTTCTGCGCGCCGAACCTGCGCTGCGCCGAGGTGGCCGGACAGCTGGTGGTACTGGATCTGTCCGCGGGCGTCTACGACGTGATCAACGAGGTCGGTGCGGCCATGTGGGCACAACTGACGCGGTTACCCGACGAGCGCAACATCACCGGCCTCGCCGAAGAGTACGGCGTCGCGCCTGCCACGCTGGAAGCCGACTTCGCCGACTTCGCCACGGCCCAGCTTGCCGCGGGTCGCCTCGTCACCGATCAGCGGACGACGCCGCCATCCGTCGAGCGGTCACCGCGGCGCACCCCGACCATTCTGCGCGCGTTGCGGGAACGTGTTGCCGCAGAGCGTGATCTGCGAAGGGGCTTTGCAACGGCCTACGCGAATCGGGTAGGGCCGACGGCCGACACCGCTGCGCCGCGCACCGCCGTGGAACTCTTGATGAGACGCTTCCGGATCGCCGAGGGCCTCTACCCGGCCCGCCAGGCTCCGCTGGATTGTTTGCCGCGCTCGCTCGCTCTGACCCGCTTTCTGCGAACCGCCGGTTGGCCGGCTCGGCACGTGATGGGCGTGGCGCTCTACCCGTTCGAGGCTCATGCCTGGGTGGAGTTGAACGGGACCGCCCTGAATGAGGGTGACCTGCGGCGCTTCACCGTGATCCAGCAGGCGTGATGCAACCGGCCCGGCCATCACTGGATGGATTCCTGGTAGCGCTGCCCACCGAGACACCGGCACGTGTCCACGGGTGGCCTGGATTTCAGCGGGTCGGCGAATCCGCGGTGTGGTTCCATGGCTTCCTCGCGAGCCCGGCATCGCTCCGACGGGAGCTGGACCTGGCGAAGTCGGCACCCTTGGCGCAGATCGTGGCGGCTGGATTGCGGCGGTGGCCTGCCGACGCGGCCGAACGTATGGTCGGCGAGTACGCCGCAGTGGTGGTGGACGGCCCCGACGCCGTCCTGTTCGGGGATCGCATGGGCCTGCGCCCGCTGTACTTCGCCTGCGGGGCGGACGGCACCGTGGTGTCGACCGACCTCGGCGCCCTGGCCCGCCAGACCGGTGCCTGGCATGAACCCGACGAGGACTACCTGGCCGATATGTTCAGCACCGGCTTGCATCTGGGGCCCCGAACGCCGTATCGCGGCATAAGCCGGCTGCACCCCGGCGAGTTCGCCAGCTGCCGGGCGGGCCGCCTGCGGGTACGAGGTGGTTGGCGTCCCCTCTCGGAACCGCGTCCCGGAACCTTCGACGAGCACCAGGATCTACTGCGCGCGACCGTCAAACATGCTGTCGCGGGGGCATTGTCGTCTGACGGTACGGACGCCGTCGAGTTGTCGGGCGGGCTGGACACCTCGACCGTCTTGGCGGTGGCCACCGGCATCGCGCCGATACATGCGCTCAGCTTCGTCCATCCCGGCTCCCCGGGCAGCGACGAGTCGTCTTGGATCCGGGCTGTGCTTCGATCGACGCCGGCACCGTGGCATCCGATCGACGCCACCGAGCACGGGCCCTTCACGGCGGGGCCGGAACTGGGCACCTTCCTGCCGGCACCGACACGCCGGATTCTCAACTGGGCGCCCAGCGCTGCCGAGGAGGCTCTTGCGAGGGGGCTGGGGGCGTCGACGATTCTCACCGGCGAGGGCGGGGACGCCGTGTTCTTCGCGGGCCTGCTTCCCTGGTACTTGGCCGACCTGTTGCGCACGGGACGATGGGCGCAACTACAGCGCGAGTCGCTGAGATGGGGCGCCCAGTCCGAACTGGGGCGTTCCGCCGCGTTCTGGGTACGGCGTGCGGCGATCGACGGGCTGCGGCGATGGCGAAGCGGCCGGACGCTCACGCTGGAACCACCCCGGCCCATCGCCGCATCGGCACCGTGGTTACGCCAGGCCTACATCGAGCGTCACCGCCTGCAGCACCGGGCACAGGTCACCACGACCGTCCGTGCGCGGTCGGTGCACGGCCAGGCCGTCGTGGAGAACGTCCTGCGCTGCGTCGAGTTCGCCAGATCCCGCCAGCTGTTCGCCCCGGAAGGCGTCGAACTGCGTCATCCGCTGTTGGCGCCGTCGTTGGTCGACGTGGCAATGACCACCCCGTGGGACATCGCCGCAGATCCTCGGATCGACCGTGCCGTGCAACGGTACGCGTTCGCCGGGCTGGTCAGCGAGACCGTACTTCGCCGGCGATCGAAGTCGATCGCCGACGAGGCGATATTGCACGGCTTTGAGCGCCATCCCCGCTGGCGCGAATACCTCGGCGCGAATCCGCAGATCGTGCAGCGCGGCTATGTCGACGCCGACGCCTGGGACCGCGCGCTGCGCTCCGCCGGCCGCATCGGTGCGGTGACTCAGTTCTACACCGCGATGCAGATCGAGGTCTGGCTGCGCCACCTGCATTACGCGGCCGACCCGACACAACGGATTGCCGAGTCAGAGTACTTTAGTCCCGGTTCGGCGGATTCCGGGAATTGATCATTGGTAGCTCGTACACTTTTGTAGCAAACAGGAACCCGATCACGGAGGTCTTACGGTGCAGAGCTACTCTTCCCCACAGGTGGTGCGCGTCGGGGACGTGCGTGATGCCACCCAGGGCAGCGGTAACTACCTTTCCGACAGCAGTACCGGCTACGGCTACATGGGCTGGTACAGCCGGCACTACGACACCCCCGACACGGTGGCACCGCTGCCGCCGCGCTGACGGCCGCCGCCGCGCGCCCGCCCCGGTCAGCGGAGCCCGTTGTCCGGCCGTTGAGTTGGCGCGGCCAACCGATCACCGCTGAGCAATGCGGGATCCGCATTGTCCGCTGCGTACAGGCGCGTGTACAGGCCGCCGATCGCGAGCAATTCGTCATGGGTGCCCTGCTCCACCGCACGCCCCTGGCTGAGGACGATGATCCGATCGGCCACCGAGGCAATGAAATCCATGTCATGGCTGACTACCAGGCAGGTTCGATCGCCGGCATATTCGCGGATCACTGCGGTCACCCTCGCCCGCTGATCCGCATCCAGGTTCTCGGTCGGCTCGTCGAGCAGTAACACCTCGGGCCGGCGGAGCAGGCACCGGGCGAAGGCGATCAATCGCTTCTGGCCTCCCGACGGCACCTCCACATCGATGACGGTGTCGTAGCCGTCTCGCACCTTAGCCGGGTCGCAGATCACGCTATGAACGTGCGCCAGCTCGCATGCCGCTTCGATGTCACTGTCGGTGGCGTCCTGTCGGCCCAGCCGCACATTTTCGCGGATGGTGTCTTTCAAGAAGAACGGGAACTGCGCAAGCTTGGACACCTGCTCACGCAGCGAATGCAGCGTCACATCGCGGATATCGCGGCCGTCCAACAGGATCCGGCCCCCCTGTGGATCCAGGAACCGGAGCAACAGATTGAAGACGGTCGACTTGCCTGATCCGATCGGACCGACCAGCGCGACCGTTTCTCCCTCCGCGATCGAGAATGACAGCCCGTCGAGTATCTTCTGGTGCGGCGAGTAACTGAATGTCACGTCGTCGAATACCACGTTGCCGCGGACCTCACCGAGCGGCGTGGCATTCGGTCGCTCCCGCACGGTCGCCTCGGTGTCGAGCAGTTCGTACGTGGACGCGATGTGCGGGAGGATCGACTTGTACGTCGTGTACGCCAACACCATCCGCTGCACCGCCGCGAACATCGTCGGCACGTAGGCGATGAACACCACCAGGCCCGCGAAGGTGAGGCCGAAGCGGCCGCTGAACGCGATACCGGTGATCAACACCAGCACGGTGCTCAACGCGATGAAAACCTGAACCCCGTTGGCCGCGGCCTGCATCCAGATCCTCATCGCGGCCATATTCCTCGTTGCGGACGTCGACGAGACCCGGAACAACTCATTGCGTCGCCGTTGGGCGTTGAAGACCTGAATCTCGGCGATACCACTGGTGGTCTCCGCGAGTTCGCTGCTCATGGCGCGGTTTGCCATCATCGCCCGTCGAGTGGCGGCCTGTAGCCCCTTCCCCGCGAAGCGAAGTGCCATCAGCGCCAAGGGGGTCAGCACCAGCGACACGATCGTCATCTGCCACGACAGCGCCAGCAGATAGCTCAATGCGATCAGCAGCACCACGGCGTCGACTGCCGGTGGGACAAGACACTCGGTCAAGAGCCGCTGAACGCACGGGGCCTCTTGCTGTACTCGCTGGATAAGCGCACCACTGCGCGCGCCTATGAAGAAATCCAGTGACAGCGACTGAATATGGCCGTGAACGCGCTGGAGGATCGCACTGAGCAGCTTCCGCTCGACGTGTGCGCCGACCCAGGCGTTGGCGAAACTCAGGGCTTGCGCGAGCACCAGCGAAACCGCCCAGACTGCCAGCAGCGTCGCGAAAGTCACCGGTGTTGTCAGCCAACCGAAAATACCGGAGGCGCCACCGCTTT
The DNA here is from genome assembly GCF_041287085.1 of Mycobacterium sp. pW045. Classification (NCBI taxonomy): domain Bacteria; kingdom Bacillati; phylum Actinomycetota; class Actinomycetes; order Mycobacteriales; family Mycobacteriaceae; genus Mycobacterium; species Mycobacterium sp. pW045. The sequence continues at coordinate 54,915 of NZ_JBGGKU010000005.1, read as the reverse complement.
CACGGCTCAGCAACGCCCCCTGCAAGCCCCACACGTCGGCCAGATTTCCGTCCATGCCCGCAACTGCGACCGCCTGCATCAGCGGACCGAATGCTGCGTTGGACACGAACGGCAGGGCGGTGACGACCAACCCCAGCAGGACCGAGAGCACTACCGTGCCGCGGACCGTGTGCAGCATGACCAGGCTGCGTCGGATGTACATGGACTTGCTCCTCGATCAAGGCGTTGGCAGGGTTGTCAGTCTGCGACACCGCTTTTTCCAGCGCGAGCACGGTGACAGTGGGATGATCTGCTGATGTCGTTCCAGTAATCCGCCGATCACAGCTTCGGTGGCCAACCCGGAAAGCCCTGCGCGCCTGATGCCTAACATCTTCACGACATCCCTCGCGGCCATCGTCGCAGTGGCGTTCGGTTCGGTGACATCATGCGGTAACACCGATTCGCTTTCGGCAACAACGCAACCGACTTCAGCTCAGATGTCACCTCGGGCGCTCGCGGATCCCATGCCGGCCGCCGCCTCGGAATCGGGAGAGTCCAACGGTAAGACCTATACCGTCTCGGCCGCCACAATCGCCGGAGCGACTCCGGACGGTGATGGACGCTGGCACGCCGAGGTCGCTCAGGTGTCCGGTGGCGATCCCTCGGTGGCCGAGGCGTTCAACAAGGCCGGGGACGCCTCGGCCCGCGACCAGATCGAGCAGGTGCGCGCCGATGCAGACTCGATTCCGTCGTGGACCTTCGAAGTGAAGTCCGAGTTGTTCTTTCGACCGTCGGCGCTCGCACAACTTCTCACCGGTGTCTACTACGTGCACGGTGCCGCCCATCCGAACAACTACGTGAGCACGGTCGTGATCGACAGCCGTAGCGCCAAACCCATCACGTTGAGCGACCTGTTCTCCAATGAGCAGGACGGCCTCAACCGGCTCTCCGAGCAGACCAAGCGGATATGGCCGACGGTCTACGGCGACGGCGAGCCGATGGCCGACGAACCCGGCAACCGACCGATCGCGGAGAACTTCGCGAACTGGATACCCACCGCCGAGGGTATGGAGCTGCACTTCGCCGACTACCAGTTCGGACACGGCTTGCCGGTGATCACCGTGCCGTGGTCATCGCTGACCGACGTACTGGCGCCTGACATGGCGGCGCTTGCGCAGCGGTGAGTGCACCGGGAATCAGAAGAGTTCGTAGGACTCGCGGCTGATCGTGAATCCGTGGTCGTCGCGGTTCTCGCACCTGATGCCCGACTGCTCGCTGAAGCAGGTGTAGCCGGTCGTCGCATCCCGATCGCCGTAGCGCAGGGTGCGCGCGTCGCCACCGAAGGTGGTGTCGCCGGCGCAGACGAACTTGGGCTTTCCGGTGGCCTCGAGGTTGATGCCCTGACCGTAGCCGGTCTGGCTGGGGCAATCCGCCGGCCGCGGCGGCGGTGACCAGTCCCGCTCGCGGATATCGCAGCGGACCCAGTCCGAGGCCGACAGACACGCGATGTTTCCACTGGGCGACTCGAAGAAATACATTTCCGGCTGGGCTGCGGCCGTGGGGGCGCCGCTGATCGCCGCGGCGGTCAGAGTGGCTACGGCGATCGCCGCTGCGCGGACGGGAGCTTTCATACCGAGACGATAATCCTAAATAGAAATGAGTGCGGCTTTTCGTGAATGTTTCCACGTCGGTGGTCCCCAAGGATGGCGCACAGCGGCCGACCCGCCCATCGACCACCACGGTTTCGGCCGCCCACCGCGCAATACTGAGGCAATGCCTGTCGCCCGTCGAGTACTCACCACGGTCCTGGCTGCCCTGTTGGCCCTGGCCTCCCCTGTTTCGCCGGCCTCCCCCGCCTCCGCCGATCCGCTGCAGCCCGCCTTCGCACAGTTGGCCGGCACCGTGCCGGCCACCATCGGCATCGCCTACGCTCCGGTCGGCCAGAACGGCGTCGTTACGCTCGGCGCCCTGCAGAACGGGGTGGCCTGGTCGACCATCAAGGTCCCGCTGGCGATCGCCGCAATCCACGCCAACCGCCCCGACGCGCAAGACCTCGCGGCCAGGGCCGTCACCGCCTCGGACAACGACGCCGCCGAGAAGTTGTGGTCCGAGCTCGGGCCGGCACCGCAGGCCGCCCAGCAGGTGCAGGCCGTGCTGCGGGCCTTCGGCGACACCGGCACCGCGGTCGAATCCCGGCGGCTGCGGCCGGAATTCAGCGCCTTCGGCCAGACCCAGTGGCCGCTGGGCCGCCAGGCGGTGTTCGCCGCCCATCTGCCGTGCCTGGCCGCCGGCGCGCCCGTCTACAGTCTGATGCGCAACACCGTGACCAGCCAGCGGTGGGGGCTGGCCGGCCTGAGCGTCCCCAGCAAAGGCGGCTGGGGGCCCGGCCCCGGCGGCGGCTACCTGGTGCGACAGTTCGGTATCGTCCGCAGCCCCCATGGTGATCTTGCGGTGGCGATGGCCGCCGAGCCCAACGACGGCAGCTTCGACTCCGGGGTGGCCGCCCTCAACCAGATGACCCAGTGGCTCAGCGCCAATGCCGCCGCGCTACCGGGCGGCCGCTGCGCCGGGTAGGTTGGCGGCTAACCACTTGTTACCCGCGAGTAGGAGACAGCCATGCCCGCTCCGTCCGCCGCAGCATTCGACCGGCTGCGCGCACTGGCCGCCATCGATGACATCGACGGGCGGCAGTCGAAGACCATCGACGAGGTCTTCACCGGCAAACCGCTGACCACCATCCCGGTGGGCACCGCCGAGGATGTGACGGCGGCCTTCGCCAAGGCCCGCGCCGCCCAGCAGCAGTGGGCGGCCCGCAGCGTCAAGGAGCGCTGCGCGATCATCGAGCGCTACCGCGACCTGGTGATCGCCAACCGGGACTTCCTGATGGACGTCGCCCAGGCCGAGACCGGCAAGGCCCGTTCGGCGGCCCAGGAGGAGATCGTCGACATCATGCTCAACGCGCGGTACTACGCGCGCCAGGCCGCCAAGTTGCTGGCCTCCAAGCGGGTGCAGGGTCTGCTGCCCGGCATCGTCAAGACCGTGGTCAACCACCATCCCAAGGGCGTCGTCGGGGTCATCTCACCGTGGAATTACCCGATGACACTGTCGATTTCGGATGCCATCCCCGCATTGCTGGCCGGTAATGCCGTAGTGGTCAAACCAGACAGCCAGACCCCGTACTGCACGCTGGCCAACGCCGAACTGCTGTACCAGGCCGGTCTGCCGCGTGAGCTGTTCGCGGTGGTGCCCGGTCCGGGATCGGTGGTCGGCACGGCGATCGTGCAGCAGTGCGACTACCTGATGTTCACCGGCTCCAGCGCCACCGGCCGGTCGCTGGCCGAGCAGTGCGGCGCCCGGCTGATCGGGTTCTCCGCGGAGCTGGGCGGCAAGAACCCGATGATCGTCACCCGCGGCGCCGACCTGGCCGAGGTCGCCAAGGCCGCCACCCGCGCCTGCTTCTCCAACGCCGGCCAGTTGTGCATCTCCATCGAGCGGATCTATGTCGAGCGCGAGATCGCCGACGAGTTCGCCACCAAGTTCGCCGAGCAGGTGCGTGCCATGACGCTCTCGGGCGCCTACGACTTCTCCGCCGACATGGGCAGCTTGATCTCCGAGGACCAGCTCAAGACCGTCTCCAACCACGTCGATGATGCAAAGGCCAAGGGCGCCAAGGTTATCGCCGGCGGAAATGCCCGTCCGGACCTCGGTCCGCTGTTCTTCGAGCCCACCGTGCTCACCGACGTCACCGACGAGATGGAGTGCGGACGCAACGAGACGTTCGGCCCGGTCGTGTCGATCTACCCGGTCGACAGCATCGAGGAAGCCATCGCACGCGCCAACGACACCGAGTACGGTCTCAACGCCAGCGTGTGGGCCGCGACCAAGGCGCAAGGCGAGGCGATCGCCGCCCGGATCAAGTCCGGCACCGTCAACGTCGACGAAGGTTACGCACTGGCCTTTGGTAGCACCGCGGCACCGATGGGCGGGATGAAGGCGTCCGGGGTGGGCCGCCGCCACGGCGCCGACGGCCTCCTGAAGTACACCGAGTCGCAGACGGTCTCCACCGCCCGGATCCTGAACTTGGATCCGCCGCTGGGCATCTCGGGCCCACTGTGGCAGAAGCTGCTGACCCCGATGATCCGTCTGGTGCAGGCACTACCCGGCCGGTAGCACTTCAACGCCTCCCGGCCCGGGGCTTACTCCGACCGGCGGCGTGCTCCAGATCCGCCAGCGCCGGTTCGATGGCATCGGCCATCTTGTGGATGTCCTCGGCGACTTCAGGCGTGGTCACGAACCCGAAGTCGAGGTGGTCGCGGTAGGAGAAACAGGTGATGTTCAGCGCCACGTCCATGACCGGTGGCCCCAGCGGCACCAGCGATTCCACTTCCGCGCCGGCCATGTAGAGCGGGAACGGCGGGCCGGGAACGTTGGAAACGACGAGGTTGATCGGGGCCAGCCGATTCGACAGGCCGGTCGCGGTGTAGGCGCGCGCGGCAAGCTGCAGCAGTCCGGGCGGGGTGGTGTCGGTCAGGCCCATGATCTGGTGCGCCGACAGTGCCTTGGCCATCTGCTTGGCGCTCTGGGTGTTCTCGTGAATCATCTTGAGCCGCTGGCCCGCGCCCTCGAGATCGGTGGCCAACGACACCGTCATCGAACTGACCTTGTTGCCGACCTCGCCCTGGCTTTCCTCGGTGCGGGTCGACACCGGGATCTGGGCGACCAGCGGCTTGTCCGGCAACTCCCCGCGCTCACTCAGATATTGCCGGACGGCGCCGGCGACCATGGCGAGCACGACGTCGTTGAGTTTCACGCCGTAGGCGTCCTTGACGGCCTTGACCCGGGCCAACTCGACGCGGCAGGCGGTGATCCGCCGGTGCGGCGACACGCTGGCGTTGAACCGGGTCACCGGAGCGTCGAAGTAGCGTGGCGGTTTACGTGCCACGCCCAGACCGATCGTGGCGATCTGCTGGCGGACGGTCTGTTGCAGCAGCCGGCCGATGCGAAACGGCGTCATGACCGCGACGTTGACCAGCGCACCGATGGCACGGCGCTCGAAGCTGGGAATGCCGTCATCGGTTGGCGATCCGATCGCCTGCGGTTCCGGTGGACGCGGTTCCGGCGTGACGTCCAGCATGATCTCGGAGAGGCCCGCGCCCGAGACACCGTCGACGATCGCGTGGTGCATCTTGGTCAGCGTCGCGACCCGGCCGCCGTTGACCCCCTCGATCACCCACACTTCCCACAGCGGTCGGGAACGGTCCAGTTTGTAGGACATCAACCGGCCTACGAGCTCTTCGACCTCGCGGCGCCCGCCCGGGGCCGGGACGCCGATACGCCGCACATGGAAGTCGATGTCGAGTTCGTTGTCTTCGACGAACCACGGCCGGTCCAGACCCAGCGGCGCACCGGCGACCTTCCAGCGCAGCTGCGGCAGTTGCGGTAGTCGCTCGATCAGAAGTTGGCGGACCAGCTCAAAACTGTAATTCGGTGCCTGGCTGGTATCCAGGATCGCCAGCCCACCGATGTGCATGTGCCAGCCCGCAGTCTCGGCAGACCAGAACGCGGCGTCGACGCCCGAAAGTCGCTGCATCGACCGAGACTAGCCCCGCGACCCCGGTCACCGGATACGGATCGCGGGAATCTCGCTGGGCCCATCACATGTGGTTGGCGTGTACCTCATCGGCGGGACGGGCTTCGGTCTGCTCCTTGGCCCACCGGTAGTCGGGCTTGCCGGCCGGGGAACGCTTGACCTCGTCGACGAACCACAGACTGCGGGGCACCTTGTAGCCGGCGATCTCGGTGCGTGCGCAGGTGTTGATCTCCTCCAGCGACGGCCGAGCATCGCCGCGCGGCTGCACCACCGCGGCCACGTGTTGGCCGTAACGGGCGTCGGGCACGCCGACCACCAGGGCGTCGAACACGTCCGGGTGGGTTTTGAGGGCGGCTTCGACCTCCTCGGGGTAGATCTTCTCGCCCCCGGAGTTGATCGACACCGAGCCGCGACCGAGCATGGTGACGGTGCCGTCGGCCTCAACCTGCGCGTAGTCGCCGGGGATGGCGTAGCGCACGCCGTTGATGGTGCGGAAGGTTTCCGCGGTCTTCTTCTCGTCCTTGTAGTAGCCGACGGGGATGTGGCCGCGCTTGGCGATGATGCCGCGGACGCCGGAGCCGGGCTGGACTTCGTTGCCGTCCTCGTCGAGCACCACGGTGGTCTTGTCGATGGTGACCCGGGGGCCGCCGGTGTGCGCCTCGCCTTTGGCGACGATGCTGGTGCCGCCGAAACCGGTCTCGCTCGACCCGATGGAGTCGGTGATGATCCGGTTGGGCAGCAGCTCCAGCAGCTTCTCCTTGATGCTGGGGCTGAACAGCGCCGCGGTGGATGCCAGCAGGAACAGCGATGACAGGTCGTACTCTTCGCCTTCGGCCTGGGCGGCCAGCAGCGCGTCGAGTAGCGGGCGCGCCATGGCGTCGCCGGTGAAGAACAGCAGGTTCACCTTGTGGTCGTGGATGGTGCGCCAGACCTGATCAGGGTCGAATTCCGGTGCCAGCACCACGGTTTGGCCGCTGAACAGCGACATCCAGGTCGCCGACTGGGTGGCGCCGTGGATCATCGGAGGGATCGGGTGGCGGATCATCGGCGGGTTGGCGGCGGCCTGCTTGGCCAGGTCGTACTCGTCGGCAATCGGCTCGCCGGTGGCGAAGTCGGTGCCGCCGAACAACACCCGGTAGATGTCCTCGTGGCGCCACATCACGCCCTTGGGGAACCCAGTGGTGCCGCCGGTGTAGAGCAGGTAGATGTCGTCAGCGCTGCGCGGGCCGAAGTCGCGCTCCGGTGAGCCCTGCGCCAGTGCGGCCTCGAACTCCACACCGCCGTAGCGGGCGTAGTCCAGATCGCTGCCGTCCTCGACCACCAGGATGGTCTTGACGTTCGGAACGTCCGGCAGGACCCGGGCCACCCTCTCGCTGTACTGCCGCTCGTGCACCAGCGCGACCATGTCGGAGTTGTCGAACAGGTAGCGCAGCTCGCCCTCGACGTAGCGGAAGTTGACGTTGACCAGGATGGCCCCGGCTTTGACGATGCCCAGCATCGCGACGACGATCTCGTTGCGGTTGCGGCAGTACAGGCCGACCTTGTCGTCCTTCTTGACGCCCTGGTCGATCAGGTAGTGCGCCAGCCGGTTGGCCTTCTCCTCCAGCTGCGCGTAGGTCAGCTGTTCGTCGCCACAGATCAGGGCCACCCGATCGGGGACGGCGTCGATGGCGTGTTCGGCGAGATCCGCGATGTTGAGAGCCATGCCACACAAACTAGAACGTGTTACATTTCGTTTTCAAGTCGAGGTCCCCACCCGGAAAGGCGGACGCCGGTGAGCGAGTCGTCACAAGAGCCCCACGCCCTGGTTGAGCAGCGCGGACACACCCTCATCTTGACGCTCAACCGGCCCGAGGCCCGAAACGCGCTGAGCGGCGAAATGCTGGCGATCATGGTCGAGGCCTGGGACCGGGTGGACAACGACGACGAGATCCGCTCGTGCATCCTGACCGGCGCCGGCGGCTACTTCTGCGCGGGTATGGACCTCAAGGCGGCCAACAAGAAGGCGCCCGGCGACTCGTTCAAAGACGGCAGCTACGACCCGTCACGCATCGACGGACTGCTCAAGGGCCGTCGGCTGACCAAACCGCTGATCGCCGCAGTGGAAGGGCCCGCGATCGCCGGGGGTACCGAGATCCTGCAGGGCACCGACATCCGCATCGCCGGGCAGAGCGCCAAATTCGGCATCTCCGAGGCCAAGTGGAGCCTGTACCCGATGGGCGGCTCGGCGGTGCGCCTGGTGCGCCAGATCCCCTACACGATGGCGTGTGACCTGCTGTTCACCGGTCGGCACATCACCGCCGCCGAGGCGCTGGAGATGGGCTTGATCGGTCACGTGGTGCCCGACGGTTCCGCGCTGGACAAGGCGCTGGAGATCGCCGAGCAGATCAACAACAACGGTCCGCTGGCGGTGCAGGCAATGCTGCGCACCATCCATGAGACCGAGGGCATGCACGAGAACGACGCCTTCAAGATCGACACCCAGATCGGCATCAAGGTGTTCTTGAGCGAGGACGCCAAGGAAGGGCCCCGCGCCTTCGCCGAGAAGCGCAAGCCCGAGTTCAAGAACCGCTGATGCAGATCGCGGTCACCGGCGGCACCGGATACCTCGGCGCCCACACCGTTCGGGCCCTGCTGGAAGCCGGGCACTCGGTGCGTCTGCTGGTCGCGCCGGGCTGCGGTGACGAGCCCGTCATTCCGCGGTTGCGCGAGCTGGGCACGCTGGAGGTGCTCGACGGCGACATCCGCGACACCGCGGTGGTGGCCGCGCTGCTGGAGGGCTGTGACGCGGTGCTGCACGCCGCCGGAGTGGTCGGCACCAACGACCGGCAAGAGAAGTTGATGTGGGACATCAACGCCTACGCCACCGAGGCGATCCTGACCCGCGCGGTGGAAGCCGGCCTGGACCCCGTGGTGTCGGTCAGCAGCTACAGCGCACTGTTCCCGCCGCCCGACGGTGTTATCGGCCCGGACTCGCCCACCGTTCCCGGGCGTAGCGCCTACGCCCGCACCAAGGCCTACGGCGAGCGGGTCGCCCGGCGACTGCAGGACGAGGGGCACCCGGTCGTGGTCACCTATCCCTCCAGCGTGGTCGGTCCCGCGTTCTGGACGGCACCCGGCGTCACCGAGCGGGGCTGGGCGCCGATCGTGAAGTACCGGGTGGCCCCGGTAGTGCGCGGCGGTATGGCGATGGTCGACGTGCGCGATGTCGGCCAGGTGCATTCGTCTTTGATGAAGCCCGGTCGAGGCCCGCACCGCTACCTGTGCGGCGGGATCATGGTCAGCTTCGACGAGATGATCGCCGCGGTGGAGCGGGGCCTGGGCAAGCCGGTGCGCCGAATCCGGGTGGCCCCCAGTGTTTTCAAGGGCATCGGCTGGGTCAGCGATCTGGCCAGTAAGTTGCTGTCGCTGCCGGAGTCGCTCAGCTACGAGGCGGCCTGGCTGCTGACCTCGGCCACTCCGACCGACGACTCGGCCACGTTGGCGGATCTCGGCTTGCAGTGGCGTTCGCCGGTGGACGCGATCGTGGAGTCTTTGCGGGTCGGCCTCAGCCCCGCTGCGCCGGTCCTGCCGCCAGCCATCCCGCCGAACGTGTAACCACTGCGAAATTTCGGTGGCATTTTCGCAGCCAGTACACGTTCGGCGGTCGTGTCAGTGCTAGTGGGCAGACTCCCGCCATGGCGACACCGTTCCTGGGCAGCGAGGCCGTCCGAAGCGGCCGGTTGACGCCGTACGCCTTGCGGAGCCGATTCGTCGCGATCCATCCGGACGTTTATGTTCCAGCCGGTACTCGACCCACCGCGGCATTGCGCGCCCAAGCCGCGTGGCTGTGGTCGCGGCGACGTGGCGTCGTCGCGGGCCAGTCGGCCGCCGCGCTGCACGGCGCGAAATGGGTCGATGATCACGCGCCAGCTGAATTGCTCTACGACTGTCGCCGGCCACCCAAACACATCCACTCCTGGTCGGACCGCGTCGGCGAAGACGAGGTGCAGCTGATCGGCGGCATAGCGGTGACGTCGCCGGCCCGCACCGCATTGGACCTGGCCTGCCGCTATTCCCAGGTCAAGGCGGTCGCGGCCATCGACGCCCTCGGACAGGCCACCGACCTCAAGATCACCGACGTCGAGTTGCTGGCCGAACGATACCGGGGACGCCGCGGCATCTGTGATGCCCGAATCGCGCTGCGGCTCGTCGACACCGGTTCTGACTCACCACGGGAATCCCGGCTGCGACTGTTTCTCATTCGATCCGGCTACCCGCCGCCGCAGACACAGATCCCGGTCTACGACGAATGGCAGCAGCTTGTCGCGGTCATAGACATGGGCTGGGAGGAGATCATGGTCGGCCTCGACTATGAAGGCGAACATCACCGCACCAATCCACGGCGCTTCAACCAAGACATCCGACGCCACGAGACGGTGACCGGGCTCGGCTGGATCGACCTGCGGATCACCCTCGAAGACACCGAGGCCGGGATCCTCGGCCGAGTCGCGGACGCCTGGGCGCGACGAGCGTGTACTCCCAGCGATTTTCGTGCGAGACTCTCGCGCTGATTACACGCTCGGCGACGCCAGTACCGGCTTGCTCGGCGTGAACACCACCGGCATGGACACCGGGCCGGACACGAAGTTCGCCGGACGCAGCGGCACCTCCGCACCGTCGGCCAGCCGCAGATCCGGCAGCCGCTGCAGCACCCGTTCGGTCATCAGCGAAAGCTCCAGCCTGGCCAGCTGGTTGCCCATGCAGAAGTGGGTGCCGAAGCCGAATGCGACATGGCTGTTGGGGTCGCGTTTGATGTCGAATCGCTCGGGGTCGTCGAATACCGACTCGTCGAAGTTCGCCGATTCGAACATCAGCATGATCTTCTCGCCCTGGCTGAGCTGGGTGCCGTGGAATTCGGTGTCGGCGGTCAACGTGCGGCACATGTTTTTCACCGGGGAGGTCCACCGCAACATCTCCTCGATCGCCCCGGCCAGCAGACTCGCGTCGGCGCGCAGCATGTCCCACTGATCGCGGTGGCGCAGCAGCTGTTCGGTCCCGCCGGACAGCGTGTGCCTGGTGGTCTCGTCGCCGCCGATCAGAATCAGCAGGGTCTCGAAGATGATCTCGTCATCGGACATCACCGCCCCGTCCACCTCGGCGTTGACCAGAACGGAGAACAGGTCGTCGGTGGGTTCGGCCCGCCGTTTGACGATGATGTCCCGGGTGAATTCGGTCCAGCCGGCGAAGGCCTCCATGACCGCCTGGAACGTCGCCGATGCCGGATCTAGGTGCGAGCTCTGCCCCGCCACCAAGTCGTCGGACCACTTCAACAGCTTCGAACGATCTTCGGGAAGGACGCCGAGCATGTCGCCGATCACCGCCATCGGCAGTGGCGCTGCGATATCGCGGACGAAGTCACACTGACCCCGCTCGCAGACCGCGTCGATCAACCTGTCACAGAGTTCTCCGATGGACGGCAGCTGGGCGTGCACCCGCTTGCGGGTGAAGCCGGCGTTGACCAGCTTGCGGCGCACCAGATGTTCCGGGTCGTCCATGTCGATCATGTACGGCATGCCCGGCTGGTCGGGCCGGATCCCTCCGGTGCTGGAGAACAGCTCGGGGTTGCGTTCGGCGTCGATCACCGCGGCGTAACTGGCCGCGGCGGCCAGACCATTGCGGTCCCGGAACACCGGCTCGTGAGCGCGCATCCACTTGTAGGCGGCGCGCGCTCCCCCGTCGGAGTAGAAAGTGCCGTCGGTCAAGTCGACATCAGGCTTGGTCATCGGCTTCACATCAGCCATAACCTCAGTCATCAGCGTCCTCCGGATTACAGTGGGCGTCATGGCTCTTTCACAGCACACCATCGCTGGCACTGTGCTTACCATGCCGGTCCGCGTCCGTCAGGCGGATGTGCATTCCGCGATGTTCTCGGTTTCGGCGGACGCCGCGCAGGCGATGATCGACTACAGCGGCCTGCAGGTTTTCCAGTACCGGCCCGGACAGGCGGTGGTTAACCTGATGCTGGCCCGCTACATCGACGGCGATCTGGGGAAGTACCACGAGTTCGGTACCGCGGTGATGGTCAACCCGCCAGGTTCGTCGGCCCGTGGCTGGCGCGCATTGGGCTCCGCCGGTGCGTTCATCCACCACCTGCCGGTGGATCAAGGATTTACATTAGAAGCCGGACGCACCATCTGGGGGTTCCCGAAGATCATGGCGGACTTCACCGTTCGCGACGGCAAGCGGCTGGGGTTCGATGTGGCCGCCGGCGGCCAGCACGTCGCCACGATGGAATTCGGGCGCGGGCTGCCGGTACCGAGTCTTTTCACATCCCAGCCCCGCACGCTTCGGGCTTACAGTCACCTCGACGGTGCCACTCGCGAAATTCCTTGGGAGATGCGGATTTCCAGGGTGCGCGGGTCGTTAGGCGGTACGACGCTGCGGCTGGGCACCCACCCGTACGCCCGTGAGCTGGCCGCGCTGGGCCTGCCCAAGCGGCCGATGATGTCGTCGACGGTGGGGCACGTCGAGATGACGTTCGGGGATGCCGAGGTTGTTGGCCGCTAGCGGAGTCTGTCTTTGGTGATGGCGTTGAGCTGCGTGAGCTTGGCGTCGTCCGGCAGGGCGGAGGCCACAGCTGCGTTGCAGGCCTGATCCCCGGCTTCGCAGATCTCTGTTAGCCGTGCGCGTAGGTGGTTGATCGCAGCGGCGGCTGTCGTCCACGCTTGCTTCTTGTCCGGGCGTCCGGGCGCGTCACTGCTTCTGAATCCAGCAACTGGTTCAGGCCGGCCATTGCCATGCCGCACGGCGACCCGTCAGGCGCATTCATGCGGCTTGCCTGCCCGGGGCAACGACCTTATGCCAGGCCAGGTGATAGCGGGCGAGCTCTTCGCTTCCGTCGATCAGGGCATCAATGGCCGCCAGCAGCATCCAGTCGGCGACATCCCGGGGCAGATGGTGAGGATAAGCCGAGAGCACCTTGTCTGCGGTGTCGGCGATGACATTGCGGAATCGTTCGATTTCGTTGTCGGCGATACCGGATCTGCGGGCCACGGCGTGGGCGACCGTCTGCACTATGCGCGGTAGCCGAGAGCTGGCGCCCGCCGCATCGGTGAGCGTGGGTCCGAGTTCGTCGATGCGCTGGCCGTAGCGGGCGCGCTCCCCAGCGCCCGGAAGTGGGTCGTTGGGGCCGGCTTCAGCTACATAGGTGTTGGGCTGATGTGTCGCGGTAGCGATGACCGCGCCGAGTAGATCAACCACGTTCAAATTGTGTCGGCGTTGGGCGGGAGCGAGCAGCGTTACGCCGGGCGGCAAGAGAACGCCGGGAGGAATCCAGCCTCCGGCCAAATCGGTTACCAGCACGGTGGTGCTCTCGTCGTCGCGCAAGCCGGCCGCCCAGGCCAGGTTCGGTGCCTGGCGGGCCACCGCATCGACTTTGCGCTGCACATCGTCCTGCTCGGCCATGCGCTTGGCGGCGGTGCCGGCCCCCGCTCCGGCCGTACCTCCGGCGGCCGCGCCGCCGGCCAGCGCCGCACCCGACTGCCCACTTGTGCTAGCGGTTGGTTTGCCCGGCGCAGGACGATCACCGGAGGACGCGACGGTGGCACCACCGGAGGTGGGTGTCGTGGGGCCGCCCGGCGCTGAGGGAGACACAGGAGGTGGACCAGCCGTCGGCGTGGGTGCGGCTGGTGCTGCAGCACCAGCTGGGCGCAGGTCCGCGCCGTAGCCTGGCAGCGGACCCGACGGGGCTGCCGGGCCGGCGCTGATCGGCGCGGACGGCACCGATGTCGGCCCAGCGGTCATGGGCGGAGCCGCTGCCGGTGTCGGCGTCGTCGCTCCCGTGGTCGAAGCTGTCGGAGCAACCTCTGGGCTGGAGGCCCCGAGACTTCCCAGATTGCCGAGCACCCCGCCCGCCATCGGTGTCACCGATGGTGAGGGCGGCACCTGCGGACCTGACGATTGACCGAATCCGCCGGAGCCCGAACCCCCTTGCGCCAATGGCGGTGTACCGCCCGGCCCTCCTGGGCCAGCTGGGCCCCCGGGCGTACCCGATGCAAATGCTTGGCTCAATCCGCCGCCCTGGAGGCCCTGCGGGGTAGCGCCACCCCCACCGCCGCCGAGGCCTGGCGTGGAGGAAGTTAGAGGTGATGTACCGCCAAGTCCGCCACCCATCCCGCCGCCACTGGACGGGCCGAAGCCAACGCCGCCTCCCGGGCTTCCACCGGCAGCGCCTGGCGATCCGCCGATGCTCCCGCCGTTACCGCCGACGCCTGGCCCACCTTGACCGCTCGCATTGCTTCCCCCGGTCCCAGAACCGCCACCAGTACCCGGTCCACCGTAGCCGCTCGCATTGCTTCCCCCGGTCCCAGAACCGCCACCAGTACCCGGTCCACCGTAGCCGCTCGCGTTGCCTCCCCCGGTCCCAGAACCGCCACCAGTACCCGGTCCACCGTAGCCGCTCGCATTGCTTCCCCCGGTCCCACGACCGCCACCGCTGCCCGAGGTTGTAGGCACGCCATAGCCGCTGCCGCCTTGGCCGACGGTGCTGTCAGGGCCGTTCGCCCCGGCGGCATTGGGTGTCGTTCCGGCGATGCCGCCTTGGCCGCCGTCACCCCCCGTAGTTGCGGTCCCTTCGGACTGCTGCGAAACATTCGGGCTCAGACCGCCCTGACCACCATCGCCGTCAGCAGCACCGGCCCTGCCCGCGGGCTGTGATCCCTCAGTTCCAAGGCCGCCCTGGCCGCCGTCATAATTCTGTGCCCTGGTCACTTCATCCGGGGTCGGCCTTCGGGGCGGTGGTACATCGAGATTCGCACCACGTTGCCGCAGCGATTCCCGAGCGTTCTCGTGGACCCCGGTTTCATCGAACATCCGCTGGGTCGCTTCTACTATCGCATTGTTCGCGATTATAGCCGCATTGCCCGCCTGCCGATTAGCCTCAAATACCACGTTGCCAATTTTCGTGGTCTTGACTGCCGGAGGTTCATTACTTTTCTGAATTGTGTCGATCTCGCCATTCCCTGACCTCGCGATACCGGTAAGCGTGTCACGTAACTGAGTCACCGCTTTGACAACCTCGCCATTGGCATCGCTTTTGGCGCGACACTGGTGAGCAACGTCAAGCAAGCGATTCCTGCCGAGCGTTAGACGAGTTAGCATATCCTCCGCGGTCTGACCACTGTTGTTTTGCGCTAATAAAGTGGCGAGGTTGCGGATGTATTCAGCCTCTTCCTGCTTCGCCTGCTGGTGACTGAACCAAAAGCCGACTGCATCAGCTGGCTGGGTGGGTGGTGCAGGCCACCACGCACCGATCAACATCCGCGTGAAAGGCCTATAGTCGGGGAGGTCACTCACCGCACAATCCTTGCATCACACGGTCTTTTACATTCATGTCATCAACGGACTCATTATACTGTTCCCTGGTGGCCATGCCAGTCGTGCCAATTGCCGCTGTTGTTTGGTAAGTGGCCGCCAAGGCGCGGGCTGCGTCACGTTGTTTGGCGTCTAACGCAGGGTTTGCGGCCGCTGTCTCTAGAATCAGGGCACCGTTGGACATGGCAATGCGGGCCAGCGCAGTGTTGTCGGGCGTCGAAGTCTCAATGTGCATTGCGCGCGCGGCAAGTTTATACTTTTCACACAAATCCCTCTTCGCTTCCGCCTTCTCCGCCGCCGTATAGGTCGCACTCGACCCCGATCCGGACCGCGTCACCGCCACGATCAACGCCACCGCCGCAAGAATCACGGCAACGGCGGCCAATGTCACTGTCAGCCAGTTGCGGGATCGGACAGGTGCGGGGGGTGCGGGCCAGGGCTGTGTCATGGTCACGTCACGGATGGTATCTCCGAGTGCCGATTCTTCGCTTACATCATCGGTTCCCCACTTCGGCCACAAGTCTGGACTATGCGTCGCCATACTGCGGCTGGCGTGGAAACCCGCAGTTGAGGCTCAAGCGACAACCTCGCTCGTCGACCGCCGCAAACTGAATTGACGCCGAAGGCCTGCCCTGTCAGCGTTGTCAACGTCCGATCTGAGAGGGGTTGGGGGTGTTTGTCGATCCGGCGATGCTGCGTTCGGGGGCGGCGGATATGCATGGCGCGAGCGAACACGCCCAGGCCGGGGCGGCCCGCCTGAACCAAACAGCCGTGGCGCCAAGCATTTTCGGGGTCTTCGGCGCCGCGAACGTCTTCCACAACGCGATCTCCGCAGCCCACAGCGAGCACATCACCACCCTCAGTGGCCACCGCCGGACCCTGTCCGGCGTCGGCGACAAAGCCCACTATGCCGCGCGCGAGTTCACCGGCATGGATCAGCGCAACGCGGCCCAGCTTCGTGCGGTGCGGTGCAACTCCAGCACATAAACCTGGCGCTGCTGATCGAAGCAGCCAGCGGCGACCCGTGGCAGGTCAACAACACGCTGCAGAGCGGGAAACCAGCCGTCATCGACGAGTTGGCGCAGGCCTTCCATGACGCCGGCGCCTGCACCACCGAATCCAGTGCCGCGTTCGCCCAAGCACGCCAACGGTTCCAGGCCGCCTGGAGCCGGGAGAACGGCGAACACCCCATCAACGACTCGGCAGAAGTGCAGCGCGCCACCACCACCTTGCACCTGCAACAAACCCGACTCACCGCGATCGGCACCGACCTAGAAACCATCGCCGCCGCGCTGGCCCAGGCACAGAAATCCGCGGCCGCAAAGATCAACGCGCTCGAGATCCAGCTTCAAGACATCGACAACCGCATCGGCATGTACCAGCAGGCGCACCTCGACACCTCCGAGCTGGAGCAGGTGGCGATCGACGACACCGCCGGCATCCTGCATCAGATCGAAAAGCTGCGCGACGACTACGCCGCAATACTTCAAGCTTCGACGACCAAGCTGCTGTCCCATGGCTACGATGCGGCACCGCTGCACGGCCCCCTAAGTCCCTCCACGACTTCGCCGGACAACCAGTCCGCATTCGAGGAACTGTTGCGCGCCAATAACCAAGCGGTACTCGATGCGATGGCCCGGGTACGGGCCGCCCAGAAGGCCCTCGACGACGCCGCAGCAAAGGCCTACGCGCAGGGCGCCGGCAGCGAAGCGGCCCAAGACGCGATGAACCGGCTGCCGACCTTGAAGAAGAACCTGGCCGATGCCCTCGACGACCTGGGCAAGATTCCCGACTACTCAAAAATCGATCCGGCCTCGGTGCACTTGGGCCCCGACGGCGCCATACGGAAGGTTGGGTGACAGCATGACGGATTTATCGCGTCTTTCCACGACTTGGATTGAATGGGCGCCTAGGGCCGGCCTCGCTGACGCGACAGTGTCGTCCGCTTGCGCGGACTGTGAACTCTTGTTCGAGTCCAGTGACTATTCGGTGCATCTCCACAAGAATGGCCAGTGGTGGATTATCGATACCGTTGATGACCGTCGCCAACGGTCGAACGGCGTCGCTAAATTTTCGACCTTCGAACTGGCGGAGAAGTACCTGATCTGGGATTGGGTAACGACGGCGTGTCCGAGTCTCGCTTCCGGTCAGTTGGGTGCCGATCTGTACAAGAGAGGATACGCGCCGGGCGTTGACGTCGTTCCCACAAATGACGCACACATTGAAATATGCCTGCGCGGCGATTGCGCTGTCCTCGTGTCCGGCACGTCGACAATCTTCAGCCACATTATGCTCATGTCCGTCGACCAGATCGAGCAAGCCGGCAAGCGAGCCCTCGACGCAGGCCCCTAAATCGGCTCTTCGATCGTGGCCGGGCAATGGGGGTGATGGTGCTCGGCGTGTCTGACAGCTGAGGCCCTTGGCCTTCAGAAATCTAGGTGTTGCGGGACATCCAGATGACGAAGTGAACCGCCCCAGGTTTGGTGGTCACGTCACGGATGGTATCCCCGGATGCCAATTCGTCGCTTACATCATCGGTTCCCCACTTCGGCCACAGGGTCGAACTTTGGGTCGCCGAACTGCGACTGGGCGTGGAAACCCGCAGTTGAGGCCAGCGACAATTGCGCTCGGAGGCCACCGCGCAAGCTGAATTGACGCCGAACTGCGGCCCTGTCAGGGTTGTTAACGACCGATCTGAGAGGAGTTCTGGTGTTTGTCGATCCGGCGATGCTGCGGTCAGGGGCAGCGGATACGCGCGGTGCGAGCGAACACGCCCACGCCGGGGCGTCACGGCTAAACCAGACCTCCGTAGCAGCGGGCATTTTCGGCGGCTTCGGCGCCGCGGACGTCTTCCACAACGCGATCTCCACGGCCCACAGCGAGCACATCACCACCCTCAGTGGCCACCGCCGGACCCTGGCCGGCGTCGGCGACAAAGCCCACTATGCCGCGCGCGAGTTCACCGGCATGGATCAGCGCAACGCGGCCCAGCTTCGTGCGGTGCGGTGCAACTCCAGCACATAAACCTGGCGCTGCTGATCGAAGCAGCCGGCGGCGACCCGTGGCAGGTCAACAACACGCTGCAGTGCGGGAGACCAGCCGTCATCGAGGAGTTGGCGCAGGCCTTCCATGACGCCGGCGCCTGCACCGCCGAATCCAGTGCCGCGTTCGCCCAAGCACGCCAACGGTTCCAGGCCGCCTGGAACCGGGAGAACGGCGAGCATCCCATCAACGACTCGGCAGAAGTGCAGCGCGCCACCACCACCTTGCATCTGCAACAAACCCAGCTCACTGCGATCGGCACCGACCTGGAAACCATCGCCGCCGCGCTTGCTGAGGCGCAGAAGGCAGCGGCCGCAAAGATCAACGCGCTCGAGATCCAGCTTCAAGACATCGACAACCGCATCGGCATGTACCAGCAGGCGCACCTCGACACCTCCGAGCTGGAACAGGTGGCGATCGACGACACCGCCGGCCTCCTGCATCAACTCGAAAAGCTCCGCGATGACTACGCCGCAGTCCTACAAGGCGCCACCAGCAAACTGCTCTCCGATGGCTACGATCCAGCACCTCTGCACGGTTACGACGGCGACGACCAACCGAACCAGGACCAGCAGGCCTCTCAGGCCGCCGACAACTACGGCGCTACCCAGCGTGACCGCGACCGGGAACTGGTGGACCGCCCCGGTCAGATGACACCGGAGAAAGTCGACGCCGCCGCGCGCCTGAGGGACTATTCCACCGCTACCGACCCGGCCGCCGATCCGCAGGCCCGGCGCCTGGCCGGCGAGCGCCTCGACGACTACCGAATGGCCAACTTCATCGGCCCGCTGCCGATGGACCCGGTCCTGGGTGGAGAGGCTCGAACCCGCGCCCAAACACGGCTGGAGCTGCAGAAGGATCTCGAACGGGGGATGGCCGACGGCCGAGCTTTCACCCCGGATCAGGCCACCCAGCTACTCGACACCGCGGAACAGAATGCCCGAGTCATCGTGACCCGGCAGGCAATCGACGCCCTCGTCCGAAACGGCGGAATGTCGCACCAAGGCGCGACGCAACTCATCGGCGACATCGCGCGAGGCCGAGTTGGCCACATCCTGCGGAATGGCGGCGACGCCGCGGGGATCTCTGCCAGTGCCGGCAAGGCGGCCCTCAACGCGTTTGCCGACAAGGTTCCCACCGGAAAGCATTGGGCACCGGGGGTTGCTTACAGCGCGGAAGACATCGCCGCGATCACGAATCTGTCGAAGCGCATGGGCTTCGCCGGCAACGTGCTCGGGTCCGCCGTCGGATTCTACGACGTGTTCGTCGACCACAAGCCGTTCGTGGACACCGCGGCCACAAGCGCGGGGGGTTTCGGAGGCGGAATCGCAGGTGCAGAATTGGGAGCCTCCGTTGGTGCCCTCGCCGGGCCAGTGGGCGCTTTCGTTGGCGCACTGGCCTTCGGGGTTGTCGGTTCGGTGTCTGGAGAGAAGGTCATGGAAAACCTCCTCGAGCTGGCGAGGAATTGACGTGCGAGCGGTGCGACGTTTAGCGTTCAAATCGTGAACCCGGTCGCGGGCTTTGCCAGCATGGATCAGCTGGTTGCGTTCGTGGGCGCCCTTGTCTGCGCAGTAATAGCCTTTATTCCGGACTCGTCTGACCGCGAAAATCTAAGCCGAAATAGACGGATCTTCTGGGGAGCCACTGGCGCAGCAATGGTATTCGCATTCCTCGGTCTGCTGCCCGACTGGAGATATAGCCTCGAAGCAGCGTTCGCGGTTGGCGCTCTGTTTTTCCTCCTTGCGTTACGGGATACGCCTTACATTAAGGTCCGCGGGAAAGTATACGCATGGTGGAGATCTGACCGCCTGGCGGAATCCGATGAGCAAAACGAGGAACCGGGCCACGATCCGATTCCCGACTCATACACTGGCTCGTCTACCGCCAATCAAACCTGGTGGATGACGATCGGAGCTTATGCGATATGCATGTTCGTGATCTACGACGATTTCGTCGCGCATAACATTCACTTTGCCGGAATTCCGGCAGCCATCATTTTTATATATGTGCCACTCTACTTTGGCTACTGGGATGCGAGTTGGGACTACCCGATAGCCCGCGGACAGCTAGCGCAATTAGCTACCTTGACTATCATGACGGCGGGAATCTTCGCAGCGCTCTATTTCCCGGGATTCCACGCCGGAAAGCGCTGGCCGCGACGCCCCAAGAGATCCATGGAGTACCGGATACATCCCCGCCACTGGAAGCAGGACAACGGTGACTCGCCCTAGATCTTCGCTTCCCGCCCCTCCCGGTACGGGTCCCGCAGCTTCCGCCTTTTTCTAGTCGCTGCAACCCCCGGCAGCGCCGGGCTCAGATCAACGACGCCAGCTGCTGAATCTGCTCGGTGCTGCGTCCGGTGACCACCATCATGGTGACTCCGGCGGCCTCCCAGACCTTGATCTGCTTACGGACGTAGTCGACGTCGCCGACGATCGCGGCGTCGTCCACCAGCTCGTCGGGGATGATCTCGCCGGCTTTGTCCTTTTGCCCGCTGCGGAACAATTTGGTCACGTCGTCGACGACCTCCGCGTAGCCCATCCGGCGGTAGACCTCGGCGTGGAAGTTGGTGTCCTCCGAGCCCATGCCGCCCATGTAGAGCGCCAGGTAGGGCTTCATCGCCGCGAATGCCGCGGCGCGGTCGTCGGTGATGACGATGTTGGCGGTCGCGCAAATCTCGAAGTCCTCGCGAGTACGCCGCGCCCCGGGCCGCGCGAAGCCCTCGTCGAGCCACTCGTTGTACATGTCGGCCAGTCGCGGCGCGTAGAAGATCGGCAGCCAGCCGTCGGCGATCTCGGCGGCCAATGCGACGTTCTTCGGCCCTTCCGCACCGAGCATCACCGGGATGTCGGCGCGGCGCGGGTGGGTGATCGGCTTGAGCGCCTTGCCCAGCCCGGTGGTGCCCTCACCGGACAACGGCAGCGGGTAATGCGGTCCGGCGCTGGTCACCGGGGCCTCACGGGCCCACACCTGGCGCAGGATGTCGATGTATTCGCGGGTGCGGGCCAGCGGCTTGCCGAATCGCTGGCCGTACCAGCCCTCCACGACCTGCGGGCCCGAGACGCCAAGCCCGAGAATGTGCCGGCCGCCCGAGAGGTGGTCCAGCGTCAGCGCGGCCATCGCACACGCGGTCGGCGTGCGCGCCGACAGCTGCACCACCGAGGTGCCCAGCCGCAGCCGCGACGTCGAGGACCCCCACCACGCCAGCGGTGTGTAGGCATCCGAGCCCCAGGCTTCGGCGGTGAAGACGGCGTCGAAACCGACATCCTCGGCCGCGGCCACCAATTCGGCGTGGTTGGTCGGCGGCTGCGCGCCCCAATATCCCAGTTGCAGTCCCAGCTTCATCGCCTGAATTCCTTCTCGTCTTCTTGCTCAGATTCCTAGAACCTGTTCTACTCGATGCCGTGACCGTCAGCGAACCCCGCTCCGCCCTGACAGAACCGTCGGAACCGCCGCTGTCCGCCCCATTGGGGTTGTCCTTCGACTACACCCGTTCGACGGGTCCGGTTCTGGGCCAATTCTTCACCGCTCTGCGTGAGCGCCGCATCGTCGGTGTCCGCGGCTCCGACGGGCGGGTGTACGTACCGCCCGCCGAGTACGACCCGGTCACATACGAACAGCTCACCGAGATCGTACCGGTGGCCAGTGTCGGCACCGTAGTGTCATGGTCCTGGCAGCCGGAGCCCCTGGAGGGCCAGCCGCTGGACACCCCGTTCGCCTGGGCGCTGATCAAGCTCGACGGCGCCGACGTGCCATTGCTGCACGCGGTGGCCGCCGAAAACCCCAAGGCGATCAGCGCCGGGACCCGGGTGCACGTGCACTGGGCCGAGGAAACGGTCGGCGCGATCACCGACATCGCCTACTTCGCGATCGGCGAGGACCCCGAACCGGTCGAGCAAGGCTCCGACGAGCGGGACCCGGTGTCGATGGTGATCACCCCGATCGCGCTGGAGATCCAGCACAGCGCCTCGCACCCGGAGAGCGCCTACCTTCGTGCGCTCAAGGAGGGCAAGCTGCTGGGCGCGCGTACCGGCGCAGACGGAAAGGTCTACTTCCCCGCCCGAGAGGCCGACCCGGCCACCGGCCGACAGCTCACCGATTACGTCGAATTGCCGGACACCGGCACCATCACCACGTTCGCGATCATCAACATCCCGTTCCAGGGCCAGAAGATCAAACCGCCCTACGTGGCGGCCTACGTGCTGCTCGACGGCGCCGACATCCCGTTCCTGACACTGGTTTCCGACGTCGACGCCGCCGACGTGCGGATGGGCATGCGGGTGCAGGCGGTGTGGAAGCCCCGCGAGGAATGGACCTACGGCATGGAGAACATCGAGTACTTCCGGCCAACCGGGGAGCCGGACGCCGACTACGACACCTACAAGCACCACCTGTAAGGGGAACCCGCCAGATGAGCACTCGCGATGTCGCGGTGGTGGGCTTCGCCCACGCCCCGCACGTCCGCCGCACCGACGGCACCACCAACGGCGTCGAAATGCTGATGCCGTGCTTCGTGCAGCTTTACCGTGAACTGGGAATCGAACGCGCCGACATCGGATTCTGGTGTTCCGGTTCCTCGGATTACCTTGCCGGGCGGGCTTTCTCGTTCATCTCGGCGATCGACTCGATCGGCGCCGTGCCGCCGATCAATGAGTCGCATGTGGAGATGGACGGCGCGTGGGCGCTGTATGAGGCCTACATCAAGGTGCTGACCGGCGAGGTCGACACCGCGCTGGCCTACGGCTTCGGCAAGTCCTCGGCCGGCCAGCTGCGCCGGATTCTGGCGCTGCAGACCGATCCCTACACCGTCGCCCCGCTGTGGCCGGACTCGATTTCGATCGCCGGACTGCAGGCCCGGCTCGGCCTTGACGGCGGGCAGTGGACCCCAGAGCAGATGGCCCGGGTGGCGCTGGAGTCCTTCGCGGCAGCCGAACGAGTGGATTCGGTGGAGTCCTCCGACAGCCTCGATGAACTGCTGGCGCGCCCGTTCTTCGCCGACCCGCTGCGCCGGCACGACATCGCACCGATCACCGACGGCGCCGCCGCGATCGTCCTGGCCGCCGGCGACAAGGCGCGTGAACTGCGCGAAAACCCGGCCTGGATAACCGGTTTCGAGCACCGCATCGACTCCCCGGTGCTCGGCAGCCGCGATCTGACCCGCTCGCCGTCGACTACCGCATCGGCACGCGCGGCCAGCGGCGACGACATGCCCGCGGTGGAAGTCGCCGAGATCCACGCGCCGTTCACCCATCAGCACCTGATCCTGACCGAGGCGATGCGGTTGCCGTCGCGGGCGAAGGTCAATCCGTCGGGCGGCGCGCTGGCGGCCAATCCGATGTTCGTCGCCGGGCTGGAGCGGATCGGTTTCGCCGCCCAGCACATCTTCAATGGCTCGGCAGGCCGGGTGCTGGCGCACGCCACCAGCGGGCCGGCGCTGCAGCAGAACCTGGTCGCGGTGATGGAGGGACGTAACTGATGGCCACCCAACTTGCCGCGGTGCTCGGTACCGGACAGACCAAGTACGTCGCCAAGCGTCACGACGTATCGATGAACGGGCTGGTGCGCGAGGCGATCGACCGCGCGCTCGCCGACTCCGGCTCGACGTTCGCCGACATCGACGCGGTGGTGGTCGGCAAGGCGCCGGACTTCTTCGAGGGCGTGATGATGCCGGAGCTGTTCATGGCAGATGCCGTGGGCGCCACCGGTAAGCCGCTGATCCGGGTGCACACCGCGGGCTCGGTGGGCGGGTCGACGGCAATCGTCGCCGCCAGCCTGGTCAAGTCCGGCAAGTACCGCCGGGTGCTGGCGATGGCCTGGGAGAAGCAGTCGGAGTCCAACGCCATGTGGGGGCTTTCCATCCCGGTGCCGTTCACCAAGCCCGTCGGGGCCGGTGCCGGCGGCTATTTCGCCCCACATGTGCGCGCCTACATCCGCCGGTCCGGCGCCCCGGTGGACACCGGCGCCAAGGTGGTGGTCAAAGACCGGCTCAACGGTGCCCGCAACCCGCTGGCACACCTGCACCAGCCCGACATCACCGTCGAGAAGGTGATGTCGTCACAGATGCTGTGGGATCCGATCCGTTTCGACGAGACCTGTCCG
The DNA here is from genome assembly GCF_041287085.1 of Mycobacterium sp. pW045. Lineage (NCBI taxonomy): Bacteria > Bacillati > Actinomycetota > Actinomycetes > Mycobacteriales > Mycobacteriaceae > Mycobacterium > Mycobacterium sp. pW045. The sequence goes on along the minus strand of NZ_JBGGKU010000005.1, from coordinate 30,851 downwards.
TCATCGGACGGCGCATGCGCGCTGGTGATCGGCGACGAGGCCACCGCCGACGCCCGGGTCGCCGCGGGCCATCCGGTGGCCTGGATTCATGCCACCGCGCTGCGCACCGAGCCGCTGGCCTATGCCGGCCGTGACCAGGTCAACCCGCAGGCCGGTCGGGACGCCGCGGCCGCGCTGTGGCGCGACGCCGGCATCACCAGCCCGATCGACGAGATCGACGCCGCGGAGATCTACGTGCCGTTCTCCTGGTTCGAACCGATGTGGCTGGAGAACCTGGGTTTCGCCGCGCCCGGTGAAGGCTGGAAGCTCACCCAGGCCGGCGAGACCGCGATCGATGGCAAGCTGCCGGTGAACCCGTCCGGCGGGGTGTTGTCGTCCAACCCGATCGGGGCGTCGGGCATGATCCGGTTCGCCGAGTCAGCGATCCAGGTGATGGGCAAGGCCGGTGATCACCAGGTGCCCAATGCCCGCAAGGCGCTGGGGCACGCCTATGGCGGCGGTTCGCAGTACTACTCGATGTGGGTGGTCGGCACCGACAAGCCAGACAAACCCGCCGGCTGATGAAGTACACCCTCATCCGTGCGCTAGCTTGCGCCAACCGGGACTCCCTGAAACGTTTCGCCAACACCCATATCGATTCCGGCTTGCAGGAGTAGACCTATGGCCAACACCGAACACCCCGCCCACCTGGCAGGCCAACGCTCCCGCGATGCGGTGGCCGCACGCGACAAGGAGACCTGGCTGTCAGTCTTCGCCGACGACGCCATCGTCGAGGACCCGATCGGTCCCTCGCCGTTCGACCCCGAGGGCAAGGGCCACCGCGGCCGGGATGCGATCTCGGCGTTCTGGGACAAGGCGATCGCCCCGACCGACAAGATCGAGTTCAACTTCGTCGACAGCTTCGCCTGCGGAAATGAGCAGGCCAACGTCGGCTCGATCGTGACGACCATGGCGGGCCACCAGATCACCACCGACGGGGTGTTCACCTACCGGGTGAACGACGAGGGCAAGCTCATCGCGCTGCGCGCCTTCTGGGAGGTCGAGCGCGCGGCAAAGACCGCTCGCAAACTCTGATCTCGCTCGATTCATCGACTCCCGCTGGCAACAACGAAGGGCAAGACGCCTTCGGTCCCATCGTCAACAACTTCACCCGGTTCGAACTGCCTTCCGACGGTGCGCCGGGCCCAACGGAGCTGTGGTGAAGCTCCGACCTGCCATTGACTAACTCGCTCGAAATTGATAATTTCCTGAAAAGAACAAGATAGCTTTTCGCTTTTCAGGGGGCAGTCATGGGCACGACCCGCACTGCGGTGGGACTCTTGGGAGCCGCAGTCGGCGTCGCGATCGGCTTCGCCGGCCACGCCGCCGCCGATCCGATCGAGGACGCCTGGCCCTACGGAATCGGTTACGGCGGTATGGAGGCGCCCGGTTTCTGGGATCCCAGAGGGGGCGTGGACGGCGTCTTCACTGTCACCGACGGCTCCGGCGGGCCCGACTGGTACACGGCCCACATCGACAAACTCAACATCCCCCTGATCTACCACTACGAGCACATGGAGGTCCTCAGCGTGCTCGACGATTCGGCCGGTTATCCCAGCGTAGGGACGGTTTTCGACACAACCGAGCTGTTCCCGTTCAGCTTGCCCGGCTTCGGCATGATGAACATGTTCACCAGCACCGTCATCAACGACCCCGAGGCGGGGTTCGGCAGCCAATTCAGCTTCACACCGTTGTTCACCAACACCTTCTTGTTCACCGACGACGGCATGACGGACATCGTGAGCATCTTCCCCGGGCTGCGATTCGCCCTGTTTGAGATCCCGTTCACCGACGCTTCAGGCGGGGCCGACGCATCCGATATCGGCGACGTGTTCGCCCCGCTGCTGGCCGAACTCGCGGCCGCCGGGGCTTAGCTCGGGCTTAGTTCGGATCAAGCGGCTCGAGTCCGGCGCGGTAGCGCTGCGCGAGGTCCTGGTAGTACGGCGGGTTCGCGTTGATCCACATCTCCGCGCCGGTGCCCGCGATCGGGCCCTTGACAACGGCGGGCGCACCGGTCACCAGCATCCCGTCGGGGACCTTGGTCCCGGCAAGCACCGTCGCCCCTGCCGCCACCAGGCTGCGGCTGCCGATCACCGCCCCGTCGAGCACCGTGGCGTGGTTGCCGATCAGCGCCTCGGCTCCCACATGCGCGCCGTGAATCAGGCACATGTGCGCCACCGTCGCGCCGGGCCCGATGTCGACCGGCACCCCGGGCGGCACGTGCAGCACCGAGCCGTCCTGAACGTTGGCACCTTCGCGCACCACGATGGGCGCGTCGTCACCGCGCAGCACAGCGCCGAACCACACCGAGGCGCCGGCCTCGATGGTGACGTCGCCTATCAGGGTGGCCGTCGGCGCGACGAAGGCGGTGGGGTCGATCCGCGGAGAACGTCCGTTGAAGGCGAAGAGCTGCATCGTTCACATATACCGCAAGGACTAAAGACCCGGAACAAGCTGGCTTTATTGCACAACCGGGCAGCAAAACTGTAACGTGTTCTAGTTAGAAGCAACGGGTTGGAGGCAACAGGTGAGCACTGACAGCGCCGAGGTCGGCGTCCGCGAAATCGACACCGGCACACTGCCGGATCGCTACGCCAGGGGCTGGCACTGCCTGGGGCCGGTCAAAGAGTTCCTGGACGGCAAGCCGCACGCGATCCACGCGTTCGGCGCCAAGCTGGTGGTCTTCGGCGATTCCCACGGTGACCTGCACGTACTCGACGCCTACTGCCGACACATGGGCGGCGACCTCAGTCGCGGCACCATCAAGGGCGACGAGGTGGCCTGCCCGTTCCACGACTGGCGCTGGGGCGGCGACGGCCGCTGCAAACTGGTGCCCTACTCCAAGCGGACCCCGCGGATGGCCCGGACCCGCTCCTTCCCGACCGACGTGCGCGGCGGCCTGCTGTTCATGTGGCACGACCCGGAGGGCAACCCGCCGCCGGACGAGGTGCGGATCCCGGAGATCCCGGAGTGGTCCAGCGGCGAGTGGACCGACTGGCGCTGGAACTCCATGGTGATCGACTCCAACTGCCGCGACATCATCGACAACGTCACCGACTTCGCGCACTTCTTCTACATCCACTACGGCCTGCCCACGTCGTTCAAGAACGTCTTCGAAGGCCACATCGCCTCGCAGTACCTGCACAACGTCGGACGTCCCGACGTCCCCGGCCTGGGCACCAGCTACGCCGGTGCGGAACTGGACTCCGAGGCGTCCTACTTCGGGCCGTCGTTCATGATCAACTGGCTGCACAACAGCTACAGCGGTTTCAAGTCCGAGTCGATTCTGATCAACTGCCACTACCCGATCAGCCATGACCAGTTCCGGCTGATGTGGGGCGTCATCGTGCAGAAGCCCAAGGGCTTGGACGATGAGACCACCGAGAAGCTCGCCGAGGTGATGACCGAGGGCGTCAGCAAGGGCTTCCTGCAGGACGTCGAGATCTGGACGCACAAGAGCCGCATCGAGAACCCGCTGCTGGTCGAGGAGGACGGCGCGGTCTACCAGCTGCGGCGCTGGTACTCGCAGTTCTACGTCGACGTCGCCGACGTCACCCCGGAGATGACCGATCGCTTCGAGATCGAGATCGACGCGACGGTCGCCAATGAGAAGTGGAACGCTGAGGTCGCCGAGAACCTGCGCGAGCAGGCCGAGTCCGACAAGAGCCCGGAGTCCACCGAAACCGTTAGCGCCGAGTAGCCGTCATGGGCCCGGAGGAACGCGGCGTCCCGGCAGTCGAAGACCTGGCGCGGTCCATGCTGGCGCTGTACGGCCCGCATGACGACCACCACGACGAGCCCGACACCGACGACTCCGGTCCTGACTCCCGTTACTCGAGGCAGCCGTTGTTCCCGGTCGATCCAGCCCGGTATGAGGCAATACGTGCTGCGACGGAACGGGATTCGGAGCGCTATCTGCACTCCGGCCTGGTGCCGGTCGAGTGCCGGCACTGCCGGGCGAGTGTCGAGGTGAAGAAGCTGGGGCCGGGATACACCTCGGTGCAGTGGAGTTCGGAGTCGCTGGCGCAGTGTGCGTACTTCGCCGCCGAGCGCGAAGCCGGCCGTTCCAGTAGCCGCACGAAAGGCTGCCCGAACCTGGCGAAAAGCATCCGGCACGCGGTCGCCGAGGGCCACCTGGAGGAGACCTCCAGCGCGCCGCCGCCCGGTGACGGGATCGACTGACCGTCTCGCCGTTCGCGGGTGTGCGCAAACCCGGTGTTTTGGCCGGCGTGTCGGCCGGGGACGCGCACACTCGCGCAAGGGGTCCGGCTCACAGGCCGGCGAAACGCTCCCGGACCTGCTCGGTGGTCAGCCCGTAATCCTCCAGTGAGTACTCGTGTTTGGGCGCACGCGGTCCGGTCTGGCTGGCGGCGTAGTCGTCGGCCATCGCCTGACGTGCCTCATCCGACAACGGCAGGCCGAAGCGTTCGTAGATGCCCGCCGCGGTCGCCAGCGGATCGGCGACGAACTCGCGATAGTCGATATCGCAGAACTGGGCCTGGTCGTAGCGGGGGCGCTGGCTGTTGAACAGCTCCAGTCCGCGGGCCCAGGTCTCCATCTCGTCGATGCCGATCTGCGCGCCGACGAAGGTGTTCGACTGACCTTCGGTGGTGTGCTGGGCCAGCGAGCACATCGACGCCAGGATGGTCTCGACCGGCCGGTGGCACTGCACGATGAGCGCGTCCGGGTAGACCGCCATAATCGCGTCGAGGGCGAACAGGTGACTGGGATTCTTGAGCACCCAACGTTTACCCGGGTCGTTGAGCCCGATCAGCTGCAGGTTGCGGCGATGCCGCCGGTATGACGGGATCCAATCCTGCTCGGAGAGCCAGCGCGAATAGCTCGGCAGGTGCGCGAGCGTCTCATAGGACACCGAATGCAGCGACTGGCGCAGCAACTGCCAGCACTCCTCGAGACCGTCGGCGGTCATGAAGTGCAGCCCGGTGTAGTCCGGGTTCTCGTCGTGGTGCCGGGCGAACTGCGCCTGCATCTGCGCGAACACCGGGTTGTCTTCCCAGGTTTCACGCGGCGGGCGCGGCTGCGGGAATTCGGCCAGCCACATCTCCAAGCCCTGGTGCGCCGGGTCGGCGCCCAGCAGCCGGTGCAACGCGGTGGTGCCGGTGCGGGGCAGCCCGGTGACGAATATCGGCCGTTCGACGGCCACCTCGGCGTACTCGGGATGCTGCTTCCAACCGGCCTGGGCCAGCAGCCGGGCCACCAGCGCACCGCGCAGGAAGAACCGGTTCATCTTGCTGCCCAGCTCGGTGAGATCGGCCTCGGTTCGGTAGGACTCCAGCAGCACGCCGAGGGCTTCACGGTAGTTGTCGTCGTCGGGACCGAAGTCGTCGAGGCCGACCATCTTGGTGGCCGAGGCATGCAGATCCTCGACGGTTCCGACATCGGTACGTGGCGTCATCAGTTGTGGTACTCCCCGCAGTTGACGTCGAGCACCTGGCCGGTGATCCCGCTGGCCAGGTCGCTGGCCAGGAACAGGACCGCCGAGGCCACCTCGTCCTCGGTGGGCAGCCGCTTCAGGTCGGAGTTGGCGGCGGTGGCGGCGTAGATCTGCTCGACGGTGGTGCCGTACTTGCCGGCCTGGTGGGCGAAATAGCCCTGCAGCGTGTCGCCCCAGATGTAGCCGGGCGCAACGGAGTTGACCCGGATGCCCTGCTCTCCCAGTTCGGATGCCAGTGACTGTGACATCGCCAGCAGCGCCGCCTTGGCCATCTTGTAGGCACCGTACTTGGGCTGGGAGTGCCGGATCACCATGGAGTTCAGGTTGACCACCGCGCCGTTGGCCTCGGCCAGCGCGGCAGTGAACCCCTGCGTCAGCCGCAGCGCACCGAGACCGCTGAGCTCGATGGCATCCCGGATGTGCTGAAAACTGGTCTGCGCCAGCGGCTTCATCGATGGCACCCGGAAGGCGTTGTTGATCAGCACGTCGATGTGGTCGTACTCGCCGGTGGCCGCCTCGACGAGGTTGGCTACCTGGTCGTCGTCGGTGATGTCGGCGGGTACCGCAAGTGCGCGACGCCCGGCGGCGCGGACCTGCTGCGCGACCTCGTCGAGGCGGTCCGCGCTGCGGGCGGCCAGCACCAGGTCGGCACCCTCGGCCGCGAATCGGTGCGCCAGCGTACTGCCGAGCCCCGGCCCGACCCCGCTGATCACCACGACTTTTCCGCTCAGCATTCCGGTCATCTTCACCCCAGCATTCTGTTGGCGATTTGGCGCTGCCGCAGCGCGATACGCGCTCGCCAGTCCTCTTGCGAAATCTTGTTGTGGTCGTAGAAGGGCAGTGCCGCCGGAATCGCGTCGACGCCGATGAGTTCGACGGTCGGCCCGTCGGCCTCGGTGAGCTGACGTGACACGCGCTGCCAGCGGAACTGCAGGAAGCCGCGGCGGTGACCAAGGGTCTCGACCCAGTTGGTGATGCCGGGGTTGGTGTCGGAGACCACGATTCGGATCTTGCCGTCCGGGTCTGCCTGCGCTTGAGTCGCATTCAGCGAAGTCTGGTGGTTGATGTAATCCAGCGAGATGTACCACAGGCTGCCCAGCTGGAAACCCAGGTAGGGCGCATCCGACACCGGCAGGGTGATCAGCAGCGCCTCCTCGGGCCGCAACTCGTAGTGCCCCGCCGACGAGTACTGGGTGGCCAGCCCGCCGGGCGTGAGCCGCGGCGCCACCATGGTGTTGACCGGAAGATTGAGGTAGAACCACTGCGGGAATGCCAACCAGGTCTTGATCCGGTTGATCAGTTGCTTTCCCGCTGCTGCATAACGCTTCTCGATGAGTTTGGGAGTCAGGGGCGGCGGGGCGGTGCCCGCGGTGTCGGTCCGGGATATCGAGAGTGTGCCGCGCCGGGCGCTCCAGTCGTTGTAGACCTCGCGGATCACCAGTTGCGCCGGCGTCTTCGGACGGAACCGCCATTCGAAGCTGCCGTCGGCGGCCGAGATATCGAGTTCGCGGTCGTCGAACGCCGCCTCGCTGGCCGGGACGTTGTCGTCGGTGTACTCGCCGCCGAGCAGTTGGAAGCTCAGGTCGGTCGTGGTGCCCCGGACACCGCGCACCACATAGTCGTTGCCGGGACGCACCACGGTGCCGAAATACAACGTGTCGGGATTGTCCAGGCCCATCTTGGTGAAGGGTCCGGTGCCCGACAGCAGGAACGGGTGGTCGCGTTCAGAGTTGAACGCGGCATGCACGCACGCTTCGATCCCGCCGGCGAGGTACTGCAGACCTTCGAGCAGGTCGGCCTCGGACTCGATGTGGGGGGCGGCGGCGACCAGCTTCTCCGCCTCGGCGATCGCGGCCGTCAGTGGCTCGGAGTACATCGCGGCAGCACCTCACTGATCATCGGTTGGTTCAATAATGAACCGAGATGGTAGATATCTCGAACCGACTTTAGATGGTCGCGCTACCATGCGGCAATGGGTGTGCCCGTACAACCGTCTGGACGACCGGCGTCTGGGCAAGTGGCGCCCCGACAATCGGCGCGGTCGTCGCCACCGACCGAACGGGTGGTGGCGCTGCTGGACTTTCTGGCCCAGCACCCCGACCAGCGCTTCGGGCTCTCCGACCTCGCCCGCCGGACCGGCCTGTCCAAGCCCACCTGCCTGGGCATCGCCACCACACTGACCGAGGCCGGCTACCTGACGCGCGATGACCCGGACAAGACCTATCGGCTCGGTCCGGGGCTGATCTCGCTCGGCCGCGCCGCCCAGCAGTCGCTGCGGGCCGGCCCGGCGGCCCGTGAGCAACTGCGGCGCCTTTCGGTGGAGTTCGCCACGTCCGCCGCGCTGAGCGCGGTGCTCGACGACCGGATCACGGTTCTGGAGTTGGTCGCGGCGCCGAACGCACACCTGGGAGTTCAAGCCGGCCAGAGCTATCCGTTCGCCCCGCCGGTGGGGCTGATGTTCGTGCTCTGGGACGACGCCGCCCTGCAGGACTGGTTGGCCCGGCAGCCCACCATTCCGCTGCGCTCCGAAAGCGAACGGCTGCGGCGGGTCATCGCCGAATGCCGTTCCGACGGCTACCTGGTCGAGCGGCTGACCCCGGGGGGGCAGCGGCTCTACGCCATGATGGCGGGGCTGTCCAGCGACCTGCCCGACGAACTGCGCGCCCTGCTCGGCGAACTGGTCTCCGACATCGGCGAGCGGGTGTACCTGCGCAGCGAGGCCGGCGGCCGAGGCCGCCACGACATCAGCGTCATCTCGGCACCGGTGTACGACCATCATCAACGTCAGGCGATGGTGGTTTCGCTGCACGCCCAGCGCGCACTGACCGACACCGAGATCACCAGATGGGCGCGCGGGCTGCTCCGGACCGCCGACGCGCTCACCGGGCAACTCGGTGGGAGCAAGCCGACGTCGCTGTTGGGGTCGGCGCCATGAGCTTGCCGATGGCCGACCGGCTGGCAGTGTCGGGGCTTGTGCACCGCTACGCCGGCTACGTCGATGCGCGCCGATTCGACGAAGTGGCTGAATTGTTCACCGCCGACGCCGAACTGATCGTGCCGCAACCACCGGAGCACCTCGAGCCGCACGTGCGTCACACCGGCCATGCCGGGGTCCGAGAAGCGCTGTCCGCGCTCGGCGGCGTGACCCGGACCCAGCACGGCATCCTCGGCGAGATCTACACCGCCTCCGATACCGCCGCCGGCGACACGGCGACCGGACAGATCGCCGGGGTAGCGCATCACTGGATCGACAGCGACGGCAAGCTGACCGACCACGTCTGGTACCTGCGCTACAGCGACGTCTACCGCCGCGGCGAGCAGGGCTGGCGGATCGCGGTGCGCGCGCTGTCGATCGACGCGATCGAGTCCCGGCCGGCCCGAAAGGTGCGAACGTGATGTCACCGCAGATCTCGTTGCAGCTGAAGACTTTCACCGACGATCCCGGCCATGACTGGGAGGCCACGCTGGCGCTGGGCGCCGCGATGGACGCCGCCGGGGTGGATCGGGTCGTCGTCTCCGACCATGTGGTGTTCGGCGAGAACCCGGACGCCTACGCCGATCCCCGGCTGGGTGGGATCGCCGGTGGCCGACAACCGACCGGGCCCGACGGCCAATGGCTCGACCCGCTGATCGTGCTGACCGCGCTGGCGGCGACAACCACCCGGATCCGGCTCGGCACCGCGGTCCTGCTGGCGGCGCTGCGCCGACCGGCGGTGTTGGCCAAGCAGTTGGCCACCCTGGATGTACTCTCGGGCGGGCGGCTGGATCTGGGCGTCGGCGTCGGCTGGCAACGCGAGGAATACGAGGCCGCCGGGCTGGTATTCGAGCGCCGCGGGCGGTTACTGGATCACACCCTCGAGGTGTGCCAGGCACTCTGGACCCAGCAGCGCAGCAGCTACGCCTCACCGGAGTTGTCATTCGACAACATTCATCAGATGCCCAAGCCCGTGCAGCCGGGCGGTGTTCCGATCTGGGTCAGCGGCACCGTCAACGACGCGGTGGCACGCCGGCTGGCCCGGTTCGGGACCGGCTGGATCCCGTGGGGTCCGGCGATACGGGACCCGGCCGGTGCCATCGCCGCGATGAAGAACCGCATCGCCGGCCTCGGCGGCGATCCCACCGGCCTGCAGGTGCTGGGCCACGCGAAGACCGTCAAGCGCGCTGACGGTTCCCTCGATGCCGCGGCAACCGTGGCATCGGCGCCGGCGCTGGTGGCCGCCGGCGTCACCGACGTACGTGTCACCTGCTCACTGCCGCGCGACGCCGAGCGGGCCACCAAGCTGCTGAGCGAACTCGTCGAAGCGTTCCGCGCCGCCGCAACCTAGGAGACACCGATGGAAAAGGTCGTGATCATCGCCCGGACAGCCGATTTCAGTGAGGAATGGTGCCGCAAGCTGCGCGGGCCGGTAGCCGCGGAGCTGCTGGATTCGGGACTTCCGGGCCTGGCGGTCAACGTGCGCGACGAGCCGGTGCGCGACGCCATGATGACCCTGACGACACTGGATCCGCCGGTCGCCGCAGTCATCAGCCTGTGGACCGAGCAGTACTACGGCTCGCAGGTTCGGGCCGCCATCGCGCTGATCGAATCCGAATCCGATTCGGCAGCAGCGTATCTGGTTACCGAATCGACGCCGATGGCGCCACCGGACTCGGGCGACGGCACCCGCACTCCGGGATTGGCCAACGTGGCCCTGCTGCGCCGGCCCCCCGACCTGGATCACCGTAGCTGGCTGCACCGCTGGCACGTCGACCACACCCAGGTGGCGATCGATACCCAGGCGACCTTCGGTTACACCCAGAACGTCGTGGTCCGCGCGCTCACCGAGGATGCGCCGGCGATCGACGGCATCGTCGAGGAACTGTTCCCCGACGGCGCGGTGTCGGATCCATACGCGTTCTACGGCGCGTCCGACGAGGCCGATCTGGCCGACCGGCTCAAGCGGCTGCTGGCCAGTGTCAGTGCCTTCGGTGCGCACCAGAACATCGACACGGTGCCCACCAGCCGCTACCTGCTGCGGTCGCCGTTCACACGCATTGCTGCGACAACGTGATCAGCGCCTGCCGCACGTGCGGGTGCCGTTCCAGATAGGACAGCGTCGGATTCGGGGCACCAGGGTCTTCCTGCCGCCCCTTCTCGTCCAGCTCGGCCCGGACATCCGGATGCCGGTTCAGGTACGCGTCGATGGATTCCCCGACGGTTTGGTCACACGGTTGCGCGTGGGCCACCGGTGCCAGCATCCCGGCCATGCTCAGCAGACCCACCACAATTGCTCGAGTAATGCCGCTCATCACTCGACGGTACTCGCATTGTCAGTTCATGCTGGCCAGCGCGAATGGCAGCACCTGCGGCGCACCGGCGGCGCGCAGCACCCGGGCGGCCATCGTCAGGGTCCACCCGGTGTCGGTCACGTCGTCGACCAGCAACACGGGGCCGACATCGGCCGGCAGACCGGTGGGCGGCTGCCAGGCGCCCTGCAGGGCCGCGACCCGATAGGCCGAGTTCGCCGCGGTCACCGGCCGCCGGTCCGGCGCGTAGCGCAGCGTATCCAGCCGGGTAAGGCGGCCGAGCTGCGCCAGCCGGTCGGCCAGTGAGCTGATCAGCACCGGATGCGTGGCCGAATCCAGCCCGAGTACCGCGGTGGGTCGGGTCTGCCAGTCCCAGCCCGCCAACACCGACACCGCCGCCCGCACCACGTCGTCGGGAACCTCGCGGTCCGGCTCGTCGAGCAGCCGCCGCAGCCGAACACCCCAGCCCAGGTCGGTGAGCCGGCCGATCACCCGGCCCGGCTCCGGCCCGTCGCCGATCCGGCCGGACAGCTTGACACCGAGCTGGGCCAGTCCGGACGGCCATTGTCGGCGTGGGGTGAGCTCCACGCCGGGGCGCATCAGCCGCTCCCGGGTGGCTGCGGCGGCGGCGGGATCCACCTCGGCGTCGAACCGCGGCCCGGCGCAGTTGTCGCACCGCCCGCAACGCTCGCCCTCCCGCAGCTGCGGGTCGTTGAGCTGCGCGCGCAGAAAACTCATCCGGCAGCCATCGGTGCTCTGGTAGTCCAGCATCGCCTGCTGCTCGCCGCGGCGCAGCTCGTCGAGCTTGCGGTAGCGCGGTTCGTCGTAGGTCCACTCCGCACCGGTGCCCAGCCAGCCGCCCTTGACCCGGCGGACCGCGCCGTCGACGTCGAGAACCTTGAGCACCATCTCCAATCGCGACCGATTCAGGTCGACCCGGGCCTCCAGCGCCGGCGTCGACAGCGGCTGATCGAGCGACAGCTCGCCGATCACCTTGCGCACCAACGACTCCGCCGGGAACGCCAGCGAGGCGAAGTAGCGCCAGATGTCCTGGTCGGCAGCACCGGGCAGCAGGATGACCTCGGCGCTGGCGGTGGCACGCCCGGCCCGCCCCACCTGCTGGTAGTAGGCGATCGGCGACGACGGCGCGCCAAGGTGCACCACGAATCCGAGGTCCGGCTTGTCGAAACCCATACCCAACGCCGAAGTGGCGATCAGCGCCTTGACCCGGTTGGCCAGCAGGTCGGCCTCGAGTTGCTCCCGGTCGGCGGAGTCGGTCGAACCGGTATAGGCCGCCACCGCGAAGCCCTGGGCACGCAGATCGGCGGCCACGTCGTGCGCCTGGGCCACGGTGAGCGTGTAGACGATCCCAGAGCCTGGCAGCTCGTTGAGGTGTTCGCCGATCCAGGCGGCGCGCTGCGCCGGGCCGCCGGCGGCCACCACCGACAACCGCAGCGACTCCCGGTCCAGGCCGCCGCGCAGCACCAAGGTGTCGGCACCGCCCACCCCGAGTTGGCGCGCGACGTCGTCGACCACCCGATCGTTGGCGGTCGCCGTGGTCGCCAGCACCGGGACTCCCGCCGGGAGGTCGGCGATCAAGGTGCGGATGCGCCGATAGTCCGGCCGGAAATCGTGGCCCCAGTCCGAGACGCAGTGCGCCTCGTCGACCACCACCAGCCCGGCCCGGGCCGCCAGCGCGGGCAGCACCTCGTCGCGGAAGTCCGGGTTATTGAGCCGCTCCGGGCTGACCAGCAGCACGTCCAGCTCACCGGCTGCCACCCGGCGTTGCACGTCGGCCCACTCGGTGACATTCGAGGAGTTGATGGTGGCGGCATGCACCCCGGCCCGCTCGGCGGCGGCGACCTGATTGCGCATCAGGGCCAGCAGCGGCGAGACGATCACCGTCGGCCCGTGCCCGGCCGCACGCAACAGCTTCGCGGCGATGAAGTACACCGCCGATTTACCCCACCCGGTGCGCTGCACCACCAGCGCGCGCCGGCGCTGCACCACCAGCGCCTCGATCGCGGCCCACTGGTCGTCGCGCAGGAGCGCCTGCGGTCCGGCCAGCTGCTCCAGAATCGCCTGGGCTTGCGGCCGTGCTGTCATGTCGCGATTACTTCGCGGCCCGCTCCCGCTGGATCTCCAGCGCGATGTCGATTAGCTGGTCCTCCTGACCGCCGATCAGCTTGCGCTGGCCGGCCCGGTGCAGCAATTCGTGGGCGGGCACGCCGTAGCGCTCGCCCTGGCGCACCGCGTGCTTGAGGAAGCTGGAGTACACCCCGGAGTAGCCCATGATGAGCGCGTTGCGGTCCAGCACGCACTCGGCGGGCATGGCCGGGCGCACCACGTCCTCGGCGGCGTCGGCGATGTCGAAGAAGTCGATACCGGTCTTGATGCCGACCTTGTCGAACACCCCGATCAGCGCCTCGACCGGGGCGTTGCCCGCACCGGCGCCGAACCGGCGCACCGAGCCGTCGATCTGCTTGGCACCGGCGCGCACCGCCTCCAGGGAGTTGGCGACACCCAGACCGAGGTTCTCGTGGCCATGAAAACCAACCTGCGCGTCGCCACCGAGTTCGGCGACCAGCGCAGCCACCCGATCGCGCACGCCTTCGAGCACCAGCGCACCGGCGGAGTCCACCACGTAGACGCACTGACAGCCGGCGTCGGCCATGATCCGGGCCTGGGCGGCCAGCTTCTCCGGCGGGATCGTGTGGGCCATCATCAAGAACCCGACGGTCTCCAGACCCAGCTCGCGGGCCAGCCCGAAGTGCTGGATGGAGACGTCGGCCTCGGTGCAGTGGGTGGCGATCCGGCAGATCTGACCGCCGTTGCCCTGCGCCTCTTTCATGTCTTCCTTGGTGGCCACGCCGGGCAGCATCAGGAAGGCGATCTTGGCGTCTTTGGCGGTCTGCGCCGCGAGCCTGATCAGCTCCTGATCGGGGGTCTTGGAGAACCCGTAGTTGAAGCTGGATCCACCGAGGCCGTCGCCGTGGGTCACCTCGATGACCGGCACCCCGGCGGCGTCGATCGCGGCAACGATCGCCGCCACCTCCTCGGGGGTGAACTGGTGGCGCTTGTGGTGCGAACCGTCCCGCAGCGAGGTGTCGGTGATCCGCACGTCGAAGATGTGATCAGACATGGTTACGCCCCTCCGGCTTTCGCGGTCGCCAGCTCGCGGGCGATCTCCTCGCCGACCTTGGTGGCGGCCGCGGTCATGATGTCCAGGTTGCCCGCATACGGCGGCAGGTAATCACCGGCGCCCTCGACCTCGACGAAGGTGGTGACGACCGCGCGACCGCCGGAGTTCAGCGACGGCTCGTCGAACTGTGGCTCGTTGAGCAGCCGGTAGCCGGGCACGTAGGTCTGCACCTGCTCGACCACGCTGTGGATCGACTTGGTGATCGCGTCGCGGTCGACGTCCTCGGGAATCTGGCAGAAGATGGTGTCGCGCATGATCATCGGCGGGTCGGCCGGGTTCAAGATGATGATCGCCTTGCCCTGTTGCGCACCGCCGATGGTCTCCACTCCGCGCGAGGTGGTCTTGGTGAACTCATCGATGTTGGCCCGGGTGCCCGGCCCCGCCGAGACGCTCGCGACGCTGGCGACGATCTCGGCATAGGGCACCGTGCCGCCCTGCTCTTTGACCGCGCGGGTCACCGCGTAGACGATCGGAATGGTGGCCTGCCCGCCGCAGGTGATCATGTTGACGTTGGGCGCGTCGACGTGTTCGTGCAGGTTCGCCGGCGGGATCACCGCCGGGCCGACCGCGGCCGGGGTCAGGTCGATGGCCCGGATGCCGGCCGCCTCGTACTTGGGCGCGTACGCCTTGTGAACGTAGGCGCTGGTGGCCTCGAAGACGAAGTCCGGCAACTCATCTTGGGCCAGCAGCCAGTCCGCCCCCTGCGCCGAGGTCTCCAGACCGAGTTTGCGGGCGCGGGCCAGGCCCTCGGATTCGGGGTCGATACCGATCATCCAGCGCGGCTCGAGCCACTCCGAGCGCAGCAGTTTGTACAGCAGGTCGGTGCTGATGTTGCCCGACCCGACGATCGCGACTGAGGCTTTGGCAGCCATGAACGCTCCTCTATTCGAAAACCAGCCGGACCGAACCCAGCCCGGAGAAATCGGCGACGCAGTCATCGCCGGCGTGCACATCGATGGCCCGGGTCGCCGTACCCGGCAACACGATGTCGCCGGCCTTCAGCCGCACCCCGAAGCTCTCCACCTTGCGAGCCAACCAGGCCACCGCGGTGACCGGGTTGCCCAGCACCGCGTCGCTGCGGCCCTTGGCGACCACCTCGCCGTTCTTGGTCAGCGACGCATCAATGCCTTTGATGTCGATATCACCGGGCTTGACTCGCTGCTTGCCGAGGACGAAGCCGGCCGAGGAGGCATTGTCGGAGATGGTGTCGCAGAGCTTGATCTTCCAGTCGGTGATCCGGCTGTCGATCAGCTCGATCGCCGGGGCGAACGCCTCAGTGGCGGCCAGCACGTGCTCCTCGGTGCAGTCCGCGCCGGGCAGATCAGCGCCCAGGATGAAGGCCACCTCCACCTCGACCCGCGGGTAGAGGTAGTTCGACGCCTTGACCGGCGTGTCCTCGAACACCTGCATCTCGTTGAGCAGATGCCCGTAGTCCGGCTCATCGACACCCATCATCTGCTGCATCGCCTCGCTGGACAGGCCGACCTTGTGTCCGACGACCCGAGCACCCTCGGCGATCCGCTGCCGGATGTTGATCAACTGGATCTCGTAGGCGTCGACGACATCGATGTCGGGGTGGGCCGCCGTCAACGGGGAGATCGGGACCCGGCTGCGCTCCGCTTGCGCCAACTCGGCGGCGAGTTCGTCGCGGATCTGGGCGCTGAGCATCTTCGATGGTCCCCTCGGGTGCTGGTGGTGAACGGGTGAAACCCCGCCAACAGCCAGTCTAGGTGGCGCTGGCGCTGGTGGCGGCCGCGGTTCCGGTAGCCGGGAAGGCCCGTGAACTAAGCCTTACCGGTGTAATCGACCGGCCAACGCTTGATCGCGTTCAGCCAGCCGGACTGCAGCCGGCTAGGAGCGTCCAGCGGCTTGAGGTCCGGGATGTGGTCGGCGATGGCGTTGAACATCAGGCCGATGGTCATCCGCGCCAGGTGGGTGCCGATGCAGTAGTGCGCACCGGTGCCGCCGAAGCCGACGTGCGGGTTGGGGTCGCGCAGGATGTTGAACTGCTGCGGGTTGTCGAACACCTCGGGATCGAAGTTGGCGGCGCGGTAGAACATCACCACACGCTGACCTTCCTTGATCTGCGTTCCGTTGAGGTTGTAGTCACGAGTTGCGGTGCGCTGGAACGACGACACCGGGCTGGCCCAGCGCACGATCTCGTCGGCGGTGGTCTCCGGGCGTTCGGATTTGAACAGCTCCCACTGGTCGGGGTGGTCGATGAAGGCCATCATCCCCTGGGTGATCGAGTTGCGGGTCGTCTCGGACCCGGCCACCGCCAGCAGGATGATGAAGAACCCGAGCTCGTCGTCGTTGAGCTTCTCGCCGTCGATGTCGGCCTCGATCAGCGTCGTCACGATGTCGCTGCCGGGGTTCTGCCGCTTCATCTCGGCCAGCTGCAACCCGTAGGCGATGATCTCCATCGCCGACATCGCCGGGTCGTACTTGTCGGTGTATTCCGGGTCGTCATAGCCGGTCATCTGGTTGGTCCAGTTGAACAGCTTGCCGCGGTCCTCCAGCGGAACCCCCATCAGACCGGCGATCGCCTGCAGCGGCAGCTCGGAGGCCACCTCCACCACAAAGTCACCGGTGCCGCGGGCCAGCGCTTCTTTGGCGATGTTCTGCGCCCGCTGCTCCAGGTCGTCATGCAGCGGCAGGATGTGGCGCGGGGTGAAGCCACGCGAGACGATCCGGCGCAACCGGGTATGCCGCGGCGCATCCTGGTTGAGCATGATCAAACGCTGCTGGTCGATCTGCTCCCGCTGAATGTCGTCGTTGAACCGCGGGATGGCGGTGTTGATCTCGCTGGAGAACACGTCGTCCAGGCGGGAGATCTCTTTGACGTCCGCGTGGCGGGTGATGGCCCAATAGCCGCCGTCGTTGAAGCCACCGACGCCGTCGGGCTGCTCGATCCACTTGATCGGCTCGCTTTCACGCAGCGCGGCCAACTCCGCATTCGGTATGCGCTCCGCCCAGATCTCCGGATCGGTCGGGTCGAAACCGGCGGGGATGCTGGGGGCTGAGCGGGCGGTGGGGCTGGCCACGGTGACAACTCCTTCATACGGCGTGTAAAAAACACGATACTTACTCGCGCCAGTAAAACATGGTCTAGCCGCGAACGAAAGGCGCGCAGGCGACCAAACTGGAACGCGTTCTACCGGGCGGTCGACCAACCTGAACTGGACGGTCCCGTCGGCCACCAGCAGGGAAGAGAACGGTCGTCCGGGTGACGGACCGGCGATACCACCGGCCAACTGGCGCGCGGGCGGGGCAATTCTATAACGTGTTCTACATGGCCGAACAGGAGTACGACGTCGTCGTGGTCGGAAGCGGCGGCGCCGGGATGGTCGCCGCTCTCACCGCGGCCCACCAGGGACTGTCAACGGTAGTCATCGAGAAAGCCGCCCATTACGGCGGATCGACCGCGCGCTCCGGCGGCGGCGTGTGGATCCCGAACAATGAGGTGCTCAAGCGCGCAGGCGTCAAAGACGACGCCGAGTCCGCCCGCACCTACCTGCACACGATCATCGGCGACGTGGTTCCGGCCGAGAAGATCGACACCTACCTGCAGCGCGGTCCCGAGATGCTGTCGTTCGTGCTGAAGAACTCGCCGCTGAAGATGTGCTGGGTTCCCGGCTACGCCGACTACTACCCCGAGCAGCCCGGCGGCAAGCCGACCGGCCGATCGATCGAGCCGAAGCCGTTCAACGCCCGCAAACTCGGCGCCGACATGGCCGGCCTGGAACCGCCGTACGGCAAGGTGCCGCTGAACGTCGTTGTCATGCAGCAGGACTACGTCCGGCTCAACCAGCTCAAGCGCCACCCGCGCGGGGTGCTGCGCAGCCTGAAGGTGGGCGCCCGCACCATGTGGGCGCAGGCCACCGGAAAGAACCTGGTGGGCATGGGCCGCGCCCTGATCGCGCCGCTGCGCATCGGGCTGCGCGACGCCGGTGTCCCGGTCGAGCTCAACACCGCACTGACCGACCTCTACGTCTCCGACGGCGTGGTGCGCGGCGTCTATGTGCGCGACAGCAACGCTTCCGAAGAAAGCGAGCCGAGGCTGATCCGGGCACGACGCGGCGTCATTCTGGCCAGCGGCGGGTTCGAGCACAACGAGCAGATGCGGGTGAAGTATCAGCGCGCGCCGATCACCACCGAGTGGACCGTGGGCGCTAAGGCCAACACCGGCGAGGGCATCCTGGCCGGCGAGAAACTGGGTGCCGCGCTGGACATCATGGAGGACTCCTGGTGGGGCCCCACGGTGCCGCTGCCGAACGCACCGTGGTTCGCGCTCTCGGAGCGCAACTCCCCCGGGTCGATCATCGTCAACATGGCCGGCAAGCGGTTCATGAATGAGTCGATGCCCTATGTCGAAGCCTGCCACCATATGTACGGCGGCCAATACGGCCAGGGACCGGGTCCCGGCGAGAACATTCCGGCCTGGCTGGTGTTCGACCAGCGCTACCGCAACAACTACATCTTTGCCGGATTGCAGCCCGGACAACGGATCCCGAAGAAGTGGCTGGAGTCGGGGGTGATCGTCTCGGCCGACACCCTGGAAGAGCTGGCGACCAAGACCGGCGTGCCGGCGGCGGCCTTGACCGCGACCGTCGAACGGTTCAACGAGTTCGCGCGCACCGGCGTCGACGAGGACTTCCACCGCGGCGAGAGCGCCTATGACCGCTACTACGGCGACCCGACCAACAAGCCGAACCCGAACCTGGGCCAGATCGCCCAGGCCCCGTTCTACGCCGCCAAGATGGTGCCCGGTGACCTGGGGACCAAGGGGGGGATCCGCACCGACGTGCGCGGCCGGGCGTTGCGCGACGACAACAGCGTCATCGAGGGGCTCTACGCGGCGGGCAACGTGAGCGCCCCGGTGATGGGCCACACCTACCCGGGCCCCGGTGGCACCATCGGGCCCGCGATGACATTCGGTTACCTGGCCGCTCTCGACATCGCAGGAAAGGCTTAGACATGGCAATCGATCTCGATGCCGCTCTCGGTGCAGAGTTCGGCCGGGTTGAGTTCTCTTGGAGCGCAACCAATGTGCAGCTCTACAACCTGGGGCTGGGCGCTGGTTCGGACCCGATGGACCCGCGTGAGCTGAGCTACGTCGTCGACCGCACCCCGCAGGTGCTGCCGACGTTCGGCTGCGTCGCCGCGTCGTTCAACGACGTCGACCCGCCCAAGGTGAGCTGGCCGGGCGTCGAGATCGACCTGGCCAAGATCCTGCACGCGTCCGAGAAAGTCATCGTGCCGGCGCCACTGCCGCCGTCGGGCAGCGCACGGTCGGTCAGCCGGATCGTCGACATCTGGGACAAGGGCAAGGCCGCCGTCGTGGTGCTCGAGACGAGCGTTACCAGTACCGACGGCACCCCGCTGTGGACCCAGCAGCGGTCCATCTTCGCCCGTGGCGAGGGCGGCTTCGGCGGCGAGCGCGGACCGTCCACCGCTGCCGAACAGCCCGACCGCGCACCGGACTTCGAAATCGACATCCCGACGGCGCCGCAGCAGGCACTGCTCTACCGGCTCTGCGGGGATCGCAACCCGCTGCATTCTGACCCGGAGTTCGCGGCCGCGGCGGGTTTCGACCGGCCGATTCTGCACGGCCTGTGCACCTACGGCATGACCTGCAAGGCGGTGGTGGACACCGCACTGGACGGCGACGCCGGCGCGGTGCGTTCCTTCGGCGCCCGGTTCGCCGGCGTGGTCTTCCCGGGCGAGACACTGCGGGCCCACATCTGGAAAGCAGACGGCCGGCTGCTGGGCAACGTGGTCGCCCCGGGCCGCGACAACGCCGCCGTACTGGGCGACGTGGAACTGGTTCCGGCCTAGCAACGCCGTTCCGCGTCTTTCCCCCGCGCGATCCGCCGGAACGACGCCTCCCGCAGTAGCCTCACGGACCGGCTCTGCCGCTCTTCGTGATCGTTATTGAAAACGATTGTCATCTTCGCTAGGGTCGATCGGAATCGCGAAACGCATCCACTCCGGTTGCGTCGTGGACCGACGAAATGAAGGCGACCCTGTGACGGCTCCGGTGTGGATGGCTTCGCCACCCGAGGTGCATTCAGCGGCGCTGAGCAGCGGGCCCGGACCCGGACCGCTGTTGTCGGCCGCCGGCGCATGGTCGTCGTTGAGCCTGGAGTACACCGCGATCGCTGACGCGCTGCGATCGCAGCTCGGGGCCGTCCAGGCAGCGGCGTGGCAGGGACCCACCGCTGACCGGTACGCCGCCGCACATCTGCCCTATCTGGCATGGTTGGCGGCGGCCAGCGCTGACAGCGCCGCGTTGGCGGCGCGGCATGAAACAGTGGCGACGGCGTATGTCAGTGCGTTGGCCGCCATGCCGACGTTGCCGGAGTTGGCGGCCAACCACGCGATCCACGGGGTTTTGGTGGCGACCAATTTCTTCGGGATCAACACCATCCCGATCGCACTCAACGAAGCCGACTACGCACGGATGTGGGTCCAAGCCGCCACCACCATGGCCACCTACGAAGCGGTCTCCGGCGCGGCGCTGGCCTCGGCCCCGCAGCCCGCGGCTGCGCCACCGATCCTGCTGCACGACGAGTCCGACCATGACCATGACCATGACCATGACCATGACCACGACCACGACCACGGGGGCGGCGGAATTCACGACGGCAGCCTGACTCCAGCAGACCCGGAGTGGTGGACGGACTTCTTCTCTGAGCTGGGCCACTACGGCGAAGTGCTGCTGAATGACCTGCTCACCAATCCGGGTGCCTTCATGACCGACCTGTCATGGATCGTGGCTGATCTGACCTTCCACGCCTCTCAGATCGCCTCGACGCTCAGCCAGTTCGCCCCGGCGCTGATCCAGCCGGCACTCGTCCTGGTCATCGGGAATCTGGGCTGGGCAGCAGGCTTGGCCGGCCTCGCCGGCGTGCAGCCAGCTGCGATCGTGGCCGTCGACGCAGAACCGATCACCGCGGCATTGCCGGCCGCCGGAGGCGCGTCCACCACCGTCTCGAGCGCCCCCGCGGCGCCGGCAGCCGCCACGACCGCGTCGATATCGGCACCGGCAACCAGCGCAGCTCCCGCGGCGGCACCGCCCACGGCGCCGCCGGCCGGGGGAAACCCGGGATTCTTCCCGCCCTACGTAATCGGACCGGCCGGTACTTACGGGCGGGCGAACGCCAAGTCCCGCACCCGCGCAGTCACCAAAACGCCGAACCCGGATGACGCGGCCGAGTCGGCCGCGGCGGCGGCTCGCGGGCGGGACCGCACCCGCGCCCGCCGCCGTCGACGCGCACGCGACGAGGCCAATGAGTTCGCCGATGTGAAGGTCGCCGTCGAACCAGTCGAGACAGCGGCTCAGCCGTCAGACCGCGGCGCCGGCAGCGGGGGATTCCCGGGCGCGCAAGCCAAGCGGGAACGGGCCGCGGCGGGGATGACCGCATTGACGGTCAACGGTTTCAGCCATGGACCGAGGGTTCCGCTGCTCCCCGAGAGCTGGAACGACGGCACCGGCGCCTGATTTCCTTGCGCGAGCGTCTGTTCGCGGTGCGCAGTGCCGGAGGGACTAACCCAGGATCAGCCCCGAGGTAGGCACACCGGTGCCGGCGGTGACCAGTACATGCTCCACGTTCGGCACCTGGTTGACCGAGGTGCCGCGCAGCTGGCGTACTCCTTCGGCGATGCCGTTCATGCCGTGCACATAGGCCTCGCCGAGTTGCCCACCATGGGTGTTGATCGGCAGTCGGCCACCCAGCTCGATGGCGCCACCGGCGATGAAGTCTTTGGCCTCGCCTTTACCGCAGAATCCCAACTCCTCCAACTGGATCAAGGTGTAGGGGGTGAAGTGGTCATAGAGCACCGCGGTCTGGATGTCGGTCGGCGTCAGGCCGGACTGCGCCCACAATTGCTTGCCCACCAGTCCCATCTCGGGAAGCCCCAGTTCGTCGCGGTAGTAGGAGTACATGGTGAACTGGTCGGCCCCGGCGCCCTGTGCCGCCGCCTCGATGACCGCCGGGCGGTGCTTGAGGTCCTTGGCACGTTCCGGGGTGGTGACCACGATCGCCACCCCGCCGTCGGTCTCCTGACAGCAGTCCAGCAGCCGCAGCGGCTCGGCGATCCACCGCGAATTCTGGTGATCCTCGATGGTGATCGGCTTGCCGTAGAAGTGCGCTTTGGGGTTGGTCGCCGCATGCTTGCGATCAGCCACCGACACCACACCGAAATCCGCACTGGTGGCGCCGTATTCGTGCATGTAGCGCTGGGCGATCATGGCCACCGATGCCGCCGGTGTGCTCAGCCCGTGCGGGTAGGACCAGCTGTACTCCACGCCGCGCGAATCGGCGTTGATGGTCAGCCCGGTCATCACCTGGCCGAACCGGAACTCCGAGCGCTCGTTGAATGCCCGGTAGGCCACCACGACCTCGGCAATCCCGGTGGCCACCGCCAGCGCCGCCTGCTGCACGGTCGCGGCGGCCGCACCGCCGCCGTAGCCGATCTGGGAGAAGAAGGTCAGCTCGCCGATACCGGTGGCGCGCGCGACGGCGGTCTCCAGGTTGGAGTCCATGGTGAAGGTGACCAGGCCGTCGACGTCGGCGGGCTTCAGGCCCGCATCATCGAGGGCGTCGAGCACCGCCTCGGCGGCCAGTCGCAGCTCGCTGCGCCCGGATTCCTTGGAGAAGTCGGTCGCGCCGATTCCGGCGATAGCCGCCTGTGCTGAAAGCATGCCGGGCATTAGCGCTCCCCGAGGGTGAGTGTGGCGGTGGCGATGACGTGATCGCCAAGACTGTTGTTGCCCACAACTTTCACGGTGACCAGAGGTCCGTCTGCGGTGTTTTCCAGGGCGGTCACCTCGCCGGAGAAGGTGACGGTGTCGTAGGCGTACCACGGCACGCCCAGTCGCAGCCCGATGGAGCGGATCACCGCCTTGGATCCGGCCCAATCGGTGAGGTAGCGCTGCACCAGGCCGGTGTCGGTGAGAATATTGACGAAGATGTCCTTGGAGCCCTTGGCCTGCGCCTTGTCCCGGTCGTGGTGCACGTCCTGGTAATCGCGGGTCGCGATGGCGGTGGAGACGATGAACGTCGGGTCGCCATAGATCTTGAGCTCCGGCAGCTTGGTGCCGACTTCGACGGTCGGAGCGCTCATGCCCCGCCTCCTTCCACTGGCTCCCAGGCGTACAGGCTCCACGCCGGTCCGGCATCGCTAGCCGGGAAGTCGAGATAGATTGCCCGGACGGGCATTCCGATCCGCACGGCCGCGGCGTCGACGCCGCGCAGCTCACCGAGCATCCGCACGCCCTCCTCGAGTTCGACCAACGCGATGACGAACGGCACGCTGCGACCGGGGACTTTGGGTGCATGGTGCACCACGAAGCTGAACACCGTTCCGTTGCCGGAGGCCACGATGTAGTCGGTGGTCTCGGTCTTGTCCTTCCAGACCGCCGGCACCGGGGGGTGCTGCAGGCTGCCGTCGGGGCGTTGCTGGACCCGCAACTCGTGGGCGGCGACCCCCTCCCAGAAGTACGCCGAATCCCTCGACCACGACGGCCGCATCATCTTGGCGGGGTCGAGATCCTCAGGCGTCTCGACGGTTTCGACACGATCCTTCGGCAGGAACTTCAGGATGCGCCAGTTCATGTCGGCCACCAGTTCCCCGTCACCGTCTTGGCCTGCCCACCAGCGGATCTTCTGGGTGATGAAGTAGCCCTCGCCCAAACCCGTCTGTTTGGGGCCGACGATATCGGTCACCTCGGCGGTGACGCTGACCTCTTCGCCGGGCCGCAGGTAGCGGTGGTAGGTCTGCTCACAGTTGGTGGCCACCACCCCGACATAGCCGGCGCCGTCGAACAGTTCCATGACCTTGCCGAGCGGGTCGTCGGCGGGGCGCTCGCCGCCCAGGCCCATCATCGTCCAGACCTGGATCATCGCCGGCGGTGCGACGATCCCCGGATGCCCGGCCGCGCGCGCGGCCTCCTCATCGACGTAGATCGGATTCTCATCGCCGATGGCGTCAACCCAGTGCCGAATCATCGGCTGGTTCACCGGATCCCGGCCGGTCCGCGGCTCGCTGCGGCCGGAAGCCAGTATCTGCTCGATCCCGGCGGAAAGGTCGCTCATCTGTCTCCTCGACTCATCGTGGCACCCGCGGAACCTTCAGGCCCGAGGCCGCGATCATCTCCCGCATCACCTCGTTGACCCCGCCACCGAACGTGATGACCAGGTTGCGTTTCGTCTGGACGTCCAGCCAGCGCAGCAGCTCGGCGGTGGCCGCATCGGCCGGGTTGCCGTAGCAGCCGACCAACTCCTCGGCCAACCGCCCGGCGTACTGGATCCGCTCGGTGCCGAAGACTTTAGTGGCCGCCGCGTCGGCGACGTCGATGATCTCGCCGGCCGCGGCGACCTGCCAGTTGAGCAGCTCGTTGATGCGAAACATGGCGTGGATCTCGCCGAGACCGCGTTTGACCGCATCATGGCTGATCGGGGTCACCCCGTCGCTGCCGGGCTTGGTGGCCCAGGCGAGCACCTTGTCGTAGATGGCGCCGAACCGGCCGGCCGGACCCAGCATCACCCGCTCGTTGTTGAGCTGGGTGGTGATCAGCCGCCAGCCGCCGTTCTCCTCGCCCACCAGCATCTCGACGGGCACCCGAACGTCGTTGTAGTAGGTCGCGTTGGTGTGATGCGCCCCGTCGGACAGGATCATCGGAGTCCACGAGTAACCGGGGTCCTTGGTGTCCACGATCAGGATCGAAATCCCCTTGTGTTTCACCGCCGCCGGATCGGTGCGCACCGCCAGCCAGATGTAGTCGGCGTCGTGAGCGCCGGTGGTGAACACCTTCTGGCCGTTGACGATGTAATGGTCGCCATCACGAACCGCGGTGGTGCGCAACGACGCCAAGTCGGTGCCGGCCTCCGGTTCGGTGTAGCCGATCGCAAAATGCACCTCCCCGGCCAGGATGGCCGGCAGGAACTTCTTCTTCTGCGCTTCGTTGCCGTACACCTGCAGGGTGGGGCCAACGGTCTGCAGCGTCACGGCCGGCAGTGGGATGTCGGCTCGCTGCGCCTCGTTGACGAAGATCTGCTGCTCGATCGGCCCGAAGCCCAGGCCGCCGAACTCTTTGGGCCAGCCGACGCCGAGCTTGCCGTCACGGCCCATCCGGCGGATCACATCGCGATAGGCCTGGTTGTGCCGGTCGGAGGCCATCGCCTTTTCCTCATCGGGCGTGATCAGGTTGGCGAAGTACTCGCGCAGTTCGGCCTGGAGTTTGCGCTGCTCCGGGGTCAGATCGACAAACATTGCGCTCCAAGGGTTTCGAGACGTTGCGACCGGCCACCCAGCAGGCGGTTCAGGTCTTTGATCGTGGAGTAGTAGCGGTCCATCGGGTAGTCGACGTCCATGCCCATCCCGCCGTGCAGGTGGTGGCAGAGTTGCATCACCGGCGGGGCCTGCGAGGTGATCCAGTACCCGAGCACCCCGAGGTCGTCGTCGGCGTCGAGACCGTTGGCCAGCCGCCAGACCACCGATGTCGCCGCCAGCGTGATGGTGCGCGAGACGATGTAGACCTCCGAGAGCTGAGCTGCCACCGTCTGGAAGGTGGACAGCGGCCGGCCGAACTGTTCGCGGCTGCCGACGTAGTCGGCGGTCAGCCGCAGCGCGCCGGCTACCAGCCCGGAGGCGTAGGCGCCGACCATCGCCAGCACCAATTGGTTCACCCGATGTACCGAGGCGCCGTCCAAAACGGCGTCGACCTCGGCATCGTCGAATACGACCGCGTACTCGTCGCTGTGGTTGGCGGTCGGGGTCTTCGTCAGCCGCACCCCGGCCGCCCTCGGCGAGATCACCGCGACGCCCGAATCCGCGGTGACCAGCATCCACTCGGCCTGATCGGCGTAGGGCACGCCGATCTTGGTGCCGGACAACCGGTTACCGGCCAGCGTCACCGCGGGCTGCTCGGGCAGCGCGGCGGCCGGCTCGTCGAGCGCGGCGGACAGCACCGCGCCCTTGGCCACACCGGCCAGGTAACGGTCCTGTTGGGCGTCGCCGGCCAACTCCAGCAGCGGCACCAGCGCGAACCCGAGGGTGCACAGCGCCGGGCTGACGGTCCCGTGCCGACCGATCTCGGTCAGCGCCGTAGCCACTTCCGACAGGCCGACGCCGTCACCGCCGAGCCGCTCCGGCACCGCGAGCGCACTCACCCCGCCGGCGACCAGCGCCTCCCAGCTGTTGTCCCGCTCGAGCACCGACGCGACGACATCGGCGACCGCCTGCTGTTCCGGCTCTGGACTGAAGTCCACCGAATCTCCTTAAATCTAGTGGGCCACCGGGCATTTGCCGGTGTAGTCCATCTGCCAGTGCTTGATGCCGTTGAGCCACCCCGAGCGCAGCCGCTCGGGTTTGGCCAGCGGCGCAAGGTCCGGCACGTGGTCGGCCACCGCGTTGAAGATCAGGTCGATCGTCAACCGGGCCAGGTGGGTGCCGATGCAGTAGTGCGCCCCGGTGCCGCCGAATCCGACGTGTGGGTTCGGGTCGCGCAGGATGTTGAATTTATGCGGCTCATCGAAGGCGTCCTCGTCGAAGTTGGCCGAGCGGTAGAACATCACCACCCGCTGCCCCTTCTTGATCTGCGCGCCGGACAGCTCGTAGTCCTCCAGCGCGGTGCGCTGGAAGCAGATCACCGGGGAGGCCCACCGCACGATCTCGTCGGCAGTGGTCGCCGGGCGTTCCTTCTTGAACAACTCCCACTGCTCGGGGTGCTCGGAGAACGCGATCATGCCGTGGGTGATCGAGTTGCGGGTGGTCTCGTTGCCGGCCACCGCCAGCATCACCACGAAGAAGCCGAACTCGTCGTCGGAGAGCTTCTCGCCGTCGATGTCGGCGTTGATCAGCGTGGTGACGATGTCTTCACCGGGGTTCTCCGCCTTGGCCGCCGCCAGCTGCATGGCGTAGGTGATCAACTCGAACGACGAGGCCTGCGGGTCGATGTCGGCGTACTCGGGGTCTTCGCTGCCGGTCATCTCGTTGGACCACTGGAACAGCTTGTCGCGATCTTCCTGCGGCACACCGAGCAGTCCGGCGATCGCCTGCAGCGGCAGTTCGCACGACACCTGCTCGACGAAGTCTCCGGAGCCGGCCTCGGCGGCGGCCTTGACGATCGCCTGCGCCCGTTCATGGAGTTCGTCGCGCAACCGTCCGATAGCCCGCGGTGTGAAACCCCGGGAAATGATCCGGCGCAGCCGCGTGTGGTGCGGTGCGTCCATGTTGAGCATCACGAACCGCTGAACCTCGATGTTCTCCCGCTGCATGTCGTCGGAGAACCGCGGGATCACACAGTTCTCGTAGCTGGAGAAGACGTCGCTGCGCAGCGACACCTCTTTGACGTCGGCGAGCTTGGTGACCGCCCAGTAGCCGCCGTCGTTGAAGCCGCCGCCCTTGCCGGGGGCCTGCTCGATCCAACAGACCGGCGCGGTTTTGCGCAGTTGCGCGAACTCCTTCTCGGGGATGCCCTCGGCGATGAGGTCGGGGTTGAGGAAGTCGAATCCTGCGGGAAGTGTGGACATGCTGGAACTAGCCTCCGTGTCTCGTTCGGTGGTTCAGGCGGACTTGCCGGTGTAGTCGACCCGCCAGGTTTTGCTGCCGTTGAGCCAACCCGACTTCAACCGGTCCGGCGTGTCCAGCGGCTTGAGGTCCGGGTTGCGGTCGGCGATCGCGTTGGACATCAGGTTCCCCGACATCCGGGCCAGCTGGGTGCCGATGCAAGGCGGCGGCACTTTGACACTCGACATCGGCGGACTCCTAAATGCAACGCGTTCTAGTAGCAGTAAAACATGGGCTCACCATAGACCAAAGGCCTGTTCGCATCGCCGCTTGTCAGACTAATGAAACGTGTTCTAGCCTGGCCGCATGGGTAATCCTGTCATCGTCGAAGCCACACGAAGCCCCATCGGTAAACGTAACGGCTGGCTCTCGGGTCTGCACGCCACTGAACTGCTCGGGGCGGTGCAGAAGGCGCTGGTCACCAAGGCCGGTATCGAGCCGGGCAGCGTCGAGCAGGTCATCAGCGGCTGTGTCACCCAGTACGGCGAGCAGGCCAACAACGTGGCCCGGCAGTCTTGGCTGATCGCCGGGCTGCCCGAGCACGTGGGCGCCACCACCATCGACTGCCAGTGCGGCAGTGCGCAGCAGGCCAACCATCTGATCGCCGGCCTGATCTCGGTCGGTGCCATCGACATCGGTATCGCGTGCGGTATCGAGGCGATGAGCCGGGTCGGGCTGGGCGAGAACGGCGGCGGCGCCCGGGCGTCGTCGTGGACCATCGACCTGCCCAACCAGTTCGAAGCCGCCGAGCGGATCGCCAAGCGGCGCGGGATCACCCGCGCCGACGTCGACGCATTCGGGCTGCGCTCCCAGCAGCGGGCCAAGCAGGCCTGGGATGAAGGCCGGTTCGACCGGGAGATCTCCCCGATCGAGGCGCCGGTGATCGACGAGAACAAGCAACCCACCGCCGAGTGGAACACCGTCAGCCGCGACCAGGGTCTGCGCGACACCACGATCGAGGGCCTGACCAAGCTGAACCCGGTGATCGAGGGTGGCATCCACACTGCCGGCAGCTCCTCGCAGATCTCCGACGGGGCGGCCGCGGTGCTGTGGATGGATGAGGACAAGGCCAAAGCGCTGGGCCTGAAGCCGCGGGCCCGGATCATCAGCCAGGCCAACGTCGGCGCCGAGACCTACTACCACCTGGACGGCCCGGTGCAGTCCACCGCGAAAGTGCTCGAGAAGGCCGGGATGAAGATGGGTGACATCGACCTGGTCGAGATCAACGAGGCGTTCGCATCGGTGGTGTTGTCCTGGGCGGCGGTGCACAACCCGGACATGGACCGGGTCAACGTCAACGGCGGGGCGATCGCGCTGGGGCACCCGGTGGGCTCCACCGGCAGCCGGCTGATCACCACCGCGCTGCACGAGCTGGAGCGCACCGACAAGTCGACCGCGCTGATCACCATGTGCGCGGGCGGGGCGCTGTCCACCGGCACCATCATCGAGCGGATTTAGTGGCGCCGGTGTCTCAGCCCCTTTCAAAGCCCGTCACGGAGGCCGACCGCATCGCAGCGGCGCAGGCCTACATCGACGCGCTGGTCAGCCACGACGCGTCCGCGGTCCGGTTCAGTCCGGACTGCACCCGAGTCGAAGTCGGAATCAAGACCGGCTTCTCCGGAAATCACTTGCGTCGCAGCCTGAATCGTGGCCCGCAGTTTCGGCTGATCTCAGCCGCCACGCTGCCGGAATACAGCGTCGACGGTGATGAGGTGCGGGCGGTCTACGACATCATCACCAAGCCGTCGCTGTTCGGGCGGCGGGTGTGCGCGCACGTCGACGAGGTATTCGTCATTCCGTCCGACAGTCCCGACGGCATCGCGACGATCCACCACATCCGGGCCGGGATCAAGCCGTTCATTCAGTAGGGTTGCGCACGTGAGCACACCGGAGAAGCCGAAATCGCTGGACTCGCCGGTCACCGGCACCATCATCAAATGGATGTCGCGGGCCAACACCTGGGCCTACAAGGCCACCGGCGGCCGGGTCGGCGGCAAGTGGCGCTTGGGCACCAAGCACTTCGGCGAGGTTCCCGAGGTCGGCATCCTCACCACCACCGGACGCAAGACCGGTGAGCCGCGTGAGTCCCCGCTGCTGTTCCTGCGCGAAGGCGACCGGGTGATCCTGGTGGCATCCCAGGGCGGGCGCGCCACCAACCCGATGTGGTACCTGAACCTCAAAGCCAACCCGCAGGTCTCGTTCCGGATCCGCAACGAGGTGCTGCGGCTGCGTGCCCGTGACGCCGACGAGTCGGAGCGGGCCGCCTACTGGCCCAAGCTCGATGCGATGTACCCGGACTTCGTCAACTACCGCGCCTGGACCGACCGGGAGATTCCGATCGTCATCTGCGATCCTTAGCGCTCGCAGTGGTAGCGCAGGCTGGGCCCGATCCCGGCCAGGTAATCGGAAGTCGCTTTTCGGCAGGCGGTTTTTCGGCAGGCGGTTAGGCCGCCGGCGTTCCGGCGATCCTCCGACGAACGGCCGGGAGGCCCCGCACGCCATGCGTACGGGGCCTCCCGGTGCTGCTTCGCTGCCGAGGGCTCGGACCTCGATCAGTAGTTCGCGCCGTAGGCGCCCTGGTGACCGGCGCTGCCGGCGTTGCCCGCGCCCCCGTCGGCACCATCCTGGCCATTGACGCTGCCGGTACCTCCGGCACCACCCTTACCTCCGACAAGGCCGGCGCCGCCTCCGGGCCCGCCGGGGCCGCCTGGACCACCGCTCGGATGCTCCTCGGTGCCTTGGCCACCGGTTCCACCGGTTCCGCCGCCGCCGCCGGTGCCGCCGGTACCGCCGTTGCCACCGTTGCCGCCGACCCCGGTCGTGCCGTTAGCCGCGGTGCCGCCGTTACCGCCCGCACCGCCGTCACCGGCGACACCGCCGCTGCCGCCCGGACCCCCGATGTGGCCCTGGCCACCGCCGGGATCGCCGGTCTCACCGCTCTGGCCGGGGCCGCCACGCCCGCCGGTCCCGCCGACACCGCCATGGCCGCCGGCACCACCGTCGCCCGAGTTCCAGCCACCCGCACCGCCATCGCCGCCGGCGCCGCCGACACCGCCGACACCGCCGGTGTAGCCCGGTCCGCCGTAGTCAGGCGAGGTGGCACCGGTCGTACCTTGACCACCGGCGCCGCCGTTACCGCCCTTCCCGCCGTCACCGTCCGGTCCGGCGTTGCCGCCTTGGCCACCGGTACCGCCGGCCTGACCGGTCTGGGCTTGGCCGTTGCCGCCCTTGCCGCCGTTACCGCCGTTACCGGTGCCGACCGCATCAGCACCCTGCTGGCCATCAGCAGCCGCC